>JBBDRN010000027.1:0-120633 GCA_040905445.1 Phycisphaeraceae bacterium | reverse complement strand
CTTCGATGGCGCTGGCCATGGTGTTGGCGGTGTACATGCCGCCGCACGCGCCGGCGCCGGGGCAGGAGTTGCGCACGATCTGGTCGCGCTGCTCGTCGGTGATGCGGCCGGCGATGTATTCCCCGTAGCTCTGGAAGGCGGAGACGATGTCGCGGGGCTCGGGCGTTTCGCCGAAGGTGGTGCAGCCGGGCTTGATCGAGCCGCCGTAGACCATCAGCGCCGGGCGGTTGAGCCGGCCCATGGCGATGATGCACCCGGGCATGTTCTTGTCGCAGCCGGGGATGGCGACGAGCGCGTCGTACCACTGGGCGGCCATGACGGTCTCGATCGAGTCCGCGATGAGGTCGCGCGACTGCAGCGAATAGCTCATGCCCTCGGTGCCCATGGAGATGCCGTCGGACACGCCGATGGTGTTGAAGCGCATGCCGACGAGGCCGGCCTTCTGCGCGCCGTCCTTGACGCGCGCAGCGAGGTCGTTCAAGTGCATGTTGCAGGTGTTGCCGTCGTACCACATCGAGGCGATGCCGAGCTGCGGCTTGTCGAGGTCCTCGCGCGACAGCCCCGTGCCGTAGAGCATCGCCTGCGAGGCGCCCTGGGAGCGTGGCTGGGTGACGCGGGCGGAGTAGCGGTTGAGCTTGTGGTTCGTCGTGGTGGTCATGGTCGGTGTCCTGCGCGCGGGGAAAACGGGATTGTAGCAGGGTGAGGGAAGTTCTCGCAGGGGACCGCGGAGAGCGCAGCGGAGCGCGGCGAGGGGGAGACGAACGCTGCGCGAAACTGCCCAGGCGGTATCATGGCCGGCCATCGAGGAGACGCATGGATGAACGCATCATGGCAGAAGCACGCGTCGGGACTGAACATCAGTGGGGTGCTGCCGCATACGGCCGTGAAGGCGGAGCACCTGCCGCGGCGGAGCGAGACCGGCATCGGGGCGATCATGCCGTGGGCGGATCGCCTGTGGTTCGTCACCTACGTCGCGCACAAGATGGGCACCGGGGCGGGGACGGGCCTCTTCCATCTCGACGACGCCATGACGCTGACGAAGCACCCCGCCAGCGTCGTGGGGACGTACGCCAACCGCCTGATTCACGCGCCGAGCAACCAGCTCATCATCGGCCCGCACGCGATCGACATCGAAGGCACGGTGCGAACGTTCACGGACCTCGTGAACACGCGGCTGACGGCGACGACGCTTCACCTCAGCGAGCCGGATCGGCTGGTGTATTTCCTGGGCATGGAGGGCGAGCTCTTTGAGGCGGACGTCTACACGCTGGAGGTGCGGCAGCTCGCCGACCTGACCGAGGAGCTGGGCACCAGCGGGCAGAAGGACGCCCACTTCAAGGACGCGTGCTGCGCCCAGGGGCGGCTGATCGTCGCCAACAACAGCTATTACGCCAAGGACTTCGACGACCCCAGCCAGTGCGATGGGCGCCTCGCGGAGTGGGACGGCGAGACGTGGCAGGTGCTCGAGCGCACGCAGTTCAACACGGTCGAGGGGCGCGTGTCCGGCGAGCTTGGGCCTGCGATCTTCGCCGTGGGCCAGGACCGCGCGTCGGCAATATTGAAGACGCGCCTGCCCGAGACCGGGTGGATGACGTACCGCTTCCCCAAGGCGACGCACACGCAGACGCACGCGTGGACGACCGAGTGGCCGCGGATCCGGGAGGTGGAGTCCGAGCGCTGGCTGATGAACGCGAGCGGGATGTTCTACGAGCTGCCGGCGATGACCTATGTCGGACGGGTGTGGGGGCTGCGGCCGATCAGCACGCACTTGCGGATCATCGGCGATTTCGCGTCGTGGAACGGCCTGCTGGTGATGGCGGGTGATCAGACCACGCCGATCCATGACTCCAACCCGGTGGTGGGTCAGCCGCAGGCCAACCTGTGGTTCGGCAAGACCGATGACTTGTGGGGCTTCGGCAAGCCGACGGGCTGGGGCGGGCCGTGGTGGCGTACGCCGGTGCACGCGGGCGAGCCGTCAGACCCGTACCTGATGACGGGCTTCGAGCACAAGTGCCTGCACGTGACGCACGACGCGGGCGAGGGCGTGAACATCGTGGTCGAGATCGACTACATGGGCGATGGGTCGTTTGTGCCGGGGTTGATGCTGACGACGGGGCCGGCAGGGTATGGGCAGTACGTGTTTCCGACGGGGTTCGGCGCGCATTGGGTGCGACTGCGTGCGGACCAGGCGGGGACGGTGACGGCGCAGTTGCATTACACGTGAGGGAAGTGGGGGTTGGGGATTGGGGTGTCGGTCCGTGCACGTGGGTGAGGCACTGGCGGCTAGCCACCAGTCGCACCCGTTTCGGGAAGCTGTCTTCAATCCCCAATCCCTAATCCCCCAATTCCTTGATTCCGCGTGGTTCGGTTCGCGGCGGGTTGGTTGGAGGGGTGGCGGGGTGGAGGGATGGTGGGGTGTCGGGGTCGGCGAGCTGGGTGCGGCGTTTGAAGAAGAGCTTGATGGCGGCGAGAACGACGATGACGAGGACGACGAGGATGATGGCGGCGATCTGGCCCTCCTGAACCCACTCGCGGACGCGGTCGATCTCGTGGGCGAAGAAGTAGGCGAGGAAGACGATGGCCGGGACACTGATGGCGGCGGCGCTGCCGTCAAAGAGGAGAAACTTCCAGTAGGGGATCTTGAAGGTGCCGGCCGTGAAGTAGGCGGCGGTGCGCACGCCGGGCAGGAAGCGGGCCATGAAGATGAACTTGCCGCCGTGGCGGTGGAGTTGGCGCTCGGTGCGGGCGAGGCGTGCTTCGGTGAGGAAGCCGCGGAGCAGAGGCAGGCGGGGCACGTAGTGGCCGTAGCGGCGGCCGATGGTGAAGACCATCAGATCGGCGCCGACGATGGCGAGGAAGCAGCCGGGGAACATGATCCAGGGGTCGGCGTAGCCTTGGCCGGCGAGGTAGCCGGCCAGCAGCAGCGGGATGTCCTCGGGCAGGGGCAGGCCGAAGCCTGAGAGCACCAGGACGCCGAAGACCACGACGTAGGGGGCGTTGGCGGCGAACTGGGTGAGCCACTCTTCCATGGGTCGGCGCGGGGCAAAGGGCAGACTATAGCGGCGGCGGAGGTGTGCTGCGGGGTGGGCGAAGCGGCGAGCCGCAGCTGCGCGGTGGAGCTGGGAGGTCCGCACAGCAGACCCTACCTGTGTTGGCGGATCCAGGCGAGGGCGTCGTCGCGGGTTGTGACGCGGCCGTCGAGTTGGGCGTCGTAGATCGCTTCGAGGAGTTGCCCGAAGCGCGGGCCGGGAGTCAGGCCGAGCTCGATAAGGTCCTGGCCGGTCACGAGCGGCGTCGGGGCGAGGCCGGTCTGGACGAGCGGCTGCGCATCGGCGTCGATCCGTGCCAAGGCGTCGTCGGCGTCGAGGGCGCTGAGCAGGGCCCGCGCCTCGGGCCAGTCGCGCTCGCCAAGCAGGCGCTTTCGCCGGGCGACGGGCAGCTCGGGCCAAGCGGCGGTGCGCAGGAGCAGGTCGAGCACGCGGTGCAGGGCCTCGCGGTGACGGTTGGTCAGGTTCAGGGCGGCGCGCCAGCGAGCGACGACGGGCCCGGCATCGTGGGCGAAGCGGGCGGCGGCGGCGAGCGGGCGTCCGTCGGCGTGACGATCGATCATCCAGGCGGCGAGGCGCGTTGGGTAACGTCCCGCGTCGGCGACCTCAAGCGCCGCGAGCGTCGGCAGGGGGACGTCGGCGGCCGGCTCGGTCAGCGTCGGGGCATCCAGCGCGAGGCTCTGGATGAGCGCGGCGGCACGCGCGGGATGGCGTCCGGTCAGCATCGCCTCAACTTCGTGGCCGATGCGCTCGCGGCTGATGCGCGCCAGCGAGGAGGCCTCGGCGCGGATGGCCGCGGCCGTGCCCGGCTCGATCTCGAAGCCAAGACGGGCGGCGAACCGGGGGGCGCGGAGCATGCGGAGGTAGTCTTCGCCGAAGCGGTGGGCGGGCTCGCCGATGGCGCGGACGAGGTGCGCGGCAAGGTCGGCCTGGCCGGCGACGTAGTCGATGATACGGTCGCGTCCCGTGGCGGGGTCGGTTTCGAGGGGGTCGGCGAAGAGGCCGTTGATGGTGAAATCGCGGCGCTGGGCGTCGTGCTCGGCGTCGGTGAAGTGAACGGCGTCGGGGCGGCGTCCGTCGGCGTAGCCGGACTCGGCGCGGAAGGTGGCGACCTCGATGGGCCAGCCGCTGAGGTAGACGAGGATGACGCCAAAGGCTTCGCCGACGGCGCGGCTGCGGGGCAGGAGCTCGCGGACGCGCTCGGGGCGGGCGTCGGTGGCGATGTCGTAGTCCTTGGGCTCGATGTCGAGGAGGGCGTCGCGGACGCATCCGCCGGCGAGGTAGGCGGTGTGGCCAGCATCGCGCAGGCGGGCGACGATGCGGACGGCCGCATCGCGCTGGGCGGGGCGGGTTGAGCGCTCGCGGCGGGGCATGGGGGGAGTTTAGCGGGGCAGGGAAAGGTTCTCGCGGAGGGCACGGGGAGCGCGGAGCAGACGAAGGGGAAGCGCCGCGTGGACGGGGCAGGTTTTTGTGTGGCGGCGGTGGCGGGCGTAGAATCGGGGCATGAGCGATTGGAGACGAGGTGCCTGGGTGGGTGCGGCCGTGCTGGCGGCGGTGATGGTGCTCGGCGGGGGCTGCCAGCCGAGCCCGCTGTCGGCGCGCGACGATCCGCACAGCCCGTACGAGCGGTTCCAGTCGCTGCGCGGCTACGAGTCGGCGGGGGGTATGGGGCGGCACCAGGCGATGCCAGGCGGGGGGCGGCGGTCGTTGCGCGACCGGTTGCGGCCGATGGAGCCCTATTGAGGTTGGTGGGGGGTTGTGACGGAAATACTTGACGTCTGACCGGCGTGCGCATGCGGCCGTGGTTTTTGTGCGCGCGCGGTGGGTGCGCCGGGACGGCACCATCTTCCCAGATGGTGCGACTGGTGTGGGGGCGTTGGGTTTGCCCGATCGTTGCGATCGTGCGCGACGGGGCGATTGCGGGGGCGCGGAGCGCGGAAATTCAAAGGTGGCGGGGTGGTTGGCCGATGACGCTTGAGGAGCTTTGGTCCGGACCGCACGGCGGGGGCTGCGCGGGCAGCGCGGAGCCGGAGCCAGGGTTGGCCTGGAGGCAGTTATCGGAGCAGCAAGGTGCCGGATCGCCGAATGATGGTCGTGCTCGGAGCGCTGGTGAGCGGGATGACGCTCGCGAGCGGGGTGCTGTTGATCCTCGAACCGGGGCCTGTCGCGCCGTGGTCGGGGATCACGCTGCAGTCGATCAACCGGGTGTCGACGCCGGAGCAGGTGCTGTTCGAGACGGCGGGCGAGGAAGCGGACTGGCAGGCGATCGTGATCCACGACAGCGGCACGCTGGCCGGCTCGTCGCGGACGCTCAATGATGAGCACGAGCGCATGGGCCGCGGGGGCCTGGGGTATCACTTCGTCATCAACAACGGGACGCGGCAGGAGGACGGGCTGATCGAGGTCGGCTTCCGCTGGGACCGGCAGTTTGCGGGCGACTACGTCACGGGTGAGAACGCCGACTGGTTTCACCGCCACGCGATCAGCATCTGCCTCGTGGGCGACATCGACCGCGAACGGTTGACGAGCGCGCAGCTCCGCGAGCTGACATGGCTCGTCGAGCAGCTCCAGCAGCGCTACAACATTCCGCGCGACGCGGTGTACGTCAACGTCGGCTCCGGCGACGAGACGACGGGCGAGACGAACTTCCCGCACGACTGGTTCCAGCAGCAGATGGCTCAGCGCTGACGCTCGAATTCAAAATTCAGAATGCAGAATGGGGAGCGGCAGAACGCGCGAGGCGGCGTTGTGCGCGATGCCTGTGCGCCGGGCGCTTTTTCATCGCTGTACCAGCGCTGCGTCATGGCGTCATCCCGCGTCGGCCGGAGGGCGACGGCGAACGGCTCAGGGTTTGGGGTTTCCGCCGCGCCAGTCGACGAGGGTCTGGAGGGTGACGGCGAAGGCTCCGAGCACGCCGCCGAGGACGACGCCGACGGTGGCGCCGAGGAAGGTGGCGGTGCCGAGGGGCTCGATTTCGTGGTGCGGGTGGAGGAGGCCGGCGGGGATGAGCTTGCTGAAGAACTGTGGCGCGATCCAGCCGGCGCCGAGGCCGAAGAGGCCGCCGAGGATCAGGCCCATGAGGGCGCAGCCGGTGACGATGAGGAAGACGCGGTGCCAGGTCATGGGGTTACGCCTTGTGTGTTGAGCGAAGCGGTCGTCAGCTCCGGTCTTGAGGAAGGACAACGGCTCCTCACGCGGAGTTCGGCGGTTGCGGCGCCAGCATCTTGCCGCAGTTCTGGCAATACAGCCGCCTGGGCGTGAGGAACAGCCAGATGGCGAGCGGAAAGAACAGGACGAGAGAGACAACCATTGCCCACCGGTCGACCCCGGAAAACTCGCGGGTCATGACGCATTCGCTGCACGCTGGACACACGGGGGTGTTGAGAATAAGCATGGCGTTAGAGTACATACTTACGTCCTTCCTGTTGAGGAGAATCCAGCGTAAGTATGGATCTTCTTTATGCCTTTATGCTACCGCGGGTTGGCGCGAATTCCTCCACTGACAAGGTCGTTTGGCCTTGTCAGTGTTGGCGGCAATTCGCACTGACAAGCTCCGCGGACTCCGCTTGTCAGTGGCACCCCACCCGCTACGAATGGGTTGGAGGCGCTCTAACCCTACGCCCCTCCGCATTCGGGGCATGCCCCCGCGCTGCCGCGCAGGTCGTAGCCGCAACCCTGGCAGCAGCCGACGGGGAATCGGTGTCTGCGCTTCAGCCGGCGGCCGGCGGCGATCGCCGGCCATGCGCCGAACACCGCCGCGGGAATCCAACCGGGGAAGCGCACGAAGGTGCGCTGCTCGCGCCAACCCCAGCCGGTTGTGAACCACGGCCCGGTGCCCATGCGGCACTCGTACAGCATCTCGCGCCAGAGCGAGTGGCCGCGCTCGCGCAGCGCTTCGGCCTTGGCTGGCAGGCTGCGGGTCCAGGGCTCGCGAACCCGAAAGCGCCACGTTTCGCGACGCGGCGGCAGGCCGCCCTCCATCGGCGCCTGCCAGTTCGTATCCACCTCCCGACGAAGGATGTGGATCGACACCAGCCCGGTCGATGTGCTGGTGAGGACTTCGGCATGCTCGCCCGGCCACGGCCCCGTGACCTGCAGCACGATGAACATCGACGCGAGCCATACACCCAGCGCCGCGATCGCCACAGCCGCGCACGTCCTCCGGAGCCAGAGCATGGCGGTGCGGATGGGCCCCTTACTCGCAGGCCCGGGCGCGGCGCCGTCGCAGCAGCAGGAGCCCCCCGACGCCGAGGAGCGTCAGGCTCGTCGGCTCGGGCACCTGAACGATGTGATAGAGCCGGGTGTCCCAGCCGCCGTACTGGTCGAAGAAAATGCCGGTATCGGTCACCGGGAGCGTGCGGTCCTCGCCCAGGACGTGGGCCTCCCAGTTCGAGCCGGCGAGCGCGTCGATCTGGAAGGCGCCGAGGCCCGTGGAGTCGCGCATGCGGACGGTGAAGAGGTAGTATTCGCCGTCCTGCTCCTTGAGCATCGCGCCGAATCGCTGGATGCCGTAAGTGGTGGCGATGCTGTCCTGAACATTGCCCTGGACGATGTCGACATCGTGGATGGTGGGGCTGTTGATGACCCTGGCGAGGCCGGTGATCTCGGCGTTGAGCGCGGTGACGGCGGGGCGGAGGACGTCGTTGCGCCACAGCGAGTTGGTGTGGCCGCCGTCCCCGAACTGGTGGACGAAGTAGCCGATGCCGGTCGAGCCATGGATGATGGACATCCATGCCTCGGCGCGCAGCTCGTGGGGGGTGACCTCGTTGTTGCCGGTGTTGATGGGCGAGGCTTCGATGATGTTCCAGACGGGCTTGTCGTCGTCGGTCCACTCGCGCAACCGCTTGACGCCGTAAGCCACGCGCCAGAGCTCGCCGGCGGTGGCGGCGTTGGTGCTCTGGGCGGGGTAGATGTCGAACGAGAGGATGTCGGCGCCCTTCTGGTACTCGGGGTAGTCCTGCGGATTGTTGGTGTAGGTGCCCCGGCCGTGCCAGCCGTCCCAGGCGACACCCTGGCCAAGGTTCATGAAAACCGGGCGGGTATCATCGTAAAGGCGAATGTTGTCGTAGTTGTCCTGGATTTCGGGCGGACGGATGTAGCGCCACGGGTTGCCGCCGCTCTTGGCGTTGTCCGGCTCATCCTGCTGCATCCACCCGACGACGGTGCCGAGCAGGTGGTGGTTCTGGTTCAGGAGGTTGCGCATCTCGCTGGTCTGATGGGCGACGGCGTAGAGCCCGGCGTTGCGGATGGCGGTGAGCTGCTGCTCGACCGACCCGAACCCGCCGAGGCTCCAGTACATGTTCATGCCCATCTGAGCGTGAAAGCCCGCCTGGCTGTGCACCTGGGCCCAGACGCCGAGGGGGAAGAAGTCGGGGTCGTTCGGCAGCCCGTTCTCCCACTCGGTGAAGGGTCCGCCTTGTGTCGCGGCCGCGGGCGTCGTCAGGGTGAGGCTCACAACAAACGCCGCAGCCAAAGCCACCGCGCCGACGGCACGAGACACGTCACTGAGCATCGATTTCTCCTCCTTCAGGGCAGGCGCACGGGCATACAGCCGTGCTCACGGACGATAGTAGATCTATTGTGTCACACCCGCCCGGAATGTCAACGGTCATGCTCAAGAAGCCTGCCCGCGACGTTAGGCCTGCATACAACAATAGTTACGTCCGCGCCAGCGCGTGCCCGCGGTGCGCGGCAGCCCGCGGACGTAGCGATCCGTGGCCCTCGCCCGCCCCTCACACCGCTTCGCGCAGAGCGAGCTGGCACATCATCGCCATGCCCAGCGGCAGGGCGTCGTCGTTGAAGTCGTACATGGGCGTGTGCAGCCCCGGGTAGCTGTCGCGGTCCGGCGGGCAGACGCCGATGTAATAGAACGCGGACATCACCCGCTGGCCGTAGAACGCGAAATCCTCGGCGCCCATGACCGGGTTGTCCATGATGTGCACCTGCGCCTCGCCCGCCTGCTCGCGCGCGATCGCCAGCACGTGCGCCACGGCCCGCTCGTCGTTGACGACCACCGGGTAGCCGTCGCGGAAGCGGACGGCGGCGTGGCAGCCGATCGCGCCCGCGGCATGCTCCGCGACCTGCTGGACGCGATGGCGGATGAGCGCGTCGATCTTGCCGTCGAGCGTGCGGATCGTCCCCGTCAGCCGGGCGATCTCGGGGATGATGTTGACCGCCTGCCCCGCATGGAAGGTGCCGACGGTGACGACGGCGGGCGCGGTGGCGCGGACGTTGCGCGAAACAATGGTCTGAAGGGCGGCGACGACGTGGCTGGCGGCGACGATGGTGTCGCTGGTTTCCTGCGGGCTGGCGCCGTGGCCGCCGGGGCCGGTGATGTCGATCTCGAAGGCGGTGCTGCCGGCCATCATCGGGCCCGGGCGGGTGCAGACATCGCCGAGCTTGACGCGAGGCCAGCCGTGCAGGCCGAATATCTGCGCCACCTCCACGCCGCCGACGCGGGCCTCGAGCGCGCCGTCCTCGACCATGCGGCGCGCACCCGCGCGGCCCTCCTCGGCAGGCTGAAAAATGAGCTTGACCGGCCGGGTCAGGGCGCCGCGCATCTGCGCGAGCACGCGGGCCGTGCCGATGAGGATCGAGGTGTGCCCGTCGTGGCCGCAGGCGTGCATGAGCCCGTCGTGGCGCGAGGCGTAGGGCAGGCCGGTCTGCTCGGTGATCGGCAGCGCGTCCATGTCGGCGCGGAGGGCGACCGCCGGCCGACGCGCCGCGGCGGCGTCCTCGGGCAGGAGCCAGCCGACGACGCCGGTCTCGGCGAGCCCCCCCTGAAACTCGACGCCGGCACGCGTCAGCTCGCGCTGCACGGTCTCGCTGGCGTAGACCTCCTCGAAGCCAAGCTGAGGATGGGCGTGCAGGTCGCGGCGGATCGCGGTGATGTCGGGGATCACAGCGTCGATGAGGGTGTCGATGTCGGGGAGGGTTTGCATGACAGGGTTCCGGGGGAGCCTTTAGCGGTGAGCCGTTCGCGTTCAGCTCTTGGTGTCGGCTGTGGGCTGTAGGCGTTGGAAGCAGCGTTCAAAAGCTACTCGCTGATCGGCTCGCCGTGCGTCAGCGTCAGCACGGGCGCACTGTGGCTGGCGGTCAGCGGCCGACGCGCTTCAAGCATCGCCGCCGCGTCCGGATGGGGCCAGCGGGCGTGCAGGATCTCGAAGTAGCTGACGTAATCGACCCCGCGCTGCGGATGCTCGGCCGCGTCGGCGGTGTAGTAGGGAAACGTCGAGGGGTCCCGCGCCCAGGGCGCCAAACGATGAAACGCGTCAGCCAGCGTCTGCCCGCTCGGCGACGTGTAGTCGTACAGGTCCACGCCGCGCACCCGCGCGATCTCGGCGGCGAGGGTCTGGGGCATCAGCGTGAAGTGCGAATACCAGATGCCCCGCTCGCCCCGGCCGCCGTTGCGTCCCACCTCGTGCGGCAGATGCCCGTCGTCGGCGATCTGCTCGTCGATGAACTGCTTCCACCGCTCGACGCCCTGGGCGAACAGCTCGTCGTCGTCGAGAAACGCCGCGGAGGCCAGCACGAGCACCAGGCCCCAGTTGCCCCAGTTGTTGGCGCGGTCCATGGTGTTCATGCCCACCGCCTTGTCGCGGACGAAGCGGGCGAAGCGGGTCTCATGCTCATCGGTCCAGGCGTCGCTGCCGCGCAGCATGTCCGCGGCGAAGATGAGAGCCGGGAAGTGGTAGCTGAACGACAGCGTCGAGTCCGCCTCGGTGCTGAGCGTCTCGAGCCCCGCCCACGCGTGCGCCAGGCGCGCCGCGGCCTCGGCGTAGCGCGGCTCGTCGGTCAGGCGGTAGAGCAGGGCGAGCTGGTAGGCAGCGTTGGCGTCGTCCTGCAGGCCGCCCTTGCCCTCGCGGTGGCCCTCGGGGTCGGGATAAAACCCCGGCACGTGCCACGTCTCGGGCACCTGGGGCTGATGCGCCAGCAGCGCGGGGGCCTGGGCGAGCAGCGCCTGATACGCCGACCAGGTCGGCTCCTGCTGCTGCTCGATGCGCTCACGCACGGTCTCGATGCGGTCGTCACTGATGAACACGGCAGCTCGCTCACGAGGATCCGCGCCCGCCACCGACGGCGCGAGCACGACGGCAAGAATGGTCAGCGCCACGCCAACGCAGGCACCGCATCGGACGCAGGAAAACATGGACATACGGGCCCATTCTACAACCTGCCGCCCGGCATCGCGCCCCGCCCCGCCACCCCCGTCGTCACCCGCCCGCGAGCAGCGAGTTCGTCAGCAGCACGAACGCCGCCACCTGCACCAGCCAGATGATCAACGCCGTCCAGATCAGGTCCACTGGTTCGAGCTCGAACAGGTACTGCAAGAGTCCCAGAAACACTGCCAGTGTGATGAGCATGCCCATGCACCCGACCGGCGCGACGAGCACCCTTATCACGCTGGTCATGGCGAACGTCCCCGCCAGCTTCAGCGCGACGGTGCCGATGCGGCCATAGTTCACACCCAGGAAGTGGCCGGCGATCAGCAGCGCCACGATTCCCAACGCCGTGCCGAGCACCAGGTAGGTCAGCGCCCCGATCAGCATCCAACGCCCCAGGCGGCCGTCGACCCCGATCACGATCGCCAGCACGGGCCCGAGCGCCGCCACGCCGACCGTCAGCAGCACCAGCGGGACCCACCGATCACGCGTTTCGTCCATGATCACCCCCTTGATGTTTTGGACGTGACGACCCGCGGGTTACCCGCGCTTGCCTCCCCGCAGCGGATCACTCCTTCGGCGGCGTCTGGGCGCTCGACTGTGTCTTTTCGATCACCTCGTCGACGATGCCGTACTCCTTGGCCTGGTAGGCGGTGAAGAACTTGTCGCGTTCCGAATCGCGGGCAACCTGCTCGACCGGCTGGCCGGTGTGTCGCGCCAGGATTTCGTTGAGCTCGTCCTTGGTGCGGAGGATCTCCTCCGCCTGGATCTGGACGTCGCTGGTCTGGCCGTAGACCCCGCCGTAGGGCTGGTGGATCATGACCTTGGCGTGGGGGAGGCTGTAGCGTTTGCCCTTGGCGCCGGCGGCGAGGACGATCGCGCCGCCGCTCATCGCCTTGCCGATGCAGTAGGTGGCGACTTCGCAGTCGAGGAACTGGATGGTGTCGTAGATGGCGAGCGTGTCGTCGACGGCTCCGCCGGGGGAGTTGATGTAGAGGTTGATGTCGACGCCCTTCTTCTGGTTCTGAAGGTGGAGCAGGCGCATGATCACGCCGGTGGCGGACTGGTGGTTGATCTCGCCGACGAGGAAGATGACGCGGTTTTCGAGCAGCAGCTCGTCGATGGTCATCTCGCGGTAGCGCTGGTAGGGCGAGGATGGGCCGACCCGGGCGGGGCTGGCGGCGGAGCCGACCATCGCCCCGTAGGGCACGCCGGCGGGCGGCCAGGTGGGCGTGGCGAGGGTGGCGGGCGTGGCGGCGGTGGCGGAGGCAGGGTGTCGTGCAGAGCGGACGTCGGTCATGCTGCTCAAATCCTTAAAATTGCGGAATGCGGGCTGCATGATAGTGGCGCGGCAGGGGCGTGGGTAGTCGCCGCGGCGGGGCGGGGGCGGGGCGGGCGCGGGGCTGGGCCTCGGCGGGGCGGGGGCGGCGGAGGGAAGGTCCGCCCAGCGGACCCTACCCGGGGGGGGGGGGGGGGGGGGGGGGGGGGGGGGGGGGGGGGGGGGGCGTGGGCCGGCAGCCTTGCATCTGCTGCCGCCTCCTGTCTATAATGCCCGACTTCACGCAACGAGGAGCCCCATGCCCACGATCAACCAGCTCATCCGCAACCCCCGCTCCACGCCCCGGCCCAAAAGCAAGGTCCGCGACCTCGACGGTGCCCCGCAGAAGCGCGGCGTGTGCCTCCAGGTCAAGACCGTCACCCCGAAGAAGCCCAACTCCGCCCTGCGTAAGGTCGCCCGCGTGCGGCTGTCCAACGGCAAGGAGGTCACCGCCTACATCGGCGGCGAAGGCCACAATCTCCAGGAGCACAGCATCGTGCTCGTCCGCGGCGGCCGTGTCCGCGACCTTCCCGGCGTCCGCTACCACATCGTCCGCGGCTCGCTCGACACGCTCGGCGTCGACGGCCGCAAGAAGGGCCGATCCAAGTACGGCGTCAAGCGCACCAAGTAACCCCTTCCCCGTCCTGAGCGCGTCCGCGAGCGAAGGGCGGGATCACGACCCGACACCCCACGGCAAGTAATCGCCGGCCCACCGGGCTGGCGGTGAACAGCAGGCCCCGCCGCGTGACGCGGGGCGGATGAGCCGTCAGAAAGGACACGCCACCATGGCCGGCCGCATCACCGCATCGAACACGCAGCTCAAGCCCGACCCGCGCTGCGGCGACAAGGACCTCGCCCGCTTCATCAACTGCATCATGCGCGACGGCAAGAAGACCGTCGCCCAGCGCATCGTCTACCGCGCGTTCGACGAGATCGAGAAGCGGTCCAACGGCGACCCGACAGCGCTGGAGATCTTCCACCGGGCGGTGGACAACGTGCGCCCCGACGTGGAGGTCCGCTCCAAGCGTGTCGGCGGCGCGAACTACCAGGTGCCGATGCAGGTGAACAAGAAGCGTCAGCAGAGCCTGGCGTACCGGTGGATCATCGACGCCGCCCGCGCCGACAGCGGCAAGCCAATGTACGAGCGGCTTGGGCGAGAGTTGATGGACGCCGCCAACAACGAAGGCCGGGCCGTCCAGCGGCGTGACCAGACCCACCGCATGGCCGAGGCCAACAAGGCCTTCGCCCACTTCGCCTGGTAGGCATCGACGACAGCGAGGCATGGCACGAAGCCCACGGAAAGCGTGGAGGCCGCCCGGCGCGGTTTCCGGGCGTGCGATATCATGGCCGGCTCGTGATGCGGACCTTCTCGTCCAGGGAGCCGAACATGCCGACCGCGCCGAATCTCCTGTTCATCGCCATCGACGACCTGCGGCCCGAACTGCACTGCTACGACCAGGCCCACATGCACACGCCGGCGATCGACCGGCTGGCGGCGCGCGGCGTGCAATTCGACCGGGCCTACTGCCCCGTGCCGGTGTGCGGCGCGTCGCGGGCGAGCCTGTTCACCGGCCTGCGCCCAACGCCGCAGCGGTTCCGCACCCACTTCACGCGCATCGAGGAGGACGCGCCCGACGCGCTGGCCCTCCATGAACACCTCCAGCAGCAGGGCTACACGACGGTGACGCACGGCAAGGTGCTGCACCACGTCAACGACCGCGTCGGCGGCTGGACCCAGCCATCGCGCCCATTCGAGGACGCCTTCCCCGGCTATCGCAACGCCGACAACGTCGCCTTCTGGCGCAAGCAGCGCGCCAGCACGCCGGCGGGCGTCGCGCCGCGGACGCGCGGGCCGGCGTGGGAGGTCGGCGACGTCGATGACGACGCCTACCCTGATGCCGAGGTCGTCCGGCGCACGGCCGCGGATCTGGATCGGCTGGCGGGTGGTGATCAGCCGTTCTTCCTTGCCGCGGGCTTCACGCGGCCGCACCTGCCGTTCCTCGCGCCGAAGCGCTACTGGGAGATGTACGACCCGGCGAGCATCGAGCTGCCGGACATGTCCCCGCCCAGCGACTGCCCGCCACAGGCGCTGCACAACTCGGGCGAGCTTCGCAACTACCGCAACATTCCAGACGACGGCCCCTTTGACGAGGCGATGATCCGCACGTTGATCCAGGGGTATCGCGCGTCGGTCAGCTACCTCGACACGCTCATCGGGCGGCTGGTCGACGCGGTGGAGGCGAGCGGTGCGGCCGACAACACCATCATCGTCTTCTGGGTCGACCACGGCTGGAACCTCGGCGAGCATGGGCTGTGGTGCAAGCACTCGCTCTTTGAAACATCGCTGCGCGTCCCGCTGCTGATCTCCGGCCCGGGCATCGGCGCGGGGCGGGCGCGCGGCGTCGTCGAGAACCTCGGCATCTACCCCACGGTCTGCGAACTGCTCGGCCTGCCGACGCCGGAGCACGTGGCAGGGACGAGCCTACGGCCGCTGCTCGAAGACCCGGCCGCGCCAGGTGGACACGCCCTGAGCCGGTGGGCGCATGGCGAGTCCGTCCGCACGGACCGCTACCGCTACAGCGAGTTTCGCGAGGAGGGCGAAGTGGTCGGCCGCATGCTCTACGACCATGACAAGGACCCGGGCGAGACGGTCAACCTCGCGGGCGACCCGGCGCACGCGGGGACGATCGAGCAGCTCGCGGGCCTGCTGCCGCCGATCGATGTCGGCGCCGAGGCGTGATCGGGCAAGGCGGGGGAGGCGCGACGCACGCAGGTCCGCACCCCGGACCCTACCTGAGCCGGGCGAGCAGGTCGTGGTCGATGCGGGCGCGGACGGTGCGGCGGTCGACGCCGAGGCGGCGCGCGACGGCCTCGTATTGCCCAAGCCGGGCATACAGGTGCGTGCAGTAGCAGCGCAGCAACTCGTCGGCGGAGAGTTCCCCCGCTTCTACGCGCGCCAGCCAACCGTCGGCCGCACCATCGCACGTGGGCACGGGGGTGGCGGGGGTGGGGGTGTAGCGGCCGCGGATCATCACGTTGCGGACGCACTGCTCCAGCTCGCGCACGTTGCCCGGCCAGGCGTACGCGCTGCCGAGCTGTTCATCGACCCACGTCAGCACCTCGTCCGCCAGCGGGTCCGCCTCTCGCTCGCCGGCGACCTGCCGGGCGATGTGAGCCACGAGCATCGCAAGCGTCGCAGGCTCGGCGGCGACCTGCTCCGCCAGCGCGGGCGTGCGCACGATGTCGGAGCAGAGGCGGTAGTAGAAGTCGGCGCGGAACTCGCCTGCCTGCATGTGTGCGGCGAGATCGCGATTCGTCGCGGCGACAATCTTGCCGGCAAAGGCACGCGCTGTCGTCTCGCCCAGGCGGGTGAAGGTCCGCTCCTGCAGGACGCGCAGGAGCTTGACCTGCAAGCCGGGGTCGAGCTCGCCGATCTCGTCCAGGAACACGGCGCCCAGCGGCGGACACGCCTCCAGCCAGCCGGCGCGATCGCCCGTGGCGCCCGTGAACGCGCCGCGCGCGTGACCGAACAGCTCGCTCTCGATCAGCGTCGGGGAGAGGGCGGCGAGGTTCACCGGGAACAGCGCAGCCGCGAAATCCTGCTCAAAGCGCCGGCCGTCGAACGGGATGTAGCGCGACAGCGCGATCGCGCGGGCGACCAGCTCCTTGCCCGTGCCCGAGGGGCCGGTGATGAGCGTGGCGATCTCCGCCATGCGGCTGTAGAGCCCGCGGCGGTAGCGGCGCATGTCGCGGGTGAAGATCGACTGCCAGATCGCGGCACGCAGCTCGATCATCGGCCGCGCGACACCCACGAGGCCCGTGCCGATGTGGTGAAACGCGCGCCGCACTTGGAACAGGCAGGCGAAGAGATGCTGCAGATCGCCGCCCAGGTCCGACTGCACGGGCATGACCTCGAGCAGCTCGCGGGCTTGGGCCTCGAAGCGATTGAAGTCGCGCGCCGCGTCGAGTGTGCGGCCGGCCAGCGACTGGTGGATCCACGCGTCGAAACGCTCCAGCCAGCGATGGAACAGCACGAACAGCGCCAAATCCTCGTACAGCGCCAAATCCGCGTCGCTGGCGGCCCGGCCCTGGACCAGGCGGTCGCGCAGTGATGCCAGCAGCGGCTCGGCACGCTCCATGATGCGCAGCGGGTTGCGCGGCTCGGCCCCATCCGTGACGCGCACATTCCAGTCGGCATCGTCGGCGTCGAATGCGTCGCCGAGCGCCTGCCGCTCCAACTCGATGCGCTGGGGCAGGAACGGGTTCGCGTACGCCAGCTCGGAGACGGCGCGGACGAAGGTGCGGTCGCTGGATGGGATCAGGGACATGCGGGCTCATCTACCAGGGGATCATCACACCGTGACCTCGCTGCCGCGCATCGCGTCGACGATGGCTGCGCCCTCGACGCTGGCGCCCTGCTCGGCGACGAGGCGCACGCGCCCGGGCTGCACCGGCGCGGTGAGCAGAAAGTGCAGCGCCCGGCCGTGGACGATGTTGGAGCGCGCCTCCTCGGGCGTCAGCCAGGTCGCTTCGTCCGGCCACAGGGCCATGGCTTCCCAGCCCGCGCCCCGGCGCGTGACGACGGCCGCGCCGCGCTCGCCGGCAAGGGCCCATCGCATGTCGCCGTCGCCGCCGAGCTCGACGGGCTCATCCTCGGCGAGGCCGAGCGCGAAGCTGCCCTCGACCCAGCGCGCCCCCGCGGCCGGCTCGCCAGCCACGTCGATCGCGTGCTCGGTGCGGTAGCGCTCGCCATCGACGGTGAGCGTCGTCTCGACGGTGGCGAGGCTGTCGGGACCAAGCTCGAACTCCCAGACGAGGTGCATGACGCGGCCATCGTTGACGTCGACCTCGCGGACGCGCGGGCGCACGGCCGTGCCGTCGGCGAGGCGCACGCCGAACTGGCTGTCCCAGACGGTGCGGTGGCGCGAGGTGTCGGCGTTGCAGGGAA
Organism: Phycisphaeraceae bacterium; assembly: GCA_040905445.1. Taxonomy (GTDB): domain Bacteria; phylum Planctomycetota; class Phycisphaerae; order Phycisphaerales; family Phycisphaeraceae; genus SKPT01. The sequence goes on along the minus strand of JBBDRN010000027.1, from coordinate 103,158 downwards.
AGTGGGTGGCATAGGCGAGCTTCTGGTAGAGGGCGCTGGCGTTTTCCTGGTTGCGCAGGTTGAAGAGGCGCACCTCGCCGGTCCGCTTGAGGCCGCGCATGACGAAGCCGGGGCCCTGGCGGGGGCGGACGAAGTCGCCCTGCTCAACCGGCAACTCGGCGGCGGGCTTGCTCCAGAAGGGGTGCGCGTCCGGCAGGGCGAGGCAGAGCCATGCCTTCATGCCCCAGTACGGGTGGCCGCAGTTGATGTACCCGTCGCGGCCGCCGTCGCCGCCCTCGGGCGTGAGGCGCTCGCGGAGGACGCCCTGCTCGTTGAGCGAGCCCATCGCCAGCCAGGCGTCGATGTTGCGGGCGAACATCGCGCGACCGAGCCCGGCGTCGACAGGTTCGAGGCCGATGTAGTAGGACGCCATGAGCCCGCTCAGCCAGCCCCAGCGGTAGGGCAGCGATCGGCCGAAGAGGATGTTGCGCCCGCCCGCGTCGATGAAAAAAGGCAGGTCGGCGCAGCGCGTCTCGAGCTTGCGCAGGGCGCGGTCGAGCGTGGCGTTTTCCCAGTCGGGGAGCATGGCCCGCAGGTAGGCGTGGTGCGAGCCGTTGACCCAGAAGTTGTAGTAGTCGAGTCCGGTGCTGCGCGCGTCCCACATCCACCCGTCGCGGAGGTAGAGCTCGTCGCCGATGAGCAGGTCGCGGCGGATGGCGTCGAGGTCGCCCTCGAAGCCGTGCTCCGCCAGGGCGACGCGGGCGCCGTGGTTGACGGCCGTGAACAGCGACCAGTTGTTCCAGTGCTGCGTGTTTTCGGTGCACAGCGCCAGCCACTGCTGGATGTGGCGAACCTGAACGGCGCTGAGGCGCTGCATGAGCCAGCCGCGGCTGAGCCAGAGCGACCAGGCGACGATGGAGGACTCGACCTGGCGCTGGTTGCGTCCGCCGCGCGGCTGAAAGTCCCAGTAGTCGGCATGGTCCGGGTCGGTGGCGTGGACGAAGGCGTTGAAGACGAGCTCGCGGGCGTCGATCTCCCGGCCGTCGGTCAGGGGCAGCGGCCGCGCGGGCCCGGGCTGGGCGGTCCAAGCCGCCAGCGCGGGCAGCATGCGCGTCACGCCGTCGCACTGCCGGCCGCTGCGCGAGACGAAGTTGGGCATGGTGATGCCGCCCGCGGGCTCCCACACCGCGCCGCTCGGGGAAGTGGCCAACAGCACGTCGTACCAGCCGGTGACGAGCGTGCTCAACTTCTGCTCAAACCATGAACGTGGATACAAAGGATGATCTCCTGAAGCAGAAACAGGGTACCGCGGCGAGGCTCCCGCGGAAACCGGCGCCCGCCGGGCGTGGCGAAGCTTATGCGGGCTGGGCGGGTGCGCGCGTCCGCCAGGCGCGGATGCTGCCGGCAACGAGGCCGACGACGACGCACGCCGCGAGCGTGGCGGCCACGCGGTTGTCCGGATGCAGCAGCGTGCCGAGGGCGAGCGCGGCGAGCAGCGCGCGGAGCGTGCGGTCAACGCCTCGGTGGGCGTGAAGCCTCCCCTGCATGGCGACGATCGTCCCCAGCGTCGCGACCATGACGAGCGTCACGCCCGCGAGCTGCTGCCAGCCGACGTGAACGACCAGCTCGGGGCGAGTGAACACGCCGGCGATCATGAGCATCAGCGGAATGCAGAGGCTCAGCGCCGCAAACATGGTGCGCAGGAACGATGCCTCGGCGATGCGCGAGGTGACCGCCGCGGTGACGGACGTGGGCGGCGACAGCTCACCGAAGACCGCGACGAAGAACGCGAAAAAGTGGACGACCCACGGATCGATGCCGGCGCGGATCATGAACGGCCCGACGACCACCGCGACCACGACGTACGTGGGGGCGACGGGCAGGCCCATGCCCACAAGGTAGCCGAAGGCGAACGCGACGAGGACCATGAGCACGACGTGGACCTCGGCGAGCTCCATGACGAGCACGCCGACCTTGGTCGGCACGCCGGTGACGGTGAAGGTGGCGGTGAGAATGCCGAGCGTGGCGAGCAGGACGGTGAGCTCGGCGGTGGTGATGGCGAAGATATGGACGGTGCGCGCGAACGGGCGCGCGAGCTCGCGGGGGCTCCAGCGTCCCTGCCGCAGCCCGCGCAGCAGGTGCAGCGCGCCGAGGCCGAGCACGAGGCCCAGGAACACGGCATGGGCGGCGTTCATGGGCGGGCGGCGCAGCGGGCCCATAAGGTAGATCAGCACGGCGAGGCCGATGACGTAGGCGGCGATGTTGAGCCAGTCGATGGCGTGCATGGGCTCGACCGCCGGGACGACGGCTCGCCGCTGGTAGCGCCCGGCCAGCAGGTGCACGGCGAGCCCGACGCCGACGAAGTAGATGATCGCGGGCCCGAAGCCGCGGGCGACGACGTCGAAGTAGCTGACGCCCATGAAGTCGGCCATCATGAAGGCGGCGATGCCCATGAGCGGGGGCATGAGCTGGCCGCCGATGGACGCCGCGGTCTCGATGGCGGCGGCGCGGACGCGCGGGAAGCCGGCGCGGATGAGCGCCGGAATCGTCGCGCTGCCGGTGGTCGCGGCGTTGGCGGCGCCGCTGCCGCTGACCGCCGCGACGCCGAGGGAGCCGATGACCGCGGCCTGCGGGAGCAAACGCGGTGAGCGGGCGGTGAGGCGGGCGCTGGCCTTGAGAATCGCCTCGATCACGTCAAAGGCGCGCAGCACGCTGAGCACGAGGATGAACGAGCCGATCAACGTCAGCCCGAGCTGTGCGAGGCGCTCGAAGACGCCGGTGCTCATCTCGAGGCTCACGGCGCTGACGACGCGTCGCCACGAGATGCCCGGGTGCTGGAACATGCCCGGAACGAGCTGGCCATAGACCGCGTAGACGATCAGCGCCGCGTTGACAAAGAACAGCGTCAGATACTTGCGCCGCGTGTACTCCAGCACGAGCACGGCGACCGCGCCGCCGGCGAGCAGGTCCCACGTGTTCCAGAGACCCATGCGATAGATGCGCACCTCGTCGAGCTCGACGACCAGGTAGACCGCCGCCGCGATGCAGATGCCGAGATACACGCCCGCGAAAGCGAGTGACGCCCAGCCGCCGAGTGCGGGGTAGAGCTCGCCCCGGCGCGCGTCGTTGAGAAACGCGAGGGCGATCGCCGTCGGCACCATCGACACGGCGAGCACCGTCGGGCCCGCGCCGCCGGTCATGTAGTAGTGCGACAGGTAGACGAAGAACACGCCCGCGACGAGGTGGCACAGCCACGTGGCGATCCGCCGCGACCAGGGCGGCGCGGCGCTCGATCCGTCGGCTGCATCAGCCGCTTGGTCGTCGTCGTGTGGCTCGGTCAATCGGGTTGATCTGCCTGCGGGGCTGAGGCGATGCGGCCGTCCCACGCCGGGTCCCAGACGTCGCGCTCGCGCATGTAGCGTGCCAGACCGGGGTGGACGCGCACGCTCTCGACCGACGCCGCCACGCCGCGGCGCTGCATCCCGGGCATGTCGCGAGCGATCTGCGCGAACGCGGGGTCGGCGGCGGCGAGGTCGGCGGCGTGGCGCTCGATGATCGTCAGCATGCGGTAGACGTCGTCGGCCGGCACTTCCAGCCCAAGATGAAAGCCGTAGAAGAACGGCACGAGATGCACCTCGTCGACGCCCACGTCGCCGCGGAAGACATCCGCATCGACGCGCACGACCTCGAGCCCCGCGGCGGCGAGGGCGGCGGCCTCCTCATCGCTGGGATTGAGAATCGCGATGTCGCTCGCGAGCTGCGCCTCGGCCACCCACGGGGCGACGGACGCCTCGGCGACGGTGTAGGCGATGAACGCGTCGATGCTGCCGCCCGCCAGCGCGCTGCCCGCGAGGCCGGTGTCGAGCTCGCGGTAGCGGTGCTCGACGCCAAGCACCTCGAGCGCGCGCTCGAGGTGGGCGCGCACGTCCCACGGCGCGGGCCCGGTGAAGACGGGGCGGCCGTCGAGATCGCGCCACCCGTCGTATGCCTCGCGATCGGCGCTGCGCACGGCGAGGCCCACCTCCATCGTGTAAGCCCAGAACGACTGCACCGGCTCTCGCTCGGCGCGGTCGCGAACGCCCCGGAACCGCCCGGCATTGCGCGCGAACTCGTGAAAGGCAATGTCCGCGCCGTAGTAGCCGTCAAACTCGCCGCTCGCGTAGCCGCGGATCGTCGCGACGGCGCCGGGCGTGGGCATGACGTCGATGTGGTAGTCGTCCATCTGGCGGTTGAGGACGGTCATCAGCGCGACCTTGGCGCGGTGCCCGCCCGAGCCGACGGCCGAAGTCGCCCATTGCAGCGTGGTCACACGCGGCTCGTCACCGCGGTTCGTTCCCACACCACCGCCAATGAGTTGCAGCAGCGCCCACGCGACGGCGAGCGCCGCGATCACGAAGGCGCCGATCATGATGGGCGGAATGCCGCGTCCCGCAGTCCGAGAATTGCATCGCGATCGCGCGCTGGTGGCTGAATCATGCATGGTTCGACTGCCTCGTGATGAATGCGCAGCCCGGCGGCTCGCTAGTATACTGCCGCCGCCACGGGCCGTGTCGGGGGCAGGCGTGCGGCAGAGGGCTTATAATGCCGGTTACGCCGATCCCCTTTTGCAAGGACATCGCCCATGGCCGATCTCGCCCAAACGTTGAAGCAGGAAATCCGACGCCTCGCAAGGTCGGAAATACGCACCGAGACCAAAAAGCTGCGCGACGATTCGGCGCGTTATCGCCGCGATATTGCGAGCCTCAAGCGCCAGGTCGCCCAACTGACGCGCGACCTCGCATTCCTCCGCCAGCAGGAGCAGAAGCGCGTCGCGCAGCCGCCCGCGGCGGACAGCGCGGATCGCGTGCGGTTCTCACCGAAATGGCTTCGCTCTCATCGCAGCAAGCTCGGCCTGTCGCAGCAGGACTACGGCAAACTCGTGGGCGTCTCGGGCCTGACGATCTACAACTGGGAGAACGGCAAGACGAGCCCGCGGCAGCAGCAGCTCGCCGCGTGGGGCCAGGTGCGCAGCCTCGGCAAGCGCGAGGCGAGCAAACGGCTGGAACTGTTGCAGTGAAGCGCGACGGAGCGTCTCGTTGATTTGTGGCGGGTGGCGGGTGGCGGGTGGCGGGTGCCACTGACAAGGCCGTCTTCGGCCTTGTCAGTGTTTGACGTCGTTCGCACGGACAAGCTCCGCGGACTCCGCTTGTCAGTGCCACCCTCGACGCGACGAAGCTGCCGCATGCGCTTTAGGCTCCGTCCTAAAAAGGTGTGCCACTGGTGGCACCCGTCGAACGACGCTTTCGGACACCGCCTAGAACTCGTACATCCGCCAATCGTCGGGCAGCCGGCCGTAGATCGACCGCGGGCTGTCGTAGGGCGGGGCGAGCACGCGCGTGCCGGCAATGCCGCCGACGAACACGTCGCCGGTCAGCGGGTGCACCGCCAGGCCGCCAATACCCAACCGCCCGAGGTTGCCGCTGATGTCCTGCCACGTCTCGCCGCCGTCGGTGGAGCGGAAGATGAACGGCCGACCGGGTGAATGCGTCCCGACATAGATCACGTCCGGGTGGCGCGGGTCGACGGCGACGGCGCGGATGAAGTTGCGTCCCCCGCTCGTGCCCGCGTGCTTGAGCACATCCAGGCTCCGCCACGACTCGCCGTCGTACACCGCCAGGTCGCCGCGACGGTCGACGGTGTAGATGCGGTCCTCGTTCGTCGGGTCGACGAGGAACGTCGGCTTGGGATCGAACGGCGCGAGCTGCCAGTCCACGGCCACGTAAACGCGCCACGTTTCGCCACGGTCGTCGCTGCGCAGCACGCTCTTCCGGTCGCCGTCGATCGCGTAGACGGTGTCAGGGCGCGTCGGCGCCATGCCCACGATGAACGCGTCGTAGGCCTGAAGCGATGCGATGCGGCTGAACGTGCGCCCCCCGTCGGTGGATCGATCGCGATGGGCGTAGACGATGTCCAGCTCGTCACGGTGGAAGGCGACGTAGAGGTAGCGGTCGGAATCGTCCCGCTCGCTGAGCAGGTTCCATTCGCCGCCGCCGTCTTCGGTGCGCATCAGGCGGCTGTTCCAGTAGATGCCGCCCGCGGCGAGAATGACGTCGGAGCCCGGCTCGGGCCTGATGTCGCCGGCGTACATCCCCGAATGGTCGACGAGCCCGTCGCGCCGCCATGCCCAGGGGATGCTGCCGCGGGAAAACGACATGCCACCATTGTCCGTCAACACCATGCCCACGTCGTAGAGGAAGAAGGCGAAGCGGTCGGGATCGGCCACGTCGAACGCGACGGCGCTCGTGTACCAACCCCAGGCATAGCCGGTCCAGAGTGTGGAGCTGTCTTCAAAGGTGCGCCCGCCGTCCGCGGTGCGCCAGAGCGTGGCGCGCGAATAGCCGACGGCGCTCGTGGCGTCGCGCGGGTCGGGCAGCACCGCCGAGTGCGGGCCGTCGAAATCGAACTTCCACGAGCCACGATCGCGTCCCAGCCCCGCGGCCGGCACCATCCGCGGCTCATGCCACGTCCGGCCACCGTCGTGGCTGACGCGCGTCCCCGAGCCGCGCTGGCCCACGAGGTAGAGCACCTGCCTGTCGGCGTGCACGAAGACGTACATCGCGTCGAAGGCAAGCACCTGCTCGAAACTCGCGCCGCCATCCTCGGATCGGTAAAGCCCCTCGCCGATCACGGCGACGTCGAGCTGTGCCGGGTCGTCCGGGTTGATCCGCACCGACCCGACGCCGCCATCCGGCAAGACGTCGACGCGCTCGAGCGTCCCGCCACCGTCGCGGCTGGCGAAGAGGCCCTCGCTCGAGGCAAGCCAGAGGCGATCGGCGTCGCCTGGATGCACGGCGACACCGTAGACCCGCTCGTGGTCATCGAGCTCGCTGCGGCGGTGCCACTCCCGACCCGCATCGATCGAGCGATACAGGCCGTTGGTCGCGAAGGCGGCGTACCAGAGGCGCGCGCCGTCGGCATCGACCTCGCCGGCCGCGTGGGCCAGGTTCTCCTGGTGCGTGCGCTGGTGTTGCGTCTGCGTCTTCAGCGTCAGCTCCCAGGAGCGCCCGCCGTTCGTCGAGCGATAGATCCCCGTGTGATCGCGGCCGAAGTAGTCCCACGCGTTGTCCATCACGGCGAGCACGACGTCCGGGTCCACCGGGTCGACAGCCACCGACTGGCCCATGCGGGCATGCATGCCCTCGCCGAGGACGTGGTCCCACGTTCGGCCGTTGTCGTCGCTGCGCCAGACGAGCCCCACGTCGTGCGAGAGGTAGATCACGTCCGGGTGAGAGGCGGAGCGGGCGATGCCCTGCGGATGCTGCTCGGCCTCGCCGCCGATCAGCCCGGCCTCGAGCTCCGCATGCGAGCGGATCGGCATGACGCGCCACGGCCCGGGCTCGTCCGCCCGCGCCCCGCCGGCCGCAAGGGCCAGCGTCATTGTGAGCAGGGTCAGCTTCAACACCTTCATGAGACAATCCCTTCGTCGTGCATCCATCCGTGTGCAGCGCGTGCCAGAACCTGGCGCGATCACCATCGCGAGCGCACGGCCGCCCCGGGGTCGGCGTCGCCCACGCGCTCAGTGCGTCCGTCACGCACGCGCCAGCGATGGGTCACAGTCGTGTCGTGGTACTGCCGGGTGAACGCCTCGCCCTGCAGGCGGCAGCCCTCGGCGATGGCGTCGAGGTAGGCCTGCGCGATGACCGCGCCGTCCGGGATGACCGTGCACTCGGCCCGGGGCAGGTAGGTCCAGACCGGCCCCACCACACCCCCCGCCACACCCCCCACCACGCCGCCCGCGACCGTCGCCCCGGCGGCCAGCCGGACGCACGGCGTCACGTCGATGCGGTCGTAGCAGGCCTCGCGCTCGTCGAGCCGGGCGAGCTCCTCGTCGTCCTTGAGGGCCAGGAGTGTGCCGACCATCTGCACCGCCGGGGCCGGCTCGATGCCGAGCACCACGACCGCCGACGCCGCGTCGTCGCCGACGAAGCGCCGCCGCGTCAGCACGTTCCAGACGCGGTGATACCCCGCAAGCGTCGCGGGCGCGAGGTCGCTCGGCGGTGCGGGCCGCTGCAGCGTCACGTTCGCGCTCGCCGGGCTCATCAATGATCCATAGCCGAACACATAGCTCATAAGGCAGGTCGCAACTGAAAAAAACGTGCTTGACTGCGAGAACGCCGCCCGGCGCTGCCGCAGATCATATCACCCCTGCCCGCCGCGTCGCGCGGCGGCGAAGATGTCTTCGCCGCCGAGCTGCCCGCCCTTGAAGCAGATCTCGATGTCGCCGGCGCTCGCCGCGCGCGGCCCGTGGGCACGACAGAGCGGCACACCGGGGGCAAGCGGCGCGAGCATCGTCAGCGCCTCGATCCCCAGCGCCCGCGCCACGTGGCCCGAGCTGTCTCCGCCCGTGACGATGACGCGCTGGGGCTTCGCGGCGGCGACGGCATGGCACGCGAGCTGACCCAGCCAGCGCCCGAGCGACGCCGGGCCGATGCCTCTCTGCCGCGCCTCGGCGATGCGTGGATCGTCCGGCCCGCGGGCGAGATGCGCGATGGGGCAGCACCCGGCGCGGACATGCTCAACCATCGCCTGCACGACGCGGTCACTTTCGCGCGCCGCCGCCTCTGCGCTCGCGAGACGCGCAATGTCGACGGGCACCTCCGCGAAACCCCGCTGCGCCGCGGCCTGATCGAGCTGCCGGGCGGTGACCGGCGAGCAACTGCCGGAGATCGCGATTACCCGCGACGCCAACGCGCACGTCATGGCCGGCGCATCCGCATCGATCACCCCGGCCTCGCGCCAATGCGCGGCCAGGGCGTACTCCACGCCCGACGAGCCGACCACCAGCATCGGCTCGCGCTGGCCCCGCTGCCAGAGCAGCCGCCCGATGATCGGCAGTTGGGAATCCTCGAGGATGTCGAAAAGGACAATGCGCGGCCGCTCGGGCGTGGCGCCGGCCAGCAGCGCGTCCAGCCGCGCGTCCAGTTGCGCCGGCGAGCCCGCGTAGTCGAGCATCGAGAAGAGCGCGATGGGCAGGCTTGTCTGCCGCGCGAGGTGACGGGCGAGGTCCGCCTCGTCCATCGGCGTGATCGGGTGCCGGCTCATCGTCGGGTGGCGGTCCAGGCGATGCACAGCCGCGTCCCCGCCGCTGCGCGCGAACAGATTGCCGAACACCGTGTAACGCCCCAGCGCCGGCGCACCGACGAGCAGCGGAATGCAGCGGGCGCGGACGTGCTGCCGGCCGATCTCGATCGCCCGGCCGATCGACCCGACGGCTGGGGAGGAGTCGAACGTCGAGCAGACCTTGTAATGCAGCAGCGATGCGCCGAGCCTGCTGAGGCTGCCCAGCGCCGGGTCCAGCTCGCGCATCATCGCGTCAGCGGACATGCTGCGCGTCAGCCCGGCGACGCCGACGGCCCGCGCGTCGCGGTGGCGGGCGAGTTGCTCCGCGTCGGGCGGGCGAAGAAAAAGCGTCGTGGGCACGCCGGCGCGGACGAGGGCGTCCATGGCGTCGGTCGAGCCGGTGAAATCGTCGCCGTAGAAACTGAGCAGGATGTGGCCGCGGTCGTCCATTGGCTGCCGATGCACCATGCGGGGCGAAGCCCGGAACGGCGATTATGCCACGCCGGGCGCGGTCGAGGCGGAGGGGGCGGGGGTGGCGGGGGTGGCGGGGGCGCGCGTCGGGTGGTGCGACGTCGTCACATCCGGGTTCCGCTCCGCGAAGTAGCGCTCCTGCCAGGCGTCGGCGAAGAGCAGCACGGGCTCCCCTTGCGGACCGACCGCCCGCTCGGCGCCGCCGGGCAGGTACAGCGCGTCCACCGCCACGGCAGACGGGTCGACGATCCAGCGCGCGATCGACCACGGCGCGGTCTCCAGCCGCGACGTCGCGCCGTACTCGCTTTCAAGCCGATACTTGACGATCTCGAACTGCAACGGCCCGACCGCGGCCAGCAGCGCCACCTTCTGCCGGCGCTGCGGCAGCTCGAAGTGCTGGACGACACCCTCCTGCAGCAGTTGCCGGACGCCCTGGTCGAACCGCTTGTACTGCGCGGGCGTCGGGTTGTGCAGGTAAGCAAAGCACTCGGGGGCAAAGCGCGGCATCTCGTGGTAGACGATGTCGGGATCTTCCGTGAGCGTGTCGCCGATGCCGAAGTCGCGCCCGCCGACGATGCCCACGACGTCGCCCGGGTAGGCTTCCTCGACCGTCTCGCGATCACAGCCGAATAGCGCCTGGGCGTTGGACAGCCGCACCTGCCGGCCGGTGGGGGCGTGCGTGACGGTCATCTCGCGCGTGAACTTGCCCGACACGACGCGGACGAACGCGATGCGGTCGCGGTGCCTCGGGTCCATGTTCGCCTGGATCTTGAAGACGAAGCCGGAGAATTTCGGATGCATCGGCTCGATGGTGCCGACCCGAGCCTGGCGCGCCGACGGCGCCGGCGCGCATTGCAGGAAGCGATCCAGCAGCAGTTGCACGCCAAAGTTGTTCATCGCGCTGCCGAAGAAGACCGGCGTCAGGGTCCCGGCGTGCACGGCTTGGAGATCGAAGTCCGCCCCCGCCTCGTCAAGCATCTCGAGTTCCTCGCGCGCCACCGCCAGCGTGTCGGCGTCGAGGCGGTCGCGGATCAGCGGGTGATCGATCCCGCCCACCTGCTCCGGCGCGCGGTAGCTGCCGTGAGCCGTGCGCTCGAACAGGTGCGCCTCGCTCGTGGCGCGGTCGTAGATCCCCTTGAACGTCGGCCCGGCGCCCAGCGGCCAGTTCATGGCGTAGGCCTGGATGCCGAGCACGCTTTCAAGCTCGTCGATCAGCTCCAGCGGGTCGCGCGTCGGACGGTCGAGCTTGTTGATGAACGTGAAGATCGGCACGCCGCGCTGGCGGCAGACCTCGAAGAGCTTGCGCGTCTCGGCCTCGATGCCCTTGCCCGCGTCGATCACCATCACCGCCGCGTCCACCGCCGTCAGCACCCGGTAGGTGTCTTCCGAGAAGTCCTTGTGCCCCGGCGTGTCGAGCAGGTTGATGCGATGGCCCGCGTAGTCGAACTGCAGCACCGTCGAGCTGACCGAGATGCCGCGCTTGCGCTCCAGCTCCATCCAGTCGCTGGTGGTCGCCCGCTGCTGCTTGCGCGCCGTGACCGACCCGGCAAGCTGCACGGCGCCGCCGTAGAGCAGCAGCTTCTCGGTGAGCGTCGTCTTGCCGGCGTCGGGGTGCGAGATGATCGCAAACGTCCGCCGACGCTTGATTTCGTCGGTGAGCTTCATTGTCGGGTCCGGAGAGTCGGGCGGGGAGGCGGCTGAACAGGCCGAGGCGGGGCGGGCGGTTCAACCGTAAAAGGTGATTATAGGTCCCGCGGCCACCCGCGTCACCCGTCGCGGCGGCACAAAGCAGCGGCGGCCGCCTCATCGCTCGGCCCGTGGACTCTCGGGCGGGCCGGTGCCCTCGGGCCGCTCGTCCGCCAGCGTCAGCACGATCTTGTCGAACCGGAAGCCGTCGTCGCGGTTCCAGATCGACAGCGTGTGCTCGCCGGCGTCGAGCTCCAACGTCGCCATGCCCTCGTAGTCGTGCTTGCGCTGGTTCTCCCACACCCACGCGTGGTGCGGGCGGAAGCCAGACATGTTCGACGCCCCCGCCTCCCGGCCGGCCAGCTCGTCGTCGACGCCGACGTGCAGGCCGTTGGACTCGCCCCCCATCGACATCCCCCGCACGAAAACGTGGTAGGTGCCTGGCGTGGCGATCAGGACCGGGTACGTCATGGCCGCCCCCGAGGCGTCGCGCGGCGAGTTGGGCCCCTGCTTGTCCTCCGTGCGCTCGTCCGGATGCACGAGCATGAACCCTTCGCCGCTGAAGCCGTCGCGGTCGGTCGCCGGCTCCCACGTGTGCTCCTGCTCGTAGCCGGCGAAGGTGGACGGGGCCCGCGTGGCGAAGTGCTCGGCCTCGATGCTCAGCACGCCGTCGCGCTCGCGGAACGCGCCGGGAGCGGGCGGCGCGTTCGTCGCGTCGCGGGCGGAACCACGAGCCGTGTCGGGCGACCGGTTCGAGACCGCCTCGCAGCCGCCCACGAGCGGCGCGGACAGGCCGACCAGGATGAGGACGCCAGAAATCGCGTGTCGCATGGGGGACCTCCAGCAGAACGGCGAAACGTGCATGCCAGCATAGCACGCCAGCGACCACGCCGACGGTAACATCCGCCCATGCGCCTCGCCTGGCTCGACCTGCTGGTGATCCTGGCCTACCTGGCCGTGGCCGTCGGCGTGGGCGCGCGGTTCACCCGCCGCGAGCGCACCACGCGCGACTACTTCCGCGGCGGCGGACGCGTCCCTTGGTGGGCGGCGGGCCTCAGCCTCTACGGCACGGGGCTCAGCGCCATTACCTTCATCGCCATCCCCGCCATGGCCTACCGCACCAACTGGGCCTACCTCGTCGGCATGGTCGCCGGCGTCGCGGCCGTGCCTTTCGTCACCCGCTGGTTCATCCCCGTCTACCGCGAGCTCGACCTCACCACCGCCTACGAATACCTCGAAAAGCGCTTCAACCGCCCGGTCCGGCTGCTCGGCAGCGCGATCTTCATCGTCTTTCACCTCGGCCGCACCGCCATCGTCCTCGTCCTGCCCGCCCTGGTGCTGTCCGAAGCCGTCGGCCTGCCGCTGGCGTTGAGCATCGTCATCATCGGCGCGTTCGCCGTGGCCTACACCCTGCTCGGCGGCATCGAGGCCGTCATCTGGACCGACGTCATGCAGGTCATCGTCCTCATCGGCGGCGCCCTCGCCGCCACCATCATCGCCATCGCCAGCCTCGATGGCGGCGTCGCCGAGTTCTTCCGCGTGGCCCGCGAGCACGACAAGCTCGCCCTCTGGAACCCCGGCTTCGACCCGACCGCGGGCGCGGCCGTGATGTGGGTCATCTTCCTCGGCTACGGCATGAGCCAGTTCAACGCCTACGTCGCCGACCAGTCGCTCGTCCAGCGCTACATGACCACCCGCGACGCACGCGACGCCAACCGCGCCCTTTGGCTCGCGGCCGTGGGCGGCGTGCCGGTGCAACTGCTCTTCTACGCCGTCGGCACCGCCATGTTCGTCTACTACACCGCTCACCCCGACCTGCTGCCCGCGGTCGATCACGACGACGCCATCGTGCCGGTCTTTCTCATCGCGCAGTTGCCGATCGGCCTCACGGGGCTCGTGATCGCCGGCGTGTTCGCCGCCGGCATGTCCACGATCGACAGCTCGATGAACAGCATCGCCACGGCCGTGGTCACCGATTTCTACGCCCCCTGCGCCCCACGTGCCGACGACCGCCGACGGATGCGGATCGCCCGCTGGGCGACGCTGACCGTCGGCGTCGCGGGCATCGCCGGCGCCGGCCTCGTCGCCGCGATGGACCTGCCCGGGCTGCTCAACGCGTTCCTCGGCTGGCTCTTCCTCGTCGTCGGCGTGCTCGCGGGGATGTTCACGCTCGGCATCATCACCACCCGCGCCACCGCGGCCGGGGCGCTCGCCGGCGCGGGCGTCGCGACCGCCGCCGTCGTCAGCGCCGCCCTCTGGTCGCCCGTCAGCGGATTCCTCAACTCGGTGATCGGCTGGGGCGTCTGCATCGCGGCCGGCTACGTCGTCAGCCTGCTCACGCCCGGCGCCGACCGCGACCTCGCCGGGCTCACGATCCACACACGCCGCCGAAAGGGCGCATCATGACGAGCGCGGGCCCCGGCCCGGTGCGGTGGATCGCCGGGGCGATGACGGGCACCAGCCTCGACGGCCTGGACGTGGCGCTCGCGCGCGTGACCGGGCGCGGCCTGGGCATGACCGCCGCGCTCGTCGCCCACGCGAGCCAACCGCTCGGCCCGCTGCGCGACGACCTCCTCATCCTGGCGCGCGGGGACGCGCAGCCGCCGCGGGCCTACCTGCGCGCCGCCCGCCGGCTGGGGGAGCTGCACGCCGACGCGATCGACGCGCTTTGCCGGGCGTCGCTCCCGCACGATGCGACGCTCGACTTCGTCGCCGCCCACGGCCAGACGATCTGTCACCTGCCCGGCGAAGGGTTGTCGTGGCAGTTGCTCGACCCGTGGCCAGTCGTCCGCCGCCTCGGCGTGGCCGTGGTCCATGACCTGCGCCAGGCGGATCTGATCGCCGGCGGGCAGGGCGCCCCGATCACCCCGATCGCCGACCCGATCCTGTATGGCGGCGACACGGGGCTGGTCTTCAATCTCGGCGGGATCGTCAACTACACCGCCTGGGGCGGCCGGGCCGGCAGGATCGAGGGCGGGGACATCACCACCTGCAACCTCCTGCTCGACGGCCTCATCCAGCGGCTCAAGCCCGGCACGCGGTTCGACCGCGACGGCGAGCTGGCGATGGCGGGCGAGGCCGACGACGCTCTCGTCGCGCTCATCGCCGCGGCGATCCCTACGGCGCCCGGGCCCGACACATCACTCGGACGCGAGCAGCTCACCGCGGCCACGCTCGACGCGTTGGTCGAACGCATCCTCGCCGCCGTGCCCGACGCCACAGCCGAGCGCGTGCTCGCGTCCGCGGTCGAGGCGATCGCCGACCGCACGCACGCGTACGTCGAGGCCCACGCCCCGGCCCGCGTCATCGTCGCCGGCGGCGGCGCCCGCAACGCAGCGCTCGTCGCCGCAATGAAGCGCCGCGACACGGACGCGAACCGGTGGCTGCTCTCCGACGAGCTGGGCATCGCCTGCGAAGCGCGCGAGGCGATGGCGTTCGCCGTGCTCGGCGCGCTGTGCGACGACGGCGTGCCCATCACCCTGCCGCACATCACGGGCAGCGCTGAGGTAGGGGTGGCAGGGGTGGCGGGGGTGTGGGCGGGGCGATGAGCCGCGGCAGGGCGAGCCCCTTTACACCAGCGCCTGCTCGTAACCCCTGAGCGTCTCGATCTCCCGCGGCAGGTGCGTCTCGGGCGGCTGCCAGTTGATCCACTCACCGCTGACGTACCCCTCGTAGCCGTCGCCCACGAGCAGTTCGACGACGCGGCGATGGTCGAAGTCCCCGTCGCCGATCGGCAGGAACATCAGCTTGCTCTCGTCGTTGACTCCGTCGTGCACATGCACATGCCGGATCCACGGCTTGAGCGCGCGGTACGCCTCATCCATCGTCGAGCCCGACGCCCGCACCGGGTGCATCACGTCCCAGTTCACGGCGATGTTGGGGTGTGCGACCTTCTCCATCACCGCCGCGACATGGGCCGGATCGGTCCATGCATCGTGCGTCTCCAGACAGATCGTCACGCCACGCGCCGCCGCCTGTGCCGCCACGCTGGTCAGCGCGTCCGCGACCTGCGCGATCGCGCGGTCGCGGCTCACGCCGTCCGGCAACGCCCCGCCAAAGACGCGCAGGCGCGGGCACGCGAGGTCGCCGGCGAGATCGATGAACGCGGCCGTGTCGCGCACCTCCTGCTCGACTGTCGCGGGGTCGGCGTAGCGGCTGGACACCGCCAGGCAGCACATCGCGACACCGCTGGCCTCGAATCGCCCCCGGACATTCCCCCGCTGCGTCGCGTCCAGCGACACGTCGATCCCGTGCGCCTGCTGCCCGCTGACGCGAGGCTCAACACCGGCGTAGCCGTAGCGGGCGGCCGTGGCGAGCAGCTCGTCGAGCGTCTGCTGCGGCGTCGAAAAGGTCATGAAGGCGTACTTGAGCATGGTCATCACTCGCCAAAGGGGGAACAGGGTTTGCCCTCCGGAACACGCTGTGGCACCCGTCTATTCGTGCCATCGCGCCAGCGCAACATCCTCCATCGCCACGGCCTGCCCCGACTCGGCGGAAGCGTAGATCGCGTCGGTGATGCGCTGAATCACCATCGCCTGCGCCAGGCCCGTGCGCGGCGGGGGGCCTTCCAGGATCGCCTCCGCGAGATCGCGCACCGGGCCGTGGTGCGGCACATCCCACGTCTCCGCGCCCTGCCAGATGCACTTCGACACCACGCCCTGCTCGTCGTCCGCTTCGTCGAGCCAGAGCTCGTTGTGCTCGCTTGGCAGGATCGTCATGCGCAGCGCCCCGCGCTCGCCGATCACCTGCCACGCCGTCTCCTTCACCGTGGGCAGGAACTCGCCGCGCTCCAGCGTCAGTACCGTGCCGCCCTCGCACTGCACGAGCGCGGCCACGTGGGTCTCCGCGTCCGAGCCTTCCGCGACGTAGTGGCTGAACTGCGGCGACACGCCCCACACCTGCGCAAGCACCTGCCGCGGCACGAGCCGCCAGCCGCACACGCCCAGCAGGTAGTCCAGGTCATAAACGCCCCAGTTGGACATGATGCCCCCGGCGTTGAGGTCCTTGCGCACGCGCCACACCGGCGGGGGCGACTTGGGCGGGCCGCCCGCGGGCATCACCGCCCGCCCACGCACCACGCGCAGCGGGCCCAGCACACCTGACGCGATCACCTCCGTCGCCTTGTCCGCCGACGGCAGGAACCGCTGCCGCGACGAGCAGCACCCGACCACCAGCCCCTCGCGCTGCGCCGCGGCGATCTGCGCCACCTCGTCAGCGTTCATCGCCGCCGGCTTCTCCAGCAGCACGTGCTTGCCCGCGTGCAGCGCCTCGATCGCCAGCTTCGTGCGACCCTTCACCGGCATCGCAAGGATCACCGCATCCAGTGCCGGGTCCGCCAGCAGCGCGGCCGCGCTCTCGTGCACCGTCGCGACCCCATGCTCGCGGGCGAACGCACTCGCCGCCTCCGGCCGGAGGTCCGTCACCGCCGCCAGTGTCGTGTGCGGCGACGCTGCGGCCGCCTTCGCATGCCACCCCGCGATCACCCCGCACCCGATCATGCCAAACTTCACAACACTCACGCTCTGCTCCAATCCACGGGTGCCACGATACGGCGGGTGCCACGGTACGCCGGGTGCCACTGGCGGCTTGTCCGCCAGTGCCCGCCCCTGCCGCCCGCGCACCGTTCAGCAAGCCACCCGTGACACACCGTTCCAACCGAAGTCTAGCAGATCATCCCCCTGGACCCGCTCAACACCCACTGCCAGCCGCAGCGGCCCCCTCCACCTCTCCGTCGACCTCCCGGCTTCATTGTCCGCCGCGCCGCGATCAGATAGCCTGTGGCCCATGGAAAGGATTCGAGCCCATGGATCGCAATCCGATTGACTTCCGGTCGTTTGAGCGCCAGTTCGCCCAGATGGACTTCCGCCACGTTGTCCCGCTGGCCATCCTCGCGGTCCTGCTCGTCGTCGCCTTGATCGCCGCCTGGACGAGCGTTCACACCGTCGCACCCGAGGGGCAATCCGTCGTCAAGCGCTTCGGCCGCGTCGTCGCCATCCGCGGCCCGGGCTTGCACTTCAAGCTGCCGTTCGGCATCGATCGCGCCTACTTCGTCCCCACCGAGCGGCAGCTCACGCAGGAGTTCGGCTTCCGCACCGTGAGCACCGATAGCCGCACACAGTACGAAAAGCAGCCCACCCACCGCGCCGAGTCGCTGATGCTCACCGGCGACCTGAAGGTCATCGACGTCGAATGGGTCGTGCAGTACCGCGTCGATGACGCCAACCGCTATCTGCACAGCGTCGAGGATCCGCAAAAGGCCATCCGCGACGTCTCCGAGGCCGTGATGCGCCGCATCGTCGGCAACGAACTCGGCAGCGACGTGCTCACGGAGAAGCGCGTCGAAGTGGCGACGCAGGCGCGCGACGAGCTCGCGGAGATCCTCGACTCGTTCGACATGGGCGTGGTGGTGCGGCGGATCGAGCTTCAGGACGTCACGCCGCCCGAACCCGTCAAGCCCGCGTTCAACGAGGTCAACCAGGCCGAGCAGGAGCGCGAGCGGCTGATCAACGAGGCCGAGACCCGCCGCAGCCAGGTGCTGCCCCGCGCCGAAGGCGAGGCGCTGCAGGTCATCGCCGAGGCCCAGGCGTACGCGACGGAGCGGACGAACCGCGCCCGCGGCGAGGCCGAGCGATTCAGTGCGATCCTGGCGGAATACCAGAACGCACCGGAGGTGACGCGGCGTCGGCTGTACCTCGAGATGGCCGAGCACGTCGTGCCGCGCATCCGCCGCGTGTACGTTGTCGAGCCCGGTCAGCCGGGCCCGCTGCCGCTGCTGAACCTGACGGACGAGACCCTGCCGCCGCGGCAGCGCACGGGAGATCGCTGATGCTTTCGCGCACGACATCCACCACCCTGGTCCTCGTCGTCGCGCTGCTCGCGCTCGGCGGACTGCTCCTCTACAGCGCCGCCTACACCGTCGACGAGGCCGAGCAGGTCATCGTCCTGCAGTTCGGTAAACCGCACGGCGAGCCGGTCGTCGAGCCCGGCCTGCACTTCAAGATGCCCTTCATCCAGAACGTGCGCCGCTTCGACCGGCGGCTGCAGTCGTGGGACGGCGACCCGAACCAGATCCCGACGCGCGGCGAGCAGTTCATCTCCGTCGACATGACCGCCCGCTGGCGCATCGTCGACCCGCTGATGTTCTACCAGCGCGTGCGCGACAAGGACGGGGCGATCCGGCTGCTGAACGACATCCTCGACTCGGTCGCCCGCGATCACATCTCCGCAACTGACCTGACCGAGATCGTCCGCTCCAGCGACTGGGACGTGACCGAGGCCGACCTCGAGCGCATCCCGGTCGCCGCCGAGGAAGAGGAGCAGCAACTGCTCCAGCGGGTGCAGATGGGGCGCGGCGAACTGGTGCGCTCCATCCTCGCCACGGCGCAGCGGGAGGTGCCCGACTTCGGCGTCGAGCTCGTCGACATCCGCATCAAGCGCGTCGACTACGTCCGCCAGGTCCAGGAGCAGGTCTTCGCCCGCATGATCGCCGAGCGCCAGCGCATGGCCGAGCAGTTCCGCTCCGAGGGCCAGGGCCGCGCCGCCGAGATCGACGGCGAGACGCAGCGCCAACTGGCGACCATCCGGTCCGAGGCGCGGAGGCAGGCGGAGGTGATCCGCGGCCGCGCCGACGCCGAAGCCACCGCCACCTACAGCCGCGCCTTCGGTGCCGACCCCGAGTTCTACGCCTTTTTCCGCACGCTCGAGAGCTACCGCGACGCGATCGGCGACGACATGACCTGGATCGTCAGCGCCGACGCCGACTACTTCCGCTACCTGCGCGGCATCCGCGAGCCAGAGCCTTCGCCCCCGGCGGCTGACACCGCAACCCCCGCCGCCCGGCGGTAATCCGCCCATCGCGCTGGGCCACCAGCCGCACCCGTTTCGGACGGCGCCTAGCGCTTCGTGATCCGCGCGGCAAGCAACTGGTGCCGGGCGTTGAACAATCGGCTGTAAACGAGCAGCGCCACGAAGATGCAGCCCAGCGCCGTCGCCGCGGCGATCATGAACATCACCACGATCTGGTACTTCACCGCCAGCAGCGGGTCGACGCCCGCGAGAATCTGCCCCGTCATCATGCCCGGCAGGGACACGATGCCGACCACCGACATCGCGTTGATCGTCGGGATCATCCCTCGCCGCACCGCGTCGCGCAGCGGCCGACGTGCCGCCTCCCATCGCGTGGCGCCCAGCGCCAGCTCCATCTCGATCTCGTGGCGCCGGTCGTTCAGCGCGCCGAGCAACTGGTCCAGGCACAGCGAGATGCCGGTCAGGCTGTTGCCCAGGATCATCCCCAGCAACGGGATCATGTACTGAGGCTGGTACCACGGCTCAACGCCGATCACCAGGCGCGTCACCATCCACGTCGTCAGCAGCGAGCTGGCCACCAGCGCGATCAGCGAGACCGACAGCATGCCGGCGAAGCGCGCCTCGGTGCGCTGCACGGCCGCGTGACCCGCCACGAGCACCATGACCGTCACCACGCCCGCCAGGAGCCAGACGTTCTCGAGCACGAACACGTAGCGCAGGATGTAGCCGATCAGCAGCAGTTGCACCACGGTGCGAAGGGCGGCGATCGCCAGCCGCCACTCCAGGCCCAGGCGCAGCAGCAGGCTCACAAGCCCCGCGACGAGGACCAGCCCGGCAGCAAGCGACAACTGCAGCACACCCACGGGCAGGACCGCCGACGTGGCCGCCGCTGTCGCGAGCGTCCCCGTCATGCCAACACCCCTTCTCGCTGACCCGCCAGGTGAGGCTGAAGGTCAACCTCCCGATCCGCGATGCGCCGGGCCCGCTCCCTGTCGTGCCGCACCATGATCACGCCGGCGCCGTTCGTCTCGACCCACTGTCGCAGCAGCGCGTCGAGCCGGCCGGTCGTCGCATCATCCAGCGCGCTCGTCGGCTCGTCGAGCAGCAACACCCGCGGCCGAAGCAGCAGCGCCCGAAGCAGGCACACCCGCTGCTGCTGACCCTCCGACAGCGTACGGGCCTCCTGCTCGAGGTGACCCGGCTCCAGGCCCAGCGTGGCGAGCGTCGCGCTGGCCTCCTTCGCCGGATAGCGCCGGTCGACGCTGCGGTAGGCGAACGGCGTAGTGAGGTTGTCGGCCACGGTGCCCTCCAGCAGCACCGGGCGCTGCCCCACGAGCATGACCTGCCGACGAAAATGATGCCAGCCCATCGCATCGCCGTCGCGGCCGTCCAGATCCACCTGCCCCGCGACGGGATCGACCAGCCCCGCAACGGCGCGCAGCAGCGTCGTCTTGCCGCAGCCCGACGGGCCGGTCACCAGCACGACCTGCCGCGCCGCCACTGTGACCGACAGGCCACGGATCAGCACGATCGCCGGCTTACCCGCCGCCACGTCCAGTTCGTGAATCCGCAGCATCGCCGGCTCCTGATTGGTCACGTCGTTGCAGGGGAGATGCCGCGGAGTCGGGGGCAGGCAGCTTCGCGAGGGCGACCACCCGATCGCGGAGAATAGCACGCGGTGGAGCCATGTCCATCGACGCCCGGCCGCCGGCCCCTTCTTTTCGTGCCAGCCGGGACTCCGCCACCGCTTCGTGGTAGACTTGGGCACATTGACGCTGGCGAAGCGTCGCGCAGCTGCGCCCGTAGCTCAATTGGATAGAGCGACGGACTTCGGATCCGTAGGTTGGGGGTTCGACTCCCTCCGGGCGCATTCACACCTCCGTACCAGACAGCGATCTCCGGCTCTGATGCGAATCATCGCCGCCCCCGACAGTTTCAAGGAAGCGATCTCCGCCGCCGACGCAGCCCGCGCCATCGCCGCCGGCTGCCGCCGCGCCGCGCCCGATGTCGATGTCGACACCTGCCCCGTCGCCGACGGCGGGGAGGGCACCGTCAACGCGCTCGTCACCGCCACGGCCGGGCGCCTGCGCCACACCACCGTCGCCGGCCCGCTCAACGACCCCGTCCGCGCCACGTGGGGCCGCCTCGGCCAGGTCGTCGGCCAGCCGTCCACCGCCGTCATCGAGCTCGCCGCCGCCTCCGGCCTGCCCCTCGTGCCCGTCGCCCGGCGCAACCCCGCCCACGCCACCACCTATGGCACCGGCCAGCTCATCAAGGCCGCCCTCGATGCCGGCGCCGAGCGCATCATCCTCGGCATCGGCGGCAGCGCGACCAACGACGGCGGCGCCGGCGCGGCCCAGGCGCTCGGCGTCGGGTTCATCGACGACACCGGCAGCGCGATCACCCAGCCGCTCACCGCCGCGCACCTGCCGACCATCGCCCGCATCGATCTGTCCACGCGCGATCCGCGCCTGCGCGACACCAAGCTCGTCGTCGCCTGTGATGTGACCAATCCCCTGCTCGGCGCCGACGGAGCCGCGGCCGTCTACGGCCCGCAAAAAGGCGCGACACCCGCGCAAATCCCGGAGCTCGACCGCGCGCTCGCACACCTCGCGGACCTCATCGAACGCGACGTGGGCCTCGACGTGCGGCACACGCCGGGCGCTGGCGCCGCGGGCGGCATGGGTGCCGCAGCGTTGGCCCTGCTCGGCGGAAAGCTCGAGCGCGGTGTGGAGCTGGTCCTCGAGGCCGTCGACTTCCACCGCCGCGTCGCCGCCGCTGAACTGTGCATCACCGGCGAAGGCAAGCTCGACGGGCAGTCGCTGTCGGGAAAGGCCGTCGCCGGCGTCACCCGCGCCGCCGCCCGCCACCACGTCCCGACCGTCGCCCTGGTGGGCGCCGTCGGCGAACACCCCGAAGCGCTCAAGGCCCTGGGCCTCGAGTCCTGGCACGTGCTCGCCCCCGACCTGCCCGCCGCGGAATCGATCCGCCGCACCGGCGAGTTGCTCGAAGCCGGCGCATACGAACTCGTGCGGCGACACCTCGCGCGCCGCTGACAGCGGGCCCGCACAACGATCGCGCCATCCCAATCCGATATCAGCAATCACAAATCAGAAATCACTCCGCCGCTTCCTCACCCTCACCGGACTCCTCGGCCTCGGCTTCGAGCTCCTCGGCGGGCTTGTCGGAAACGACCCAGAGCTTGACCTCCGTGCGCAGCTCCTTGTCGATGACGATCGGGATCATATAGCTGTCCAGCCGCTTGATCTGCTGACCGATTCGGACGAAGCGATCCTCGATGTCGAAACCCGCCTCGCGCAGCGCTTCGCCGATGTCATGCTGCGACACGCCGCCGAACAGCACGCCCTGCTCGTTGGCGGCGCGTTCGAGCGTGATCTCGTGAGCTTCCAGGCGCGCGATGGTCTGCTCCTGCGCCTCGCGCAGCTGCTTCATCTCCGCCTCGACCTGCGCCCGGCGCGCGGCCAGGCGCTCGATCGCGCGCGGCGTCGGCACCGTGGCGAGCTGGCGCGGCACGAGGAAGTTCCGCGCGTAGCCCGGTTTGACCTTGACCACGTCGCCGACGATCCCGAGGTTGTCGACGTTGTCGAGCAACAGCAATTCGATCTGCTTGGCCATGATGTCCTTCTGTTTGAAGTTGAAGTTAGGCGCCGGCCGGTCGACAACACCGTCAACCGCCGCACACCATCATGCGATCACTGGTTCATCACTCATACAAAGCCGGGACCGACGGTCCCAGCTTTATACCGGCGGAGCCTAGAACGGAATATCGTCCGGATCGACGGGCTGATGTCCCGGCCCGCCGTCCCCCCCACCCGACGGCCCCGCACCACCCCCGCCACCACCGCCCCCACCAGCCCCCGCCGGCTGGCGCGAGCCGCCGCCCTGCTGCTGGTCGTAGCCGCGGCCCTGCTCACCGCCGCCGCCCCCGCCGCGGCTGTCGATGAACTGGAAGCTTTCGACGATCACTTCGAGCTTGGAGCGGTTGTTGCCTTCCTTGTCCTGCCACTGGTCGAGCTTCAGCCGGCCCTCGATGAACACCGGCCGGCCCTTGCGCAGGTATTCGTTGAGCACCTCGGCGGTGCGCCCGAACGCCGTGCAGTCGACGAAGGTCGTCTCCTCCTGCTGCTCATTGGTCTGCTGGTTGCGCCACCGCCGGTTGACGGCCAAACCGAGCTTCGTCACCGCCGTATTGTTGGGCGTGTAACGCAGCTCCGGGTCGCGCGTCAGGTTGCCCATCAACATGACCTTGTTCAGATTCGGCATCGCAGCGGCTCCAGTCGGTTGTGCACAAGCGGCTCTTGTCGGCAGGCTCAACCCTGCTCGGCGGGGGCGTCTCTTGGAGCGTTGGCGGCGCTCGCCGCCTCCCCTTCCTCGCCCGCACCGCGCAGATTCGCCTCGGCCTGCGTCGTCTCGGCCGCCTTGCGCTCCTGCTCGATCTCCACCTCGCCCAGGTGGTCGCCCCGGATCACCATCACGCGGGCCACTTCCTCGCTCAGTTGACAGTCGCGCTCCATCGGCGCGATCGATCCGCCCGCCATCCGGAACAGCGACAGAATGTAAAGCCCCCGCTTCTGTCCCGCGATCGGGTACGCCAGGCGACGGTCGTCCCACTTGCGGAGCGAGACGATCTCGGCCCCGTGGCGCTCGAGAATCTCGCGCACGCGGTTGATCGCCCCCGCCAAGTCGGTCCCCACCGCCTCGGGGTTCATCAGGAACAAGCCGTCATACAGCGTCAGGTCACCGTCAGCCATCGTTTGTCGTCCTTTCCCGCTCGGTGGCCCCGGCTCAACGCACCGGGACGCCGGCCAACGCGCAGCCTCGCGGCCACGCCCGCCGAGCGGCGTCGAGTAATCCGCCATCATAGCCTTGCGCCACCGCCCCAGCAAACCGCTCGCCGCTGGTCCGGGGCCGTCGCAAGCGGAGCCGGAGGGTTCGCGCAGAGGCCGCGGAGGAGCGCAGCGTGCGCCGAGGTCATGGGCACCAGGTCGCCAGCCCCCCCTCCCTTGAGGGAGGAGCCAGGGCGGGCCCCCGCGCCGATCCAAAAATCACCTTACCCCTGCTCGGTGCGTGAGGTAAAATAGATCCCATGCGGCGACTGCGACGCACAACCTCGGCTGCGCCTCGCCCCGCCAGGCCCCGGCGGGACCGCGCCTTTACACTCATCGAGCTCATCGTCGTCGTCGCCATCATCAGCCTGCTCATCAGCCTGCTGCTGCCCGCCCTCGCAGCCGCCCGGCGGTATGCCAACGTCACCCTCTGCGCCAGCAACCAGCGCCAGCTCGGCACCGCCTGGCACGCCCACCTCGCCGAGAGCCAGGGCCAGTTCCCCTTCTACGCCCGCGCCATCGACAACCTCCAGTGGCACTACGGCGGCAAGCACCCGTCGCTGAGCCCCGTCCAGTTCCAGCACGCCACCCGTCCGCTCAACCCCTACGTCGGTGAAGCCATCGTCGATACCGACGTCTCCGAAGTCTTCCTCTGCCCCGAGGACAGCGGCGTCCGACACCCGACCGTCGCCGGCGGCACCCAGGGCCACACCGCCTTCGACTGGCACGGCAACAGCTACATGGCCAACCGCGCCCTGCTCTACCGCCCCGTCGGCCAAGGCCAGCGCCGGCCACGACGCATCAGCGAAGTCAAGATCTCCCACAGCCGCGTCATCCTCGCCGGCGACGCCCAGTGGTACTACGCCGTCACCGCCTCGCCTTGGAGCGCCCACGCCCACAACGACCGCGACCAGGTCAACCTCCTGTTCCTCGACGGCAGCGTGCGCTACACGCAGATGGTCCGTGGCGAGGGCCACACCCAGGCCTACACGACGCGCATCACGCCCCCGCCGCCGGAGGACGAGGACGAGACCTGAACAGGTCCCGCGCTCCGGCGGCATTCTCGCAGGGCCCGCTGTGCGAACCTGCCGCCACCCCCGCCACCCCCCCTACCCCAGCTACCCCAGCTACCCCAGCTCCGGGAACATCTCCCCCGCCAGCGCGTCGCCCAGCTTGAGCCCCAGCGGGTCGGTCACCACGTGCCCCTTGCCGTCATACCGCGCCGCCGCATCCATGTAGATCACCACGTGCGCCACGCGCGGCTCATCCGTCTCGTTGGCGTTGGCCATGTGCGCGCAGCGGCCGTGGTGAAACGTGCAGTCGCCCGCCTTGAGCGGCACGGTCACGCGCGGCGACCATTGCAGGTCGGGGCAGATGCCGAACAGGCTGCGCGCGTCGCTCAGATCCTGCCGCTCCAGGTCCGTCCGGCGATGCGAGCCGGGCAGGAAGCTCATGCACCCGCGCTCCACCGGCACGTCGCACAATGCGATCCACGCCGAGATCGGGTTCGGCGAGCCGTCGTGCGGCCAGTAGGGCTGATCCTGGTGGAACTCGGTCGGCGTGTTGTTGTGCGGCCGCTTGACGAGGATCTGATCGTGCCACAGCCGCAGCGACACGCCCGCGAGCTTCCGCGCCACGCCCGCCACGTTCGGATGCAGCGTCAGCTCGCGCATCGTTTCATCGCCGCGCCAGACGTTCACGTGCTGCGAGAACACATCGCGTGCGGACAGCCCCTCCTGCGTCTCATAGATCCTGAGCGCCGCCACGCGGAACCGCTCGACCTCCTCCGCGTTGATGATGCCGGGGATGTGCACGAAGCCCTGCTCGCGGAAGTGGTCGATGCGGTCGGGCGTCAGCGTCCGTGGCGTCGTCTGCATGGTGTCGGTCTGCGTCATGGTGGTACTCCTGCCCCCATTATGCCGCCCGCGTGGCGCCGGCGCAAGGCCCACCCGGACGATTCGCGATCGACGAGCCCCCTGCTACGCTTTACGCTCCAGGAGCCGCCCATGTACCGCAAGATGACGCTCGTTCGCAGCACGGCCCGCCCCGACGCCGTGGCCGTGTTCCTCCCTGACCCCACCACCGACCTCCCCGCCGGCTACCGCGAGCTCGACGCGGCCACGGGCTCGGCGCTCACGGCCGCGCTGGCGCGCCAAGAGCTGAGCCTCGATCGCGGCGCGATAACGACGCTCTATCCCACCACCGGCCCCGGACGGGTGATGATCTGCGGCCTGGGGAAGCCCGAGCGGTTCGAACCCAACGCCGTGCGCGCCGCCGGCAGCCGCCTGGCGCGCGCGGCCCACGCGGCAGGCGTCAAGCGGCTGCGCGTCGACCCCGCGCCGGGCGTCGGCGAGCAGGCGAAGCAACTGGCGACCGACGGGCTGGGCCAGGCGCTGGCCGAGGGGCTCATGGCCGGGGCCTTCAACTTTGACCGCTTCAAGGGCGCGGCCGTCGGCTCGAAAAAGGACGACGCAGGCGACGCCCTGGCGCTGCAGGCCCCGGCGGAACTCACGGACGGTCTCGAGCGCGGCCTGGCCGTCGGGCATGGCCAGCGCACCGCCCGCGAGCTCGCCGCCACCCCGCCCAACGTCGCCAACCCACGCTACCTCGTCCAGCAGTGTCGTCGGCTGGCGCGCGAGCACGCCGGCCTGACCTGCACCATCATCGACGCCGCCAAGGCGAAGGAGCTGGGCATGGGCGGCCTGCTCGCCGTCGGGCGGGCCGGCTCGACGCCCCCCGCCGTGATCGTCCTGACATGGAAAGGCGGCCAGCGGGCCGGGGGCGGCGGCGGTGGCGGGGGTGGCGGGCCCGTCATGCTCGTCGGCAAGGCCGTCACCTTCGACACCGGCGGCTACTCCATCAAGCCCGGCGCCTCGATGGCGGGCATGAAGTACGACAAGTGCGGCGGCGCGGCCGTCATCGGCGCCATGGAGGCCATCGCCCGCACCAAGCTCGCCACCCACGTCGTCGGCGTCGTGCCCACCGCCGAAAACCTCATCGACCACACCGCCTTCCGCCCCGACGACATCCTCACCCTCGCCAACGGTGTGACCGTCGAGGTGGGCAACACCGACGCCGAGGGACGGCTGATCCTCGCCGACGCCCTGGCGTGGGGGACGAAGCGCTACAAGCCCCGCGCCGTGATCGACCTCGCGACGCTCACCGGCGGCGTCGTCGTGGCGCTGGGGCGTTTCTGCGCCGGCTATATGGCCACCGACGACGCACTCGCGGCCGCGCTGGAGCAGGCCGCGACCAGCAGCGGCGAGAAGCTCTGGCGGCTGCCGTTGTGGGACGAGCATCGCGAGCAGGTGCGCGGCTCGCACGCTGACATCCTCAACGCCGCCGGCCGCGACGGCCACCCGCTCCAGGGCGGCGCGTTTCTGTCCTACTTCGTCGGCGAGGATGCGCCCCAGCGCATGCCGACGCTGCCCTGGGCCCACATCGACATCGCCGGCATGGCCAAGGCGGAGAGCGACGGCGACGGCGGCGGCGTCTATGGCAAGGGGCCGACCGGCTACGGCGTGAGGCTGTTGGTGGAGGCGGTGGGGCGGGTGTGAGCCGGCAGACAGACGCGCGGCGGCGGGGGCCCACGGGTCGGGATCCACGGGCTTTGGGCTTAGAGCCATTGGGCGCATCGCACGCTGGGGTGTCGGGAGGCGAAGCGTTGGAGCATGCGAGCCAGAATGTGTTTGGCGTCCATCTTTATCGTGTGATCGTGCCGGTCTCGGACATCGAGCATGCGGCGCGCGTCTACAGCGAGGTGCTTGGAGCCCCGGGCACGCGCGTCTCCTCGGGACGACACTACTTTGACTGCGGGGGGACGATCCTGGCGTGCTACGATGCTCTAGCGGACGGCGACCAACAGGCGCCGAGCGCGAACCCGGAGCACGTTTATTTGGCCGTCACCGACCTGGAAGCAGCCGCGAGACGTGTGAGGGCGGCGGGCTTCGCGATGGCAGGGGACGGCATTGCAATGCAACCTTGGGGCGAACGCTCGTTCTACTGCCACGATCCCTTCGGCAACCCGTTGTGCTTTGTGGATCGCGAGACGATCTTTCGGGGATGATGTAGGGCAGGGCGAAGTGGACGGCGGTGAGCCGCTGGACGTGAAGTGGCTGGCGGTGGATGCGCTGGCGAGCGATCAGCCGCGGCTCGTGCCGGAGGGGCTGCTGGCGATGCTGCGGGCGAGCGGGCCCGGGGCGGATCAGGGTGGGGCGTGGCTGCGTCTATAATGGGAATGTGCGGCGGCCCGACGTGGCCGGCCGATAGGAACTGGCGTTGCACTTGATCTCGGAGATGCAGCCATGGCTGAAGCGAGCGCGGAACTCAAGCGCAAGCTCAATGAAGCGTTTGAGCGGATGACGCCGGAGCAACAGCGTCGGGCCGTTGAGCTTGTCACCCACCTGAGGGATGCGGGGCGATCGACCGCTGCCGATCATCTCCGGACCGAGCGATGGGCGGGTTGCCTTGAGCATGTGGATATGAGTGCGATGGAGCTTCAGAACGAGGCGAGCCGCCTACGGCGGGGGCAGGTGATGAACGGTGGCGATGACCTACCTCGTTGACACCAACATCTGGCTGCAGGTGCTGCGCAGCCGGTCGCGTGCGGATGAGGTCCGCCGCTTTCTGGAGTCGGTGCCGCCTCCGGAACTGGCGGTCACAGATTATGCCGTGCATTCGGTCGGGCTGATCCTGGCGCGGTTCGGGCAGCTTGACCGTTATGGTGATTTTCTTCACGACAGCATGATCGGGCAGCAGGTCGCCATGCTTGCGCTGTCGCCGCCGCAGCTTGCACAACTGGCCGCCACGTGCCGATCGCAGCGGCTCGATTTCGATGATGCGTACCACCATCTGATCGCGGAGATTCATGATTTGCAGATCGTGAGCTTCGACAGCGACTTCGACCGCACCACCCGCGGCCGCCGGACGCCGGCCGACGTTCTTCAATCGCTCACGGATGAGAAATGACCGCCACCTACACCGCCAAAGACATCACCGTCCTCGAAGGCCTCGAACCTGTCCGCAAGCGCCCGGGCATGTACATCGGCGGCGTCAATGCCGCGGGGCTGCACCACCTCGTCTGGGAGATCCTCGACAACGCCGTCGACGAGGCGATGAACGGTCACGCCAGCGAGATCAACGTCACCCTCCACAAGGACACCACCAGCATCACCGTCGCGGACAACGGCCGCGGCATCCCCGTCGACACCCACCCCAAGCACAAGAAGCCCGCGCTGGAGATCATCCTCGGCACGCTCCACGCCGGCGGCAAGTTCGAGCATGACAGCTACAAGACCGCCGGCGGGCTGCACGGCGTCGGCGCCTCCGTCGTCAACGCCCTGTCCAAGAAGCTCGTCGCCACCGTCCGCCGCGACGGCCACGAGTGGCAGATGACCTTCTCCGCGGGCAAGGCCATCGGCAAGCTCAAGAAGCTCGGCAAGGCCCGCGGCTCCGGCACCACGATCTACTTCCATCCCGACCCCACCATCTTCCCGCGCACCGAGTTCGACGCCGAACTCATCCGCCAACGCCTCGAAGTCACCAGCTACCTGCACAAGGGCGTCAAGGTCACCTTCCACGATGAGCCGGCCTCGAAGCGCTACACATTCCAGCACCGCGAAGGCCTGCTCGATTACCTCAAGACGATCCGCGACGAGCGCGAGCTTCGCCCCGTCCACGACGCCCCCTTCCACCTCGAGCGCGACGCCGACGGACGCGTTCAAGCCGTGCTGCAATGGACCGAGGCCATCGAGGAGCACGTCCGCAGCTATGTCAACGGCGTGCCCACCGGCTCGGGCGGTACGCACGAGGTCGGGCTGCGCGGCGGGCTCAACAAGGCGCTGCGCAACTACATCGAGACCCACGGCCTCACGCCCCGCGGCGTCACCATCGCCGCCGAGGACATCCGCGAAGGGCTCACCGGCGTCCTGTCCATCTTCATCGCCGACCCCCAGTTCCAGGGCCAGACCAAGGATCGGCTGAACAACAGCGAGGTGCAGAGCTGGGTCGACGCCGCCGTACGCCAGAGCCTCGAGCATTGGCTCAACGAGAGCCGCTCCGCCGCCGAGGCGATCGTCCACCGCATCATCCTCGCCGCCCGGGCCCGCGAAGCCTCCCGCGCCGCCTCGGCCCAGGTCTCGCGCAAGAGCGCCACGTCCAACCGCCTGAACCTGCCCGGCAAGCTCAGTGACTGCTCCAGCTCCAACCGTGCCGAGACCGAGCTGTTCATCGTCGAGGGCGACTCCGCCGGCGGCAGCGCCAAGCAGGGCCGCGACCGCGCCCGCCAAGCCATCCTGCCCCTGCGCGGCAAGGTGCTCAACACCGAGACGGTGTCGCTGAAGAAGGTCCTGGAAAACCGGGAGCTCTCCGACCTCGTCACCGCGCTCGGCTGCGGCGTGGGCCAGGCGTTCGACCTTTCCAGGCTGCGCTATCAGCGGTTGATCCTCCTCTCCGACGCCGACTCGGACGGCCACCACATCACGACCCTGCTGCTGACGTTTCTGTACCGCCACATGCGCGAGCTGATCGAAGCCGGCCGCGTCTACCTCGCCCTGCCGCCGCTCTACCGCATCGACATCGGCAAGGAGACCCACTGGGCCGCGGACGACGACGACCGCCAGCGCGTGCTCGCCGAGCATGGCGACGGGCGTGCCAAGGTCGAGATCACGCGATTCAAGGGCCTCGGCGAGATGATGCCCAAGACGCTGTGGGAGACGACCCTCAACCCGCGCACGCGCCGCCTGCTGCGGGTGGAGATCGCCGACGCGCTGGAGACCGACCGCGTGATGAGCGACCTGATGGGGCGCGACGCCTCGGCGCGGTTCCGCTTCATCATGGACCGCGCCGAGGAGGCCGAGGCCCTGGACGTCTGACCGCCGGTCGGTTCTGACCCCGCTAACGCCCCGACCACTGGGCGTCGCCCGGCTCGGGTGTGGTACAATGCAGTCATGGTCAAGCATTTGCGCCTGATGTTGCTGGTCGCCGCCGCCACTGCCGCCGCCGCGCTGGGCGGGTGCAGCACGGGGCAGATCCAGGGGCGGGTCGTGGAGGGCGATCGCCCTGCCGTGCTCGTCGTCGACCGGGACGACGCGAGGCTCGGCCAAGCCGGCGTCCCCGGGACCCTCATCCACCTGACGCTCGATCCCGGAACGATGCGCGCCAAACCCGTCGGCAGCGACCGATCCGGCGTTGACGGTCGCTTCGTCATCGACGTCAACACGCCCGGCGCGGGCTTCCTCCACACCGACGTCGAGGTCGCGGCGCGCCGCGAAGGCTATCGCCCGAGCGTCGATCAACTGCGCGTGCCGTCCAGCCGCAAGCGCGTGCTCATCGTCTTGACGCCGGGGCAGGGCTCCGAGCACACGCAGGAGGAGCACATCCTCGAGCAGACGCTGCGGCTCGGCCAGCCTTACATGGATTGAGCAACCTGCTCCGCCCCTCGTTGGCTCGTCGTTCAACCGATTCTCGTGAAGCCGCAGCGGCTTGTTGATGAGGTCTCATGGGTGCACGACGCTCGCGCATTGAGCTTGGCCCCGCCGGCATCGCCTACCTGGCGATCGGCGGTGTGCTCGTCGCGGCGACGCTCTACACGCAGGCCAACCTCCTCTTCTGGGCGCTGGGCCTCATGGTTGGCGGGCTGATCGTCTCGGCCGGCTATGCCGCCCAGGTGCTTCGGCACGTCGACGTCCGCCGGGTGGAACCCGCCCGCGGCGTCGTCGGCGAGCCGCTCGTTCTGCGCTACCAGGTCACCAACGCCACCTGGCTGCCCGCCTTCAGCGTCGTCGTCATGGAAACCTGGGGCCGACGCACCCGGGCCTGGCGACGCGAGGGGCCCGTCGCCGAGCGCCCCCCGCGGCTGAGCGACCGGCCGCGCGGCTGGCTTCTGCACGTCGGCCCCCGGCAGCGCATCCAGGCCCAGACCCTCTGCCACCCGCGCCGCCGCGGCTGGCTCGAGCTCGAACGCATCGTCGTCGAGTGCTCCTTCCCCTTCGGCATCCTCCGCAAGCGCGTCGCCATCGAGCAGCCAGCCCGCACGCTCATCTACCCCACGATCCATCGGCTCGAACGCCCTCTCGTCACCCACGTCGCCACCCGCTTCGACGCCGCCAGCCAACGCCAGCGCGACCGCGGCGGCGGCGACGGCGAGTTCTTCGGCCTGCGCGGCTACCGTGCCGGCGATCCGCTCAGGCTCATCGACTGGAAGCGCACCGCCCGCCTCGGCACGCTCGTCAGCCGCGAGCTCACCCAGCCCACCCCGCCCCGCCTGATGCTGCTGCTCGACCTGACGTCCCCACCATCCCCACCACCCCCGCCCCGCCACCCAGGCAGCGGTGACGCCGACAACGAAGGTGGCGGGGAAGGCCGTGGTGGCGGGGACGCGGAGGCGGTCGAGCGGGCGATCAGCCTGGCCGCGTCCGTCATCTGCGAGACGCGGTTTCACAGCCGCCGCGTCGGCCTGGCGGTGCATGGCGCACCGGCGCCCAGCTTCTCGCCCCGCCAGAGCCAGGCCCATCGCGGACGCATGCTCGAAGCCCTCGCGCGGCTGGAGATCGAGCAGGACCATACTGATCACGAAGGTGAACGGGCCGGCCTCGCGGGGGCGGGGGCGGGGGCGGGGGCCGGGGTGGAGCCTAATGTGGTCGTGTGCCGATGTGCGGCCCGGGCCGCCGCCTATCGTCAGGGGCGCGTGCGCGGCCGCGGCCGGGCCGTCGTCCTCGCCGCCGACGAGCTCGAGCGCCACGTCGAGGCCTTCGCACGCGGAATCGACGACGCGACCGGCGGGTAACAGGCACGCGCGGGCCGCCGCTGGAGGATGCTTGCCTTGAAGACACTGGTGCGGCAGTTTCGCCGGGTGGCGTTCGGCCAGGTGCTGCTCGGCATCCTGGCGTTCGGCGTCGCGTCGCAGAACCTCGGCCTGCTGCTGATCGCCGGCGCGCTCGCCGCCCTGGCGTGGCTGATCGCCGAGGGACCCTGGGGCACCCCCCTGCCGCGATGGGCGACCAACCTCGGCGGTCTCGCCGCCACACTCTGGCTCGCCGCCGAGACCCTCCACTTTCGCAACGACCTGCTGCTGGCCATGAGCCACTTCACCCTCTGGTTGCAGGTCGTCCTCCTCTACAGCCGCAAATCCAACCGTGAATACGTCTCGCTGCTCATGCTCAGCCTCCTGCTCATGGCCGCCGCGAGCGTCCTGAGCGTGTCGATCGTCTATGGCGTGCTGCTCGCCCTCTACAGCGCCCTGGCGCTGCTCAGCCTGCTGCTGTTCCATTTCAAGGTCACCAGCGACGGCGTCCACGAGCGCACGCAGGCTGCCGCCGGCCGATCGATGCCCGTCGAGCCGCCCGATCCCGTGGCGGGCCCGCGCTATCGCCTGCACTTTCGCGTCACCAGCCTCGCCGTCGCGCTCGTCTGCGCGGCCACGGCGGCGTTCGTCTTCGTTCTCCTGCCGCGCGTCGACGACTACCACGTCGGCAGCCTGCACGAAAACCGCGCCGCGATGTCCCGCCGCGCCGGCCTCAGCCAGCGCGTCGACGTCGGCGGCGGCGCCCCGACCCGGACCAGCACCAGGCCGGTGCTCCATCTCGAGGTGAGCCTCAACGGGCGCGATCTCGCCGGCGAGGGGGCGCCCTGGCGGCTGCGCAGTGTGGCGCTCGATCGCTACGACCAGCGCACGCAGTTCTGGACCCGGGGTCCGGTGCGCGAGATCGATCAGTATCAGCACCTCGACGCCGGGCGCGTCGTCCTCGCCGACGGCCTGGGCGACGCCGGCGCCTACCGGGCGCGCATCACCCATCGCCAGCCCGGTGGCTCGGCGCTGTTCAGCGTGCTCCCGGCCATGGAAATCCACAGCCGGACGCTGCGCGGCGTGCGGTTCAACCCCCACGACCACGTCCTCTCCGCCGCCGGCGGGTGGGGCGCCAACAGCTACGACGTGCTCTGGCCCGCCGGCGGCGTGGACAACCTCGCCGACCACCTCGCCGAGCGATGGCGCCTTCGGCCGCCCGAGGAGTTCGTCCAGTGGTACGAGAGCGGTGCCATGGGGCGCTACGGCCAGTTCTTCTTCGAGGCCGACAGCTACGCGCGCGGTTGGCCGGTGCAGCGCGAGCGCATCGCCCGCCATGCCCGGCAGGTGCTCGCGCGGCAGGGGCTGACACGGCCCGACGACGCCCCGCCGCGCCAGGCCGACGTCGCCGTCGCCGAGGCCCTGGCCGATCACATGCGCGCCAACTACCGCTACACCCTCGACGTGCCCGAGCCCCTGCCTGGCCAGGAGCCGCTGACCGCCTTCCTCTTCCAACATCGGCAGGGCCACTGCGAGCTGTTCGCCTCCGCCCTCGCCGCCATGACCCGCTCGATCGGCATGCGCGCCCGCGTCGTCACCGGGTACCTCGCCCAGGATTACAACCAGGTCGGCGGCTACTACCTCGTGCGCGAGTCGGACGCGCACGCCTGGGTCGAGATCGACGCCGGGCCCGGCATCGGCTGGGTGACCGTCGACCCGACGCCCGCCGCCGACGCGCCCGCCGGCGGCGACGCCCCGCGCGGGTGGCTCACCGCCATGCGCGATTTCTACGAGCACCTGGAATTCACCTGGCTCAGCTCGGTGGTGACCTTCGACGAGACGTCGCGCGAGGCGATGCTCGGCCGCGTCCAGGCGTCGCTGAGCTTTGCCGACGGCGACGGCGAGCCGACCGGGCTCTTTGCCGGGTCGATCGCCCGGCTGCGCGACCTGGGCCGGCTGCTGGTGTTCGACGGCGTCAGCTTCGCCCTGGCGGGGCTGATCTTCGTGGGCCTGGGGCTGGCGCTGCTGACGATCGCCCGCCTGCTGGTCGTCCGCCGCCGTCGCCTGGCCACGCTCCAGCTCACCGCCCTGCCCCGCGCTCGCCGGCGCGGCCTGGCCCGTCGGCTGCGCTTCTACCTCGCCATGCTCGACATGCTCGAGCGCCACGGGCACATCCGCCCGCCCTGGCAAAGCCCGGCGAGCTTCGCCCACGAGCTCGCCCAGACCGAGCCGCTCCGCTTCGACCCCGTCGTCGCGCTGACGGACCATTTCTACGAAATCCGCTTCGGCCACCGGGAACTGAACGACGACCGCCGCCGTCGCATCCAGGCTCACCTCAAGCAGCTCGAATACAGCCTGACGCGAAGCTGAAGCGCCCACGGCACCGGGGCGGGGCGTTAGCCGTTGCCCTCGAGCGACACGGCCTCCGCGGACACCGGGCAACACGATGCGTCACTCCGCGAGCGACGGCTACGCCGCCGCGCGGACCACCACGCGGATTTTCCTACACTGTAGGCATGGCCGAATCGAGTTCCAGACGACCGCTGACCTACGCCGGCGCCGGTGTCGACATCGACGCCGGCGACGAGATGGTGGACCGGATCAAGCACCACATGCGGCGGACGTACGGCCCGCGCGTGCTCGGCAAGCATGGCGGCTTCGCCGGCTGCTTCCGCCTCGACTACAACGAGCGCCTCTTCAAGCGCAACTACCGCGAGCCCGTCCTCGTCTCCTGCACCGACGGCGTCGGCACCAAGGTCAAGCTTGCCACCCAGATGCAGGTCTACGACACCGTCGGCCGCGACCTCGTGGCCATGAGCGTCAACGACCTCGTCGTCCAGGGCGCCGAGCCACTCTTCTTCCTCGACTACATCGCAACCAGCAAGCTCGACCCCGCCGTCGGCGAGCAGCTCGTCAAGGGCGTCGCCGACGGCTGCGAAACCGCCCAGTGCGCCCTGCTCGGCGGCGAGACCGCCGAAATGCCCGACGTCTACAACGAAGGCGAGTTCGACCTTGCCGGCTTCGCCGTCGGCGTCTGCGAAATCAGCCGCCTCATCGACGGCTCACGTTGCGAGCCCGGCGACGTCATGCTCGGCCTCGCGTCCAGCGGCGTCCACTCCAACGGCTACTCGCTCGTGCGCAACGTCATCGACCACGCCGGCCTCGACCTCCACCAGGTCTACGACGACCTCGAAACCGACCGCACCCTCGGCCAGGTCCTGCTCGAGCCCACGCGCATCTACGCCGCCAACGTCGTCGCCGCCCTGCGCCACTACACCGTCAAGCAGGTCGTCGCCGCGATGTGCCACGTCACCGGCGGCGGCCTGCCCGGCAACCTGCCCCGCACCCTCACCCCCGACGTCGACGCCCGTGTCGACCTCACGGCCTGGCGCGTGCCGCCCGTGTTCCGCTTCCTGCAGAAGCACGGCCACGTCGAGGACGCCGAGATGCGGCGCGTCTTCAACATGGGCGTCGGCTATGTCATGATCGTCCGCCCCTACTTCGCCGAGGCGATCGCCGACCGGCTGACCCGCATGGGCGAGACCGTGTGGCGCATCGGCGAGCTCGTGCCCGGCACCGGCCGCGTGCAGTTCGAGTAACCCGCCGGCGCTGCGGGCGTCAAGTCCGGCAGCCGGGAGGCCGACCGCGCCGGCCGATGGCTGGCGGATCGAGGCCGCCGAACGGGTTCCAAGGGTGAAGCCTAGGCAGCTACGTCTCGACGGACACGAGTTCCGACGAAATCACCGTCGGGCTCGCCCCGACCCACCACTCTCAGGCCCGGGCTCGTCGTCCGCCCCCCAGGCAGCGAAGCCGCTGAAGACCCCGGCCTCGATCTCCGCTCTCGCGCCGTCCCGCCCACGCACTTGCGCCGTCGCCGCATCATCAGCCCCACAACCCCCGCTTCCATCAGCAGCACACTCCCCGGCTCCGGCACAACCACCGGCCCGGTCCGCGACGTCAAGGTATACGTCGAGAACCCGCTGCAGCACGGGAAGTCAACGAGGCTGTTCTTGGCCAGCGAAATACTCTCCCCCAGCCAGTTCGCCGGCGGATCCACCGGCATCCTCGGGTTACCGCCCCGATCAACCGACGCGAACTGGTCGAACATCCCGTCGAGATAGACGGCCACGAGCGTCTTCTCGGGAAACGGCGACACCGCCGGAATCCCCACCGTCTTGGCAATCTCAGCCGACTGCGTGTACGCTCGATCCGAAAACTTCAGGTTGAACTCAACGATCTGCACTTCTTCCCGGCCCGTGCCCGTCAGCCCGACCGTATCAAAAAACGCCTCCGTAGCCACCGTCAAACCCGGGCTCCGCTCATATTCCGAAATCACCACCATCGGAACCCCGTGAGCCGGCGCCGCCCACAAACAAGACAAGCCGGCCATCACCAGCACGCACATCATGCAAACGTTCCCCCCCACCCGCTTCGCTGCGCTGTCGCGCTCAGATGGGCTCATCGCATGCCTCCTGTTCATCGATGGGAAATGAGACAGACCCGAAATGCCCAAGGTGCTCCAATGCACCGGAAATGGGTGCCGGCCGCTCCCGCATAACCTGCATGAGTTCGCCCGGGAATCACGCGTGACGCAACAGAAAACGCAAAAGCGAAGCCCACTTCGCTGGCGGCGGCAAGCGACAGGCGGGGGCCCCCAACCCCCCGAGCCGCGTCGCACTCAGTATGACAGCCGGGCATGGCCCCGGTCAAGACTTTCGTTTTCATCAAGCCCATTGGCGCATGAACCACCAATCCCCAACGCTTACTGCCCAGCCGCTACGGGCAACGCAACGGCCAGCTGTTTATCCGCCCGGCTCGGCCCGGGCAAGGGGAAGTGACGATGGCGAAAGCGACGCAGCACGACCCGGACGAGCACCGCCAGCGGGACGAAAGCAACTTCCTCAAGGCCAAGGATTCGCAGTGCCGGCGCGTCGACTTTCACGCGCTGCGCTACACCTGCGGGGCTTGGCTGGCGCAAGCGGGCGTCCACCCGAAGCGGATACAGCGGATCATGCGGCACTCGTCCATCACCCTGACGATGGACACCTACGGGCACCTGTTCCCCGGCGAGGAAGCCGACACCGTCCAGCACTTCGGCGAAATGGGCACGCCCACCGAGCCGCTGCGGGCCACCGGCACCGCCGACGCCCACGCCGGCGACGCGGCGCGCTTGGCACAATCGGCCGGCTCGGATAGGACTCCGGCGGACAAGCCGGCCCGGCACCAACCGCGTCGATCGGCCCTGACGC
The DNA here is from genome assembly GCA_040905445.1 of Phycisphaeraceae bacterium. Lineage (GTDB taxonomy): Bacteria > Planctomycetota > Phycisphaerae > Phycisphaerales > Phycisphaeraceae > SKPT01. The sequence goes on along the minus strand of JBBDRN010000027.1, from coordinate 65,239 downwards.
GGCAGAATGCTATGATGTGGCGCAGGAGCTGGGGGGCGATCAGACGGCCGCGTGCCCGAGTGGACCAAGGGGACGGATTGCAAATCCGTTTGGCGTAAGCCAGTCGTGGGTTCGAATCCCACCGCGGCCTTTTCGATGTCAGGCGTTGCCACACCTCGCGTTGCCTTGCTAAATCCCTCAAAACTCAAAGGCTTAGCGTCGCCGCCGTCGGCCGGCTCGGCTCCTGCCACGTGTTGACCACCGATCGGGCTCGGCCACCTGCCGTCATATCCGCCGCAGCGCGATGCCCGTGATCATCAGTGCCATCGCGATGATCACAAGCGCCGGCATCAGCGCCCGGCGGGTTGACGCGGGCTCCAGGTCGGCCCGCACGTCCGAGGGATGGAACGGCGGCAGCGCCGCCAAGGCTTCGGGCACCCGCTGGTCCAGGCGGTACTCGGCCGGGTAGGGCCGGTGGTAGTGCAGCGCCCGCAGGCGGTCGTGGTCACGGTCGTGCAGGCGAAGGGCCAACCGCTCGTGGTTGGCAACGGGGATGGTCGCGTGGTAGCGGCCGAGGCCGCGCTGTTCGATCGCCACGTTCTCGCTGCGGCCGAAGGCGTCGATGACCTGGGCCGACCAGTCGATGCCGACGAGTGGCCGGCCCGCTTCATCGCGACGCTGGATTTCGATGCGCCACTGGTTCTCGTCGGCGTCGCTGCGCACGACGATGCGGGCGGGGTCGCCGCTGCGCACGAGGCTGCGCAGGATCTGGCCCCAGTAGGCGCCGAAGTCCGGCCAGCCCAGCCAGGCGCCGCCCCAGCGGGCGGCTAGGTCGCTGCTGTAGGCCATGCCGGTGCCCAGGCCATAGCGCATCGTCGCCAGCAGGGGGTCACCGGTGTCGGTGGCGAGCAGGATCTGCGCCGTCGGCCGCGCTTGCGTCATGACGTAGCCGAGCGTCACGGGCAGCGCGGCGCGCTCGTAGCTGACCAGCGCGGGATGGTCGGCCACCTGCACGGTGCCGAAGACGTCCTCGTGGATCGCCGACCGCGAGGCATGGGTCGTCTCGCGGGTGAATATTCTGGGCACGTCGGTGGGGTCTGTGGTCTCGTAGTAGCGGCCGCGGCCGCGCTGGGCGATGGTGGCCAGCAGTTGGCGGTCCACCGTCGAGCCGAGCGCCACCGTCGAAACGGTCACGTTCGCGCTGAGCAGGTCGTCGACGAGGGCGAGGTGATCGGCCGGTTGCGTCTGGCCGTCGCTGAGCACGATCATGTGCTTGATCTGGGCCGCCACGTCCTGGAGCATGGATTGCGCGGCGGTCATGCCGGCGTACATGTGCGTGCCGCCGCCCGCGTCGATGCGTGCGATGGCGGCCTTGACGGACTCGGCTTCGGTACCGGGCCGGACTTCCGAGATGATGTACGCCTGCCCGTCGAACGCCACGACGCCGATCTGGTCCTGCGGCCCGAGCATGTCGACGGTGGCGGCGGCGGCCTGGCGCGCCAGGGCGACGGGCGTGCCCTGCATCGAGCCGGACTTGTCGATGACCAGCACCATGGCCATGGTTGCGCGCTGGCGTTCCTGCTCGAAGCGCGAGATCAGCGGCAGAACATCCTCGACCGGCGTGCGGTAGTAGCCGCCGAGGCCGAAACTCACCTCCGAGCCCAGCATCATCACCCCGCCGCCGAAGTCCTCGACATATCGCTTGAGCATCTGCATCTGCGCCGGGCTCATGTCCGTGGCCGGCATGGCGGCGAGAATGACGGCGTCAAAGGCCAGCAACTCGTCGAGCGTGCGCGGCAGGCCCGGCGGCGGGCGGACATCCACGTGAAACTGCTGGCGCTGCATCGCCCGGGCGAACTGGCGCAGCTCGCGCGGCCGCTCGTGCAGGGCCAGGATGCGCGGCTGGCCCGCGACGTGAATCGTGCAACTGGCCTGGTTGTTGATCGGGAAGTGGTCGCGCTCCGGGACGAGCTCGGCGGTCCAAACCGTGGGGCCCGGCGCGTGCAGCGTCACGTCGACGGCTGCACGGTTCCTTGAGCCGGGTTGCAGCCTCACCCCTTGCCTTGCGACGACGGCGCCGCGGCTGAGGATGCGCAGCTCCGCGTCCATCGCGGTGTTTGCGGCCATCCGCACGGTCAGGCGGACGGTCTCGCTCTCGAACGCCTGGCGCGTGCTTGGTTCGATGTCGAGCACGGCGGCCTCGGCCTTACCAAGCCCGGGCAGCCGCCGCAGCCGCACGTCCACCCCCTGCTCCGCCAACGCCGCCAGCGCCGCGGCCACGCCGTCATCCGTCGGATGCGCGTCCGTATAGAGCGCGATGCGGTGCGCCTTGCCGCCGGGCAGCGCCAGGCGCGCCGCCGTCAGCGCATGACCCAGTCGCGTCGCGCTGCGCAGCCGATCGTCGTTCGCGGCTTCCGGCGCGGCGGCGAGCGCCTCGCGCAGCGCATCGGTGTCCTGGTACGCTCGCAACGAGCGCCCGAACGCCAGCAGCGACCAGGAGTCGCCGAGCCCCAGACCCGCGATGGCACGGTCCACCTCGGCCAGGGCATCGGTCGCGGCGTCGAGGTCGACCGACTCCGACACGTCGATCAGAAAAACGACGTGCATCGCCCGACTGGGCAGGGCCAGGTAGGGCTGGGCCAGTGCCAGCACCAGCAGGACGACGCCCGCGACGCGCAGCGCCCAGGACGCGAGGCGCCGGCCGCGAGGCCGATCCACGAGGCTGCACCACAGGCCCAGGGCCAGCAGCGGCACGGCCAGGAGGGCGAGCAACGGCATGTATTCGAGCAACTCGATCGACACGGTCAGCCAACCTTGCGTCGGTGGTACAACAAGCTTTCCGCCACGAGCACGACGATCGCCAGCAGCAAGAGCAGCGAGCTGGGCGGCCAGCCGCGGCTGATCGCGGGTGGCGCGGCCTGGGCGAGCGCCGCCTCCAAGAGCGTCTCATGGGGCGAGGCCAGGCTGGTGCCGACAAGCCAGACGCCGGCATCGTTGTCCATCTGGTAAATGCCGAGCTCGCGCAACGGGCCAAGGCGCTCGCCGGTAAGGGCACGCGGCTCATCGGCACCGGGCCGGGCGATACGGGTCGTGATGTCGGCCCCGCCGCCGGGGATCGGCGCGTGCTCGCCTGGGCGGTAGGTGCTGGCCAGGTGCTCGGTCCGGCGGGCCAGGTGGCTGACGATGTTGTGCACGAGCACCGGGAAGTGGACGGAGAGGAACAGCTCCGACTCGGCCGGGTCGAGGTTGATCACCACGCTCGTGCGGTCGGTTGTGCGCACCTGATAAATCAGCGGCATGCCGGTGTGCGTCTCCACGAGCACGACGGCATCGTCGGGCGGGTGCAGCCGGCGCGCGCCGCGGAATCTCATGCTCGCGACATTCAGATAGCGCAGAGCCGCATGATCGTCGACGCGGGGCCGCGGCAGGACGACGTCCAGCGGCTCACCCGGCTCGCCCCAGAGCAGGCTTCGGCCCTGTGGGGCGAAAATGACCTGAAGCGGGGCGTTGGTGGCCGGCTCCGCCCGCTGGGCGAGGACCACGTCCGCGTCCTCGGTGACGAGCTGGAGTGAGCGGTCCACGTCGGCGAAGGCCTGCACACTGTGGTCAAAGAAGTAGCGGTCCTCGGCCGCCACCGTCACCCGGATCGGCTGCGGCCGCGCCACGACCAGGTACGCCGCATCGTCGAGCGGCAGCGCGTCGTCGATGTCCAGGCGGACGCGCCACGGCCCCGCCGGGCCGGTCAGCTCCACCATCTGCCCGTCGTTGAGCCCCGGCTGAACGGTCATGGGCACGACACGCTGCACGGCGCCGTCATGCTCGATGAGCAGGTCGACGTTCACCGGTTCATCAAAGCTCGAGGCCAGTTGCACATAGAGGGCAAGCTGATCCGTGGAGCCGGCGATTCGCTGCATGTCGCAGGCGACGATGCCGGCGTTATCGGCCGGGCCACCGACCGTCAGCAGCTCCACGCCGTCGGGCAGTTCGCCGCCGCCGAGCAGCCCGTCGCTGAGCAGCACGACGCGAATGTCGTCGGCCCAATCGCTGCGTTCGGCGAGCTCGGCCAGCGCATCGGCGCGCATGGGCATGGCGCCGGGCAGGACGGCGTCGATGGCGCGGGACAGCGCGCGACGGTCGGTGGTCATGGGCGCGTGGTAGCGGATCGACCCGGCCACGGACGCCACGGCGGCGCGCTGCTGACCGTCGAGCGCGCGGACGATGCGCTGCGCCTCGTCGCGGGCGCGGGCCAGTCGCGTGGCGCCGCCGTCGCGTGCGACCATGCTGGCGCTGCGGTCAATGAGAATGAGCAGGTCGCGGCGGTCGTCGTCGCCGAACTGAGGCCGGGCCATGGCCAGCGCCAGCGCGATCATCGCCAGGGCCACCAGCACCAGGCTGGCGGCGTCGCGTAGGCGGCGGAAAAGGCTGGTGGCCTTGCGCTGCTGCTGAACCCGCTGCCAGAGAAACATTGCGGTCGCCGGCGTGCGCCGCGGGCGCACCTTCAGCAGGTAGACCGCCGCCAGCGGCAGCAGCGCCGCCAGGGCCCAGAGGAACGCGGGGCTGAGCAACGTCACGTGAGCAGCCCTCCCCGGCGTAGGATTGACTGGACGACGTGGTCGAAGGGCACGTCGCTGGTCGTGTGAACCAGGCCGATGCCGCGCCGGGCGCAGGCGGTGCGCAGCGACGCGTTCCAATCGTGCACCGCCTGCTCATAGGCCGCCGCCTCGCGTGCGGTGACGGTCACCTGCTGCGTCGCTCCTGTTTCGACGCATTCGAGCTCGACGTCGCCCTTCAGGTCGCAGCGTTGCTCCTCGAGGCTCTGGATCTGCAGGCAAAACAGATCGTGGCCGTGATAGCTCAAGCGTTGCAGGCCTTGCTCGAAGCCTGAAGGGAAGAAGAAGTCGGAGATGACGAGCACCATGCCCCGCCGGCGATGGCGCAGGGCGAAGTTGCGGGCGCAGGTGTCGAAGCGCGTGTCATGGCCGAACGTTCCGGCGGTCTCCAGTGCTTCGAGAAAGGGCAGGACCGCTGCGCGGCCATAGCTGGGTTCGACGAGCAGACGCAGGTCGTCGGCCATGGTGTGGACGATCAGCCGGTCCATGTTGTTCAGCGCGATGTAGCCCAGCGCCGCGGCGAGCTGCCGGGCCGTGTCGAACTTGGCCGCCATTGACGGACTGGCGTCCAGCAGGACGTAGAGCGTCATGTCCTGTTCGACCTCGAACATCTTGATCAGCAGTTGCTCCAGCCGACCGTACACCCGCCAGTCGATGCTGCGGTGATCATCGCCCGGGGCGTACTCGGCGTAGTCGGCGAAGGTGATGCCGCTGCCTTTGCGCACGGTGCGCCGGTCGGCCTGAAGCTGCCCGCCCAGCACCTTGCGCGCCACGAGATACAGCGACTCAAGCCGGCTGATGAACGCTGGATCGGTCAGCATACCCATGAATGACTCAGCTTCGTATCCTCGCTTACGCCAGCGTTTCGATCACCTGCGAGACGATGCGCTCGGCGGTGATGCCTTCGGCCTCGCCCTCGAAGCTGAAGATCAGCCGGTGGCGCAGCGCCGGAAGCGCCAACGCGTCGATGTCCGCACGCGCCACGTGGAAGCGCCCTTCGAGCAGCGCCCGGGCCCGTGCCGCGGCCAGCAGCGTCTGCGCCGCCCGCGGCGAGGCGCCATGGCGCACGTACTTGCGCACCACCTCGGGCGCTTGGCCGCTGGTCGGATGGGTCCGCCGCACGAGGTGGATCAGATGGTCCTGCACGCGCTGCTCGATCGCGACCTGGCGCAGGGTGCGGCCCATTGCGAGGATGTCCTGGCCGGTCGCGGCCTGCTCGACCCGCGGCAGATCGAGGCCGCCCGTCCGCTCCAGGATCAGGGCCAGCTCGTCGTGGTCGGGCAGCTCCAGGTGGAGCTTGAAAAAGAAGCGGTCGAGCTGCGCCTCGGGCAGGCGGTAGGTACCGTCCTGCTCGATCGGGTTCTGCGTCGCCAGGACGAAGAACGGCTCATCAAGCCGGTGCGTTTGCCCGGCGACGGTGACGGCCTTTTCCTGCATGGTTTCCAGCAGCGCCGACTGGGTCTTGGGCGTGGCCCGGTTGATCTCGTCGGCCAGGAGGATGTTGCAGAACACCGGGCCGGGCTGAAACGCGAAGCTCTTGGCACCATCGCGCTCGGTGATGATGTTCGAGCCGACGATGTCGGCCGGCAGCAGGTCGGGCGTGAACTGGACGCGACGGAAGCGCAGATCCAGCGCGTGGGCGATCGCGTGCACCAGGGCCGTCTTGCCCAGGCCGGGAACACCTTCCAGCAGCACGTGCCCGCCACAGATGATCGCGATCAGCACGTGATCGATCGTCTGCCGCTGACCGACGATGTAGCGCGAAACCTGCTCACGGATCTGCTCGAACCGCTTGGCGAAATGCTCGACCGATTCCGCGGGACTGGTGTCAACAGCTTGAGTCATCGGCTCACCTGCTTTTCGAAGGCCTCGTGGATGGATTGGAAATAAGACCGGACGCCGTCGCGCAGTGGCTCGGGCACATCCTCGCGCTGCACGAAGGACTCGACCTGCCGCTCGAACGCTTGCGCCTGCTCGTCAAAATCCCGCCGGGCGACTCCCGTGCCGCTGTCCGCCGACTCCACGCTCCGCAGCGCCGGCCCATCGCTGCGCTGCCCCGTCAGTTTCGTCAGTTGACCTTCGTCGAGGGTATCGTGCTCCCGGTCCATCGAGTCGGGGTTGGCGTCGCGGCCGGCCTCGAGTCCTCCGGCGTCCGCCAGACGCGCAGACGCGCTGCCCCGCGCCAGCTCGCTCTGCGCCTCGGCCAGGCGCCGGCGCAGGGCCTGAAGGCGACGGCGCGCCAGTCGCGCCGCGTCCAACTCGTCCAGATGTTCGCTCAACCGTTGCAGGCGGCGGCCCGCGTCGTCGCCGACCTCCTCGAGCCGCGCCAGGGCGTCGCCAGCCTGGCTCTCAATCAGCTCATACTCAGCCAGCGCCTCGTCGTAGGCGTCAACCGCCTCGTCCAGCTCTTCGAGCAGTCCCGCCAGTTCGTCGTCGACGGTTTCGCCGGCCCCCCGGTCGCCCGCCCCGTCCCCAGTGCCGCCCGCGCCGCTGCCGCCACTGGTGCTGTCGGAACCGCCCGAGCCAGCGCGGCGCCCGCGCATGGATCGCGCCGCTTCGGCCATGCGCCGGCTGGCCTGGCGCAGGCGATCGAGGCGATCGCGCTGCTCCTCGAGCTCCTGCTCCGGCGTGGGCTGCTCGCCGCGCAGCCGCTCGGCCGCGTCGCGGTAGCGCTTTTGTTCGAGCTGCTCGGCGAGGTGGCGGGCCTCGGGCACGTCCTGCAACCGGTGAGCCGCCTCGTCCAGCAGCGCTTCGTCGCGCTGGCGGTCCAGCGCGACCGACATACGGCTGACGCGCTGCTGAAACCGCGCGTACTGACGCAGTGCCTCGTGAAGCTGCGGCTGCGCCTCGAGCTGCTCGACCCATTGGCGAAGCTCGGCCGCGTCGATCAGGTCCGTCTCATTCTTAGGCGCCCCGGCCAGCATCTCGCGGACGTACCTGTCCAGTTCCTCGTTGATCTGCTGCGTGTGCTGACGTGTGCGGTCGGCCTCGGCTTGCTGCTGCCGCACCGCGGCGCCGGGCCCGATCAGCCCCAGGCCGCCCGCCAGCAGTGCGAGCCCGATCGCCGCGGCTGTCAAACGGTGGCCCGGCGGGGTGGGCAGGTCGTGGACGTGAAGCCGCGAGACCTGCTGGCGCACCTGCGCCGCGTGCAGGTCATGCAACGGCCCCCGCCGGCCAGCACGCTCCAGCCCGCGCAGCGAGCTGACGGCATCGCGCAGATCAAAGCACCGGTCGATGACGAGCTCGGCCTGCTCGCCGCCCAGCCGTCGTGACACCCATGTTCCCGCCGCCACCGCCAGCGACGCGGCCAGCACGGCTGGGTACCAGAGGCCCGGAACGCTGTGGCCGCGGGCGACGTAGCTCAGCGCGATCACCAGCATCACCGCAGCGCCTCCCAGCAGCGATCCGCGCACGCAGCGCCAGGCCAGGTGTCCGTTCAGCCGCCGCCGCGCGGTGCGCACGAAGTGCTCGACGCTGGTTTCGCGGGCCTGCTGCGTCACGGCTGGGACTCCATGGCCCGCTCCTCGGCTGCTTCCTCCTCCACGCTCAACTCCGCCTGCGCCCGGGCCAGCAGCTCCTGACGCCGGCCTTCCCAGGAACGGTGTGAGAGGGTCTCGCCCTCGAGCATGTCGCGTACCACGTCCAGGTGCCCAGCGTCGGCCATGGCGCCTGCGATCTGCATCACGCGTGCCGGGTGGTTGTTGCGCTCACGGGCGGCGTCGGTCAGCGCCGCCTCGCCGGCGCGCTGCCAATAACCCCTGGCCTGCTCGTCAAGGCCCGCTCCTTGGACCAGCTCGGCCAGTTCCACCCAGGAGAGCCCGGCTCGCGGCGCCAGCTCGACCAGCGCCGCGCCGTGCTCGATCAGTTCCTCATCGGTGAACAGGCCCACTTTCCGGCTTGCGGCCACGGGACCGGAGTGCGACGCGGGGTTCCCCGAGGACTCGACATACCCACTGGCGTGCTCGTCGCGCAGCAGGGCCTGGACACGATCAACGCGCCGCTGCACGGGCTGCATCTGCGGCTTCGTCAGCACGCTGGCGGCCACTTCCCACATGCCGCCCACCGACGGGTGGGTCGTGGCCCAGCGATGGTCCGCTGCCCGTTGCACGTCGGCCGACGCCTCGGGAAGCCAGTTCTCGAACGCGTCCACCTGATCCGTGATCACATGCAAGGTGCGGCTGACGTTGTGAAAAGCGTAGCCCGGCCGGGCATGCCCGCGCCACGTCACCTGCTCCTGCATGATCGCCCGCATCGCGGGCAGCAGCCCGGGGATCTGCTCCAGCGTGAGCTCGTCCAGGTGCCCCAGCACCGCCTGGTCGTATGTCTGCCACAGCGCCTGTACCAGATCCCGATGCCGCCATTGGTTGGCATCGGAACGGATGGTCTGCAACGCCTGCATGAACGGCTCCGGCTCCGCGTGCAGCAACTGCGCCCGCATGTGCAGCAGCATCAGCGCCGGCCGCGGATCGAGCGCCGGCTGGTTCCCCATCCGGTACGACATGGCGGCCTCGTCCACCAGCAGCACCCGCATCGGCCATGACTCGACTTCCTGCGCCAGCGCATCGGCCACACGCTTCAGCGCCACGTCACTGGCGCCGAAGGCCAGCAGGGCCGCGCGGCGATTAGCCGTATCGTCCGCCACCTCGCTCACGCGGTCCGCCAGCGCCGTCAGCCGTGCGTGGCGCGCCGACTGGTCCGGCCCCGCGTCGGGCGCCGAGGCGAGGATCACCTCGGCCAGGTAGCCGAGCCCCGGATCGCCCAGCGCCGCGAGGAGCTCGGGCACCGCGACCGCGACCTTCTCATCATGGTGGACCCCCTGCGGGTAGCGCAGCAGCGACTGGTCGAGGCCCCGCCGCAGGAGCGTGGCGGCGCGTTCGGCCCGGCCGTGACGCGTCAGCAGAAGCCAGGTGCCGGCCTCGCCGGCCAGCGCCTCGCTCCCGAGCCGCAGCAGCCGGTTCGTCGCACCGGCGTCATCGACGGCCAACGCCAGTTCCAGCATCACCATCGCCATCGGCATCGGCGGCGCCTCGCCAACGACGTCGGTCAGCTCCATCGGTTCATCGGCGAAATGCCGGCCCATACGCTGCTGGGCGGTGAGCCGGCGCAGGTGCGCGTCGACCAGCGAACCGGCGACCTCGCGCCAAGCCTCGCTGCCACGGGCGTCGGAGCCGCGGAAGCCGTCGCGCACGATCGATGCGAGCTGCTCTCGCCGGACCGGCACGTCGGCGTCCGCCAGCGCCTCGGCCGCCACGCGTGCGGCCGCGAGCTCCAGGGCCGCCGAATCGCTGTGGTTGACCAGGAATCCCGCGACGTAAAGCCGGTATGTCACGGAGAGCGAGGTGTCGGCAAGCACCTGCTCGTAATAGGTCTCGGCCCGCTGCATGGCCGCCGGGTCGAGCTCGTGCTCGCCGTGGTTGTGCAGGTGCAGGACGGCGAGCATCGACACCTCCTGCCGCAGCGCCTGCTCGGCGGGGTCCTCGACCGGCTCCTCAGCCGACCACGCCGCCACCGCCAAAGCAGCTTCCATTTCCTTGGCGCTATGGCGAAACTGCTCGTCGAGCATCGCAGCAAGCGCCGACACGAGCCCGGAGACGTTGCCGGCATGGGTTGCCTCGGCCAACCGGCGACAGCTCTCTGCCACGGCCTCGGCACCGGAAGCCGGCACGCGGAAGGTCGCCTCGCGCACCGCCTGCTCAATGTCGCTGACCAGCCCGCCCTGCAACTCGACCGCCGCATCGACGCGATCGCGCACCAGCTCCAGGCCGAGCATCAGGCCGGCGAGGTCGTCGGTGTCATCCAGGACGTCCGCGAGCAGGCGCCCACCCACGCTGCCGCCATCGCCGTAGCTCACATGGCTGACGCCGCGCTGGCGGGCGTCGTGCACGAGATCCAGCGCCTTGTTCAGCACCTGCCTGGCCCGCTCCGGATCCTCGGTCAGCAGCGGCTGCACGATGGGCTTGACGTACTCGCCCAGGTTGTAGGCATCGACGCGCAGCTCCTCCAGTCGCCTTGCCGCGAGCAACGCCTCGACCGCGCCGAGCCGCTCCGCGCTGCGAAGCTCGCGCATGCGCTCGGCGGCGGTGCGGACGGCCGGCTCCAGCTCGTCCAGATCCAGCGACGCGTGCTCGATCAACGCCGCCAGCGCCACCCGGTCCGGCACCGCCAGGCCCGCCACCGCCTGCTCCTGCTCGGCCAGGTGGGTCACCGTCTCGACCCAGCGATCCTCCTCGGCGGTCAGCGCCAGCAGCAGGCGGGAGCCGAAGGTCGCCGGCTCCGGGCGCGACGCCAGCCAGTCGTGTAACGCCTGCCGCGCCGCCTCGTGATCCGCCAACTGCTCGACCAGCGCGCCAAGCAGGTTCTGCCGGGCCTGCGCGTCCTGGGCGTAGGTCATGAAGGTGTCGGGCTCGGCCAGAAGCAGCGAGGCGTCGATCAGCTCCAGGAGTTGGACGTAGCGTCCGGCCTGCGCATCCTGCGGGTCGACCCCCAGGCGCTCGAGTCGCTGCTCGACGTTCTGCTGTTCGCCGTGATCGCGCAGCGTGCGACGCACCGCCCAGTCCAACCCTTGGCCGAAGTGGGTCTCGCCGAGCTGGAGGTAGGCCATCTGCTCCATCGCGGCGACCGTGCGTGCCACGGACTCCTCGTCGCTGTAGCCAAAGCCCGCGACACTCTGCACGAAGCCCTGGATGCGCTGCCCCACGGCACTGGGCGAGCCCTGGCGTGGATTGAAGTGGCGTTCCGCCAGCTCCGCGCGCTGGTCGCGTGGGCCGATCAGCGCGGTGGCCAGCGCCTCATAGACGCGACGAACCCCCGCTACGCCGTCGCGCTGCTCGACGGCGTTCAGCAGGGCGTCCATGTAGGGCGGGGCGTTCCACCAGCCCATGTTCCGGGCCTGCGCTTCGATCTGCTCGACGGCCAGCGGCACGATGTCCACGTCCAGTTGGCGCGCCTGCCAGGCCTCAACCACGGCAGTCATCGCCACGCCGTCGTCGAAGCCCATCATCATCGTGGCGCGGGCGTCGGCCGCGACGTGCGCCTCCGCCGCCTCAAGAAACGCCGGCTCGTCGGCGAAGTAGAGCGCGGCAAAGCGCTCCACCCGCTCGGCCCGTGGTCGATCGCCTGCCTCACGCAGCCCCGGCAGGATCCGCTCGTCGATCAGCGTGCGATCCCCCGACCGCCACGCGTGACGCACCAGGAAGCCCTCCGGTGTGCGGTAGCGCGGGCCCTGGGCGGAGCTGCTGTGGTAGGACACCATGCGTCCCATGCCGGGTTGCCTCGGCGCTTCGGCCGACTCGAACAGGACCCGCTGCGCCAGCTCCACGAACGGCTCCATCGCCTCGTCCCGGTGCCGGGCCAGCGCCAGCTTGTGCTTGAAGCCCTCCTCGGCCAGTAACGGCTCGACGAGCATCAGCGCGATCAGCCGCTCGTAGACCGCCAGCCGCCGTTCCGCCAGCGCCTCGAGGACCCCCGGCACCTGCTCGGGCTCATAGATGCCCGGCAGCGACTCCTGCCCCTGCATCGCCCGGCGCACCAGGTTGTCCACGAGACCCGGCAGCCAGCGCAGGTCGACTGACGGCTGCTGGTCCTCGCGGGTTTCCAGCCACGACGCGATCATCTCGTAGTAGTTCAGCCGCCGATCCAGTGCGTCGTGATGGCTGTTGAGCACGGTCTGCATCAGGTCGTTGACGATCATGGGCCAGGCGCGGGCCGGGATGTTGGCCAGGTACGCGGCGCCCCGTTCCGGCTCGTCCTCGTTGGCGTGCAGGGACGCCAGACGCCAGTGCAGCATCGTCTCGTTGGGCCGACGCTCGACCACCTGCTCGTATACCGACTGTGCCTCCTCGACGTGCCCAAGCTGTTCGCTGATCCAGCCGTACTGCATCCACAATCCCGGGCTGGCGTCGTCGTCGGGGCGCGCCTCGGCCAGCACCGCGTCGGCCAGATCGTGCAGCTCGATCGCCGCGATCAGCGGATCCGCCTCATGCATCAGTCCGCCTTGGCCCATGCTGGGCGTCAGCGCCGCCTGCGCCCGTTGACGCAGTTGGCGCGTCACGGCCGAGAGAGCCTCTTCCGCCTCACCTGCCTCGATGCGTTCGATCAGGCGCTGGTCGGCGGACGGCGCGCCGCGCATCCCGGACACCCGGCCTTGGAACGTCGTGCCGAACCCACCCAGCACCCCCTGCCCTTGCTGCCCCTGGCGTCGGGCATGAAGCTCTTCCGCCTGCTCGCTCAAGCCCAAATGCTCCAGCGCGAGGGCGAGCTCCTCGTGCTGATCGGGGCCGAGCTGGCCTTGTCGCAGCCGCAGCGCCGCCTGTCGGCCGGCCTCCAGCAGGGTTTCCGGCCCGCCGGCCGCCAGCGCCCAGCCCACCAGCGATGCATCGATGCGCTGCCGCAACTGTGCCGTCATCGGCAGGTGACGGGCCCGCTCCAGCAGCTCGGCGGCACGCTCCGGGTCGTCCTGCTCCGCTGCCGCGTAGGTCGCGGCCAGCAGATGCGCGCTCAGCGACGGGGCCTCGGCCTCAACCAGCTCCGCCAGTGTCGCTTCCGCGATCTCCGGCCGCTCCGCCTGGTGCGCCAGCAGCACGCGCAGCAGGGGCTGCTCGACCGCGTCCAAATGTTCCGCCAGCGCCTCGGGCTCGGGGCTCAACTGGATGATGAAGGTGTTGCCCTGCTCGCCGAACAGCGCGAGCACGTGCGGCGGCAGGGCGGGCAGCGTCGGCGGCGGAAAGCTCACCGGCTCCAGCAACTGTTGCGAATGGCTCATCGAGCTGAAAATCGACGTGCCGCTGGGGGAGCGCTCATCCGCCCAGGCCTCGACTTCGCGCTCCAGCAGGCGCACATAGGCCCCGAGCTCCTCCTGCTGAATCGCCGCGGACGCGAGCATCGCGAACAGGTACTCGCGCATGCCCGAGCCCACGGCCTGCCGCGGCAACTCGTCGGCCCAGGTCAGCATCTGCTCGAACAGTCGCCGCCGCAGTTCCGGCTCCAGCGCCGGGCCCTGCGCTTGCATCATCGGGTGGCCGCCCGTTGCCTGCGCCAGCGCGAACACGAAGACCTGCGTCGGCTGCTCGATGCGCTCGATCAGTTCCGTGACGCGCTGCTCCAGGGTCTCGGCGCTGGCCTCGTCGGCGGTGAGGAGCGCGGCGATCATCGCCAACTGCGGCCGATCCTCGCGGAACATCTCGTAAGCCCGCTCGGCCAGCTCGAGATCGTGGCCGCCTCGCTGGCCCTGCATCGCGTGCATCAGCCAGTAGGCCGCCAGCGCCGGCTCCTCGTCGGCGCGCTCGAGCACGGTCGGCGGCAGGCCGGCGCCGAAGTGGGCGCCCGTGGTAAGGAGATCGAGCATCACGTCGGCGAGCGGCACGCCTGCCGCGGTCATCGCCTGGCCGATTCGCCCGCGGTCCGCCTCGTCGAGCGTCGCCGCCAGGTTCGCCAGGTGCACGATGGCCTGATCGTGCGCCTCCTGCAGCGAGCCCGGCAGCGTGACGGTGGCCTGCACGCCCGACCGGGACAGGCCGAAGCTGACACCCCCGACCTGGCGGTATTGATACGCCCTGTAGGCGGCATATTGCAGGTTCGTCAGGCGGATCGTATCCGGTGGCAGCAGCCGATCCGCGTCCCCCATGTACGCCGCCAGAGGGTTTGATGCGCCCGACGCGCTGGGCCGCTCCTGGTCGATGCGAAGCACGTCGAGGAAGCGCTCGACCGCCTCGTCCTCACGCATCGCCTCCTCCAGCGTCACCGCGTGCAGGTAGGCCAGTCGATAGTCGTTCTCGAAGCGATGGCGATGCTGCTCGAGCAACTCCGCCGCCCGCTCCCAATCGTGGTTGGCGAGGATGGCGTCGGCGACGGCGGCGACGCCGTCGGCATCGATCTGCCGGCCGCCGGCGATCTCATAGAGCAGGTTGTACGCCCGTTGCTCCTCGCCCAGCTCCAGGTGGAGCCGCGCCAACATCGTCAGCACGCGGTCGCTCGGGGCATGCTCCGCCGCCCGGCGCAGCGTCTGCACCGCGCGCTCCAGATCGCCCTGCTGCCGCTCGATGCGCGCGATGCTCAGCAGCAGCTCGCCATTGTCCGGCTCCAGCCGGCTGGCCTGCATCAGCGCAGCGCGGCGCCGCTCGTAGTCGTGCGTGACGCGGTGAATCTCCGCCAGCGCCAGCAACGGAACGATGTTGCGGCGGTCGCGGTCACGACGCTGCTCGAACCGCTCGACAAGCTCGCGCTCGGCCCCGTGCCGGCTGGCGACCTCCGCCATGGCGGCGACCCAGACCAGCTTGCGCGTCACCTCCTCGGTCTGCTCGTAGAGCCGCTGGTAGTGGCGCTGAGCGTCGGGAAACCGGCCCTGCTCGCGGTACAGCCGCGCCAGCTCGGCACGCACATCCGGCTCGCCCTCGAAACGGCGCACCGCCACGCGCATGGTCGCCAGGCCCTGCTCGACCTGCCCCGTGCCGATCAGCAGCTTCGCCTCCGCCAGCCATGGTGCCGGACTCTGCGGCGAAACCTCCTTCCAGGTCTGCGTCCAGCGCAGCGCGTTGTCGGTCTGGTCGAGCCGGCCGTAAAGCTGCACCAGCTCGCGCAGGTGCCGCGGCTGGCGACCGCCCGGCTCGTCCGCCAACTGCTCGAGCGTCGCCGCCGCCGCCGCCCAGTCGCGCCGCCCGCGCTGAATCTGCGCCTTGATGCGCAGCGCCGGCAGCGGCGCTTGCTCGGCGGCCTCGGCCAGCAACGCGTCGGCACGCTCGGATTCCCCCGCCCGCTCGCGCAGCATCGCCGCCAGGAGCGTGACACCAACGCTTGGCGAGCTCACGTCCTCGAGCTGCGCCAGGGTCGGGGGCACCTGCTGCGCTTCCTCGACGATCTGCACCGCCTGCGCCAGCGCGGCATCCAGCTCGCTGTCGCTGGAGGCCTGCTCGACCCGCCGCAGCGCCCAGGGCACAGCCGGCTCGTACCGTTCCAGCCGCACCGCCAGCCGCCCCAGTTCGCCGAGGTAGCCCGGGTCATCGGCGAATTGATCAAAGCGCGCGTGCAGCGCGTCGTAGGCCGCCTCATCCTCGCCGCGGCTGCCCATGGCGCGCGACACGTTCAGCAGTCCCGCCAGATCAGCTTCCGCCGCCAGCGATCGCCAAAGCCGGAGCGCCTCATCGCGTCGATCGGCGCGATAGAGAAACTCCGCGTGCGCCCGCTGCGCATCGCCGGTGTCACCATGCGCCGCGACGGCTTGGCGATAGACGGCCTCGGCGTCATCGAGGCGGCCGAAGCGCTCCAGCAGGCGCGCCGCCCGCAAGTGGTCGAACAGCGAGCCGTCGGATGCCTCGATGTAGCGCTGCACGGTCGCCGCCGCCTCGGCCGCGCGATCCGCCTCGTGCTGAAGCTGCGCCAGCTCCACCAGCAGTTCCGCGTCGTCCGGCTGTGCCTCGATCAACGCCTCGAGCTGCCGACTGGCCTCGTCATGGCGACCGGCGTCGCGCAGCACGCGCATGTAGGCCTTCTGGTAATCGCTCTGGCCCGGGGTCAGCTCCAGAATCCCCTGCCAGGCCGCCAGGCCCGCCTCCGTCTCGCCCAACTCCAACAACAGGTCCGCGTAGCGCCGACGCAGCGCGATGCGCCGGCCGTGCTCCTGAAGCAGCGCTTGATATCGCTCGCGCAGGCCGGTCAGGTCATGCTCGCGGCGGTAGAGCTGCTCGATCTGAGCGGCGATCTGCCGCTCCAGCCAGCTATCGCTGCCGACGTGCTCCAGGCTCTCGGCATATGCCGTCAGCGCCGCATCACGGCGGCCGGCCCGCTCGTGGATGTCCCCGAGGCGCATCCGCCGCACCACCTGGTCATAGGGATCGCGCGTCCGTTCGATGAGCGCCTTGGCCGTCGCCAGCGCTTCGTCGAACAGCCCCTCCTGCATCTGCAGCTCGATCAGGTCTTCGTACAGATGCTCGTCGTCCGCCTGCTGCTCCAGCAGGCGAGCCCACACCGCCTGGGCCTGCTCCGTCTGGCCGGTGCGCGCGTAGAGCGTGCCCTGGAGCTTGGCCACCTCCAGCGCCAGTTCCGGCTCCGGCTGAGCATCATTCGCGGCCGCCAGCGCCTGCAACGCGCTCTGGAAGTCGAGCGTCTGCATCTCCAACCGGCCCTTCTGGTACCACAGCCGCGCATCCTCGGGCCAGCTCTCCAGCGCGCGATCGAGCAGCCGCATCGCCGGCACCGGCTCGTCCTGCTGCGTGTGCAGCAGCACCAGCAGCAGGTAGTCCCCGACCTGACCCTCACGCTCGACCTGCTGCGTCAGAAAGGTCTCGAGCTGCTCGCCCGTGCCGTGGTCGAACCAGGTGGCGTAGAACCGATCGAACAGGTACCCGGGCTCGGGCTGCTGTCGCAGGACCCTGTGGTAGCCCGCGACCTGCTCCGGCAGCTCGGCGGCCGCGGCCGCGGCGCCGAACAAAACCACCGCGATCAGGCTCGACGCCACGCCGCAGACAGCTCGAGACATAATCAGTCCCCGTGTTGGCCAGGCCGAAGCGTCGTTCTCGTCTGCCGTCGGCCGTGTAGAAAAGTGCCCCGGATCGGCGGCGCGAGCCTCCAATCCATGCCAGCCCCTGCGACCACGTGTGACCGATCATAACCCCGGGCGTGCGCCGGGACAATGTATTTCTCTGACGCCGCTCGGGCCGCCGGCTACCCGTCCAGCAACTCCCAGAGCTCCACGGATTCGATCCGCGCACGGGCGCCGACCACGCGCATCAGCAGCGCGGGCTGGCGCGCCTCGGCCGGAAGCAGGGCCACGGGCACGCCGTTGAGCACCGCCTGCACCCAGCCGTCGACGTGAATCATCCGGAGTTCGAAGGGGAAGGGCTCGGACAGGTCGATCGTCGGGTCCGTCTGGCTGAAGCGCTGTGGCACGAATCCGCCGCCGATGTCCAGACCGCCGGTCGCGCCGTCAGGGCGATCCAGGCTCACGCTGATCATCGTCATACGCACCTGCTGGTCGAACGGTCGGCCGTGACCCGCGTCCGCTGCCAGGTCCAGCGCTTTCATCTCCAGCGTATTGTTCCACCGGGTCGAGCGCGGTCGCGCCGACAACTGGCCGCGGATCACGAACTCGAAGTTGAACTCCCCGCGCCGGAACTCGGCGGCGATTGAGTAGGGCGAGCCCGCTGGGCGCGCAAAGTCAAACGGCTCGTTGGCTTCGAGCCACTCAAAGCGGTTGGGGTGCGGGACGAGCCGCCGGTCCTCGGACTCCTTCATCTCCGGGCGCAGATCCCGCCGGGCCATGCCCTCGCTGAGCAGGCGATCCGGGTCGGGGCGGCTTCCGCTCTGCCGCGCCATCGCCCGCGCGTTCTCCAGGCTTTCCGGCTCCATGCCGAACAGGCTGCCGTACCGATCCGCAATCTCGACCATCTGCTGCACGCGCCCGTTGGCCAGCGCGATCCGGTAGCGATCGAGCGGGTTCAGGCCGTACATTCCCTCCGCGTCGTCCACCAGCAGCGGCATGCGCGAGGCGAACTGCTCGGCGACACTCGGCCGGCCCTGGTGCAGCGCGATCAGCGCGGCGACGCTGTTCGTCAACTCGTTCGGTCCGTAGCCGGCCGCCAGCGCGCGATGCAGCGCGGCCTCGGCCAGGTCCGGGTCGTGTCGCGCACCGGCGATGGCGGCGAGCATGTCGGCGTCCAGCGCCGGGTCGCGCTCCGGCGAACGAATGTACGCCAGTTCCGGCCGGTTGTAAGGCAGCCAACGCACGCCGATCATCCCCGGTGCCACACGCTCCTCCCGCCGCTCCCCCTCGGGCGTGACGAACGCCATGCGCTGTCGACGGGCCCGCGGCTTGATGCTGGCCACCACCGGCTCATCATTGAAGCTCACCAGCACGCATCCCTCGCTCAGGCCGAGTTCCTCAGCCTGATGGCCGCGATTGATACCGATGACGTGGGCACCCATGGTCGGAAAAGGCGAAGCCTCCAGGTCCGCGACCGACGGCAGGCGCTCGAGCGCCGCCTCGCGCCGCGGCAGATACGTCGCCTCGTCCAGCCGCGGCCGCAACGCCGACGCCTCCAACCCCTCCTCCCCCGCCGCCATCGAACCGGTGGTCAGACAGATGGCGAGGGCGACGACCGACATCCGCCCCACCCGAAGCGGCCAACTTGTTCGTTGCATGGTGATCCCCTGAATAAGGACACCTTGACCTGGTGCCATATCGCCTGACACGCGCGTCCCGATGTCCGATCCTACCGGCAACGGCTACATCACGCCATGCCTGACGCGAGGAAATTCTATCGCCATCGCGGCCCAGTCGCATCGGGTGGCGCTGGCCGGTGACTGGCGCAAGCCGCGCTGAGCGCGGGGTGCCCTTGGCGTCGGGCGGGACGATCAATCTGGTGCAAAACGCAGCGTGGTTGAATCAGCAGATGAAACAGAAGGATAATGGCGGCTGAGTCGTGCGTGCCTTATCGTCATCGGCCTGGAGAGCACCATGGATGCGCAGCGAATTGTCAAGCACACCGCGCCTGAGTTTCGGAGCGACTTTGAAGCCCTTCAGCATCTGTTGCCAACGCGGGAAACGTATGAGGCCGACATTGAGTTCGCTGAGCCACTTGGCCTGATCCACGGATCCTGCAAAACAACCAGTAAGTTGTTTAACGACGTCACGTATTCGCACGCCGTTTGGCAACAGCGTGAGCCTGACGCGTCGCCCCGGTTTGCAGCGGCCTATGTCAGCCGTCGCTACCGATGGAGCGACTCAGAGTTGGGACTGATGCATTCAGCCATTCATGAAGTGCTGCTACTTCGGCGCCGGAAACATGCGGCGACGGACGTGTGGTGTAACGGTGATCACATAGGTTCGCTGCGGAGGCGCCGATGGCCATGGCGCACGGTGAAACTCAGCACTCCTAACGGGATTGCCGGCTCGGTGCGGGTGCCGATCGTTCGATCGGGCCATCCAGGGAAAAAGGACGTCGCGGCTAATATAGACCTTTACGAGGATGGAACCGTGCAAGGGCTACTGGACCATAAGTACCCCGATGCGAGCACGGCAGAAACCATGGGAGCTGTTGTTGAGGCGTTATCCGAGGGGCTTTGGCGACACGACTGGTTCCCCGGCAGATGCCCGCCTCCGAATCTGCGTCCGATCTTCGGGTCACATGAGTCAGAAGTGCTTCGATCGCAGCCTCAGCAGTTGCGCACGCTGGTTATGGTGTGCATCGTGTGGTTAAAGGGATACCACCGCTGAACGGGGCTCACGGCGATTGACCTTCGCCACCTGAGCCAGACGCAACTCGTCCGACTACTGAACTCAACGTCGGTCGGCTCGGTGATCAATACCGCCGCGCTGCATCGTCAACTCAACGATGGGGGCCTGCTGGGGGCCGCACGATGTGCGTTGGATGACGAGCGGCTGACCCTCGAGTCGAGCCCGGAGACGGCGCAGCGCCGGCGTGGTGGGGACACCCATCAACCCCAGAAGCGCTTCGGCATCGGCGCGGCTCAGCTTCGCTAGCCGCGGCGCCGCCAGGGCCGCGAACGTCGCCGCGTCGGGCCGAGCCAGGCGCTGCGCCAGTTCACGCCCTTGGCCGGCCTGTCCACCGTGGCGCTGCGCGTCTGACGTAACCTCAGTATTGGCAGCGTCGCCGAGCATATTGCAAATCCGTTTGGCGTAAGCCAGTCGTGGGTTCGAATCCCACCGCGGCCTTTTCCTTCTCACACCACGTCGCCCCGGCTCAACGCTCGATCCGCACCGGCGCCGACTCGTCCGCCGGGTCCACGTGCACCACCTGCGTTCGGCCGTCCGGCCAGGTCAGACGCACGTGCACGGCATCGCCCTCGCCCTCAACCCGCGCCGCCTCCGGGCCGGCTTCGCCGCCCACCGTCGGCGCCAGCAGGTGCACCAGACGGACCTGCCTCGCGGGCGCGGCTGTCGTTCGCCGCATGCGATGCCCCCGCTGCGTCGGCTCGCCCCGCCCCGGCGCGGTGCCCGCCATCACCACCGCCGGCTCGATGAGCGCGTCCATCGGCGTGTCGTCGAGCTGAACGATGCCAAGCTGGGCGTCGCCCAGCACCAGCACGTGCCCCGCGCCGCGATCGCTGAACGCGCCCACCGAGTGTGCCAGCCAGGTCAGCGTCTGCGGCCGCTCGGCGGTCAGCTCGTCGATGACCAGCAGCCAGTCGTGGGTCATCACGAGCGTGCGGTGCAGGTCGAGCTCCCCGAGCTCGTCGGGGTATACGCTGGCGAAGCTGCCGCGCACGTAGCCGTACGCCTCTTCGAGATGGACGCGTTCGATGCGGGCCTGGTTGAACCGCTCATAGGGCCAGCCGCGTTCGTACCAATAGGAGCCGTCAACGCCCTGCCCCTGGCCGCTGACGAGCAGGGTGTTGTGATCGCGGGCGTGCTTTTCGGTGACGTAGCCGGTGTCGCTGACGAGATACTCGCCGCGGGCGTACATCCAGAACGCGCCGATGTCCGGATGCACGTGGCCGGCGTTCATCGTCCAGTCGCGCATTTCGTCGAGCTTTTGCGCCGCGGCGTGGCCCTGCGACGGGCCGACCCGGAAGAGGTAGACGCTCGCGTCATCGCCCCACCCGGAACGCCAGGCGACGATGCCATGGTCCTCGAAGTGGTGGTAAGGCGGCAGCTCGTCCAGCACCGCCGGCTCGACGTCCGGGTCGTACCAGAGGAACGCGGCCGCGTGGTAGACCGTCTCGGGATGGCGCTGCGCCAGCCAGTCGCCGACCGCCTGGGCGCGCGGATGCTCGAGGTGGGAGGCGATCGCCCAGAGCATGGCGTGGTTGGTCGGGTTCAGCGCGTCGGGGCGATCGGTCCAGCGGCCGGTGTCGCCAACGTCGAAGAAGTTGGGCACGCCGGGCAGGCTCATGTGCCGGGCGAACAGGTCGTTGTTCTGGAGGATGGGCAGCGTCATGCCGGGCTCGCCGGTCGCGCGGGCGATCAGCTCGGCGTAGCGCACGTGCCAGTGCAGGGCGTAGGACCAGTAGCCCGTGCCCTCGTAGTAGTAGCCGTCCTCGCCCAGGGCGTAACGCGCCCGGCGCATCATCGCGTACGCGCGGTTCAGCCACGCCTCGGCTTCGGGCGTCTCGCCGATCAGCGCCAGCGCCGCGGCCGCGAGCGCGGTGGCGGGGATGTAGGTGTGGTTCTGATCGAAGCGCCACCGCGTGTCCGGATCTGGCTCAAAGCTGTCGTGGATCGCCCGGGCGTGCGCGATCAGGCCGTCGCGGACGGCGCGTTGATCGGCCCCGTCGAGCCGGCCGTGCAGCAGGTCGTAAGCGATGGCGATGTGGTAGAGGTACCACGACGCCTCCAAGTCGACGTTGGGCCGGTATCCGGTGCCCCACGTGTCGACCCCGGCATGGGCGACCATCCATCGGGCTGCTGCGTCGAGGTGGCGCTGCTCGCCGGTGACAACGTGTGCCAGCGCCCCGGCCTGCACGCGCTCGATGCGCCAGTAATGCGTGCCGTCGCGGATCGCGTCGTCCGCGGGCGGTGCGTCACCCAAGCCCCGTGACGACCGGAGGACGCGATCCCACAGTTGCGGGTGCGCCGCCGCCTTGTCGCGCAGCGCCTCGACATCGCCGGCGTCGAACAGCAGCCGGGGCCGCTGCCCGGCGTAGGCGTGCTCGAGCTCGACGCGCGTCGTCGCCAGTTGCTCGGCAAACGTCTCCGCCACGTGGGCGCCATCCTGTTCTGCCGCGGCAGCCTGCGTGGCGAGCGCGGCGAGCGCCGCGACGGCGGCGCGGGTGAGCGTGGCCGACCGTGTGAGCCAACGCGTCTTCATGGGCATCGTCTTCATCATGGGACAGGTCATACGCACCGCGCGCATCGTACATCGCCGCTGGCCGGCCGCGGCCAGCCGCTTCACCCGTGGGGGGTGGAGGTCCCGCCCCAGCAGGGGCGGAGGGCGTCGCCTCTGCCCCTGCCGGGGCAGGAATCATTCAGGCGACCCTTACCACGGGTTCCGCTGCGCTGCACCCGTGGCTACAACCCGCAGCCCTCGCGGGGCTGAAATCTGGGGCGATCGCGGTTGCAGCACGGGGTCGGCGTCCGGCTCGGACAATTCGCTAACCGCGAAGCAGCGAAGAACGCGAAGGGCACGAAGGGGGTTATGATTTGCGTACTTCTGTTTCTTCGCGCCCTTCGCTTGCTTCGCCTCTTCGCGGTTCAATGACGAGCTCGTTCCGCTGCCTGCACCCGTGGCGACAATCCGCAACCCCTGCCGGGGCTGAAGTCTGGCGCCGGCGATTGCGGTGCGGGCGGTCCGGGCCGGGGAATCGCGGATGAACCGAAAAAAACTGCAACCGGCCCCTTGGAGCCGACAGCATCCGGTGGTACCTTGGCGCGTGCATATTCAAGTGCCAGCGCCTGTCAGGCCACGCGAACGGCGTCAACCAAAGGGGGTCCGCCATGGCTGGTGATTCGATGTTCTCCTGCCCCGAATGCGACAAGCGGTACCGCTGGAAGCCCGAGCTCGTCGGCCGGCGCGTGCGGTGCAAGTGTCAGCACGTGATGCAGGTGCCCGACGCGCCGATGGATGACGCGGGCTACGACCTCGCGGACGACCCCGACGCGTCGAGCGAGGCGGAAGCCTGCCCGGGGTGCGGGCGACCGCTGCCGCTGGGCAACGCCCTGTGCCTGCACTGCGGCTACAACGCCCGCGCCGAAGCGTCCGCCGGCGGCGTGGCGGTCGCCCCCGCTCACGCTCACGCCCACGCGCCCGCCCATACGGCGGGCGCGTCCTTCGCCCCGACCGGCGGGGCCGGCGGAGCCCGCCACGTCCGCCGCGTCGCCCACGCCGGCGGGTTCTTCGAACGCATGAGCCGCAGTTGGGAGTACGTCAAGATCTCCTACGGCATCCTCTGGCACCACAAGCAACTGCTCGTGTTCCCCGTCTTCTCCGGCATCGCGGCGATGCTCGTGCTCGCCAGCTTCTACCTGCCGCTGGCCGGCACCGACATCATGGCCCAGATGGACGCCTTCCTCGGCGAGGACATGGCCGTCAGCGGCCTGCCCCTGCACGTCTACCTGCTCGTGTTCGGCTTCTACTTCTGCAGCTACTTCGTGATCGTCTTTTTCAACACTGCCCTCGCCGCATGCGCCTTGCGCGTCTGCGACGGCGAGACGCCGACGATCGGCTACGGCCTGTCCATCGCCATGCGCCGCCTGCCCCAGATCGCCGGCTGGGCGCTCATCTCCGCGACGGTCGGCCTCGTGCTCAAGGTCATCGAGAACAGCAACGAAAAAGTCGGCGCCATCATCGCCGCCGTGCTCGGCACCGGCTGGACGATCCTGACCTTCTTCGTCATCCCCGTCCTCGCCGCCGAGGGCCTCGGCCCCGTCGACGCGTTCAAGCGCGCCCTCGGCACGCTGCGCCAGACCTGGGGCGAAGCGCTCGTGGGCAATTTCTCCCTCGCAATCATCAGCTTCATCCTCAGCCTGCCGCTGTTCATCGTCCTCTTCGCGGTGCTCGCCGTCGCGTTCCAGGGCGGGCACATGGTGCTCATCGTCGCCGTCATCGTCGCGCTCGTCGCCCTGGCACTGCTGGTGGCGGTGGTCAGCAGCGCAGCGGACATGGTCTTCCGGTCGCTGCTGTACAACTACGCCACCGGCCGCACCGTCCCCGACGAGGTCGACGTTGACGCCTTGGAGGCCGCCTTCGGCAGCCGCGCCGAGTGACGCCGGCATGCCCTCCGGAACACGGCGCAGCACCCGGGCTGGCTTTTTGCGCCCGGATCGGCTATACTGTGCGACTCAACTGCTTCTGGACCGATCTTCTGGGCCGACCGGCCCGCTTCCGATCACCCGAAATCAGTTGTCGCGCATCGACCGGTTGTCCTTCGGCACCCGCCGATCCCGTTGCGGTGTGCACCTGGAAGGACCGATATCAACATGCAGTTCGCCGACCTCCGGCTCTCCGAGCCGATCCTCCGTGCCGTGGCCACCGAAGGCTACAGCGTCGCCACCCCCATTCAATCCATGACGATCCCGCACGCGCTCGAAGGGCGTGACGTGCTCGGCAGCGCCCAGACCGGGACCGGCAAGACCGCCGCGTTCGCCCTGCCCGTGCTGCACCGCCTCGCCGAGACGCGCGGCGGCAAGCGCGCCCGCGGCCTCGTGCTCTGCCCCACCCGCGAGCTCGCCAAGCAGATCGCCGACAGCTTCGCGACCTACGGCCGGCACCTGTCCATCAGCGGCACGGTGATCTTCGGCGGGGTCAACCAGAACCCGCAGGTCAGCGCCCTGCGCCGCGGCGTCGACGTCATCGTCGCCACGCCCGGCCGACTGCAGGATCTCATGAACCAGGGCCACGTCGACCTCGGCGCGGTCCAGACGCTCGTGCTCGATGAAGCCGACCGCATGCTTGACATGGGCTTCATCAACGACATCGAGCGCATCGTCAAGCACCTGCCCGCCAAGCGCCAGACGCTGCTCTTCTCCGCCACCATGCCCCAGGCGATCCGGCGCCTCGCCGATCGCCTGCTGACCAACCCGGCGACCGTCGCCGTCACCCCCGAGCAGCCGACCCTCGACGCCGTCGAGCAGTCGGTCTGCCACGTCCAGACGCGCAACAAGCCGGCCCTGCTGGCCCACCTGCTCGACGGCATGAACATCACCCGCGCGCTCGTGTTCACCCGTACCAAGCACGGTGCCGATCGCGTGACCAAGCAGCTTCGCACCTGCAACCACCAGGCCGACGCGATCCACGGCAACAAGACGCAGAACGCCCGCGAGCGGGCGCTCAAGCAGTTCGCGCTGGGGCGGACGCGCGTGCTCGTGGCCACCGACGTCGCGGCCCGGGGCATTGACGTCGACGGCATCAGCCACGTCATCAACTACGACCTGACCCATGAGCCGGAAACCTACGTCCACCGCATCGGCCGCACCGCGCGGGCCGGCGCCTCGGGCGTGGCGATCTCCTTCTGCGACCATGATGAGCGGCGCCACCTCGTGGCGATCGAGCGGCTGATCGGCAAGCCGCTGGGCGTGCGGACCGACTGCCCGGCGTTCACCGAGTCGCCCGCGGCCGTCAAAGCCGCCGCACCCCGCGGCACGTCACGCCCCCCGCGCCCCGCGGGCGGCGGCAAGCCCGGCAACAAGTTCCGCAGCCGCCCCAAGGCCGGGAACCATGCCCACGCCAAGGCGGGCGCCAGCGCCGGCCCGCGCAAGGGTCCGCGGCGGGGCCGACTCGCGTCCTGATCCCGCCCCGGCGGGCGCGGGGGCCATCCTCCGCGCCTCACCATCGGCGACGCCACCCCACATTATTAGAGCGCCTTCAATCCAACCGTAGCGGGTGCCACTGACAAGACCGTCCTCGGCCTTGTCAGTGTTGGCTGCATTCGCACTGACAAGCTCCGAAGACTCCGCTTGTCAGTCGAATGGATGAAGGCGCTCTAGAAGCGCAGCGGATCATCGACGCCATACCGCAGTCGGCGTCGTGGACGATGTCGTCGTCGGTTGGAAATCCGTGCTGCGCCAGGCTGCCGCCGGGCACGCCTTGGCGGCATGCGCGGCGGTCGCGCCGTCTGCCGGCTGACTGGACTTGGAGCCCCCCGGAACCTCGTCGCCACGGCCCGCGCCCGCCCGGGTCAGGCCTCGATGCGGCTGATGCGGACCTGGATGAAGTGCTGGCGGTGGCCGTTGTGGCGACGGTACTTCTTGCGGCGCTTGAACTTGAAGATTTCCGTCTTCTCGCTGACATCTTCGGCGAGAATCTCGGCGGTGACCTTCGCCCCGGCGACCGCCGGCTGACCGATCCGCGGCTCCTCGCCACCGACGAGCAGCACGCGGTCAAAGGTCAACTCCGTCGTGTCCTCGGGCAGGTCCCGGGTGTCGACGCGGATGACGTCACCTTCGCTGACCTTGATCTGCGTTCCGCTGTCCTCGATGATGGCGTACATCGGCTTGGTCCTTGGTTGAGGCCCCGGGTGTGGCGAGCTAAACATCATAGCATCAGGGCCGTGGATTGCAATCCGCGAGCGGGCCGGCGGGGGCTCGCCCCTCCCGGCGAGGGTGCCGCGTACCGGCCGCGCCAAGGCTCGCGATCCCGCCGTCGCGCCGACGCCCCCGCGTTGCAAAGGGGCGCCCCCCTCCCTATCCTGTGCGTCCTCAACCGTCGGCCGGCAAACGTCGGCCCCTGGCACGCTCCCCTTCCCGTGCGAATCGGCCATGCACACGCCCATCGCGATCTACATCGCCAGCTTCCTCGGCGCCGTCGGGCTGGTGCTGATGATGCCCAAGGCCCGGCATAACTACCGCCTGCTCGGGGCGTTGATCGCCGCCGCCGCGCTCGGCGGGCTCTGGCTGTTCCTCGGCTCGGTCGACGCCCTTTGGGCCGAGGATCTCGGCATCGGCGCGACCGCCTTCGGCTACCACTACCTCTTCGGCGCGATCGCGATCGTCTCCGCCGCCCGCGTGATCACCCACACCCGCCCCGTCTATGCCGCGCTCTGGTTCGTCCTCGTCGTGCTGGCGTCGGCGGGGCTGCTGCTGACCCTCGCCGCGGACTTCATGGCCTTTGCCATGATCATCATCTATGCCGGCGCGATCCTGGTGACGTACATGTTCGTGATTATGCTCGCGACGCAGTCCGCCGGCGGCCGCGACGGCGCGGGGGGGGGGGTGGGGGCGGCCGACGACCCGCAGACCTCGCCGCACCACGATCGCATCGCCCGCGAGCCGGTCGGCGCCGCGGCCGCGGGGTTTCTGCTCATCGCCGTCCTGCTGCTGGTCACCACGCAGCCGGTGCTGAAGGTCGAGCAGGCGTTCGGCCCGACGGACGAGCAGCTCATCGCCGGGACGCTCACCGAGCGCCCGACGCTGAATGTCGAGCTCGTCGCGGAGTCGCTGCCGCCCGGCCGCGAAGCCCTCGCCTCGGCGCTGGGCGCGAGCCCGCGGCTGACGAACCCGGAGCGCGTCGGGCTCGACCTTTTTCAGAGCCACCCGCTGGGCCTGGAGTTGGCGGGCGTGATCCTGCTCGTGGCGCTGATCGGCGCGGTCGTCATCGCCAGGACCCGCGTCGAGGAAGAGGAGCGGCCGACCTCGCCCGTCCTGGACGCCTCCGGCGCGACCGTCCACCCCCGCTCCGAGCCGGGCCCCAACGACCCGACGTCCTACGGCGAAAGCGGCGGCCGCATCGGACCCTGATCAACGCGACCTTCCGCAAATCCGAAATCCGAAATCGACCCCAAGATGCCTGTTGAACTCACAGCCCCGGCCCTGACGCACTTCCTGATCATCGGCGCGGTCCTCTTCGGCCTGGGCCTGATCGGATTCATCAGCCGTCAGAACCTCATCATCATGTTCCTCTGCACAGAGTTGATGTTTCAGGGCGTGATCGTCTCGCTCGTGGCCTTCAGCCGCTTCCACCTCAACCCCGCCGGCGAAACCTTCGTCATCTTCGTGCTCTCGATCGCCGCGGCGGAGGCGGCGCTGGCGCTCGGCCTGGTGGTGCTGCTGTTCCGGCGCAAGCGCACGCTCGACGCCCAGGCTTGGACGGCGATGCAGGGATGATCCAATGCACAATGCAACATGGACAATGCACAATGGGTCCGACCAGCGCTCGCCATCGGGGGGTGAGCTGAGATGAGTGTTGATCTGGCCAAGTGGATTCCCTGGCTGCCGCTGCTCGGGGCCGTGCTCTGCGGCATCTGCTGCATGAAGCCCGCCCTGCGCAAGCTCGCCGGGCCCATCAGCGTGGGGCTGATCTTCCTCGCCTTCCTGCTGTCCGTCGCCGTCTACCCCCACGTCACCGCCGACGGCGCGAGCGTGGTGCACGCGTTCCAGTGGATCCACGTCGGCGATCTCGCGGTCAACTTCGCCTACTTCATGGATCCGCTGACGCTGGTCATGCTGTTCGTCGTCACGGGCATCGGCTCGCTCGTGGCGCTCTATGCCACCGGCTACATGGCCGGCGACCGCGGCTACGCCCGCTTCTTCGCCGCCGTGTCACTGTTCATCTTCGCCATGACGACGCTCGTCATGGCTGACAACCTCGTGCTGCTGTTCCTCGGCTGGGAGGGCGTGGGCCTCTGCTCCTACCTGCTGATCGGCTACTACTACGGCAAGCCCACTGCGGCCGCAGCCGCCAAAAAGGCCTTCATCGTCAACCGCATCGGCGACCTCGGCTTCGTGCTCGCCATCTTCCTCGCCTACCAGAGCTATGGCACCGTCGCCCTCTGGACCGCCGACAACACCGGCATCCTCCAACTCGCCCTGGCTCGCGGCGGCGAGGGCTACACCGCCTCCGCCGCCGACCTCTGGCTCCCCTTCCTGCTCATGATCGGGGCGTTCGGCAAGAGCGCCCAGATCCCGCTCTACGTCTGGCTGCCCGACGCCATGGAAGGCCCCACCCCCGTCTCGGCGCTGATCCACGCCGCCACGATGGTCACCGCCGGCGTCTACCTCATCGCCCGTACGCTACCGCTGTTCGAGCTCTCGCCCTGGGCGCTGCCCGTCGTCGCGCTCGTCGGCGGCCTGACCGCCATCTTCGCCGCCACCATCGCCCTGTGCCAGTACGACATCAAGCGCATCTGGGCCTACTCGACCGTCTCCCAGCTTGGGTACATGTTCCTGGGCCTCGGGGCGCTCAGCAGCGTCGGCGCCGTCTTCCACCTCTACACCCACGCGTTCTTCAAGGCCCTGCTCTTCCTCACCGCCGGCTCCGTCATGCACGCCATGGCGGGGCAGCTCGACCTGCGCAAGATGAGCGGTCTGCGCCACAAGATGCCCGTGACCTGCACCCTCATGGGCATCGGGGCCCTCGCGCTCGCCGGCTTCCCCGTCATCACCGCGGGCTTCTTCTCCAAGGACATGATCCTCGCCTACACGCTGGAGCGCGGCCTGGACCACGGCGTCGGCCCCGCCGGGCCCACGTGGTACATCATCCTCGCCGTACTCGGCTTGGTCACGGCCTTTCTCACCGCGTTCTACACATTCCGCCTCTGGTTCCGCGTCTTCTGGGGCCCCGAGCAGTACGAGATGGGCGAGGAGCACCATGGCGTCGACGAGCTCGCGCCCGGCCACCCGCACGACGCCGAGCAGCAGGCCGCCGACCAGCCCCACCACGCCCCGGCCCACGCGGCCGCGGAGCATGGCGCGCACGGTGGCGGGCACGATCACCACGATGCGCCGCACGAGATGCCCTGGTGGCCGATGAATCTGCCGCTGGCCGTCCTCGCCGTCGGCGCCATCGCCGCCGGCTGGGTCATGTTCCTGCCCAGCGACCACAGCTACGGCTGGATCGGCGCGATGGTCGACGGCTCAACCGCCCACGTCGCCCATGAAGCCGGCGAGCACGCCGCGCCCACGCTGCTCGGCATGGACCTGCACCTGGCCATGCAGCTCATCAGCGGCGTGATCGCCATCGCCGGCATCGCGCTGGCGGCCTATTTCCACCTGGTCAACCGCGACGCCGCCACCCGCGTCGCCGACGCGGCACGCCCCGTCGTCCGCGTCCTCGAAGGCAAGTACTACATCGACGAGCTCTACGACGCCGTCCTCGTCCGCCCGCTGCGCTTGCTCGGCCAGGTCTTTTTCCTCATCGACCAACTGCTGATCAACGGCCTGGTCTACAGCGTCGCCTGGACGCCGCGCCTGCTCGGCTACTCCATCCGCCCACTCCAGCACGGCAAGCTCCAGGGCTATGGCCTGGGCATGGCGGGCGGCGTCGCCGTCGTCGCCCTGATCGTCTGGGTCATGATCGCACCGTAAAAGGAATTGAGAATTCAAAATTAAAAATTCAGAAAAGCGGCTGAACCGCGAAGACGCGAAGCAAGCGAAGGGGTTGTGATGCACGACGCTGCTTCTCAAGTTCCTTCCTCGCCGCTTCGCCCTCTTCGCCCCTTCGCGGTGAACCGACCCACCCACGCCGCCGCTTTCTGAATTTCGAATTTTCGAGACACCAATGGATTTCAACGCCTGGCTCATCCCGTTGCTCGTGCTCGTGCCGCTGGTCACGGCGCTGGCGATGCTCGTGCGCACGGACTGGTTCGATCGGCCGCGCAACGCCTGGGGCTGGGGCCTGGGCTCGACGCTCGTGACGTTCGTGATCTCGCTCGTCATCGCCTGGCGCTTCGACTGGGGCCGCGGCGGCGACATGCAGTTTGCCGGCATGGTCGAGTGGATCCCTGCCTTTGGCCTGAGCTTCGGCTACGGCATGGACAGCATCTCCCTCTGGCTCGTCCTGCTCACCACCTTTCTCATGCCGATCGTCATGCTTGGCTCGCTCACCGCCGTCGCCAGCCGCGTCCGCGAGTTCTACTTCTGGCTGCTGCTGCTCCAGGCCGCGATGGTCGGCGTCTTCGTCGCCACCGACATCCTCTTCTTCTACCTTTGCTTCGAGTTCACGCTCATCCCGCTCTATTTCCTGATCGGCGTCTACGGCTCCGCCGAGCGGCTCAAGGCCGCCCGCATGTTCTTCCTCTACACCTTCGCCGGCTCGATGCTCACGCTCGCCGGGCTCATCTACGTTGCCTGGTTCAACGCCAGTCTCCCCGCCGGCGCGGCCGCGGTGCCCAGCGCCGGGCAGTGGACCTTTGACATCCAGAGCCTCTACGCCGCCGCCCAAGCCATGGCGCCCACGCAGCAGGCCTGGGTCCTCGCCGCCCTGCTCGCCGGCTTTGCCGTCAAGGTCCCGCTCTGGCCGGTGCACACCTGGCTGCCGCTGGCGCACACCGAAGCCCCCACCGCCGGCTCCGTCGTCCTGGCCGGCGTGCTGCTGAAGCTCGGCACCTACGCCCTGCTCCGCTTCGCCCTGCCCATGACACCCGAGGCCATCGTCGACTTCGCCCCCTGGATCGGCGCCCTCGCCGTCGTCGGCATCCTCTACACCGCCCTCGTCTGCTGGGTGCAGAGCGACATCAAAAAGCTCATCGCCTACTCCTCCGTCAGCCACCTCGGCTTCTGCGTGCTTGGCCTCTTCGCCCTCGACGCCGCCAACATCGGCGCGTCCGGGGCCGTCCTCTACATGGTCAACCACGGCCTGTCCACCGGGGCGCTGTTCCTTTGCGTGGGCATGATCTACGAACGCTTCCACACCCGCGAGATGGCGCTGATGGGCGGCCTCGCCCGCGTCATGCCCGTCTGGGCCTTCTTCCTCGGCTTCTTCGTCATGGCCAGCGTCGGCCTGCCCGGGCTCAACGGCTTCGTCAGTGAGTTCCTCACCCTCCTCGCCACCTTCCTCTCGCCGCAGTCCGTCCTCGGCTACCCCTACGCCGTCGCCGCGGCGTTCGGCCTCATCTTCGCCGCCATCTACCTGCTCTACATGCTCGGCCGCGTGCTCTTCGGCCCGGTGCTCGTGCCCGCCCACGGTGAGCCCGGCCACGCCGCCGGCCCGGTCGCGGACCTCAACGGCCGCGAGATCCTCACCCTCACGCCGCTCGCCATCGGCTGCGTCGTCCTCGGCCTCATGCCCTGGCCCCTGCTGCAATCGCTCGACGACGCCGTCGCGGCCATGACGTCGCCGGCCCAGGCGGTCGTCGCCCAGCGCTATGACGAGCAGCTTGCCGTGGAGGCCGCCGCCGGTCTGCCGCCCGACGCCGACCGCGCCGCCTCGGCCGCGCCCACCTACCACCTGACCACCACGCCGCTACGGCTGGGCGACGAAGTCGCCTCGACCTGGCCGCGGCGCGTCCCGTCCATCGGCCCCGAGGCCGGAGCCCCCGCCCATGACTGAGATGGTCGCCAAGTTCGCCACGCTCTGGCCCGAGATCGCGCTGCTCGTCGGTGCGTGCCTCTGCCTCGTCACCGGCCTGTCGCCCAGCCAGGCGGTGCGCAACGCCACCGTCTGGGTTGCCGCCGCCAGCCTCGTCGCCGCCGCCCTGCTCGTGCCCGTCGTCGGCGTGCCGGACATCAAGCTCGGCCTCGGTCCCATGACCGTCTTCGTCAAGCTCACGGTCGTCGGCGTCGGGCTCGTGCTGCTGCTCGTCACCGCCGGTGTGCCCGCGAGCCTCAAGCAGGTCGCCGCCGCCGACCGCGCCCGCCGCTTTGAGCCCGGCGACACGACGCGCGGCGAGTTCTTCGCCTTCTTCCTGTTCAGCCTCACCGGCCTGATGCTCGCCGCCTCCGCCGACGACCTCGTCTGGCTCTTCCTCGCCCTCGAGCTCGTCAGCCTGCCCACGTACGTCATGGTCGCCACCAGCCGCGATCGTGTCGACGCCCAGGAAGCCGCCGTCAAGTACTTCTTCCTCGGCGCCCTCTCCGTCGCCGTCTTCCTCTACGGCTTCGCGCTCATCTACGGCGCCACGGGCTTCACCCAGTTCGCCATCCACAACGCCGACGGCGAGCTCGTCGGCGGCATCGCCGCGGTCGCCCAGGCGGAGCTGGCGGTCGGCGGCACGCTTTCGCCCCTGCTGATGACCGGCCTCGTGCTCGCCGTGCTCGGCATCGCGTTCAAGATCGCCGCCGTCCCCATGCACTTTTACGCCGCCGACGTCTACCAGGGCGCCAACGGCGCGGTGACCGCCTTCCTCGCGTTCGTGCCCAAGTTCGCCGGCTTCATCGCCATCATCATCCTGCTGACGCCGGTCGGCTGGCCCCTGCCCTGGCCGCTGATGGCCGTGCTCTGGGCCATGGCCGCCCTGACCATGACCGCGGGCAACGTCCTCGCCCTGCTCCAGACCAACGTCAAGCGCGTGCTTGCCTACAGCTCGGTGGCCCATTCCGGCTACGCGCTGGTGGGCGTGCTCGCCGGCCCCGCCGCCGCCCGCGCTGCCGACGGGGCGCTCAGCGACGGCATCGCCGCCGTGCTCTTCTACCTCATCGCCTACGGCGTAGGCACCATCGCCGCCTTTGCCGTGCTCGGCTCGCTTCGCGCCCGCGGCGACGAGGCGCAGACCTACGATGACCTCGCCGGCTTGCGCCACCGCCAGCCCGGGCTCGCCGCCATCATGGTCATCGCCGTCCTGAGCCTGCTGGGCCTGCCGCCGCTGGTCGGGTTCGTCGGCAAGCTCTACATCATCGGCGCCGCCTTCAGCGCCCAGTTCGACGGCTACATCTGGCTCATCGTCCTGCTCGTGCTCAACTCCGCCGTCTCCGCCGCCTACTACCTGCGCATCGCCTCCGTCTGCTTCTTCGGCAGGCCCGATGACGCCGTCCAGGCCCTGCCCCTGCCCAGCCGGCGCACCGGCGCGGCTGTCGCCGGCCTCGCCGCGATCGTGCTCGGCATCGGCGGGGCGCAGCTCGTGGACATGTCGGCCACGGCGGCCTCGCGCGTCGGCGAGTTCGAGCGCTTCGACATGACGCACCCCGCCGCCGACGCCGACCCCGCCAACCCCGCGACAGACGCGCCGGCAACCGCCGCGCGACGCTGACGCCGCTGACAGCTCCACCGCCCTTTTCAGGTTCATCCGGTCCGTCCCGGGTTCGACGTCCGGTGTCGCACCCAGGGGCGCGGGGGGCAGCTATCGAATTGTGTCCATGCTCGCCGTTTTGCCCGTTTCGCCGCAACCTCCGTTGCAAGCGCGACTAGCGTTAAGTCATGGGCCTCGGCAACCAGTCGGGCCGGCATCGTGCGCGGGCCGACGAGCAAGCAACGGATCGTTCGTGATGAAAGGAGCGTGCCAGATGAACGGCACAACCATTTCCAGGCTTCTGGCGGCGAGCGTCATCGGCCTGGCCGCCGGCGCGGCAACGGCGCAGGACACCGAGGAGGACCAGTGGGGCATCGAGCGCGAAACCCAGGAAGAGCAGCAGATGCAGACGGACACCGAGGCCGAACCCGGCGCGGACGTCGAGCCGTTCGCCGCCCCGGGTGAGGATGAGCTCGCCGCCGAGCAACCCTTCCGCGAGGCATACGACCAGGCCACGGAGACGATCTCCGGCACGCTCGTCGACGCGGAGGCCTACCTCCTGTTCGGCCACGAGGTGGCGACCGATGCCCAGGACGAACGGTCGAAGCTGTCCGCCGATCGGCCGCTCGCGCTGGTGACCAGCGACGACGAGGCGTACCTCATCCTCGATCAGCGGGGCCAGGACCAGCCCCTGCCGTTTGTCGCCCCCGAGGGCGAGCCGCAGCAGCAGGACGCGCAACCCGCGGACTCCAGCCAGAGCGACACGGGTCAGGCATCGCCCGAGCCCGCCGAGGCGCAGCCGTCGGACGACGGGATGCGCTCGCCGATCCGCGAGCGCAACTTCCCGCGCTCGGGGCGCACGCCGATCCTTCAGGCACGCGACTGGGACCGGCATCCGGGCGAATTGCGTCGGGCGCCGACGTCAGAGCCTCAGGAGCCTTCGGACGCCGAGCAGCAGCCCGAGGCTGAGCAGGCCCAGGAGCAGCAGTCCGAGGCGCCTTCGGACGCCGAGATCGCACCCTTCGCGGAGCCCGGAGCCAGGGCCGAGCAGATCCATGCCCAGCCCGGCCAGCAGCTCGAGGTGACCGGCGCGGTGTTCGAGCGAGGCGGAATCCGCGCGATCGTCGTGACGGACGCCCAGGTCGCCGAGCCCGGGCAGGAGTCCGAGCCCGACGAGGACCCGTGGCTGTAAGCAACGTCCACGAGTGACGGTGTAACGACGGCCGGGAGCGCCGCGACGCGCTCCCGGCTTCTTCATGCCCGCAGGTGGTCCGCGGTGAGGAGCTCGCGCGCGGCGGCGGGCCTGGCGAGGGTGCGGCCGACGAGGTCCGCGAGACGCGCCGCGGGCAGGCCCGTCCCGGGACGCATCGTCGTCAGGTCGTCCAGGCGGAGCGTCGCCCCGGCCGGCAGGTCCCGCCGCGCGGCCACACTCTGGCGCGACGCCAGCCGCACATCCCGTTCGCAGGCTCGCACCGTCTTGGCCCGTGGGCCGAGCATCGTCGCGGCCTGGCGTGCGAGCGCCACATAGCGGGCCAGCGCATCGGGCTCGAGGCTCGCGGCATGATCGGGGCCCGCCGCGCTGCGGTCGTGCGTCAGGTGCTTCTCCAGCACGCACGCCCCCGCGGCGACGGCCAGCGCGCCGGTGATCGTCTCGGTCGTGTGATCGGAATACCCGACGGGCAGCCCGAAGCGCTCGACCAGCACGCCGATGCCGCCCAGCGCCGCGTCGTCACACGGGGCCGGGTAGCTGGAGACGCACTGGAGCAGGCACCCCCCCGCGACGTGGCGGGCGAGCAATTCCCCCGCGGCGTCAAGCTCATCCAACTCGCACGCGCCCGTCGAAATCAGCATCGGCCGGCCAAGCTCAGCCGCGGCGGCGAGCAGCGGCGTGTTGACCGCGTCGGGCGACGCGATCTTGACCGCATCCGGCTCCATCGCCGCCACTTCGGCCACATCGTCGAGGCTGAAGGGCGTGACGATGAACGCCAGGCCCGCATCGCGCGCCACGTCGCGCACGCGTCGCATGGCATCCACCCCGAGCGAGAGCCCGGCCAGCAGTTCGTGCACGCTCTTCGCCTGCCCCGACTGGTAGGCCGCCAGCCGCGCCTCGGCCGAGAGCAGCCGCTCGGGATGGAACCACTGCACCTTGACGGCGTCAACGCCGGCCCGTCGCGCGGCGGCGACGAGGCTCATCGCCGTATCCACCGACCCGTCATGGTTGACGCCGAGCTCGGCGATGACCATCACGCCGGGTGGCGCCTCGGAAGTGGCGGCTGAGAAAGAAGGCGGGCGCGGCATGGCGCCATGGTACAACGAGCGAAGCCCACGGATTGCAATCCGTGGGCTTCGGCGCGGGGGGGCATACGCTGGAACAAGGGCGGAGGTCCGCGGCGCGGACCCTACTCGACGAACAGGTCGACCTGCTGCGTCGTGTTGCCGCCGATGTGATAGCGGATGATGCGGTTCTGCGGCGGGACGGTGAAGTAGAGGTAGAGCTCGTCGCCCTCGACCATCTGGCGGATGGGCAACTCGCTGGCGGCGCGGATGGGCTGGGACATGTCCATGTGGAGCATGAGCTCGTCGCCGCCGTCGCGGAGCAGCGCCCAGCCGATGGGTTCGCGGTGCTCGCCGCTCTCGTACTCGAGCGCGACGCCGGTGATCGACGCGGCCCGGGCGCGGGCGGCGCCGAGCAGCGAGCGGGCCTGGTCGCGGTCGAGCCGCAGGCGGACCATGCGCAGGTGCGTCGGCTCGTGCATGCTGTCGATACGGATGCGCTGCGCCAGCCCGGTGCGGAAGACCTCGACCGTGGCCTGGCCTCGCTCCAGCGAGTTGCCCTGGTAGCGCACGCTCGGGGCGTGGTTGCGGCTGAAGGGAGCGGGCAATCGGTTGGTCTGCTCGATGCCCACCGCCTCGTTGCCGGCGGCGGTCCCTTCGCGGTGCCCGACGGTGCCGACGTTCGTCGCCGTCGCGCCACCACCACCGCGGCGGGCCTGACCCCGGCCGCTCCCGGTCTCGCCCTCGGCCACCGGCTTGCGATACGGCCGGCCGACGAAGCTCAGCAAGTCCTCCTGCTCGGCGTCCGCATCATCGGGCAAGTCAAAGCGCGAGTTGCGTACGCGGACGTAGTGCGGCTGCTGCTCGGCGGGGATGAGAAACACCCAGCCGATGTGAGCCGTCGAGCTGGAACTGTGCGCCATGAGGCTGGCGTCCTGCAGCGGGTAGAGCGTGCGCTGCTCGCCCTCCTCGCCGCGGACGAAGGCGACGGGGGCGTGCATCTCGACGTCGCCGCGCCGGGCGCGGGCGGCCAGCCGGATCTGGGTCGGCGGGACGCGCAGCGTGCCGTCGGCGTCGTAGGTGCCCGCCTGCCCGGTCTGCCGCCAGATCGTGTCGATGACGACCAGGCGCTCGCCGCCGCGATCGATCCCGTCGAGCGCCGCGACGAGATCCTCGTCGGCGTCGGCGACGGGCGTCTCGAGGCTGTAGACGCTGCCGAGCTCGACCGAATCGGGCAGCACGACGAGCGAAGCGCGGGGGTCGTACTGCAGGCGGAAGGCGCCCGCGGCGAGGCGGAGGTCGGGGTGGGCATCGGCCAGGGCGTAGTCACCGCCGACCGGGTGGAACGGCCCCCGGGAGAGATGGGTAAAGACGCTGGCGGCCATGCCGTCGACGTTGATCCACAGCCGCTGCTCGGTCGACTCGATGCGTCCGCCGGACCCGGCGGCGTAGGGCTGGTAACCCGCGAGCGAGGTGCCGACGGGCAGGAAGCTCAGGCCGATGACTATGACGCCGGCGGTGAGGATGCCCGCCGCGCCGCCGCACACCCCGCCGCCGCCGAGCGACACGGCGTGCATGAACTGCATGTTGCCCGGCAGGAGCTTGTCGATGCTCAGGCGCATCGCGGAGAGCGCCACGAGGAACGGCAGGATGAGCCCGAGGCCCCACGCCACCGGCGCGATGCGCGGGACGTAGTCCAGCAGCAGCATGGACAGCGGCTCCCAGAGCGCGAAGGCGATCGTGCCGGCGACGAGCACGATGCACAGGTGCATGAAGGCGGAGTACAGACCCTGCGTGGCCCAGTAGTAGGCCATGAACAGGACGAAGGCGAGGACGAGCAGATTGGCGATCATGGTGGGTACTCCCTCGGGGGCGAGGTGGACTCAGTCCTTGGCGGGGGGGGCGGCGGCGGGGGCGGGCATGGGGCTGGGGCGCTTGGGGGCCGTCTCGCCGGGGCTAGCGCCGCCGAGGCCCCGGTTGATTTCCTTGATGTCGGTCACGCCCTCGACGACCTTGGTCAGGGCGGCTTCCTGGAGCATGAACATCTTCTGCTTGCGCAGGTGGCTGCGGGCCTGCTCGAGCTGCCCGCCGCTGATCAGCGCGCGGGCCGGGTCGTCGAGGATCATCAGCTCGAAGACGCCGATGCGCCCACGGTAGCCCATGCCGAAGCAGTCGGGGCAGGTCTTGGGCTCGTCCTTGACCATCACCTGCCCGGACGCCATGTAAAGCTGGCCCACCCGGTCGGGGGCGAGGTTGAGCTTCTTGAGCGCCGCGGGATCGGGCTTATAGGGCGTGCGACAGGTGCGGCAGAGGCGGCGGACCAGCCGCTGGGCGACGATCCCCGCCAAGGCGTCGACCGCGTCGGACTTGTCACCGACGAGCTTGACCCAGCGCCGCAGCGCGCTGAACGTGTCCTCGTCCGGCAGGCCCGCGTAGATGCGCACCTGTTCCGCGGCGCGGGCCATCTGCTTGGCGATCGCCGAATCGGGGATGCGCGGCAGCATGAGCACGTCCGGGTCGGCGCGGAGCACCTGTCCAAGCTGCTCGCGGAACTGGGCGGGCGCGACGTTCTCGCCAAGCGGGTGCTGGTTGACGCCCTCGATCTCGTAGCCCTTGGATTCCTCGAAGCAGGTGACGCCGGAGGTGTACGGGTCATGCTGCTGGACGAACGTGTAGAGCGTCGTGCTGACGCCCTGGTGAGCCGGCGCGGTGACGAGGATGACGCGGCCGGGCTCGTTGATCGTCTGCTCCAGCCGCTGTCGCTGGCTCTCGAGCAGGCCCAGGTCCTTGAGCTTGAACTGCACCTGCTTGCGCGGGTCGATCTTGAAGGCGAGGCTCTGGCCACGGGTCGTCCCGGCGGTGCTGAGCTCCAACTCGAAGCGCCCCATGTCGCCGGCGCGGACGTAGAGCGAGGCGCTCTGCCGCTTGCGCCGGTCGCCGAGGTCCAGGCCGACCTTCATCTTGAGGTAGTCGATGAGGCGGACGCCGGAGGTCGCGTCGAGCTCGGGCTGGGGGTACTTCAGGCCGTCGACGTAGACGACGAT
This sequence comes from Phycisphaeraceae bacterium, assembly GCA_040905445.1. Lineage (GTDB taxonomy): Bacteria > Planctomycetota > Phycisphaerae > Phycisphaerales > Phycisphaeraceae > SKPT01. The sequence continues at coordinate 26,067 of JBBDRN010000027.1, read as the reverse complement.
CTGCGTGCGATCCTTTTCGGCGCTGATGTCGATGCGCTCGGCGCCGCGCTGCAGGGCGAAGGACATGACGTCCTCGAGCGTCTGGTGGGCCTGGGCCTCGGGTCCGTCGCCCTTGGGCACGGGCATGACGTTCTCGGTCTTGGCGTCGATGAGGTGGACGCTGGACTTGCGCTGGGCGCGGGCCTGCTCGTACTCGCGGGCGACGTTGAGCACCGACTGCACCGACCACGTCCAGCGGGAGTCGGGCGAGACGCGGGGGTTGCGGTAGAGGACGTACGCGAAGAAGCCGGCGATCACCACCGCCGCGCCGGAGACGAGGCCGATGATGAACAGCGGCACGGTCAGCATCAGCGTCGCGGCGATGATGCCGACGGCGATCACGACGACGTTGATCCACCGCCGGGGCAGGTGGAAGTAGTCCGCGTCCTTGTCGATGCGCGACGCCAGCCAACCCCACCCGACCATCACGGCCAGGAAGGCGATCGGATTGATGAAGCTCATGTAGGCGGCGGGGTCGGCCTGGGCGAGGGTGTGGGTCATGGTCGATGTCGCGGTGGGGTTGACGAATCAAACAAGAGTCGGAAGCGGGAACGCAGCGGAAGCGATCTCCCGCCCGTTTCCTAGGCCGTGATGCCGCGCAGGCGCATCTTGACTTCCTCGGCCGACGGGGCGGCCTCCTGGGCCGTGCGCGGATGGATGAGCTGGTCCTGCACCAGTTGCACCAGGCTGTCGACGAAGGTCTGCATGCCCACCTCGCGCCCGCTCTTGATCACCTCGGAAAGCTCGTTCTCCCGGCCTTCCATGATGTACTTGCGCGTCGGCGGCGTCTGGATCAGGATCTCCACGCCCGGCACGCGCTGCGGCTCATCTTTGATCGTCGGCAGCAGCTTCTGGTAGATGAATGCCTGCATCTGCCACGCCAGCAGGTTGCGGATGGCCTGGCGCTCGGCCTCGGGGAAGAGGTCGTAGATGCGGCCGAACGCTTGCGCGGCGCTCGATGCGTGGATGGTGCAGAACACGAGGTGCCCCGTCTCCGCCGCCTGCAGCGCCGCCTCGAACGTCTCCTTGTCGCGCATCTCGCCGATGAGCACGACGTCCGGGTTCTCACGCACCAGGGCCTTGAGGGCGGTGTTGAAGTCGGGCACGTCGATGCCGATCTCGCGCTGGTTGATCAGCGCCTTGTCGTCCTTGAGCAGATACTCGATCGGGTCCTCGATCGTGACGATGTGGCAGGCGCGGTTGCGGTTGATGTGCTGGATCATCGACGCGATGGTCGTGCTCTTGCCGCTGCCCGTCACGCCGCAGAGCAGGACCATGCCCTGGTGAAGCTCGGCGATCTTGCGGCAGATGGGCGGCAGGTAGAGGTCCTCGAAGTCGAGGATCTCGGCGCTGACGCGCCGGGCGGCAATGGAGCTGCGCCCGCGCGTGCGGAAGATGTTGACGCGGAAGCGGTTTTCCGAGTCCAGGTCGATGCCGAGGTCCAGCGACCCGTGCAGCGCGTAGTACTGCCACTGGGCGGGCGTGAGCGACGATTCGACCCACTTCTCGAACTGCTCGGCGTCGAGCGCCTCGTGGTCGAGACTCTTGAGCTTGCCGCGCAGGCGCAGGGTCGGGATCAACCCGCCTCGCATAATCAGGTCGGACGCCTCGAAGCGGACGGCGGCCTCGAAGAACTTCTTCAGCGGCGTCTGCGTCAGCGTGTTATGCGCATCGGTGGTCTCGATGACCGGCACGTCGGACACGGTCGTTTCGCTCAAGGGTACTGCCTCCTGGGTGCATCGGGTTTTGCGTGCCCCGGACGGGGCGTGGGGGGTCGTGGCGGGTCGTGGCGGGTGCGGCCCGCGGGCCGCCGATCCGGTACATGATACCAGATTTTCCGCCGACGACACCCGCCCATGCTCGCCTGCCGGGCGTGGGGCTGTCAAGCGGGGGTGGATTTCACCGGCCTCCGCCACCCCCCTCCCCTGCCCCCTCCCAAAGGGGAGGGGGGCTCAACGATCCAGCCGCACGCTCACGCCCGCGTTGGCGAGGTAGCGCTTCGTCTCGCCGATCGTGTACGTCCCGTAGTGGAAGATGCTCGCCGCGAGGGCGGCGTCGGCGTCGGTCTGTGCGAAGACGTCGCGGATGTGCGCCGGGCTCCCGCAGCCGCCCGACGCGACGATCGGCACGTCGACCGCGTCCGCCACCACGCGTGTCAGCTCGATGTCGTAGCCGGCCTGCGTGCCGTCGGCGTCCATCGACGTGAGCATGATCTCGCCGGCCCCCATTTCGACGACCTGCCGGGCCCATGGGACCGCCTCGAGGCCCGTCGGCGTGCGCCCGCCGTGGGTGTGGACCTCGAAAACGCATACCTGGCCCTCATGCTCGGTGACCGGCCCCGCCGGCTCGCGCCCCGTCCGCTCGGCGAACGCCGCCGCTGGCACGCGCTTGGGGTCGATGTTGACCACCGTCGCGCAGCGGCCGAAGCGGCGGGCCGTCTGGCGCACGATGCCCGGGTCGACCACGGCCGCGGTGTTGATCGACACCTTCTCCGCGCCCGCCTGAATCAGCTCGGTCACGTCATCAATCGTGCGGATGCCGCCGCCCACGGTGAAGGGCATGAAGCACTGCTCGGCGACGCGGCGCACCACGTCGTGCATGATCCCCCGCTTCTCGTGGCTGGCGGTGATGTCCAGGAAGACCAGCTCGTCGGCCCCGGCGAGGTCGTAGGCGCGGGCGATCTCCACCGGGTCGCCCGCGTCGCGCAGGTTCACGAAATTGACCCCCTTGACCACCCGGCCGGCGTGGACGTCGAGACACGGAATGATGCGATGCGTCAGCACGGGCGGAGTTTAGCAGGGCGTTCAGAGGCCGGGCGCCACCGCACCGCGCCCGAAGCGCTCGGATTGCAATCCGTGGGCTTCCGCTGGACACTGCCCCTTATGGACGTGGGGTTCGTGCATGACTGGATCGTCGGCTACGCCGGCTCGGAGCGCGTTGTGGCGGCGGCGGCGCAGATGTATCCGGCCGCGCCGCTGCACACGCTGCTCTACGACCCGGCGGCGATCCGCGGCACGCCGCTGGAGCATCACACGATCCACACCAGCTTCCTGCAGCACATGCCCGGCGCGCTGCGGCAGCACCGCCGCTACCTGCCGCTGATGCCGCTGGCGATCGAGCAGCTCGACCTGCGCGCCCACGAGGTGGTCGTCTCGTCGAGCCACGCAGTGGCCAAGGGCGTGCTGACGCGGGCCGACCAGGTCCACGTCAGCTATGTGCACACGCCGATGCGCTACGCGTGGGATCTCTACCTCGACTACCTCGATGCCGCCGGGCTCGCCGGCAGCCGGCGTGGCTGGCTGGCGAAGCTCGCGCTGCATTACCTGCGCACCTGGGACGCCGCGGCGGCGAACCGCGTCGACGTCTACGTCGCCAACTCCCACTACGTCGCCCGCCGGATCGAGAAGACCTACCGCCGATCGGCGCAGGTCGTCTACCCACCCGTGGACGTCGAGCGGTTCAAGGCCGAGAAGCAGCGCGACGATTCCTACCTGACGGTCGCGCGGCTGGTGTCCTACAAGCGCGTCGACCTGATTGTTCGGGCGTTTGCGAAGTCCGGCCGCCGGCTCGTGGTGATCGGCGACGGGCCGGGCTTGGCGGCGCTGCGCGAGACGGCCGGGACGGGGGACAACGTGACGCTGCTCGGCGAGCAGCCCGCCCACGTCGTCGCCGAGCACATGGCCCGCTGCCGGGCGTTCGTCTTCGCCGCGGAGGAGGACTTCGGCATCGCGCCGGTCGAGGCGCAGGCGGCCGGGGCACCCGTCATCGCCTTTGGGCGCGGCGGCGCGCGGGAGACCGTCGTCCCCGGGCGCACGGGCTTGCTCTTTGATCGCCAGGATGAGGCGAGCCTCAACGACGCGGTCGCGGCGTTCGAGGCCAGCGAACGGCAGTTCGACCGCGAGGTGATCGTCGAGCACGCGCAGCAGTTCTCGCGCGAGCGGTTTCAGCGCGAGTTCGTCGCGGTCGTCGAGCGTGCCTGGGCCGAGCGGGCGTCCGACTGACCCGGCGCGGGCTCAGCGGCCGGACCACCGTCGCCAGCGCGCCCGCCAGTGGAAGGGCCGCAACTCGATCGCCCGGTCGAAGCAGGCCGCGGCACGCAGATCATCGGCCTGGCGCAACTGTCGGCCAGCGGCGTGCCAGGCCCGTGCCAGCCGGCGGCGCCAGAATCGCTGCGGCAGAGCCGACGCCCCCCCTTCCTCGCGGAGGAACCGGTCCATGATCATCGCCATGCGGTAGCGGCGATCGGGGTAGCGCTTGCTGAGCGGCGCCTCCTGCTCACCGCCGCTGCGCAGCTCGCGGCACTCGACGGGCAGGCCCGGCACGTAGCGCCATCGTCCGCGCAGGCTCATGCGCAGTTGCAGTTGAAAGTCCTCGCCGCAGTATTGATCGACCTCGAAGCCGCCGACCGCCTCGAACAGCGGCGTGCGGTAGATGGTGTTGGGCGTGCCGACGGGGCCGACCTCCAGCAGCCGGCGCGTGGCGTTCGGCTCCATGTCGGCGGCTGAGACGAGCCGGGGCCGGGCGCCGTGCCTGGTGTTCAGGCGATCCGTCGAGGCGGCGACCACCTGCTCGTCGTCCATCGCCGCCGCCATGCGCGCCAGGTAGTCGGTCGGCCACAGGTCGTCCGAGTCGAGGAACGCCAGCAGCCCGCAATCGCGCGTCGCCTCGACCCCCCGGTTGCGCGCGGCCGACACACCCTGGTTGGCCTGCTCGATCACCTCCAGCGGCACACCCGGATCGACCTCCGCCGCCCACTGCCGCACCCGCTCGGTCGAGCCGTCCGACGAACCGTCATCCACGACGACGACGCGCTGCGGCGGGTGCGTCTGCTGCCGCACGCTCTCGAGCGCCTCGACGACGACCTCCCGCCGGTTGTACACCGGGATCACCACAGCAATCGACGCATGGCTCATCCGCGCAATCATAGTGACGCGACGACGGCGTCACCGGTCCGCCGGGCCATCGGCGGCGCGCGATTCGATGCGCAGCACGCGCCAGGGGCGATCCTCGTCAAGCCGCTCGATCTCCACCACCGGTGCGCCGAGCGTCCAGCCCTCCTCGCGCAAGAGGCGGCGCAGGGTCCGGCCCATGGGCGCGATGGCGTAGAGCGGGGCGTCCACGGCAGGCTGGCCGCGCACCAGCCCGGCCTCGTAAGCCCGGGGCGTGACGATCGGCAGATCGCCGCCGAAGTAGATCATCGTGTGCACGTGCCGGTTGTCCGTCAGCACGACACCGCCGGGCTCGATCGCTTCATCGAGCGCCCGAACGAACTGCGCGAGACTGACGTAGCGGCCGTCCTGGAAATGCTCGATGAACGGCCGCGCACGCTGCTCGAGCATGAAGTCGGCGGACCGGATCCCGTTGGGCACCGTCCAGAGGATGATGAGAAACGCCAGCGCGCCGGTGCCCCACCGGCGCGGCAGGCGGCGCTCCAGCCACAGCGCCGCCAGCCACCAGCCCAGCAGCAGCAGCGGCAGCAGCGGGAGGAAATAGCGGTGCGCGGTCAGGAACAGCAGCATCTGCGCCACGAAACCGAACACGAGCAGGCCCCAGAGCGGCCGCCGCCACGCCAACGCCAAACCCGCGGCGAGCGCAAAGAGCGTGATCGGCACGGCCGGGACGGGCCCGGGGCGGATGCCGATCGTCGCCTCGGCGACCGAATCGGTGAACATGCGGTGCGCGTTCTCCGGCACATTGCTGAATATGGCGCCGAGGTTGGTCAGCCGCCTGGCGATCAGCTCGAAATCGGTGGGGGCGGGGGAGCGTGCCAGCGTGTCGGCGTCGGCGCCGCCTCCGCTGCTGTAAAGCGCCACGGCCAGCGCGGCGGCGCAGAGCGCCACCCCGGCCGCGCCGATCACCAGCGTCCGCCGCGTCGGCCGACGGACCGCGTGCCACGCCAGGGCGAGGACAGCGGCGGCGAGCACGGTGATGGCGGGCGTCCGGAGCAACACCATGATGACCACGCCGGCGCCGAGCAGCAGCGCGTCGGGCGCCGCCGCAGGCCAATGCGGCCGATCGGCGTCGTGGCGCTGAGCGAAGCGCTCCCAGGCGACGAGGAATACCATGACGCCAAAGAGGAAGAACATGTCCGCGCGGAGGTCGAAGCTGTAGCGGTAGAAGGGCATGCTCAGCCCGAGCATGACGGTGAGCAGGACGGCCTGCGGCCGGTCCAGGTGCAGGTGAAACAGCCAGTAAGCCAAGGCGAGGCTGCTCAGGGCGACGCCGGTGACGAGGCTGACGGCGAGCCACAATCCGTCGGGGTCCGTGGTGCCGGTGATCTCCATGAGCCCGGCCAGGAGATACGGGAAGCCGGGGTTGACGCGCAGGTGCTCGCCAAGCGGATGCGTGAAGCCGCGGCCGTCGGCGATGTTGCGGGCGATGGTCAGCGAGAGGGCGCTGTCGGAGATGATGCGCCATTGGGCGTTGAAGCCGGCGAGGTAAACGAGGAACACGCCGGCAAAGAGGGCGCGGCGATGGCGGTCGCACCAACCGAGCAGCCGGGCCGACGCGGACGGGCGGGCGGCCGCGGTGGGCGGGGTCGGCGGGGAAGGCGAGGCCTGGCGCTCGGCGGATGGGTGAGTCGACGTCATGGTTGTGGGCGTGCGGAAACGCTCATGTTAACGGCGATGGCGGCCGCGGCGCGGGCGGTGCCGAACGGCGCGGAGGCGGGCGAGGCGGACCTCGACGACGAGGCGCGGCGCGAGGCGGCGCCACATCCGCCGGCGACGCCCGCGCCCCAGGCCGCGCGCGCTCGCGTACGCCACCAGGCCGCGCATCGCGGCGCGCCGGCCGCGCGTGCGGTAGACGTTGCGGAGCATGGTGCGGACGTTGCGTCGGCGGGCCACCTCGGCGAGCAGCGGCCGCCGGCGCGTGCGGTCGTTATCCAGGAACCCGATTCCGCCATCGGCAAGCCGCACGAGATTGGCCAGGTGCGGCTCACCGTGGACGAACCCGGCGTTGTGCAGCGCTGCGACGGCGGTGGCGGCGGCGCGGATGACACGGCGGGCCTCGGCGGGGCTGGCGAAGCGGAGGATGTTGTTGCAATTGCGCCCGGCGAGCTCGGCGGTGACGAGAAGCTGCTCGACGCGCCAGCCGCGCCGCCGCCGGGCCGCCAGCAGCGTCCGGGGCATGTGGAAGCCGAGCGCCCGTAGGCGCTCCGTGGTGGACGCGATCCGCCGGGCGCGGTGCTGGAGCTGCCATCGCAGGACGTCGAACCAGGCCCGGCCCCGCCTGGAGACGTCGCTCGGACCCGCCCAGTGCTTGACGTAGACGGCCTCATCGCCGGCGACGACGCGGTAGGTGCGGATGACGGGGCGGGCGTTCATCGGCTCGCCGCCACAGCGCTCGACCCAGGCGATCGGGTCGAGCCCGGCGAGACGCTGGGTCCAGTCCGGGTCGGCGCGGCCGCGCCAGCCGGCGCTGACGTAGCGGACAAGCTGGGGGTGGCGAGGCGGCGGGCCGGGCAAGCCGGGGGCTCCCGTGGGCAGGGGCGGGGGTCGCCCGGCCGGAGCTGGGGGCGAACCTTGCTCTTGTATCACCGCGTCCCAGTGACGGCAAGAAGATCCCCGGCCAGGGGTCGATTTGACCCTGAGAGGGCCTACGATAAAGCGTTGGGGCCGCCTGCGGCATCGCGAGGGGGTGGCAGAAGGGCTTAAGAAGCCGTGGGGGCCTGCCCGATGTGTTAAGGTAAGGGTGGCGCGCGTGTTGGAGATCCGGTTCCCCTCTGGCCGTCGGAGCAAATGGTCGTGTCGCAGACGGAACAAGCCCCCTTTCCGGACAGTTCCAACCTCGCCTACGTAGAGCAGTTATACGCCGCCTACCTCGACGACCCGGCCTCGGTCGACGCGCGGTGGCAGCGGTATTTCCAGCAGTGGCAACGGCAGGAAGCCGCAAGCCGCGTCGGTCGGATCGGCCCAAGCTTCCGGGCGCGCAGCGTCTTCAACCCCGGGGGCAACGGCACGGCGCGGCATGTCGGGGGCAACGGACAGGCCGCCGTCCAGGCCCAGGACGAAGCCAGCTCGCTCCAGGACCGCGTCGACCAGCTCATCCGCGCCTACCGGGTGCGAGGTCACATCGGCGCCAAGCTCGACCCGCTCGGGGCACGCGACGAGGAACCCGCCGAGCTGAGCCTCGCCTACCACGGCCTGAGCGAAGCGGACATGGGCCGCTCGTTCCATACCGCGACCATGCCCGGGCCCGACCGCCGCACCCTCCGCGAGATCATCGACCAGCTTCGCAGCACCTACTGCGGCGAGATCGGCGTGCAGTACATGCACATCGACAACATCCAGGTGCGCCAGTGGCTCAGCGAGCTGATGGAGTCGTCGCAGAACCAGATCGAGCTCAGCCGCAAGGAGCAGGTGCGCATCTTCACGCGTCTCACCGACGCGGTCATCTTCGAGGACTTCATTCAGCGGAAGTTCACCGGCGCCAAGAGCTTCTCACTGGAAGGCGCCGAGAGCCTCATCCCCCTGCTGGACCTGTGCTTCGAGCGGGCGGGCGACCAGGGGATCCAGGAGATCGTGCTCGCCATGGCCCACCGCGGCCGGCTCAACGTGCTGGCGAACATCATCGGCAAGAGCCCGCAGCAGATCTTCCGCGAGTTCGAGGACCTCGACCCCAGGCTCTACATGGGCCGCGGCGACGTCAAGTACCACGTCGGGTACTCCGGCGACTGGCGCACGCGCCACGGCAAGAACATCCACCTCTCGCTCTGCTTCAACCCCAGCCACCTCGAATATGTCAACCCCGTCGCGCTCGGGCGCATGCGCGCCAAGCAGGACCGCTCCGAGCTGCCGACGCGCGGCGAGGGCGGCATGGTGCTGCTGATCCACGGCGACGCATCGTTCGCCGGCGAGGGCGTCGTCCAGGAGACCTTCAACCTCTCCAACCTCGAAGGCTACAGCGTCGGCGGGGCGCTGCACGTGGTGGTCAACAACCAGATCGGCTTCACCACGCCGCCGCGCGAGGCGCGCTCCAGCCGCTACGCGACCGACGTGGCGCGCATGCTGCAGATCCCCATCTTCCACGTCAACGGCGAATCGCCCGAGGCCGTCGCCCAGGCGGTGCACGTGGCGATGGAGTTCCGCAACCGCTACAAGCGCGACGCGGTGATCGACATGTACTGCTACCGCAAGCGGGGCCACAACGAGGGCGACGAGCCGTCGTTCACGCAGCCGCTGATGTACGAGAAGATCCAGGCGCGGGCATCGGTGCGCGACGCGTACCTCAGCCACCTGCTGCGCCTCGGGGGCCTGAGCGAAGAGGACGCCGAGCGCATCGCCCAGCGACGGACGGAGCTGCTGGAAAAGGAGCTGACCGCCGCGCGCAGTGAGAACTACGTCGCCAAGCCGCAGGCGCTGCAGGGGCGCTGGTCCAGCTACCTCGGCGGCCCGGACGAGCTCGTCGAGGACGTCGACACCGGCGTGGAACGTGCGCGGCTGCAGGAGCTGCTCGACAAGCAGACGCGCAGCCCGGATGGCTTCAACGTCCACCCCAAGGTCAAGCGGCTGCTGCGCATCCGCCGCGAAATGGCCGCGGGCGACCGCCCGCTGGACTGGGCGTCGGGCGAGGCGCTGGCGCTGGCGTCGCTGGCGGTCGAAGGCTACCGCGTGCGCCTGGCGGGTCAGGACAGCCAGCGCGGCACGTTCAGCCATCGCCACGCCGTGCTGCACGACATCGAGGACGGCCGGCGGCACATGCCGCTGGCGCACCTTTCGCCCGAGCAGGCCCCCGTCGAGGTCATCAACAGCCCGCTGTCCGAAGCCGGCGTCATGGGCTTCGAGTATGGCTACAGCCTGGACTGGCCCGACGGGCTGATCATGTGGGAGGCGCAGTTCGGCGACTTCGTCAACGCCGCGCAGGTCATCATCGACCAGTTCATCACCAGCGCCGAGGACAAGTGGCGCCGCTTGAGCGGGCTGGTGCTGCTGCTGCCGCACGGTTTTGAAGGCCAGGGGCCCGAGCACTCGTCGGCCAGGCTGGAGCGGTTCCTCACCCAGGCGGCGCAGGACAACATCCAGGTCTGCAACCCGACGACGCCCGCGCAGTATTTCCACCTGCTTCGCCGGCAGGTGCTGCGCCCGTGGCGCAAGCCGCTGGTGGTGATGAGCCCCAAGAGCCTGCTGCGTCACCCGCGCGCGGTTTCGTCGCTGGACGAGCTGGCGAGCGGGCGCTTCGAGCGCGTCCTGCCCGACGCCGGCGCGAGGCAGGGCAAGGACGTGTCGCGCGTGCTGCTGTGCTCGGGCAAGATCTACTACGACCTGACCGAGCACCGCGAGAAGCAGGCCCGCGAGGACGTCGCCATCGTGCGCCTCGAGCAGTACTACCCGCTGTCGATCCAGGCGCTCGAGGCGGTGCTGGCGGGCTACGACGAGTCGACGCCGGTCTACTGGGTCCAGGAGGAGCCGGAGAACATGGGCGCCTGGCCGTACATGAAAAGACTGTTCTGCAAGCGGTTGCTGGACCGATTCAACTTCGAGGGAATCACGCGGGCCGAGTCGGCGAGCCCGGCGACCGGGTCGCGTGCGGCCCACCAGCTCGAACAGGCGCAACTGCTCGCCGAAGCATTCGGCGAAGCGTGAAAAAACCACCGAGGCACAAGGACACGGAGAAAAGAGAGCGGAAGCGAGCGAACGAGCCACCGGCGCGAACGTCCACGGATTGAATCCATGGGCCTCCCCGTTACCTGCTCTCCCCCCTGTGCCTCCGTGTCTCTGTGGTTGAATTCGCCGAATGAACAGTAGGGAGAACCGGACGATGGGGCTGGAACTGAAGGTGCCGCAGGTCGGCGAGTCGATCACGGAGGTCGAGATCGGGCGCTGGCTCAAGGCGGCGGGTGAGTCGGTCCAGCAGGACGAGCCCCTCGTCGAGATCGAGACGGACAAGGTCACGGTCGAGCTGCCCGCCCCGGAGGCGGGGGTGCTCAGCCAGCAGCTCAAGAAGCAGGGCGAGCAGGCCAGGGTGGGCGAGGTGATCGGCTACCTCGACGAGAACGGGCAGGCGGGCGCCCCGGCCAAGGCGAAGCAGACCGAGACGCAGCCGACGGAGGCGAAGCAGGGCCAGACGAAGCGCGGGGCGGTCACCGCGACCGCGCCCAAGCCCGAGCCGGAGCAGCCGCGCGTCATGCCCGCCGCCCAGCGTCTGCTCGACGAGCATGGGCTCACGCCCGGGCAGGTCCAGGCGACGGGGCCGGGCGGGCGCCTGCTCAAGCAGGACGTATTGCGCCACATCCAGGAAGGCGGCGCGAAGCCCGCAGCGGCGAGCCCGGCAAGCGCGCCGACCGCCCCGCCGCCGGGCGGCGCGGAGGAAGCCGAGGAGGCCGCACCCATCGCCGCCCCCGCGCCCGGGCGCGAGGAGGAGGCGGTGCCGATGAGCCCGCTGCGCCGCCGGATCGCCCAGCGCCTCGTCGAGGCGCAGCAGAACGCGGCGATGCTCACCACCTTCAACGAGGTGGACATGCAGGTGGTGATGGACCTGCGCACCCGCTACCGCGAGACGTTCGAGAAGCGCTACGGCTTCCGCCTCGGGTTCATGTCCTTCTTCGTCAAGGCGGCGATCGACGCGCTCAAGCAGTTCCCCGCCGTCAACGCCGAGATCCGCGGCCAGGACATCGTCTACAAGAACTACCACGACATCGGCATCGCGGTGAGCACGGAGCGCGGGCTCGTGGTCCCCGTGCTCAAGAGCGCCGAGCGCAAGAGCTTCGCCGAGATCGAGCAGGCCATCAACGACTTCGCCAAGCGCGCCCGCGATAACAAGCTCCAGATCGAGGAGCTCCAGGGCGGCACGTTCACGATCACCAACGGCGGGGTGTTCGGCTCACTCATGTCCACGCCGATCCTCAACCCGCCGCAGTCCGGCGTGCTGGGCATGCACACGATCCAGCAGCGCCCGGTGGCCATCGACGGCGAGGTCAGAATCCGCCCGATGATGTATGTCGCCCTGACGTACGACCACCGCGTCATCGACGGCCGGGAGGCAGTGTCGTTTCTTCGCCGGCTCAAGGAGGCGGTCGAGGACCCGGCCCGCATGCTCGTGGAGGTCTGACACCGAGCGGGCGCCGCCGTAACCGTCGCCTTCCGGGCGATGCGGGGCCCCGACATCCAACGGAGCCATCGATCGATGCCCCAGACCCAGAGTCCCGCCACCTCCGCCCCACCCATCACCGCGCCCAACGCCGAGCTCTCCGAGCAGGAGGTCGACTACCTCTTCGACCTCAACGGCTACCACATCATCAAAAACGCGCTCACCGCCGAGCAGCTCGCCGCGGTCAACGCCTACGTCGACACCCACGACACCGGCAAGCTCGAACCCGGCCAGTGGCTCGGCGACGTCGAGATCCACACCTACGGCTCGCAGGACGGCATCAACTTCCAGAACATCCTCGAAGGCGGCCCCGTCTTCGAGCAGCTCATCGACCACCCCGCCTGGATCGACCGCGTCCGGCGCTACATCGAAGTCGACGACCACCTGCTGCGCATCGACGAGTGCTTCCTCAACGTCCGGCGACGCGGCGGATACATCGGCATCCACAGCGGCGGGCACAACCGCCGCTTCACCGGCCTCTTCCGCTGGCACACCGGCCAGTGGGCCGTGGGGCAGATCAACGTCCTCATGGCGCTGACCGACGTCGGCCCGGGCGACGGCTGCACGACCATCATCCCCGGCAGCCACAAAAGCCACGAAAAACACCCGTTCATGCACCAGGAAGGCGTCTTCCACAAGCACGGCGGCAACGCGCTGGCCATGCGCGAAGTCCACATGAACGCCGGCGACGTCATCATGTTCGCCGACGGCACCTGCCACGGCTCCATCGAGCGCACCAACCCCGGCGAACGACGCGTGCTCATCTATCGCTACGCCCCGCACCTGCTCGCCTCGCGCTACAACTACCTGCCCAGCGAAGAGCTGATGGCCCGTCTCACCCCCGAGCGCCGCCGCATCGTCATGCCCGTCCCCCCGCGCATGCGCCCCGGGCGCACGCTCGAAGCCGGGGCCTACGAAAAGTGATGCGGGACACGTGACGCGGCCACCCCGCCGCCGCTGGGGCACGCGGGCATCCGAACTCGGGAGAGGAGGCGACCATGGGACCGGATGTTTGGGCTTGGTTCATCCTCATCAGTGCGATTTTTCTCTTCGTTGTTTACGCCTTCTTTGTTTCCAGGCGCGACAAAGGCCGCCAGCAGCGGCATCGTCACCGGGTCTGGCCGCAGGTCGATCCACCTCTCGTCGCGGGTCGAACGTATAACCTTCAAATGAGCGACGGCCGGAAAATCTCGGGCTTTACCGTCGAGGGCATCCATGACGGCGAACTCGGCCCGCCTTGGTATGACATCCCCTGGCTCGCGGGAACCGTCACTGATGGCCGGCGCGTCTATCTGCGCGCCAATGCCATTCGTACTGTAGAGGAGCCTGATCGTCGCGACGGCCGATGACTGGTCATGAAATTCTGATCATCCGCCGCCGCGCCGGCCGACCGCCGTGTATCCTGTCAACATCATGCCCGAACACGATCTCATCATCATCGGAGCCGGCCCCGGCGGCTACGTCGCCGCCATCCGCGCCGCGCAGCTCGGGCTCAACGTCGCCTGCGTCGATGACAACGACGCGCCCGGCGGCACGTGCCTGCGCATCGGCTGCATCCCCAGCAAGGCGCTGCTCGAATCGTCCGAACGCTACGAGCAGACCCGCAACGACCTCGCCGCCCACGGCATCAAGGCCGGCAAAGTCGAGCTCGACCTCGGCCAGATGCTCAAGCGCAAGGACAAGGTCGTCGCCACGCTCACCCGCGGCGTGGCATCGCTCTTCAAGAAGAACAAGGTCACCCACTACAAGGGCCGCGGCCGCCTCACCGCCGAACGGCAGGTCATCGTCGAATCCGACGGCGGCAAGACCGAGACGCTCACCGGCGAGCACATCATCATCGCCACCGGCTCGCAGCCCGCGAGCCTGCCCAACGTCGACCTCACCCAGGACCGCATCGACACCAGCACCGACGGCCTCGCCTACGACCGCGTCCCCGACACCCTCGCCGTCATCGGCGGCGGCTACATCGGCATGGAGATGGGCTCCATCTGGCGACGCCTCGGCGCCAAGGTCATCATCGTCGAATACCTCGAGCGCATCCTCCCCGGCATGGACGCCGAGACGGCCGCGGCGGCGAAGAAGCTCTTTGAGAAGCAGGGCTTCGACTTCCGCCTTGGCAGCCGCGTCACGGGCGTGAGCACGACGAAGAAAGGTGTGTCGATCGAGCTTGCCACGGGCGAGCCCATCGAGGCCGACCGCGTCCTCGTCGCCATCGGCCGCGCACCGCATACGCAGGGGCTTGGCCTGGAAGATGCGGGCGTCAAGCTCGACGACCGCGGGCGCATCGACGTCGACGACGACTTCAAGACCTCCGCCGAGGGCATCTACGCCATCGGCGACGTCATCCGCGGCCCCATGCTCGCGCACAAGGCCGAGGAAGAGGGCATCGCCTGCGTCGAGAAGATCGTCACCGGCCACGGCCACGTCAACTACAACGCCATCCCCGCCGTGGTCTACACGCACCCCGAGATCGCCAGCGTCGGCCGGACGGAGGAGGAGCTCAACGACGAGGCGATGGAGTTCCGCAAAGGCGTGTTCCCTTTCATCGCCAACGGCCGCGCCCGCGCCCTCGAAGACACCGCCGGGCAGGTCAAGATCCTCGCCGGCAAGAAGACCGACCGCGTCTTCGGCGTGCACATCATCGGCCCACGCGCCGGCGACCTCATCGCCGAGTGCGCGGCCGCGATCGAGTTCGGCGCGAGCGCCGAAGACATCGCGCGGACGTGCCACGCCCACCCCACGCTCGCCGAGGCGGTGAAGGAAGCGGCGCTGAACGTCGACGGCCGGGCGATACACATCTGAACCCGTTGCGAAACGTGTGACCTCCTGCCGCAGAGCGCGCCTCAGGCTGCTGTGTGCCAAGCGTGCGGCGTCCGCGTCAGGCCGTGGCGCCGCGACCGCGCAGCAGTTCAGCCACCTGCGCATGTCCCCGCCGGCTTGCCCAGGCCAATGGCGTCGCCCAGGACGGATCCTCGGGCAGCTGCGATCGCGCCCCACGGTCCAGCAGCAGTCGCGCCATCTCGAGCTGGCCGAACTTCGCGGCCCAGCCCAGTGGCGTCGAGCAGATCTCCTCGTCGCGCACATGCACGTCGGCGCCATGATCGAGCAGGACCTCGGCCCGCTCGCGGTCACCTCGGCGCGCCAGCTCGTGCAGCAGCGTGATGCCAAGCCAGTCGGGCTGATTGAGGTTCATCCCGTGTGCAAGGAGCAGCTCCGTCAGGTCGCGCGTTGCGGCCACGACGGCCGTGCGCCTGGCCAGGTTTGGCTGGTGGCGCAGCATCAGCCTCACGAACGACGCGTGGCCCTGTCCCGCTGCGCTGGCCAACCCCTCCGGATCGTCGGCCAGCGCGGGGTTGGCATCAAAGACGGCCGCAGCGGTGCGCACGTCCCCGTAGTGGGCCAGGATCTCGACGCTGCGCGCCGCCCCATAAGAGCAGAGCAGCTCGACCATCGCCTCGTCGCCGCGATCGATCGCCCGCGTCAGCGCGTCAGCGGAGCTTTCCACCGGCGGATTCGGATACGCGCCGCGGTCGAGCAGCAGCCGCGCAACCTCGAGGTGGCCGGCCGCGGCAGCGGCGTAAAGCGCATGGCCGCGCGGCGCAATGCCCTCCTCCGGCAGATTGGGGTCGGCCCCATGCTCAAGCAGCAGCTCAACTACGCGCAGATCACCCGTGGCCGCCGCGTTGCGCAGCGGCGTGCCCGACCCGACGTAGTAGGTGACATACTCGCTCGGCCGGTTCGCCAGACCCGGATCCTGCTCCAGCAGCGCCTTGACCCGCTCAAAGTCACCCGCGTGCGCGGCGGTGCAGATATCCACGTCGGCCCCGCGCTGGCGCAGATGCGCCACCACGTCGGCCGGCGTGACCGTCACGTCGCGCGGCACGTCGCGCCACCCGCGGTAGTGGTAGTCCCCGTTGGTCAACTGCACCGGACGCGCTCCGTCAAAGCGACGCGCGTTGACGTCCGCACCCCGCGCCAACAGCTCGTCGATCAGCTCGATCTGCCGCGTCATCACTGCCCAGTGAATCGGCGCATTGCCCCGCGCATCGCCCACCGCCAGCAGCTCGGGCACGTCGTCAAGCATCGCCCGCACGCGCGGCAGGTCGCGCGCGCGGATGGCCGCGGCGATCGGCTCACCACGCGACGACGACCCATGTAGGCGCCTCAGGCTGCGCTCGAGCAGCGCCAGCATCTCGTCATAGCCACGATCCCGCGCGATCTGCACCAGGCTGTCGTTCACGGCCAGGCTGAGCGGGTCGGCGCCGCGCTCCAGCAGCAGCTCCGTCACCGCGAGCCGGTTCTCGCGCACGCTGAAATAGATCGGCGTGCGATAGGCGTAGTGACAGCGCACCAGCGCAGGATCCTTGTCCAGCAGGCGGTTGATGGCCGCAACGTCGCCTTCAACGCACGCACAGAACATCGCCCAGACATCGACGCCGCAGCCGGGCGACCAGAGCAGTGGCTCATCGCGCTTCAGCGCGTCGGGTTGTCGCATGGCTCATCTCTCCGCACGGGCCGGCCTCAGCGCCGCGAGCAGCCATCGGCAGGCGCCGCCTGGATCGCTACTGGCGCACACCGCCGAGCTGACGGCCACCCCCGCCGCGCCTGCTTCCACCAGCTCCGCAACATTCTCAGCATCGATCCCCCCGATCGCCAGGTGCGTCAGCCTGCCCCACGCGACGTACTCGCGCAAGTACGCCGGCCCCGCGAGCACATCCTTCTGCTTCGTCGTCGTGGCAAACATCGGCCCGACGCCGCAATAGTCGGCGCCGTCGCGCAGCGCCTGTTTCGCCTCGTCGAGGCGCGACGTGCTGACGCCGATGAGCAACCGCCTGCCCACCAGGCGGCGCACCTCGCGCACAGGGAGGTCGCCCTGCCCGAGATGCACGCCGTCCGCGCCGGCGAGCAGCGCCACGTCCGGCCGATCGTTCACAATGATACTCACACCGCTGGCGCGTGCCATCGCCAGCAGTTCGCGCGTCCGCCGCAGCAGTTCGGCCGCATCGAGGTCCTTCTCGCGCAGTTGCAGGCAGTCGGCCCCTCCTGCCATCGCCGCCTGCGCGACACTGCGCCAGTCCCCATCCCGGCAAAGCGCCGCAGTCAGCAGCACGCACAACCGCCACTGCTGCCGCCGGCCCGAGCCCAGCGCCGCATGCAGCCGCCGCTCGATCTCGTAGCCACGGTAGCGCATCGCCTCGACGCGGCCCGGCAGCGGATGATCCTCGCCGAGCGTCTTGCCATACTCCTCGATCACCCGCAGCGCCTCGCTCAGCCGCTTGCCTGCCGCGATCGCCACGTCGGCGACGGACGCGCGATGGCGCTCGCCCTCGCCCGTGATGGCCGTGCCCACGTCACCCGGCGTATCGCGGCTCACCTCCACCCCCACCACCCCCGCCAGTGCCGCCGCGAGCTCATGTCGCAGCCCCTTGATCGCCGCGCAGAGTTCCGCGTCCTCGAGCACGAACCGCGCCGCCTCCTCCATGACGCGCAGCGCTTCTCGAGCCCGGTTGGCGTTGACGTCAACAATGCGCAACACGTCAGGCATGCAACATCTCCGCTTCGCGGTCAATCCCCCAGCGCGCGCTCCGCACTGCTGACCACCGCCGCCGCGTCCGGCCCACCATCCACCCGCGGCCCGGTCGCCACGGGGCCGATCAGCGTCGTGAATGCCACGAGCACCCACAGCGCCCAAGCCAGCGTCGCCCGGCCCGGGTACTGGCGCAGCACGTAGCGCGTCGCCAGCGCGGCGACGGCGAGCAACACCACGGCCGTGCTCGCCCAGTAGGGGCCATGCACCGCGGCCGTCCATCGCTGCCCGATCACGCCCTCGTCGATCAGGTATCCCTGCAGATGCGCGAGCAGCGGCAGGGCGATCGACGCCGCGAGCACCAGCGTGGCAAAGGGCCAGCGCACGGCCTGCCACAGCCGGGCGTGTCGACCCTCCGCGGAGAGTTCGGCGTACTGCCGCATCACCTGCCCGACCAGCACCGCCATGGCCGGCAGCACGAGCAGCAGATGCCCGCGCGAGCCCTGCTCGGGCGCCAGCAGCACGAGCAGCGCCACCGCGACGAACCAGACCCACCCGATGAACAGGCGCACGCGCGCCCCGGCGGAGGACGTGCTGAACGGCTGGGCGAGGCTCACCGCCAGCCAGGGCGTCCAGGGGAGCGTCAACAGCAGCAGGAAGATCGCGCGCTCGCCCAGCAGCCGCGCCGCCGGGCCGACCTGAAGCAAGTGGCCGGGCATCAGCGCCGCCAGCCAGCCGCGCCACACCTCGGCTTCCTGCTCATGCACGTAGAGGGCCCAGGGGACCGTGACGAGCGCGGCGACGAACGCGGCGGCGACAAGCCCCAGGGCGTGGCCGAGGCGCCGCGGACAAAGCACGAGCATGAGCACCAGCGGGACGACGACACTGGCCACGGCGAGCAGGCCGCCCGTGAGCGTCGCGAGGCCGAGGCACAGGCCGCTCAGCCCCCAGCCTGCCGCCTGCCGGGGCAGGGCGACGGTCGGCTTGAGCGGGCGCAGGGCCCAGAGGCCCGCGGCCACGGCGAGCAGGCTCGTGGCGACCACCGGCAGGTCGGACGTCGCCAGCCGCGCGTGGAACACCATCGCCGGCGTCGCCGCCATGATCAGCCCGGCGAGCACCGCCGTGGGCAGACCCCCGATCGACAGCCCCGCCCAGAACGCGGCCGCGACGACGATCAACCCGAGCACGACCGACACGAGGCGCGCGTGGTGAACGACCTCTCCCGGGTCGGCGTTGTCACGGTCGAGCCCGCGCAGCGCGAGCAGGTGCAGCCAGGTCGTGCCCGGCGCGGCGTCGAGCTGCGCCGCCCCGTCGGACCACGGCACCAGCGGCGGCGGCGGCCAGTCCACGTCCCAGAGCTGCTCCTCGGCCCGCCAGGTGTCAACCGACCGCGCGAGCGTCGCCGGCTCGTCAAGCACCAGCGACGGCGCCTCCACGTGGATCAGCAGCGGCACGGCCGTCACCGCCAGGCACGCGAGCAGGGCGAGCAGCGCCAGCAGGCGATCGCTCGACCGCGGCGGGCCGGCCAGCCAGCGCCGGGCGCGCAAGGCGCGTCGCCGGCGCGACAATGCGGATGCCGCTTCGCCCCCACCGTCCGGGCGCGCGGTGGATGACGCCTGGCCATCCCCGTCGACAGACTCCGGGGCGGGGTCGGGATCGGCAACGGAGGGCCGGCGACCATCGGGCCCCGGCAGGGGCGCGGGGAAGCTCGGGGGTGGGCCGGCGGGGCGCGGATTGTCCGAGGAATCGGCCATGACCACCTCCGGCTTCCGCCGCTCGTGACAAGTTTAATGCACCGGCCGCGCCGCGGCGACCGAAAGAAAGTCAGGCAGTCAAGGAAGTCGCGGAAGTGGGCGTTTGAGCGGGAGCCACGCGTACCCACCGGCACTCCTCCGACCTCCCCGGCTCCCGACTCCCCCGACTCCCCACACACCATCCCCATCGCTCCTATCATGCGCGTTGCGATGGACGCGATTCACGACATTCTCGACGAGCTGCGCGCCGGGCGCATGATCGTGCTGGTCGACGACGAGCAGCGCGAGAACGAGGGCGATCTCGTCCTCGCCGCCGAGCACGCCACGCCCGAGGCGATCAACTTCATGCTGCGCGAGGCAAGGGGCATGATGTGCGTCGCGCTGGAAGGGGCGATCTGCGATCGGCTGGGCCTCGAACCGCAGGGCCGGTCCAACACCGCGCTGCACGGCACGGCCTACACGATCAGCGTCGATGCTGGCGAGCGCTTTGGCATCACGACGGGCGTCAGCGCTGCCGACCGGGCGACGACGATCCGACTGCTCGCCGACGCGCACACGCGCCCCGACGACCTCGTGCGTCCCGGCCACGTCCAGCCGCTGCGCGCCCGCGACGGCGGCTGCCTGGTGCGCACCGGGCAGACGGAAGGCTCGGTCGACCTGTGCCGACTCGCAGGCCTCACCCCCGCGGCGGTGATCATCGAGGTGATGAACGAGGACGGCACGATGGCGCGGCGGCCGCAGCTCGAGAAGCTTTGCAGGGCGCACAACATCACGATCTGCTCCGTCGCCGACCTCGTGCACCACCGCCTGGAGCGCGAGCAGCTCGTCACGCGCGTCGAGACGCGGCCGATCGAGACGTCGGCCGGCACGTTCGAGCTG
This sequence comes from Phycisphaeraceae bacterium, assembly GCA_040905445.1. Lineage (GTDB taxonomy): Bacteria > Planctomycetota > Phycisphaerae > Phycisphaerales > Phycisphaeraceae > SKPT01. The sequence goes on along the minus strand of JBBDRN010000027.1, from coordinate 5,781 downwards.
ATGGTGTATCACTCGCTGGTCGACCCGCTGCCGCACGTGGCGCTGACGTGCGGACAGGTGGGCCGGCGTGACGCGACCGGCGCGCCGGTGGACATCGACGACCCGGTGCTGGTGCGCATGCACAGCCAGAATCTGCTCGGCGACGTGTTCGGCGACGTGACGCAGCCATCGGGGCGGACGCTGGAGCGGTCGATGCGGATGATCCAGCAGGCGGGGCGCGGCGCGGTGGTCTACCTGCGCCACGAGGGGATGGGCGAGGGGCTGGTCCGGCGGCTGCAGACGACGCGCGAAGGCCGCGGCGGCGGGCCCGGGATCGGCGCGGGCGTCGCCGGCGCGACGAAGATGCCGGGAGCGGACGCGCCCGGCGGCGCGACCATCGGGCAGGCGAGCCATCACGGGGCGTACGGCATCGGCTGCCAGATCCTGCGCGACCTGGGCGTACGCAACCTGCGGCTGATCACCAGCCACCCGTTCACGCCGACCGCGCTGCACGGCTTCGGGCTCAGCATCAAGTGCTTCGTCCGGCCGGAGTAGATGCGCGACCCACGCGCGCGAGGCGACCGGTGCGGGCGCGGGTGGCGGCGGCGCGGGTGGCGGGAGCGCGAGGGATATACTGCCACCCCATGGCTTACGTGCAGTTTCTGATCGTGTGCCTGATCTGGAGCTCCAGCTTCATCCTGATGAAAAAGGCGTACGTCGTCTTCAACCCGGTGGCGATCGGGGGGCTGCGGGCGGCGCTCGGGGCGGCGACGCTCGTGCTGCTGTGGCACCTGGTGCGGCGGGGGGCGGCGCGGCGGTGGCCGGCGAGCCGGGCCCAGTGGGTCGCGATGCTCGTGCCCGGCGGTCTCGGATTCGCCTATCCCTACATGATGCAGCCGTACCTGATCGGCCACCACCAAGACAGCGCGTACTTCGGCATGATGGTGGCGCTCGTGCCGCTGATCACCATCGCCGTGTCCGTGCCGATGCTGGGCGTCTGGCCGCGGCTGCGCGAGCTGACCGGCGTGCTGGTGGGGCTCGCGTGTCTGGGCGTGCTGGCGCACGAGGGCGGGGCGCGCGGCGTGCCGTGGCACCACGTGGCGCTCGCGGCGACGGTGCCGCTGGCTTACGCGCTGAGCAACACGTTCATCCGCCAGCGGCTTGATGCCCTGCCGCCGATGGCGCTGAGCGGCTCGGCGCTGGCGATCGCCGCGACGTTCATGCTGCCGGCGTCGCTGGCGGTCGAGCCGATCAAGGCCGCCGAGCCGATCGACCTGCTCAGTGCGGCGGCGGCGGTGCTGGTGCTCGGGGTCATCGGCTCGGGGCTGGCAATGTATCTCTTCTACAAGCTCATCCAGTCGCACGGTCCGCTGTTCGCGGGCATGGTGACCTACCTCGTCCCGCTCGGGGCGCTGGCGTGGGGCTGGCTCGACGCCGAGCGCGTCACCGCGGGGCAACTGGGGGCGATGGCAGGCATCCTCGTCTCGGTGGCGCTGGTCCAGTGGCCGAGGCGCGCCGCCCCGGCCGCGGCAGCGCCGGTGACGGCGGGCACCGCGCCCGTGCCGGTGCCCGGCGCGCCGCAGCGCTGACCGCAGCGGGGTGAGGCGGGCTCATGTCTGCATGACGAAGTAGACGTTCTGCACGTCGTGGTCGAAGCGGTGGGTCTGGATGTTGTCGAAGCCGGCCTCGCGGAGCATGCGCTCGGCGAGTTGCACGCCCCACGCGGCGCCGAGCCCCATGCCGCCCTGGGCGAGCGAGACGGTCATGCAGTGCATCAGCGAGACGCCGTAGAGCATGGCGCCGAGCGGGTGGTCGATGTTGTCGACGGGCTCGCTCGACAGGCCGATGTCCTGCATGAAGAAGACGCCGCCGGGGCGCAGGGCCTCACGGACCGCGGCGAGGACGTTGTCGGGCCTGGCCTGGTCGTGGATGGCGTCGAGGGCCGTGATCCAGTCGAAGCGGGCCGGCTCGTGCCAGTCGGTCAGATCCTTCTCAACGAAGCGCACGTTGCGGAGTTCGAGCTGCGCCGCCCGCCGGGTGGCGTAATCGATGGCGTCGACGCTGAGGTCGTAGCCGATGAAGCGGCTGGCGGGGTAGGCGCGGGCGAGCTCGATGAGCGCCCGGCCGCGGCCGCAGCCGATGTCGAGCACGTCGATGCCGGCGGTGAGGCGTTCGTGCAGGCCGGGGATGAGGGGCACGAGCTGGTCGACGATGATGGGGACGATCGACTGGCCGCTGTCCTCCTCCATGACGTCGTGGAAGCGGGGGTAGGCGGAATAGGGCACGCCGCCGCCGTGGCGGAAGCGGTCGAGGATCTGGTCCTCGACGTAGCCGAGGCCCGAGACGTATTGGGTGAAGACCGCCATGTTGTCGGTCGGGCTGTGGCGGGAGAGGCACTTGGCGTGCTCGGGCGGGAGGCGGTGGGTGGCGGCGTCGGGATCGCGTTCGACGATCCGGCTGGCAACCATGCCGCCGAGCCACTCGCGAACGTAGCGTTCGTTGAGGTCGGCGTCGCGGGCGAGCTGGTCGCTGGTGCGCGGCTGGCCGTCCGCCAAGACGTCGAAGAGGCCGGCGCGGTGGCCGAGGGAGATCATCAGGCAGGTGACGCCGTGGTTGAGGGTCTGGAGCAGTTCGTTGGCGAAGGCGTCCTGCTTCTGCACGTCGATGGCGGTTCCGCAAGCAATACACATGGTCTGAATCTCCTTCAAGGGGTGAGGGCAGCGCGTGATACGGACAGACCGGTCTGTCCTTTAGTTGGCAAAAAAAAACGGGGTTCCTGTCACCCGCCTGCCTCCGTCAGGCAGCGCTCGAGCGACGCGACGGCCGCGTGCACGGGCCAGGGATCGCGGTAGGCGACCGCCAGAACGATCGCCCCCTCGGCGAGGACGAGACACGTGTCGGCCAGTTCGCCGGCATCGAGGCGGAGAGCGAGACCGGGCTCGTCGTCGAGCAGCTCGCGGGCCTGCTCACGGAGCAGCTCGCGCAGGTTCTCGTGGTGTCGGCGGACGACCTCGCGCACGCGTTCGTCCTCGAGCGGGACCTCGGCGGCGATGTTCTGGAACGGGCAGCCGCGGTAATCGCTCTCCTCGAGCCAACCGGGCAGCAGGCGCAGCAGGCCGAGGAAGCGGTCGCGGGGGCTGGTGAGGGTGGCGATGCCGGCGCGGATGTCGTCGATCTCACGGCGAGCGGCCTCGCTGATGTAGGCGTGGAGCAGGTCGTGCTTGGCGGGGAAGTGGTCGTAGAAGGAGGCCTTGGCGACGCCGGACGCGGCGATGACCTGGTTGACGCCGGTGGCGCGGTAGCCCTGGCGGTAGAACAGGTCGAAGGCGGCGGCCATGATCCGTTCGCGAACTGGTGAGCTGGTGTCGGCAACGCTCATGGTGGGAACATACGGTAGACAGACCGGTCTGTCAAGTGGGGCGCGGTTATTTTTGGTTCATCCGAGTTTTCCGCGGGAGAGGTTCCCTTCTCAAAAAAGCCGGGACCGGTGGTCCCGGGGGATGCGGCGTCGACGCTGCACCGGCCGGCGATCCGCAGCGTTGCGTCGACCACCTGGCGTCCCGTCCCTGCGACGACGAGGGCCTGTGGTGCGCCGGCGATCGCTGCCGCCGCCCCGGCACCACCGGTGCCGGCTTTTTACGGATTCAGCCCGCCAGGCAAGGGTCCGACACCCGGAATTGCCGGTCGAACCTTACCTTTGAGGGGCACCCGTGCCTCCCTCGGCGAAGGCGATGGTGTCGGCCTCGCCGGGGCTCGCGATGGTCCACGCATCGGGAGCCTGCGTGACGGTGAGTTCCGGCCAGTCGGGCTCCGCCGCGGCGGCACGGGTCCCGGCGTCGACCCAGACGGCGACCGGCGTGCGGGCGGGCAACGGCTCGCCGCTCGTCCAGCATGGGTAGACGCTCCACCCGCCGAGCAGGTGGGCGTGGCGGAAGCCGGGGCGGGGCTCGACGTTCATCGCTTCGATGCGGCCGGGTGGACCCGCGAGCACGCCCATCGCGCTCCACTGGCTTTGACTGGCGACCTGGAGGCGGTCGTCGCCCGCGACGAGCCGCGGCTGCTCGGTGTGGGCGACCTGCGCGCTGTAGCCGCCGATGCGGAGATAGCGCGGCTCGGGGGCGGTGTGCCAGAAGACGTGCACCTCGCCCTGATCGAGCACGAGCGAGTCGGTGACGACGCTGCTGGTCATGCCCTCGATGGCCGACCAGGCGTCCCATTCGCTGCGGGCGCGGCGGGCGTCGAGGTGGAGGACGCGCGGCCAGGTGCGGTAGGCCCAGCGCTGGCCGTCGTCGCTCATGCCGGTGCGGCCGGCGGCGAGCTCGGGGCCGAGGTCGCCGGCGAGTGCGTGGCCGAGCGTCGAGGAGTAGGCGTGCTGGTAGTACTTCGAGCCCGCCTGCCAGACGCGTCGGTGGTAGAAGGGCTCGCCGACGGTGATCATGCGGGCTTCGCCGCGGTCGCCGTCGACCTTGAGAAGCATCTCGGCGCCGCGAACGAGGCAGCGCTTGATGCCGGGCGTGTCGGCGGCGATGGGCTGCTCGGTGGCGGTCCAGAAGGCGTGGTCGGCGGGCAGGGCGAGCGGGGCAAGGGCGGTGGCGGCCCAGTAGGGCGCGCCGCGGTCGGTGTAGTCCTCGCCGACGGCGGCGTTGGGGCCGAGGTAGCCGGGTTCGAGCAGGCCGCGCTCGCTGAGGCACCCTCTTTCCCGGAAGTACCGCAGGCAGCCGGAAGCCATGCGCCGCGCCTGGCCGGGGTCGAGGCTGGAGAGGCCCGAGTGCTGGGCGTAGCCGATGCCGGAGACGACGGCGAAACGGTAGTTGAGCGAACGGCCCTTGGGGATCGGCGCGCCGTCGCGGCCGAAGCAGTAGGGCAGCGTGCGCTCGTGGGCCTCGGTGATCTCGCGGACGCGGTCGGCGTAGTGCTCCCGCCAGCGCGGGACCCAGCGCATGAACAGGTGGAGGTAGAACTGGAAGCCCCAGAAGTTGTAGTGGTCGAAGCCGCGGTTCCAGCCGTCGATGAACCAGCCGTCGCCGCGGTACATGCTGAGGATGGCGTCGAAGTCGCCGTCCAGCGCATCGCGGTCGTAGTCGACGTCGCAGCGCTCGAGCAGCGTGGCGGGCAGCATGCGAAAGAGCAGGAGGTTGGCGTCGCGCGTGGGGCGGCGGGTGAATTGTTCACAGTGATCCAGCAGCAAGGCGCGGACGACGGGGTCGAGGGCGTCCAGGAAGTGGTCGGGGGCGAGGAGGATGGCTTCGATGGTGCCGGTGAGGCCGCGGCGCCAGTCGAAGTGGTCGCTGGCGGGGTCGCTGAAGGTGGCGATGCCGCGGCGGTAGACGTCGGCGATGTCGTGCGGGTAGCCGTCGACGCGCGTGCGGCCGGTGGCGGCGACATAGGCGGCGACGGCCATGAAGCTGCGGCTGAAGGCTTCAGCGACGCCGCCGGGGTTGCGGAGCTGGGCGGGCAGGGCCGTCTCGCCGGGATCGCCCGCGAGGCGCGGGATGCCGGTGTCCAGCTCGACGTAGGGCATGATGCCGCGCACGATGCGGCTGGTGAGGTCGATCCAGTGCTCGCGGGTGTAGCCGGTGTGGGGGGAGAGATCGTGGTCCGGCACGATGGGTGGTTCGGCGGTGGTCATGGCGTGGCTCGGTGCGGGGGCACGGCTTGCCCTGCGGGACAAGCCTGGCGCCCGGGACGCGTTGCCAACCCACCGTACCGCATTTTCCGTGGGTCGGGGGTGGTGGGGCTTTGTTTTGGTTCATCCGGCAATTCCGGGTGTCGGACCCTTGCTTGGCGGGCTGAATCCGTAAA
>JBBDRN010000026.1:0-5818 GCA_040905445.1 Phycisphaeraceae bacterium | reverse complement strand
GCGTGTTGATCTCGCCGTTGTGGCTCATGAAGCGGCAGGGCTGGGCGCGGTCCCAGCTTGGGAAGGTGTTGGTGCTGAAGCGCGAGTGCACCATCGCCAGGTGGCTGGTGTAGGTCTCGTCGCGCAGGTCCGGGTAGTAGGTCGGCACCTGCCCGGAAGTGAGCTGCCCCTTGTAGACGATGACCTTCGTCGATAGCGAGCAGATGTAGAACCACTCGGCCTGGGCGAGGTCGAGGCGGCCGCGGATGGCGTGGCTGGCCCGCTTGCGGATGAGATAGAGTTGCCGCTCGAACGCCTCGCCCTCGCAGCCCTCGCCCGCGCCGACGAAAAGCTGATCGATCGCCGGCTCCACCGACAGCGCAGTCGGCCCGACGTCGGCGCCCTGCGCGTCCACCGGCAGCTTGCGCCAGCCCAGAAGCCGCTGACCCTGCTCGGCGACGATGCGCTCCAGGTCGGCCTTGCACGCAGCCCGCTCCGCCTCGTCGCGCGGCAGGAAGATGTTGCCCGCGCCGTAGCGCCCGGGCTCGGGCAGGTCGATGCCCGCGTCGCGTCTGGCGGCCTTGGCGAGGAACTCGCGCGGCAGGGCCGTCATGATGCCCGCCCCGTCGCCGGTGTTGGTCTCGCAGCCGCAGGCCCCGCGATGGTCCATGCGCTGGAGCATCTTGAGCGCGTCGCGCACGATGTCGTGGCTGCGCTGGCCCTTGATGTGGGCGATGAAGCCCACGCCGCAGGCGTCGTGCTCCTGAGCCGGATCGTACAGTCCGCTGACCCCGGGCAGGCCCGGGCGGGCCAGTTCCCGTGTCGGTTGGCTATTCATGGATGTCATGCCTGGCCTCCGGCCAATTGCGTTTCCCCCGCCACCTTCCCCCCCACCTTCCCCGCTCCCGATCCGCTGCGCTGAGATGACGGGCTCCCATTCGATCCACCTCCCTCGACGGAGGGGCCGGGGGAGGGTGCATCCCCTTCCACCCGCGTCACAACCTCCGGCGCGTCGCCGTCGGGCCCCGCGTGGCGCGTCAGGGACTCGGCGAACAGCCGGGCCGCCGACGAGAACGCCGCCCCCTGCCGATGCCGCTGGCGGTAAATGATCCCCACCGGCCGCACCAGCCGCGGCGCGAGCAGCCGCGCCCGCAGCGCCCGCGCCTCGGTCTCCCGCACCACGGTCCGGCGAGGCAGGATCGCAAACGCCCCCGTCACCGCCACCACGTTCTTGATCGTGTCCAGGTTGTCGAACGAGCTGACCACCCGCACCGACACATCGTTGTCGCGCAGGTAGCGCCGGATCCGCCGGCCCACCGGCAGGGCCGCGTCGAACGCCACCATCTCCCGCCCGGCGAGCTCCGCGACCTCGACGACGCCGCGCTTGCCCGCCAGCGGATGCGTCGGCGAGCAGACAACGGCCATCGCCTCGTCCCGCAGCGGGATCACCCCCACGCCGCGCCACCGCTGCGGGTAGGAGACGATGCCCATGTCGCAGTCCATCTCCCGGACGGCCTCGTGAACCGCCTCGGGATGGTCGTAGCTGATCTGCACGTTGATCCGCGGGTGGTCGGCCTCGAAGCGCTCGCGCACCTGCTCGAGCAGCTCGATGCCGGCGGAATAGATCGCGGCGACGCGGACGGTGCCCGCCTCCGCCTCGCCGAGGCCGGCTACACGGTGCTCAAGCTCGTCGTAGCGCTCGATCAAGCTCTGGCATCCCTCGAGAAAGACGCGTCCCGCCTGGGTCAGCTCGAGCGGGCGGACGGAGCGGTCGAAGAGGGTGGCCCCGAGCCGCTTTTCGAGCTGGCTGATCCGCTGGCTGGCCGCCGACTGCGTCACCCCGTGGAGCCGGGCGGCTTCCGAAAAGCTGTGGCAACGGGCCACATCCGCAAACAGGCGCAAAGTCTGCATCGTCCCGCCATCGTAGATCATAAGACGAGTTAATGTCAAATGCCCATCATTATTAATTGGGCTTATATAAGGGCCGGGGCGGGGACGATGGTTCAGCCGCCGCGGCATCCGGATGGGTGAATCCGGCCGATCATGCACCAACGAATCAATGCCCCGCCACGCACTACGACATCCCCCGGCGCCCGCACCGGACGCGCCCCACACCTTAGCCGCTGTCGCTCGACTCGCCAATGGTTATTTGGGTAACGGCGGGATTGTGCGCCCCCGCCGCAGCCTGCCGATAAGAGACCCATCGGCGCGCCCGCGCCTGGCCGCGCACCGTCACGGAGGGTCTGCTTCGCCATGGCCACGATGTCCTGGAGCTATTTCGCCCGTCGCCGTCCGCTCACCGCGATCGGCGCGGTGCTCGTCCTGCTCGTTGCCGCGGTGGGCCCGGTCGCCTCGGCGCAGGCGCTTCAGAGCCGGCTCGAAGGGCTGATCCGCGGGTCGGATCTCGGCGAAACGCGCGTCGCCGTCATGGTCCTCGACCTCGACCGGCACGAACTGCTGGTCGCGATCGATCCGGACGCGGCCATGATCCCCGCAAGCAACATGAAGCTGGTGACGACGGCCGCGGCGCTGGATGTGCTCGGTGCCGAGCACGTTTTCCGCACCGAGCTCGCTCTCACCCCCGCCACCGCCACCACCACTCCCGCCACCCCCGCCACAGCCACGGCGTCGGCCGCAGTGGGCGGGGGCGCGATCGACGGGGGCGCCGCGGCGGGGGGGGCGTATCCGAGCCTGGTCATCACGGGCGATGGCGACCCGGCGTTCGGCGACCCGGATCTGCTGGCCCGGCATCAGCCGCCGCTAGCGGTGGACGACCTGCTCGCCCGGTGGGTCGAGGTCGTCAAGGCCACCGGGCACGCCCGGTTTGATCGGCTGATCGTCGACGACCGGGTCCTCGACCGCGAGTTCGTCCACGCGAGCTGGCCGACGGATCAACTGATCAACCGCTGGGCCGCGCCGGTCGCGGGGCTGAACTTCTACCGCAACACGATCGACGTGATGGCGCAGCCAGACCCGTCGGGCGGCTCGCCGATCGTCGAGATCTTTCCGGCGGCCCCGTTCCTGCAGACGCGCAACCGAGCGCGGACGGGCGATCGGGACGCGTTCTGGATCAGCCGCTCGCCGGGCTCGGACATCTTCACCTTTCACGGCACGGTGCGCCAGCGCGGCACGGCACCGGTGGAGGTGACGGTGCACGACCCGCCGATCTTCCTGGCGAACGTGCTGCGCCACGAGCTGGGCGAGGCGGGCATCGCGGTCGGTGCGGTCGTGCGTCACGACGAGCTCGACGCGGAGCTGGCGGACAGGATGCCGCTGCACGCGGTGCAGACGACGCTGCCGCTGGTGCTGATGCGGACGAATCAGGACTCGCAGAACATGTTCGCCGAGGCGCTGATCAAGCGCATGGGCCACGCGGTGACGGGCGAGGCGGGCAGTTGGGAGAACGGGGCGGCGGCGATCCGGATGGCGATGCGTCAACGGCTGGGGCCGAGCAGCGCGGCCATCAGCATCGCGGACGGCAGCGGGCTGTCGCGCGACAACCGGGTGACGACCCGGGCGCTGGTCGAGCTGCTGCGATCGATGCACGAGGACGAGCACCGCGGGCGGATCTGGCGCCAGACGCTCGCCCACGCCGGCCACTCGGGCACGCTGCGCAACCGCATGCAGAGCATCGACGGAGAGGTCTACGGCAAGACGGGGTACATCCGGGGCGTGTCGGCGTTGAGCGGGTACCTCGTGCTGCCGGCGACGGACGATGGGCCACCGCGCACGATCGCGTTTAGCTTCCTGTTCAACGGCTTCGAGCCGCCGCTGCGCAACGCCCACATGCGCGACCTGCAGGACGCGATGGTCGAGGCGATCCATGAGCACCTCGCGGCGCGGCGGTGAGATCCCGCCATTCACGCGCCGCCCCGTCCAGGACGGGCGTTGACAGAGTAGGATTGGGGCTCCACGGTCCGCAGGCGTGTAGGGTCCGCTGTGCGGACCTTTGCACGATGGGGGCGGGGAAGGTCCGCACAGCGGACGCTACGGGGGCGGGAATTGGGCCGTGCAGCAGTCGATCGCGCGGCGGCCCCAGGAGATGCGTCATGCCCAATATCATTCTGCTTGTCGGCGAGGACGTCGGCCGGCATCTGCACTGCTACGGCGACGCGTACGCGTCGACGCCCAACCTCGACCGCCTGGCGAGCGAGGGACATCGCTACACGCACGCCTTCTCGACGGCGCCGGTGTGCGCCCCGAGCCGGTCGTGCCTGGTCACGGGGCGATACGCGTTCTCGATGGGCTCGCACCACATGCGATCGACGCTGCTCGAGCCGCCGCGGCTGTTCACGCACGAGCTGCGCGACGCGGGGTGGCACGTCAACTGGCACACGAAGACGGACTTCAACTTCGAGCCGCCCGGCGACTTCGCCGACGAGCGCAGCGACTGGCTGGAGGCGCTGCGGACGGGCGGGCTGCCGGAGAAGCCCTGCCTGCTGTTTCGCAACTTCGGCGTGACGCATGAGTCGACGATGTGGCCCGAGCCGTGGAACGATGCCGGAGCGGTGCGCGAGCGGGTGGCGAATGCGCATCGGCTCGCGCCGGAGCAGCGGCATGATCCGGCAAAGGCGCGCGTGCCCGCGTATCTGCCCGACACGCCGGAGGTGCGGGCGGACATTGCGCGGTATTACGACGCGCTGTCGATTCAGGACGCGCAGGTGGGCGAGGTGCTCGACGCCTTGGACGCCTCGCCCTACCGCGACGACACGATCGTGATCTACATGTCGGACCACGGCCGGGGGCTGTGGCGCGAGAAGCGGTGGTGCTACGGGTCGGGCATCCATCTGCCGCTGCTGGTGCGGGCGCCGGACGTGACGCAGGCGGGGGCGGTGGTCGATGAGCTGGTGAGTTGGGTGGACATCGCGCCGACGCTGCTCTCGCTGGCGGGCGTTGGGGTGCCGGCGGGATATCAGGGGCGGGTGTTTCTCGGGCCGGGGCGCGGTGAGCCGCGAGAGCATGTGTTTGCCGGGCGCGATCGCATGGATGAGGCGTTCGACCGGGTGCGCGTCTGCCGGTCGCGGCGGTGGCATTACATCCGCAACTATCACCCGGAGCTGCCTTGGGCGCAGCGGATGCGTTACATGGAGCACCAGCTCACGACGCAGGCGGTGCGCGAGCGGCACGCGCGCGGCGAGCTGCCGGAGGCCGCCCAGCCGTGGCTCGCGCGGACGAAGCCGGCCGAGGAGCTGTACGACGCGGAGGCGGACCCGGACATGGTGCGCAATCTCGCGAGTGACCCGGCTCACGCCAAGGTGGTGCGTGATCACGCGGCGGCGCTGGACCGGTTCCTGGCGGAGGCGGGGGACCTGGGCGATGTGCCCGAGACGGAGCTGATTGCCCGGGGGATCGTCGCCGACCAGCTCGACGAGTACCGCGGCCGGATCGAGCCCTTGCCGGAGCGGTACCGCATCGGGCCCGAGCAGACGCTGGTGACGATCGAGGACGTGCGGCAGTGGGCGGAGGCGGGGGCGGGGGAGTAGAACCACAGAGGCACGGAGGCACAGAGACGAGAAGAGGATCAGGCGTGTCGGAAGACGTCGAATGGTGGGTGCCACTGGAGATTGTCCACCAGTGGGTGCTCGCCTGGCGCCAAGGCACTGGCGGACAAGCCGCCAGTGGCACCCCTTTTCCGACCAAGCTTGATCCGTTGCGATAGAGCGCCTTCAACCCCACCGTGGCAGCCCCCACCACCCCACCCGCTACGAATGAGTTGAAGGCGCTCAGAGGCCGCCGTGCGACGGGGCTTTGTGCGCGAGTTGACGCGGCGACGTGCTTTCTGTGCCTCTGTGTCTCTTCTATGAAAACCCGTTGCGTGTCAAGGGTGAGAACGTTGGCC
>JBBDRN010000025.1:0-123123 GCA_040905445.1 Phycisphaeraceae bacterium | reverse complement strand
GCAAAATCTGCTCTGACCATCGGCTATCCATGAAGCGCGACTGTAGTACTAAGCCGCGGGGGAAGGCGACGGTGTGATTGACGATGCCCGCCGCGCTTGCGAGCCGCAGGATGGAGGCGTTAACCTAATACCCTGAGGGACTTGTCCGGAAATTCTGGCTCACCGGCCTCGGAGGTGCGCATGCCCACGGCCTTCTGGTTAGGCGACTTTTCCAGACGCACCATTGCATCCTATGAACGCAGACCGTATCCAACCGTACGAACACAATCCCGCCTACTGGCAGTACAAAGGCCGGCCCGTTCTCCTGCTTGGGGGATCCGTCGAGGACAATCCGTTTCAACTGCCCGCAACAGAAGCGGAAGCGGCGATGGTTCAACCTCGCGGCGACCACCCTCAGCATGATCCTGCCATCGCCAATCTCGAGTACCAGTTCAAGGCCCTGCTGGCTGCTGGAGGGAATTTCCTCCGATGCTCGATGTCTTCCCGTGACATCGGGGACGTCTGGCCGTATGCGCGGGATTCGTCCACCGGGAAATACGATCTGGACACGTTCTCCGAGGAGTATTGGAGCCGCTTCGAACGGTTTCTCCGCATGGCGCATGAGCGGGCGGTCATGGTCCAGCTCGAAATCTGGGAAACCTATGACTACTACCAGCGTGAGACCCGGCCCGGATATCTTCCCTGGCAGCACAATCCCTGTAATCCGGCGAACAACCTGAACTACACCAGCGAGGCGTCGGGCCTGCCGGAGGTCCTTCATTCCACTGGTACTCATCCGCTCAACCCGTTCTTCGAGACGGTGCCCGGATTGAATAACAATTCCCTTGTATTGGAATTTCAGCACCGCTTTGTCGACCAACTCCTATCCATCAGCCTGGCCTTCGACAATGTCCTGTACTGCATGGACAACGAGACCCATGCCCATCCAGAGTGGGGCGCTTACTGGGCCCGTTACATCGATGAAAAGGCCCGAGGTGCAGGAAGGCGGATCGAACTCACGGAGATGTGGGACAACTGGGATCCGACCGACGGTGAAGTAGCCGGAGCGATCCGGAATTCCGAGAAGGTCGACCCGCTGGTCTTTCGCTCGACCCCCCTGAACTGCCTGAGGCAGCCCGACGTTTACACTTTTTCCGATATTTCCAACCACAACGCCCAGCGCGGGGAAACCCATTACCAAACCGGGCTTTGGTTCTGGAGGAAGGTCCGCGAGGGGGGCCGCGTCTGGCCGATCCACTGTGACAAGATGTATGGGGGCGATGAACACACCGAGTATGCGGGCACCCGCCGGGACGGATTGGAGCGCTTCTGGAGGAACATATTTGCGGGCTTTGCGGGCTGCCGCTTTCACCGCCCGCCCTCGGGGCTCGGCCTGGATCCCGAGGCGCAGGCGCACCTGCGCTCCATGCGGAATCTGACCGACGCTCTCGGCCTGTTCACCTGCGAGCCCCGGCCCGATCTGCTGAGTAACCGCCAGGAGAATACGGCATTCTGCCTGGCTGATCCCGGACGTGCTTATGCGGTTGTCTTCGTCAACCGGGGGTCCTGCTCCCTCGACATCGGCGGGATGATCGGCAAGGCCCTGCAGATTCGCTGGCTTGACATCGCTTCAAGTCAATGGAGCGAAACCGAGGACCTGATCCCCATCACCGGATCGCTTTTCCTGCAGCCTCCTTCAAGCGAATTCCAGGCAGTCCTGGTCACCCGATGCGAATAGTGGTCCCCGCCAAGCAGTCTGCGACTCATGCCACGCCACGGAGACCCGCGATTTGTAGCGTTTTTCGTAGGGGCCCGAAGCGTCCGATGGAATTGCTTGCCAATGTCCCCATTCAATACGGTGCAAAATATCAGCCGGCGACCACGAGCTAACCCCCCACCCCCGAGCTGACCTCATGCACGGCATGCACGAGGTCGCCCGAATCAAATTTCGTATCCGTCATATGAGGAGCACGATGCAGATCCTGCACGACTTTGATGCGGCGGCGTGCCCGCCCTCGACGATGACCGATGCCGGCGTCTGCTTCGACCTGCGGCCGCGCCAGCAGATCCTCAACGTGCTGGTCCGCGATCCGCGCCCGACGCTCGAGGTGGACCTGCTCGTGGACGAGAAGGGCGAAGGCTTCCTGCTCCGGCAGGGGCTGGTGGTCAGCGGCGACGGCATCGAGTTCCGTGCCGTTCCGCTGACGAAGGTCGGCCAGGAGACGCTGCGGGCGACGGTCCAGACGCACGACGGCGAGGTGCGCCTCGCCTCCCGCTACCCCTACGGCCGCGACCACCTCGACAAGCTGATCTGCGAGACGGCGGGCATCGGCGGCGTCACCTGGCGCTTCCTGCGCCAGGGGCATCGCGGGTTCCCCATGGCGCAGCTCGGCGAGGACGATGGCAGCAAGACGATCCATTACTTCTTCGCCGGCGAGGATGCGTGGGAGACGGCGGGCTGCTGGGTGGCGGACGAGATGGTCCGCGAGCTGGCCAGCAACGCGCCGCTGGCGACCGCGCTGACGGCCGACAGCCTGGTGCGCATCGTGCCGCTCGTCTCGCCCTACAGCGCGACCACCAGCACACCGTCCTACCGCACGCTGGCCGGGGCAGGCATCTACGGCGCGGCGACCTGGGGCGACGCGGAGCCGCCGCCGGAGTACGCCGCGCTTCGGCAGCTCGTGGCGACCACCATCGGCGAATCCCGCCTCGGCTGCATGCTGACCATCCACTCGTGGCAGGCCCAGAGCGAGAAGACCGGCCTGGAGACGATCCAGCGCGCCGGCGACAGCGTGCTCTGCGAAGCACGCCAGGCGTGGGCCCGCGAGGCGATGGACCAGCTGATCGACGGCGTCCCGCACGGCGCGACCGCCTTCCCCGAGCGGATCTGGCATCCGGGCCTGGCGCGGGACCATCTGCTGGCGGCGCATGACGCCATCACCTTCCGCGTGGAGATCACCACCGCCGGCGCCGGGCTCGAGATGTTCCGCGAGACCGGGCGCCGGTTCGCGGGGAACCTGGCGAAGGTGGCCGACTGGCGGCCGGTGTGTGCGACCGGCGCGTGACGATCGACGCGCACGCCCCGGAGCCACTGCGACAGACCCGGCTGTTCCGTGGTCGGCTGCTTTCGCTGATCGCCATCGAGCACCTGTACCACCTGGAGCATCATCTGTACCCTCAGGTGCCCCATCACCACTTGGCGAAGCTTGCCAGACGGCTGGATCCATATTTCGCCGCTGCCGCGATGGGCGGTAAGCTGGCAGTAGTGTTGCACTCCGTCGACGTGGACCTAGGCGTCGGGGTAGGGCCACGTGGGGTAGTAAGGGGGGTAGCCATAGCCTGCTCCTTGTACAAGACGAGCATACAGCAAGCCTTGCAAAGAGCACCTTAGTTTCGCTCAGACCACGGCACCCGCCGCCCGCTCGCCCGGGACCACCGGTCCCGGCTTTATGGTTTTGACACGGCCGCGGGCTGTTTCCACAATGGCTTCGCGCGGCCGGCGCGCACGAGATGCCCCCTTCAAAACACGCGACCAGCAGCCGCGACCACCCGCGGCGAGGACCCAGCAGCATGACACTACCCCTGCGGCCTGAATCGGAATGCGAGCTCGACCTGCTCTCCCTCGGCGAAACCATGATCCGCCTGAGCCCCCCCGGCGCCGGGCGCATCGAGTTCGCCAGCCAGCTCGAGGTCTGGGTCGGCGGCGGCGAGTACAACGTCGCCTACGCGCTCGCCCGCCTCGGCCTGCGCACCGGATGGGTCGGCGGGTTGGTCGACAACCCGGTCGGCAAGCTCATCCTCAATCACGCCCGCGCGGCCGGCGTCGACACCCGCCACGTCGTCAACCTCCCCTACGACGGCGTCGGACGCCAGGCCCGCATCGGGCTCAACTTCACCGAGGTCGGCGTCGGGCCCCGCGCCTCCGTGACGCTCTACGACCGCGGCCACTCCGCCACCAGCCGCATGAAGCCCGGCGACGTCGACTGGGAGCACCTGTTCAGCGAACGCGGCGTGCGCTGGCTGCACACCGGCGGCATCTTCACCTGCCTCAGCGACACCACCCGCCAGGTCACGCCCGAGGCGCTCAAGGCCGCCAAGGACGCCGGCACCATCGTCTCGTACGACCTGAACTTTCGCGGCAAGCTCTGGTCCTCCGAAGACGCGATCCGCACCACCCGCCCGCTCGTGCAGTACATCGACTGCCTGATCGGCAACGAGGAGGACTTTCAGAAGGTGCTCGGCTACGAGGTCGAGGGCACGGACGACACCCTCCAGGCGCTGCCCATCGAAAGCTACAAGACCATGGTGCGCAAGGTGGCACGGGATTACCCCAATCTCAAGGTCATCGGCACGACGCTGCGCGAGGTGGTGTCCGCCAGCGAGAACAACTGGTCCGCCATTCTCTACCGGGCGGAGGACGACGCCTTCTACCAGGGCCCAACGTTCGATCGGCTGATCATCGAGGATCGCGTGGGGGGCGGCGACGGGTTTGCCAGCGGGTTTGCCTACGGGTTCCTCACCGGGGCGGACCCCCAGACCGCGGTCAACCTCGGCACCGCGCACGGCGCGCTGCTTCAGTCGACCCGGGGAGATACGAGTCAGATCACGCTCGCCGAGCTGACGCATGTCGCCGGCGGCGGCGGGGCGCGCATCGTGCGCTGAATGCCGGGGACGTCGGTCGATGGGTTAGCCGAAACGCCGCATTATTTCACTCGCACTCCGAGGATCACCCCACCACCCCGCTACGATTGTTCTTAGCGGGCAGTGGTTGGTCCTGGGATGCGAGCCAAGTCGAAAATGCGGATCACGGCGACAATGAACCTTGATGACGTTCTCGCGACGGAAGAGTTGACGGCCCGGCCGAGCCCCGCCCCCGACTACCGCACGGAAAGTGAGGCGCTTGCGCGGCTGGCCCGGCAGCTCGCCACCGAGCCCGAAGCCATCCTGCGCAAGCTCGTCGAGGCCGCCCTGGAACTGACCGGCGCCCCCACCGCGGGCATCAGCCTCACCACCCAGGACGACGAGGGCGAATCCATGTACTGGCCCGTGGTGATCGGCCAGGGCGCCGAGAACTTCACCGGCGCGATCCCGCGCAACCAGAGCCCGTGCCACGTCGTGCTCGACACAGGCCGTCCGCAGCTCTTTCGCCACCCGCAGCGGCGCTTCGAGGCGCTGCGGAGCTTCGGCCTGGATATCTGTGAGACGCTGCTCGTGCCCATGCGCAGCGGCGGGCGCGTGTTCGGCACGCTCTGGGTCATCGCCCTGGACGAGACCCTGCAGTTCAACGCCGAGCATCTGCGGCGGCTGGAGGGGGTCAGCAACATGGCCGCCGCGGGCTACGAGATGGTCAACGCCCTGGATGCGGCGCGGCGCGACCGAGCGACGCTGGAGCGTCACGGCCACGCGCTCGAGGCCGAGCGGGCGCAGCTCGAGGCGGTGCTGGAGCAGATGCCGTCCGCGCTGCTGATCGCGGAGACGGCGACCGGCCGGATCCTGCACCGCAACGCCGCCGCCGAGCGGCTCCTCGGCACCGGCGCGCTGCCGGTCGAGGCTTGGCAGCAATTCGGTGCCGACCGGACCTTCGACGCCAGGGGCGAGCCGCTGCCGCCTGATCGCTGGCCGCTGATCCGCGCCCTGCGGCAGGGCGAAACCGTCCAGGGCGAGTCGATGAGCTACCGCCGGCCGGACAACCAGATCGTGCACCTGCGCGTCAGCGCCACGCCCGTCCGCCTCGGCGACGGCAGAGACATCGGCGCCGTCTGCGTGCTTGAGGAACGCACCAGCGAGCGGAGGGAGCAGCAGCGTCTCGAACAGGAAATCGCCCAAACCCGCGCCGAGACGGAGGAGCGCGCCGCCCAGCTCCGCGCGCTGGCCCTGGAGCTGACCCACGCCGAGCAGCGCGAGCGCCAGCGGCTGGCGCGCCTGCTGCACGACCATCTTCAGCAACTGCTCGCCGCCTCGCGCATGCGCGTCGAGGTCGCCCGGCAGCGCCGGCTCGAGCCTGTGGGCGAAGAGCCGCTTAATGACATTCTCGGGCTGCTCGACCTGGCCATCGATGCATCACGCAACCTCGCCGCCGAGTTGAGCCCCCCCATCCTCTTCGAGCAGGGCCTCTGCCCCGCGCTTCACTGGCTGGCGCAGCGGATGAGGCGGATGCACGACCTGGAGGTCGAGGTCGACACGCCGCGCAGCGTGGCCGTGCGCGACGAGGCGGTGCGGGTGTTTCTGTTCGACGCGGTGCGCGAACTGTTGTTCAACGTCGTCAAGCATGCGGGCACACGTCACGCCTGGGTCGACGTGCAGTTCGACGACGGGCATCTCTGCATCGCCGTCGATGACGCGGGCGCGGAGCCCGGCGCCCCGCCCGCCGGGCCGCCAGTCGACGCGGGGGGCTTCGGGCTGGCGACGATCCGCCGGCGGCTGGAAATCTGGGGCGGCCACTTCGAGACGGGACGCTCGCACCACGGCGGCCTGCACGTGGGCCTGCGCCTGCCGGTGTGACCGTAGCACCTCCCAAATGCTCCATCCGACAAAACCTAGAGCGCCTTCAACCCCCTCATAGGGGGTGGGGTGCCACTGACAAGCCGAGTCCGCGGAGCTTGTCCGTGCGAATTGCAGCCAACACGGACAAGACCGAGGACGGCCTTGTCCGTGGCACCCGCTACGGTTGGATGGAACGCGACCTAATCGCGGCTCTTGGGTAGACGGGCCAAGTCGGCGTCGCGGCCCATCAGCACCAGCACCTCGTGCTCCGCCAGCGGCTGCTCGGGCGAAGGGATCTGGAACGTCACCGGGCTCGACTCGTCATCCGGATCGCGGCGACGACGCACCGCCACGACGTGCAACCCCTCGCGGGCGCGAAGGTGCAGTTCCGCCAGCGTCTTGCCCACCCACTTGCGCGGCGTGGGCAGCTCGACGAGGCTGAAGCCCTGCTCCAGCTCGAACTGCCGAATGAACTGCGGGCTGATCAGCCGATGCGCCCACCGGTCGGCGGCCTCGTCCTCGGGGTTGACGACCTCGTCGGCGCCGATGCTCGCGAGGATCTGCGCCGCCGCGGGCGAGACGGCGCGCGAGATGACGCGCGGCACGCCGATGCGCTTGAGCATCACCGTGGTCAACGCGCTGGCCTCGAAGCTGGAGGCGATGCCGACGACGGCGGTGTCAACCTTGTCGATGCCCTGGGCGCGCAGCGACTGCTCGTCGGTCGCGTCGAGGCTGATGGCGAGTGTCACGCGGTCGCGCATGTCCTCGATGATCGCCGCGTTGCGATCGATGCCGATGACCTCCTGCCCGATCTCGGCAAGGTTCGCGGCCAACCGCGAGCCAAAGCGTCCAAGTCCGATGATGGCGAATCGCTGCATGGCAACTCAATTCACAATGGACAATGCACAACCGACAATGGACAAACATCGCCGTCCGACCTTGTGCATTGTCCATTGTACATTGTGAATTGCTCCCCCTCACCCCAGCACGACATCCTCGTGCGCGTAGCGGTACGCCTGCCGCCGTCGGCCCGCGAGCATCAGGGCGCCCAGCAGCGTCAGCGGGCCGACCCGGCCGAGGAACATCGTGCCCGACAGGATCGCCTTGCCCGCGTCGCTGGCGTCGCCCGGCACGCCGAACGCCAGCCCGACCGTCCCCACCGCGCTGACCGTGTCGAAGACGATCGCCTGGAGCGGGAAGCGGCCGGCCTCCGTGAGACTCAGCAGGAGGATCGCGCCCACCGCGAGTGCGACGTAGCAGACGGCGATCGTCGCGGCGCGGCGGACCAGCGCGTCGGAGAGCGTGCGCCGAAAGCCCTCGGTTTCCGGCCGGTTACGCAGCGTCGCGAACACGCTCAGCAGCAGCAGCGCGAGCACGGTCGTCTTCATGCCGCCCGCGGGGCTGCCCGGCGAGCCGCCGATGAGCATGAGCACGATGAGCGTGAAGATGCTTGTGTCGCTGAGCTCGTCCATCGCGACGGTCGTGAAGCCGGCGGTGCGCGACGCCTGCGCCAGGAAGACGCTGTCGAGCAGCGTGTGCCCGAAGCTGTGAGGCTGCCCACCCGCGACAAGCTCGCCGGCGGTGATGCCGATGATGCCGAAGATCCAGAGGGACATGGCGGTGACGAGGACGATGCGGGTGTGCAGGTTGAGGTGCGCGGTGCGGAGGCTGACCTCCTGCCGATCCTTCCGCCGCCACCACGTGCGGACGCGGCTCTTGAACGTCCGCCACACGTTTTCGATCACCGGGAAGCCGATCGCGCCAATGCCGATGATGGGCATGATGACGAGGTGCGTCAGCGGGGCGTAGCGGTAGCCGATGAGGCTTTCGCCGGTGAGATCAAACCCGGCGTTGCAGAAGGCGCTGACGGCGTGAAAGAGGCTCATGGTGGTGCGCTGCGACATGCTCATGTCGCCATGCCACAACGGGTAGAGCGCGGCCGCGGTGAGCAGCTCGATCCCGAGCGTGACGAGGACGATGAAGCGCACGAAGCGGGTGATCTGGTTCATCGGCTGGTCGTGGAGCATCTCGCTGAGGCTGACGTTGTCGCGCAGCGACAGGCCGTGGCCGAACATGAGCGCGAGCACCGAGCCGAAGATGATGATCCCCAGCGCGCCGAGCTGGATGAGGATGGCGATGACGGTGTGGCCGAAGGCCGTGAAACCCGTGGCGGTGTCGCGCACCGTCAGGCCCGTGACGCACACGGCGGAGGTGGCGGTGAAGAGCGCGTCGATCCACCCGATGGGCTGATCGAACGGGGTGGCGACGGGCATCATCAGCAGCAGCGTGCCCACGGCCACGAGCAGAAAGAACGAGACGGGCAGCAGCAGGCCGGGCCTGGCCAGCGCGCTCGACATCGCCATGTTGCTGCGCCACAGCTCCGCGCAGAAGAACGCGACGGCAGCGAACTCGACGAACCGCCAGGCCTGCTCGAAGCCCAGGGCGAACCCGACGAGCCCGAGCCCGCCGATGACGAACAGGCCGTAGTCCAGCGCGTTGACGCCAGCACCGGGCAGCGGCTCGCGCTTGAACTTGCGGCGCAGCAGCACGTCGGTGGTATAGGCCGCCAGCAGCAGCGCCTCCGCCCCGCGCAGGATCAGGACGGTCAGGCGCGGCTCGTGGAAGCCATGTTCCAGCGCCACCGCCGCCGCCGCCAGGGCCATGAGCAGCAAGCGCAGCCCGAGCACGACCGGCCGAAGCCGGGGCGGCTCAGGCAGCCGACCGTAGCGCGCGTTGAAATCACCCAGGGCCGTCATGCCCGGGCAATCGTAACTTCATGTGGTGGTGGGCGGTAGCTAGGGGTTAGAGGTTCGGGGGTGGCGCATGTGCATCGCGTCCAGACGCAGCTTGTCGGTCCCGCCGTCAGTCGCTGCCGAGCAGCTTCACGATCTTGTTATACAGGCCGAGGATCAAGAACGTCGGGCTCCAGTGGCCGACGAAGTTGGCGTCCTCGGTGCGTCCCATCATGCGTAGCACCAACGAGATCACGATCGAACCGCCCGCGGCCCATAGAAACAGGTCCGACGGCAGCACCGCGGTGCGCTGCTCGATCTCACGTGCGACCTGGCCCTCGGTCTGAGTCGCCCGGTCGGGGTTGGCCATCTGACTCATCAGGATGCCTCCTTGCAGGCAAGCGTCGTCATTCGTTCCCGGCCACATCCATGCAGCCGAGTCGCTATCCATTTGATAGGCCCGCCTTTGCATCCCGACAAGGCGCCGCCGCCGCGCCGCGGGCGAATCCCACGAAATCGGGCCCCACCCGAGCGCGCGAGCGGATGGCGGCGCGGAGGTGGCTGGGCGTGGCGGGGCCCTCCGGGAGGGGGTGGAACCGGATCGAATGTTGAACCCCCCGCGAAATGCCCGTAGAACCGCGAGGCCGTCGGCCGGCTTATTCCTCGCTCTTCTCGATGAGCCAGTACTCGAGCTCGATCGGCGTCGCCCGGCCGAAGATCGTGACGTTGACGCGCACCTTGCCTTGGTCGGGCAGCAGCTCGTCGACCGTGCCCTCCATGTTCTCGAACGGGCCCTCGGTGATCTTGACGTTGTCCCCCTTCTGGAACTCCATCTTGACCGTCGGCTGCTCCTCCGCGGGCTTGGACGCCAGCAGCATCTTCTCGACCTCCGGCAGCTTCATGGGCGACGGCCGGCCCGCCGTGCCGATGAAGTCGCCCACGCCGGTGGTCTCCTTGATGAGGAAGAACACGTCCTGCGGGATGCGGCCATCGGACTCGAGCTTCATCTCCACGAACACGTAGCCGGGATAGAGCTTCTTCTCGATGATCCGCTGCTTGCCGCCCTTGATCGTCTTCTCTTTTTCCGTCGGCACGAGGATGCGGTTGACCAGGTGCTCGTACCCCTCGATCTTGATCTTGCGCAGCAGCGTCTGGCGGACCGAGTCCTCCTTGTTGGAGGCCACGCGCAGGACGAACCAGTCCATGCCCGGCGTGACGAGCAGCTCCTCCTCGCCGACCTGACCCTCGACCTCGGTCTCGGCCTCAGGCTCGTTCGGCTGCCCGGCCCCGGCGTCGGGGGCCGGCGCAGGCGCGGGCGTCGGCTCGGGCTGCGGCGTGTCGTGGGATTCCTCGGCCATGGGGGGTCTCGGGGTGTCTGTCATCATAGGAACGTGCTTGGCCGTTGACCGGCGGTCAGTCGTGGCTAAATGGGATCTCTGAATAACCGCGAAGCAGCGAAGCGCGTGGAGGGTGCGAAGGGATTGTGGTTTGCGTCACTTCGGTTCCTTCGCGCCCGTCGCTTGCTTCGCCTCGTCGCGATTCAATGATGGGCTCGTCGGGTTCCGGGGTATTCAGCGACCCCGAATGGGCATCGGCCAGCCTCAACTCTCCAGGATGCCGATCTTCATGAAGAACTGCGCGAAGGCCAGGTCGAAGACCAGCAGCCAGACCGCCAGCAGCATCGCGCCGCAGATGACGATCCACGTCGAGCCGATGACCTCGCGCCGGCCTGGCCAGTTGACCTTCTTCATCTCCGCCTCGGTGGCGACCATGAAGTCGGCGATGCGCGGCTTGTTGAGCAGGTAGAACAGCAGCGAGCCGAAGAACGCGATCATGAGCACCGCCATCGCCGCCTGGTAGAGCACGAGGTTCTCCGCGCCGGAGAACCAGGCCTGGAACTGGCCCCACAGCCACGCCACGCCCGAGAGCACGATCGTGCCAGCGCCGATCGCGCTCATGACACGCGTCCAGTAGCCTTGCCCGGGTTTGTAGATGGAAAAGCGCATGGTGTTGTGTCTCGACTGACCCGGCGCGGCCGGGGACGGAGGTTCGACAAGCACGCCAGGGAGGACTCGAACCCCCAACCTGCGGATTTGGAATCCGCTGCTCTACCAATTGAGCTACTGGCGTAAACGCCGGTGGTTGTCGCTGTTGGTTGTTAGCCAGAGGCGGTGGCGCTTTCGGCTCGCCGTGAACAGCGACTGGCTACTGGCTAACGGCTACTTCCGCTTGATCGTGTGCAGCGTGTGCCGGCGGAGCCTCGGGCTGTATTTCTTCAGCCCGCTCTTGAGCTTCTCCGGCAGGCCGCCACGCACGTTCACGGACGTGCGGTAGTTCAGGTCGCCGGTCTCCTTGCACTGGAGCCAGACGTATTCGCGGGCTTCGGCTTTCTTACGGGCCATGGACGTGGCTCCCAGAAACGCGCCGTCCGGCGCCGGCGCGCCGAGGGGTCGGCTCGCCGGCGCCGGGCCAGGCGCCATTCGGTGGTTAAGGCTTACTCCAGAATCTTCGTCACCACACCGGCCCCCACGGTCCGGCCGCCCTCACGCACGGCGAAACGCAGCCCCTCTTCCATGGCGATCGGCTTGTCGCCGAGGTTGATCTCCATGGTCACGTTGTCGCCCGGCATGCACATCTCCGCGCCGCCCAGCAGCTTGATCTGACCCGTCACGTCCGTCGTGCGGAAGTAGAACTGCGGCTTGTAGCCCTCGAAGAACGGCGTGTGCCGCCCACCCTCTTCCTTCGTCAGCACGTAGACCTCGCCCTCGAACTTCGTGTGCGGCGTGATCGTCTTGGGCTTGGCGAGCACCTGCCCGCGCTCGATCTCTTCCTTCTCGACGCCACGCATCAGGCAGCCGACGTTGTCGCCCGCCTGACCCTGATCCAGCGTCTTGTTGAACATCTCGACGCCCGTGATCACCGTCTTGCGCGGCGCCTCGCTCAAGCCCACGATCTCCGCCTCGTCGCCGACCTTCACGATGCCACGCTCGATACGCCCGGTGGCGACCGTGCCGCGGCCCTTGATCGAGAACACGTCCTCGACACTCATCAGGAACGGCTTGTCGATCTCACGCTCGGGCTCGGGGATCCAGGTGTCCAAGGCGTTCATCAGCTCGCCGATGGACTTGGCCTTCTCAGGATCATCCGGGGCGTTCAGCGCGGGGAAGGCAGCACCCTTGATGATGGGCGTGTCTTCCTCGAAGTCATACTTGGTCAGCAGTTCCTGCACCTCGAGCTCGACGAGGTCCAGCAGCTCCTGGTCGTCGACGAGGTCGACCTTGTTCAGGAACACCACCAGCTTCGGCACGTTGACCTGGCGGGCGAGCAGCACGTGCTCACGCGTCTGCGGCATCGGGCCGTCGGCGGCGGAGACGACGAGAATCGCACCGTCCATCTGGGCCGCGCCGGTGATCATGTTCTTGACGTAGTCGGCGTGGCCGGGGCAGTCGACGTGCGCGTAGTGACGGTTCTCCGTCTCATACTCCACGTGGCTGGTGGCGATGGTCAGGATCTTGGTCGGGTCGCGCCGGCCGTCCTTCTCCGAGGCCTTGGCGACCTCGTCGTAGGCCTTGAAGGTGGCCATGCCCTTGGCGCCCTGCACGGCGGTGATGGCCGCGGTCAGGGTCGTCTTGCCATGGTCCACGTGGCCGATCGTGCCGACGTTCACGTGGGGCTTGGTCCGTTCGAATACGCCTTTTGCCATCGTCTAGCGACTCCGCCTAGGGGGGGAATGGGGACTGGGGGACTGTCAAGCTGAGAAGTTATTATACCCGGTGGCCCGGCTTGAGGGGCGTGGCGGGGCGTGGCGGCCCGTTGCAGGGCTCGCCGCCGCGGGTCAAAGCCACCCATGGGACTCGAACCCACGACCTCACCCTTACCAAGGGTGTGCTCTACCAACTGAGCTAGGGTGGCACCGTCGCTCAGGCCCGGCCGCCAATCACGCCGGCTGCCGTGCCGAGCACTTTAACGTCTGCCGCCCGATTGACAAGGGGCCCGAATCGGCGTTCACGACCAATCCGCGCCCCTGACCCAGCCCGCCAACCGCCGCGCCCGGCGGCGCAACCACAGCGGCGGCCGCCTGCACCGGTAGCTCAAGAGCGTACCACCCCCCTCGGATCAAGTCAAACCGTGTCACCCAGCAGGCGACCACGAACCCGTGTCCGACGGCAGCGCGTTGCCAGACCCCACCCCCTGCGTCTATGATGGCCACTTGGAGCCCAGGTGCCAGGAAGGCCGTGTGGACCGATGAGCCAGCAACCCAACGATAGCGCGCCCGCCGCAACGAGCGTCCACCAGCGCGTTGCCGCCGTCCTTGAACGCATCCGCCCGGCGGTCCAGTCCGACGGCGGGGACCTCGAGCTCGTCGAAGTCACCGGCGACGGCGTCGTCCGCATCCGGCTGCATGGCGAGTGCGTCGGGTGCCCGTCCAGTTCGATGACGCTGCACATGGGCATTGAACGCAACGTCCGCGAGCAGGTGCCCGAGATCGTGGCGGTGGAGCAGGTCGAGTGAGCCGCGTCCGGCCCGCCCCGACCCGCCGGACCGCCCGCCCGAGCACCGCCCCGCCCGACCCCGCCAGGCCCGCCACCCCCGCCGGCCCCGCCCCGCGGGCACGCGGCAGGCGACCGGCTCAGGCGCGATCGCTCATCGGAGGAGGACCGGCATGCTTGCATTGACCCGACGTGTCGGCGAAGAAGTCGTCATCGGCGACCCCAGCAACCCCGTCGGCGTCATCCGTGTCGTCGAGGTCCACGGCGACAAGGTCCGCCTCGGCTTCGACTTCCCCCACGACGTGCCCATCAACCGCCGCGAACTCGCCGACCAGAAGGCCAAGGCCGCGAACAACGCGAAGTAGCCGCCCACGACCCCGCACCGCTCGCCCTCGGCCCCGGCGAATCCGATCGCCGCTGACGCTACACCGGGCTTTCGATCCACCGCCGATAGCACGCCCGGCACAGGTGCAGCGTGACGCGGCGGTGCACCTCGTCCATCATCTCGCGCTCCGACACCTTGCCGCGCTCCATCTGCTCGATGAGGTGCTGCATCTCGTCGGCGATGTCCTCGGCCTCGCGGGCGAGGTCCTCGTCGGTGAACGTCGGCGGTGTGGGGTCGGCAAAGGCCTCGATGTTGACGACGTACCAGTCGCCACCGCCTGGCGTCAGGTCGCGGCCGCAGCGGTGGCAGACGAGCGGGTCAGGCATCGCGCTGCTTCTGTTGCCGGCGTTCGGCCATGTGGCGCATGACTTCCCGCTCGTCGACGCCGAGTTCCTGGAACGTCTTGTCGAAGCCGATGACGCGGCCGCACTCGGGGCAGCGCGGCATGTCCAGGCCGGCAAGGTTGTAGCCGCAACGGCAGGCCAGCGCGGGTTCGTCAGCGCGGCGTCCGCTGCGCAGGTTGCGCCGCAGTCGCCAGATCAGCCGCACCAGCAGGCTCAGCATCAGGAACGCGAGCAGCGAGACCAGCAGCGTGCTGACGATGACGTTGGCCACGAAACGGCACTCCGTAAGCCTCTTGCGTTGTAGGGTCCGCTGTGCGGACCTTCCCGCTACTTGGTCGCGCTTCTCTGACGCGTGGCCAAGGTAGGCTGCTTCCGCGGCGTAGGGGAACGGTCCGCACAGCGGACCCTACAGCCCATACTCCGCCCAGCGATCGCTCACGCGGCGCTTCGTCGCCTCGTCCATCACCTGCAGCGCCGGCCAGTCGCGCACGGCGTGGCCGCCCACCTCCTCGCCCGCGATCTTCGGCGTGGCGTCGAAACCCATCTTGTGCCCCGCGCCCAGCCGCGGCGCGGCGTGGTCGAGGATGTCCAGCGGGCCGTTGACGATCTCCACGTCCCGGCCAGGATCGCAGTTGGCGCACAGGTGAAACAGCACCTGCTCCTGGTCGTGCACGTTCACGTTCTCATCCACGACGACGAGCAGCTTCGTCCACGCCATCTGCCCCGCGCCCCAGATCGCGTGCATGACGCGGCGGGCTTGGAGCGGGTACTCCTTGGCGATCTTGATGAACGCGCAGTTGTGAAACGCGCCGAACATGGGCAGGTGATAGTCGATGATGTCCGGCACCAGCGTCTTGAGCAGCGGCAGAAAGATCCGCTCCGTCGCCTTGCCCATGTAATAGTCTTCCTGCGGCGGCAGGCCCACGATCGTCGTCGGATAGACTGGGTCGCGCCGATGCGTGATCGCCGTCGCCTCAAAAACGGGATAGCGGTCGGGTAGCGAGTAGAAGCCGGTGTGGTCGCCGAAGGGCCCCTCGAAGACTTCCTGCGCGTGGTCGAGCGGCTTGGGGTCGGGGTTGGCGGGCGAAGGCCGCGGGTCGTAGTTGATGGGGCCCGACTCGGTGGAGACGTAGCCCTCGATGACGATCTCGGCGTTGGCGGGCACCTGCATGTCGATCGTCTTGCAAGGCACGAGCTCGATGCCCTTGCCGTTGAGGAAGCCCGCCATGAGCAGCTCGCTGATGCCCGGCGGGAGCGGCGCCGTCGCGGCGTAGGGCAGCACGGACTCGCCGCCGAGCACGATCGCGCAGGGCATGGGCTTGCCGAGCTTCTTCCAGGCGCGCCAGTGGCGGGCGCCGTCGTGGTGGATGTGCCAGTGCATCGCCGTGCGGCGCGGGCCGATGATCTGGGCGCGGTACATGCCCACGTTGCGCGTCGGGCGCGGCGTGCCCGCGGGCTTGCCGGCGTCGTCGGGATGGATCGTGTAGATGCCCGCGAACGTGATGTATCGGCCGTCACCCGCGGCGGTGCCGGCCTCGTCGGGCGAGAGCGGGTAGCCGACGGCCCGCGGGTCGCCGTCGAGCGGCCAGCACTTGATCACCGGCAACTCGAAGAGGTTGACGTCGTCGCCCTGCTGGACGACCTGCTGGCAGATGCCGGTGCGCGTCTGCTTCGGTGCGTACGCGGCGACCTTGGCGAGCTCGAGGCCTTTGCGCATCTTTTCCATGAGGCCGGTGGGCGGCTCGGGCTTGATGATCCGGGCGACGCGGTCGGCGAGCGTGTCGAAGCCGCCGTCCTCGCAGCCGAGCGCCATCTCCATGCGCCGGTAGCTGCCGAACGTGTTGATGGCGAGCGGGAGCGACGAGCCTTCGACGTTTTCGAAGCGCAGCGCCTTGCCGCCGAGGTGGGCGTGGTGCGGGTCGAAGGTGCGGGCGTGGCTGCTGACGCTGGCGGCGGGCGACTTGCTCACGCGGTCGGCGACGGCGCTGATCTCGAGCATGGGCGAGACGCGGGCGGCGACGCGGTGCAGCTCGCCGGCGTGGTCGAGGGCGTCGAGGAAGTCGCGCAGCGTGGGATGGGGCATGGCAGTGGCCGCGAGGGGACCGGATCGGACGCGAGCGGGATGGGGTGATGGTAACGGCTCATCGGGCCGGCCGGAGCTCGACGCGCCAGCGCGTGGCGCGTCGTTCGGTGGTCTGGCCGGTGAGGTGCGTCGCTCGGCCGGTCAGGCGGGCGGGCTGCCAGCTCGCGGGCTGGCCCACGGGTTCGCCGCGCTCGGTGAGGAAGAGGAAGCGGTACTCGGCGTCGACCTCCCCACCGCCACGCAGCCGGACGGGCACGGCGACCTGCATCGCCCCCCCGCCACCCGCGCCACCTCTGCCGCTGATGCCGCTCCCACCACGCGTCCCGCTGCCGGGCGTGACGGTCGGCGAGTCGTAGGCGATGCGGTCGCGCAGCGGGCCCAGGGGGACGACCTGCCCCGCGTCAGCGTTCTGCACCGTGGCGGTGGCAGAGGTGGGAGCGGTGGCGGGGGCGGGGGCAGGGGCAGGGGCGGGGGCGCGGACGGTGTCGCAGGCGACAACGATCAGGGCCGCCGTGGCCAGCAGCATGGCGAGCGTGGGGGCGAGGACGTTACGCATCGTCGTCAATCCTTTTCGGACGGCTTGTGAGTTCGCGGCCTGGGCCGCCTGATGGTGGCCGGGCGCGGCGTGGGGGTAGGGGATTCTACGACACAGTGGACGGGGTGGTGCGGTTGGGCGCTCGATCGCGGGCAACACCGTGGCGTCCACGCGACGGTAGATGTTGCCCGCCAGCAACACGCTGTTACACCCCCACCCGGGGGCCGCCCGGAGAGGATGCCACGCAAGTGTCGTGTGTTTATCCGCTTATGTCAATCGTGGCATGGTGGGGGCGGCTGGCACGGGGGTTGCCCGTGGTGAGGTGTCGCTCGGAGGAAAGAGACGCGCGGCCGGCGTTGGAGAGACCGCCGGCCGCCAGAGACAACGCCGGCGGGTCGCACGGACGTATCGCGACCCGCCGGCTGCAAGCCGCCCCGGAGGATCACGGAGAGACGCCCATGCCCGCCATCCCCGCCACAGGTTCCACTTCCCTCCCCGCCACCGCCCTCGCCGTCGCGTTCGATGCCGGCCCGGTACCACGCCGTGCGCTGGCCGCCGCGGCGATCGCCCTCGCGGCCGCGGCGATGGCGCTGCCCGCGACGAGCGCGCAGGGCGCTGAATGGCCGACGTCGGAGCGGTCGCGGGCCTACGTGGTGACGCGCGACGCGCCGGATCGGCCGTCGCCGCGCGACGTTCACCGCGTGGCGATCGAGCCGGTGGACGCGAGGGCGAGCCACGTGGTCTTCCGCCCGGTGGTCGAGCCGGCCGCGACGGTCAGCCGCGCGCTCGCCGAGCAGCCAACGTTCCTGCACTTGGCGGAGGTGCGGCTGAACCAGACGACGATCTTGGTCGATCCGGAGAAGCCGCTGCGTCGCCTGGACGAGAGCCACGAAATCCGGCGGGCCCAGCGGATGTTCCTCAGCCGACAGGCGCTGCCGGCGCGGGTGATCCGCCCGCCGCACGCAAGCCAGCCCCGTGCGGAGCGCCTGCCGCGCGACCTGGTGGTGCCACGGGCGGTGTTCTTCCGGCCCGACGCGCTCGACCGCCAGCCTGGCCCCGCCCCCGCGCCCGAGCGGTCGCCCGCACCCGCCCCGGCCCGGCCCCGGCCTGATCGGCACCCGGAGGTGCTCCACGACGGTGGCCAGCCGGATCGCGCCCAGGAGGACACGCCTTCGCCGCGGGTACCCGAGGGGCTCAAGCTGGTCCTGCTCGACTGATCGCCCATCAAGGCGAGGCCCGATCCCGGCCCCTGACAGAGCACGATCCGGCACCACTCCCGTGCCGGGTCGTGCTTTCTTGCGCCCCCGAGGGCGGGGGGCGATGGCTGCGGCCGGGGCGTGAGGGGGGGGGTTACGCGAGATGGGCGGTCTTTAACGAATGGGCGATGGGGCGGAGGGATGCCAATTTTCCGCCGGCGCGCTTATCCGGGCCTTGATCCGGGCCGATAGCAGATCTGGGCCCACGTGCGCTGCGCCTTGGCCGGTCGGACGCCGGCTGCTGCGCGGGCGATCGCGCCGGCCGAGGGAGAGTTATGAGCCTGAACAACATCCTCAAGGAAGCGGTGGAACTGGGAGCATCGGACATCCACCTGATCACGGGGCATCCGCCGATGGTCCGGCTACAGACGGTGATGACACCGCTGGAGCAGCACGCGCCACTGAGCGCCGACGCGGCGATGAAGATGCTCCAGCAAATGGCCGGCGAGGAGCAGATGAAGACCTTCGAGAAGGTCAAGGACGCCGACTTTTCCTACGAGATCAAGGACGTCGGCCGCTTCCGCGTCAACGCCCACATTCAGCGACAGACGGTGGGCATCGCAATGCGGGCGATCAAGACCGAGATCCCGCCCTTCGACGAGCTCAACCTCCCCGACGTCGTCCGCCGCCTGACCTACCTGCCCCGCGGGCTCGTGCTGGTCACCGGCGACACCGGCTCAGGCAAGAGCACCACGCTCGCCGCCATGCTCGACGCGATGAACCATCGCTACCAGAAGCACATCATCACGCTCGAGGACCCCGTCGAGTACACGTTCACCAGCGCCAAGTCGATCATCGAGCAGCGCGAGCTCGGCGCGGACGTGCCCAGCTTCGCATCCGGCCTGCGGCACGTGCTGCGCCAGGACCCGGACATCATCCTCGTCGGCGAAATGCGCGACCTGGAGACGACCGCCGCGGCGATCACCGCCGCGGAAACCGGCCACCTCGTGCTCTCGACGCTGCACACGGTCAACGCGGCGCAGACGGTCGAACGCATCATCGACATGTACCCCGCCGACCAGCAGAACCAGATCCGGTCGATGCTGGCGAACACGCTGCAGGCGGTGATCTCGCAGACGCTGTTCCGCCGACTGGACGCCAAAGGCATGGCGCCGGCGGTGGAAGTAATGCTCGCCACGCCCGCGGTGCGCAACCTGGTGCGCGAGAACCGGGCGTTCGAGATTCCCAATGTCATTGAGACCAACCGCGCCATGGGCATGCAGAGCCTCGACAACGCCATCGCCGAGCTCTACTTCAACGGCATGATCAGCAAGGAGGACGCCGTGGCGCAGGCGGCGTACCCGGAGAAGCTCGAACGCGTGCTGGCGGCGTGAACGATGAATTCAGAATTAGGAATTCAAAATTCAGAATTGGGAAAAGGAGCAGGGATGTCACACATGATGCGGGCGGCGTGGGCGCCGTTCTGAATTCTGAATTTTTAATTCTCAATTTTTAATTTAACAAGCCATGCCCCAATATCGCTACCAGATGCGGACCACCGGCGGGGAGACGTCCAACGGCGTCCTGTCGGCAACCAACGCGCTCGCCGCGGCGCAGCAGTTGCGCGCCCAGGGCCACACCGTCCTCCAGCTCAGCCCCGTCACGGGGCAGGCGGCACGGAACTTCAAGGAGAAGCTCGCGCAGTTGAACCAGGGCTCGGGCCCGACCGCCCGCGACGTGCTCAACTTCACGTCGCAGCTCGCCGTGATGATCCGGGCCGGCATCTCGCTGCGCGGGGCGGTTGAGGGCATCGCGGAGCAGACGCCCAACCTCAAGTTCCGCCGCATCCTCTCGCAGATCAAACAGGACGTCGAGTCGGGTAAGCAGTTCTCCGAAGCCCTGGCACGTCATCCCAAGCAGTTCGGCCCGCTGTACGTGAACATGGTGCGGGCCTCGGAGATGTCGGGCAGCTTCAGCCAGATGCTCGAGCGCGTCGCGGCCTACCTCGCGCAGCAGATCGAGACACGCTCGATGGTCATCGGCGCCGCCATCTACCCGTCCGCGATCGCCACGATGGCGATCGGCGTGACGATCTTCCTGCTCACGTTCGTCCTGCCTCAGTTCGCGTCGGTCTTTGAGGGCAAGGAGTCGGCCATGCCCTGGCCGACGATCTTCCTCATGGACCTCTCGGAGTTCATGGTCACCTGGTGGTGGGCGGTGGTACTCGCGATCTTCGTGCTGCTGGGGGCGGCTTACGCGGCGACGCAGACGGAGACGGGCGGCTGGTGGTTTGACGAGGCCAAGCTGCGCCTGCCGCTGCTGAACCGCATGTTCCGGGCGCTGTACATCTCGCGCAGTCTGCACACGATGGGCGAGCTGGTCAACGCGGGCGTGCCGATGCTCGACACGCTGCAAATCACCGGGGAGATCAGCGGCAACCGGCTCTACCGCCGCATGTGGCGCAGCGTCCACGCGTCGGTGAAGAACGGCAAGAAAATCGTACACCCGCTCTACCGGACCTGGCTGCTTCCCAAGCCCGTGGTGCAGATGATTGCCGCGGGCGAGGAGTCGGGCAAGCTCGGCGAGGTGCTCGACGAGGTGTCGGGCTTCTATTCCAAGCAACTGCGCGAGACCATCAAGACGGTCACCAGCATGATCGAGCCCATCATGATCGTCGTGATGGGCGGCATCGTAGGCTTCATCGCGATGGCGATCATCCTGCCGATCTTCAAGCTCTCGACGCTGGTGGGGTAAGGCGATGGGCTCGACGGAGGCCGACGTCGAGGCCGCGCGTCACGCCGGTCCGTTTGTAGGGCCTGCGAGAGGGGGGAAAGACAGCCCGCGACGGCAAGGGCGGTGGCGGGCAGGGCCCGTGAATCGTACACCAGAGGCAATGGAAGCAAGCGCGATGCAAACCCGCGAACGTCACACGCCGGCGACCCCGGCCGCCATGCCGGGGACCCGGGATGTGGTGGGTGCGCCGCGGCTTCGCGCGCATCGGGATGGGTTCACGCTCATCGAGGCGGCGCTGACGACCGTCATCATCGGCACGGCGGTGCTCGCCATCGTCGCCGCGCAGCAAGCCTACCATCAGCAGAATGGCTGGGCGCAGCGTTCGGCGACGGCGCAACTGCTCGCCAACGAGATCCGCGAGCTGACGCTCACGATGCCCGTGTACGACCCCTTCGAGGAACGGGGCCCGATCACCAACCGCACGGCGCCGACCGATCCGGCCTCGTTCCGGTCCGTCATCGACTTCGCCGGCGACGTCGCTGGCGACGGGTTCGGCACGGGCACCGAGTTCGCGCCGCCCATCAACGCGCTGCGCCTGCCCATTCCCGACCTGACGCAGTGGCGGCAGATCGTCGACGTCGAGAACGTGCAGCATGACAACATCGCGGCCGAAAACGGCCTGCCGCTGGGAACGACGGCGATGGTGCGCGTGATCGTGCGCGTCGAGTACCGCATGAACGATACGCAGGACTGGGAAGTGATGACGCGGCTGACGTGGGTCGTCGGCGCGTAGGTGGAAGGACCGGTGGTTATGCCACACAGCAAGACCGCAACTCGCCGGGGCGTCCCCCGCCACCAGCCCCCCCGCCGCGATCACCGGCAGCGCGGCGTCGCGGCGGTGCTGGCGATGCTGTTCATGGTGATCTTCGGGTCACTGGCGGCCGCGATGGCGATCGTCTCGCAGGGCAACCTCGCCACCGCCGACGCGCACATGAAGATCAACCGCTCGCTCGCCGCGGCGGAGACGGGCATGCACGTGATCGAGCATCGCCTGCGGGAGATCGCGAACGGGATCAAGACCACGCAGGGCGAGGTCGACGCCGACCTGGCCGAGGACCTGTGGCAGGAGGTGCGGCAGGCGCTGGCCGCGAGTTTCGCGTCGGATCAGCACAGCCTGGCGGTCCCGAGCTACGACGAGCCGACGCTCACGATCGGCCCCATCACGATGGGCGACAACGCGCCGGAGTTCATCGTCACGCTCACGCCTCACCCGCTCGCGGGCGAGGACTACGACGGGCCGCAGTATCAGCGTGCGGCGTATGACGGGCTGGACCTGCCGCTGGACGCGCGCTGGGTGCGCGTGCGCGTGACAGCCTACGATGGGCCCGAGGACCGGCGGGTCTACCGCTCGGTGACGAAGGACTTTCGCATCGACAAGCGGATTCCCTATGCCGTGCTCGCCCGCAGCCGCATCATGATCGGCCAGCATGTGATGATCGACGGGCCGATCGGCTCGCGCTTCACGGAGACGCACCTCGAGCACGGACACCCGATCCATATGGTCAGCGACTTTCGCGGGCTGACCGCGGAACTCGACGAAGAGCTCGACGTGTTCGTCAACACGCTCATCGGCGAAGAGTCGGGCGGCGCTTCCGACCTGACGGGCAACAACCGCCTGAATCTGAGCCACTCGGACGAGGTCGAAGGCATCACCGATCCCGGGCAGTACGACATCGACGGCGACGGGTACATCGACGAGTGGGACTTCTTCCTCGGGCACTTCGGCCGGTATGACACGGACACCGGCGAGTGGTACGTGCTCAAGACGGACCTGGAGTCCGGGGCCGACGACCCGATCCGCGCCGCGGAGCTGTTCGAGTTGATCAAGACGTTCAGCCCCTCGAACGACCCCAACCGGCTGGACAGCCGCGATCGGTACGCCAAGATCCGGGGCGAGGTCTACATCTCCGCCACGCAGGACTCGTGGGAGAGCGGCGCGGCGGGCGGGCCCTACCAGGACTACTTCCAGGGGCCGATCCATCCCGACTTCGGTAAGGACCCGATCGAGTTCGATTCGGCGTCCAACGAGGCGTACGAGTTCGGACCAGAGGACTTCGACGTCAGCTCGTTCCGCAACCGGGCGAGCACGTCGAGCGAGGGCGACTTTGCCGCCCAGGTGGCCGCCAACATCGCCAACGGCGCGCCGGTGCCCTACCCGCACGTCGAGGAGGTGCCCTACGGGGCCGAGAACCCCTACGAGCATTACGAGCGGCTGGTCTATGAGGACATGACGTTCGAGAACGTGCTGATCCCCCCGGGCACGAACGCGCTGTTCAAGAACTGCGTGTTCATCGGCGTCACGTTCATCGAGACGGAGACGGCCAACGATCATCCCGACTACAACTACGCGGGCATGATGGAGCACGACGGCACGCCGAAATTCCCCGACCACGTGGCCGTGATCAACGGCGAAGACGTGCCGGACACCAAGGAGCGCGCCAACAACATCCGCTTCGACGACGCGATTTTCCATGGCGGGATCGTGACCGACGCGCCGCAGGCCTACACGCACGTGCGCAACAAGCTGCAGTTCACGGGCGAGACAAGGTTCGTCATCGACAACCCGCAGGACTTCGACCAGATCGAGCCCACCGACTACCTGAACGCGGACGATCAGCGCCTGTTCCGGCGCAGCACGCTGCTGGCGCCGCACTACTCGATCGAGATGGGCACGTTCACCGAGCCGGCCAACCCCGACCAGATGACGGAGCTGCACGGCACGATCGTCGCGGGGCTGGTGGACATGCGCGGCAACATTCGCGTGACGGGCACGATTCTCTCGACGTTTCAGCCCACGTCCAACGAGGGCCCCGTCATCGGCGAGACGAGCCCGTGGTTCACGATGGCGATCGGGTACTTCGACCAGGACTCGGGCGACATGGAGGCCGCCGTGCCCGAGGTCGGCCGGGGCATGATCCACATCCGCTACGACCCGACCACCGCGCTCCCCGACGGGATCAACGGCCCGATCGAGGTCCGACCGATCGCGGGCAGCTACTTCGAAAGCGGCAAGTGATGCAATTTCGGATTTCGGATTTCGAATTTCGGATGAGACGGGGCGGCGTCCGTCGCGCGCCTGGCGCACCGCGGTGGCCGCGCGCCGATCCGAAATCCGAAATCCGAAATCCGAAATCCCCCCCTCCCGGCCTCCCGGGCCTGTCGCTCGTCGAGATGCTCATCGCGCTGGCGATCACCGCGTTGCTGCTGACGGCGACGGTGGTGGCGGTGGACGTGAGCTTCCGCGCCTACGCGATCGCCGCCGAGAGCGCCAGCACGCAGACGGCGACGCGGATGGTGACGCATCGGCTGCTGACGATGATCCGCACGAGCGTCGCGCACGAGCCGCTGACGCCCGGCGGGGGCGTGATCCTCTACGATCCGGACCCGGACGACGAGGATGCGGTGCTGGATCAGAACACGATGGTCAGCAACTACATCGAGCTGCTGGACACGAACAACAACCACATCCGCATCGAGTACAACGCCGATGAGCATCGGCTGTACGTGACGACCACGCCCTACCCGTGGACCGCGACAGGCCAGACGCGTCCGTTGCTGGGCGGCGTGCACCTGCCTGAGGGCGTCGATCACGGGCCGTTCTACCTTCACCGCCGGATAGACCGTAACGGCACGTTCGTCCTGCAGCGGGCGACGATGGACATCGTGGTCGAGCCGGACGAGGACAACACCCTGCCGGTCGAGGCGGGCAACACGCAGCCGGTCCGGATGATCGCGTCGACGATGCCGCGGCGGCTGGATTAAAGACAGCCCCGCAGCGCGTCTACAGGTCGCATCCCTCGATGAGAAACCGCCCGTCGCGGTGGAAGACTTCGCCGTCGGCGCTGATGGTTCCGCCGCCCGCGTCGGCGCGCAGGTCGCAGACCATGTCCCAATGCAGGCCGGAGCTGTTGCGGTTGCCGGTTTCGGGGTAGCCGGCGCCGACGGCGGCATGGAACGTGCCGCCGATCTTCTCGTCGAAGAGCGTGTTCTTCGTGTACTGGGTGATGTTGTAGTTCGTGCCGATGGCGATCTCGCCGAGCGACCGGGCGCCTTCGTCCTGGTCGAGCATCTGCTCGAGGAACGCCTGGCCCTTGGAGGCGGTCGCCTTGACGACGCGGCCCTTGTCGAAGGTCAGCTCGATGTCGTGGACCTCCTGGCCGTGGTGCACGGCGGGAAAGGTGTAGCGCACCACGCCGTTGACCCCGCCGTCCGCGGCCTGAAGGTTGGGCCCGGTGAACACCTCGCCGTCGGGGAAGTTCTCACGCCCGGCGCAGTTGATCCACGTCATGCCCTCAACGTTCACCGCCAGGTCCGTGCCGTTGGCGGCCTGAAAGCGCAGCTCCTTCTTGTCCTTGAGATAGTCAGCCACGACCTGCTGGGCCTGCTCGATGGCGCGCCACTCGGCGACGGGGTCGGGCTTGTCGAGGTGGCCGGCTTCAAACACGAACTGCTCGTACTGCCGCAGCGACATCTCCGCGTCCTGCGCCGAGGCCTCGGTGGGGTAGAGCGTGCCACACCACTTGAGTTCGCCGGCGGCGGCGCGGTTCATGAATATCTCCATGACCGGCCGGCGGGCCGCCGAGGCGAGGCTCTGCCGCGCCGGGTCGATGCGCGACAGGCTCTTGGTGTTGGTCTCCGCCCACAGCCCGATCGTGGCGTCGATCGTCTTGATCTCCTCCATGACCAGCGGGCTGACATACTTGAGCTGCTCCTCGCTGGCGTGCTCGTAGAAGATGTCCTGCAAGCTCTCGGGCGCCATGCGCACCTGCGGGTGAGCGCCGGCGACGATGACACGCTCGTAGATCGCCTCGATCAGCGGCGTAGCGATCGGCGGGCCGGAGATGCGCACGAGCTGCCCGGCCTTGACGCCGGTGGAGTAATGGACGATGACGTCCGCGAGCTTGTCGAGGTGGAGATCACGCAACGGGTCGGGCTCCTTGAAGTGAAGGTTGGTCGGCCTGGCGCGCCTCTTCGTTCCTGATCCTAATCCTGATTCCTAATCCCCACCCTGCAGCGGCACCCCCGTTACGGGAGTGGGCATCGTGCATCGCCGCGTCACGCCTCGTCGCGCACGCTCTTGTCCGCCTGCTCCTGCGGCGGGGCGGCGCCGAGCGGCTCGTCGCGCATCGCGGCGCCAGGCTCGGCGACCAGGCTCTTGCGGAACGAGACCAGGCGCGAGAAGGCGTCCTTCACCTCGAGCTCCTCGGTCAGCAGCCCCGACAGCGGCAGCGCCATCGCCCGGTGGTCGTTGAGCTCCTGCCACGCGACGCCCTCAACGCCCGGCTTGCTCAGGGCGATCTGCATCACCGCCTCCAGCCAGTGCCCCTGCACCTGCCCCGACCAAGGCCGACGCCAGTAGCCGCTGTTGTCGTCCACCGGCTCGCTCGCGTCGGCGTCAGCAATCATCATCTGCGTCACCGGCTCGCTCGGCGCCCCGGCCGTGAAGTAGACCGGCTTGCCAAATGCCGTGTACTGCTCGACCATCGTGCTGATCTGCATCAGGTCGCGCGCGTAATGCCCCGGTTGCGACTGGCCCATCAGAAACTGCAGCCCGAAGCCGTCGAAGCTGATTCCCGCCTGCACGACGAGGTCGGCATAGGTCATGGGCGGGATCGAGCGGGCGTTGGTCGCGTAATACTCGCCGAACGGCTCGCGCAGCTCGATGATGCTCTTGGCCTGCGGCGCCAGCTTCTTGACGCGCATCGCCGCCAGCCGCGTCAGCTCCATGAGCTGCTCGAAGTTGAACGCGATGTGCCGATTCAGGTGCAGCCCCGACGCGGCATACCAGACGCTCACGTGCTCCTTGTAACGATTGATCACGCGGTCGATGTGCTCGTAGGCGAGGTCGCGCACTGTCTCGTAGTCGTGCTCCCAGATGAAGAGCCAGTCGGGAAGGTTGAATGTGTCGAAGCTCAGCAACGGGCCGGCGACGATGGGCATCTGGTGCTTGCGCGCCCAGCGGACCCAGGCGTCCATGACCTGCCAGTTGTAGTCGCCTTCCTCGGGGGCGAGGCTCTTCCAGGGCGTGGGCAGGTGGAGGAAGTCGATGTTGCCCGGCAGCGCCTGCCTCAGCACGCGGTCCTGGCTCATCTCGAACGGCGCGAGGCACCCGATCGGGTGCTCGGGCAGCGTCTGCGTCCGCCGGCGACGGTTGAGCATGATCTGCGAGTGCGTCAGCGCCAGCTCCTCGCTGGCATCGAGGGCGATCGCCAGGCTCTGCTGGGCCAGGCGGTCGGCGGCGAGGGTGTCCTCCCCCTGGACACTCAGGGCTTCAATGAACAGTTGCCGCGCCTGCTCCGTGCGCTCGGTAACGGGGTGGTCGGGGTCGAGCTCGAACAGGCCCCAGTCCTCCAGGCGGGTGTAGAGGATCATCACGCGATGGCGGGCGAGTTCGATGCTCAGCACGTAAGGTTCGTCTCGCTCGGGCAACAGGCAGGTCTGGAGCGTCAACTCGCCAAGCTCCGCGACCTCGTGCTGGAGGACGAGGGCGGCGGCGCCGGCCTCGCGCTTCTCGGCGACGATCGCGCCATCCTCGAAGACGATCTCGCCGCGCATGATCGGCGTGCCGTCACCCCCGAGCAGGTAGGTGTTGCGCAGTGGCCAGTCCGTGGGGGGCTGGTCCTGATCGAAAACGAGGAACTTGAGCATAACGCGTCTGATTCCGCTGGTTCCGGCCCCAATCCGATCGGTAGCAGGCGATTATGACGGCCCGGGGAGCGATTGCAAAGTAGGGCGCCGCCCCGCCACCCCGCCCCGCCACCTGCCCCGCCACCTGCCCGCCGCCGCAGCGCTGCCGGGGCGGCAGCAGGTCACGCCTGGCCCCGCGGCTGCCTCCGTGGCTGGCCCCCGCCGGCAAAGGTGTCCCTGTGCTGCACCCCCGCGTCTATAATCGAGTGCAATGGCTGCCAACCGTTTTCTGCCGTCGTGTCGTCGGGCGCTGTGGTACGTGCTTCTGATCCTGCTCGCCGTGGGCTGGGTCGCGCCGCTGAGCGTGGGGGCCCAGGAGGACGACGCTGCCGCGCCCGCGGGTGCCCGGGCCGAGCCGACGGCGGAGGATACCGCGCCCGTCACCCCTGACACGGACGCCGATGCCGGGGACGCCGACGCCGCCCCCGCCGCCGGTCCCGCCGCCGCGTCGGTGCGCAGCGCGCTGCCCGGGGGGGCGGACGTGGCGATCATCCGCATCGAGGACATGATCTACGGCTTCACGCTCGACAGCCTCGAGCGCCGCGTCGACCGCGCGCTCAACAACGGCGCGTCGCTGATCGTCATCGAGCTGCACACGCCCGGGGGTCTGCTCGACGCGGCGGTGGACATCAGCAAGTACATCAAGACGCTGCCCGTGCCGACGGTCGCCTGGGTCAACCGCGACGCCTACTCCGCCGGGGCGCTGATCGCCAGCGCCGCCGACGAGATCGTCATGGCCCGCGCCGGGGCGATCGGCGCGGCGACGCCCATCACGCAGAGTGGGGACATCCCCGACGGCGCCCGGGGCAAGATCTTCGGCATGCTGCTGGAGGACTTCCGCGACAACGCAGCGGAGAACGGCTACGACTACGCGCTGCTGCACGCCATGGTCGTGCCGGAGATCCGCCTCTACCACATCGAGGGGCCCGAGGGCGAGCGGCATGTCGTCAACGAGCTGGACTACCGCGTGCTGGTGCGCGGCGAGACGACCGACGAGGCCGAGCAGGCCCTGGCGGGCGCGGGCAACGACATGGCACGGCCGAGCCCCTACCTGGCCGACGACGAGCAGGCCGGGCAGTGGACGCTGCTCGAGCAGTTCCATGACGGGCAGACGGCCCTGACCATGAGCCGCGACCGGGCGTTGAACGTCGGCTTCGCCAGCGCGGGGATCAACAACGAGAGCGAGCTGCGGCAGTACCTGCGGGCCAGCTCCGTGACGCGCATCGATCAGACGTGGTCCGAGCGCTTCGCCGGGTTCCTGACGCACCCGATGGTGCGCGGCATCCTGATGCTCGCGCTGATCCTGGGGGCGTACATCGAGTTCCAGACGCCGGGCATCGGCATCGGCGGGGCGGTGGCGGCGGTGGCGCTGATCGCCCTGCTCGGCGCGCCGTTCATCGTCGGGCTCGCCGAAATCTGGCACGTGCTGCTGTTCCTGCTCGGGTTCGTCCTGCTCATGCTGGAGCTGTTCTTCTTCGCCGGCTTCGGCGTGCTCGGCATCGCGGGGGTGGTGCTGATGTTCGCCGGGCTCGTGCTCACGGCCGTGCCCACCGGCGGGGGGGCGGGCTTCGGCCCGGTGCAGCTCCCGCCCGAGGAGGTCTGGCGCCGGACGCTGACCAGCTCACTCTACCTCATGGCGGGCGTGTTCCTCAGCTTCATCGGCATCTACTTCCTCGCCAAGAACTTCAGCTCGGTGCCGCTGTTCAACCGCCTGGTGCTGAGCGACGCCCAGCTCGCCGGCGCGGGCGCCTCGGGCATCGCCGGGTCCGGGCCCGCGCCCGCCATGGCCGGGGGGGCGACGGCGACCGCCCCCGCCCCGCCTGCCCCGCCTGCCGCGCCCGTCAGCGGTGACGAGGCGCTGGGCGACGGGCGCGTGCAGATCGGCCGCGACGGCGTCGTCACCACCGGGCTGAGGCCCGCCGGGCGCGCGGAGTTCGACGGCGAAGTCGTCGACGTCGTCTCCACCGGTCAATGGATCGACCGCGGCCAGCGCGTCCGCGTCATCGAGGTGCATGGCAACCGCATCGTCGTCGAGACGGCCGACGAGTGAGTAACGCGGAAGCCCGCGGATTGCCCTCCATCGGCTTCCCGGGTCACGGCGCGATGAGCGGTGCACCGGCGCCCGGGCCGGGCTCGTCGGACCCGGTGGTCAGCCGGTAATCCAGCAGCACATCCCCGCCGTCGATCTGCTCGACGTGGCGCAGGCGGAGGCCGACCGCCTCGGCGATGGTGTCGCAGCGCAAGCCGCGCACGGCGTCGATGGCGCCGGCGTCGCCCGTGATCCGCGGTGCGACGAACGCGAGCACCTGGTCGGCGAGGCCCTGGGCAATGAGCGAGCCGATCAACACGGAGCCGCCCTCGACGAGCACATTGGTCGCTTCGTGGTGCTCGACGAGGCCGCGCAGCAGCGGTTCGAGGTCGAGCTCACCGCCGCCGAGCACGGGCAGGCCCACGAGCGACACACCCCGGGCTTCCCACTGGCGGGCGCGGGCGTCGCCCTGGTCGAGCAGCCCCTGCGAAACGGCGAGGGTCAGCGAGCGCGGATCGTCGTGGGCGAGCCGGGCGTCCTCGGGCATGCGCAGGCGCGGGTCGAGCACGATGCGGCGGGCGTGGCGATGCACGGCGGCGGCGGCGACGTCGCGGGCGGTGAGCCGCGGGTCATCGGCGAGGACGGTGTTGATGCCGACCATAATCGCGTCCACGCGCCCGCGCAGCGCGTGCACCCGGCGGCGCGAGGCGTCGGAGCTGATCCACTGGCTGTCGCCGCTGGCGGTGGCGATCTTGCCGTCGAGCGTCTGGGCCCACTTGACGATGACCCACGGCAGGCCGGTCGTCACCCGCTTGGTGAACGGCTCGTTGAGCTCGTGGGCGGCGCGCTCGCAGACGCCGACGGCCACGGCGACGCCCGCCTCCTTGAGCCGACGCACGCCCGCGCCGGAGACGCGCGGGTCCGGGTCGATCATCGCCACGACGACGCGCGCCACGCCCGCGTCGATGACGGCCTGGGTGCAGGGCGGCGTGCGGCCGTGGTGGTCGCACGGCTCGAGGGTGACGTACATCGTCGCTCCCGTCCCGTCGCCGCCGCGCCGCCTCGCATCCTCGAGGGCGGCGACCTCGGCGTGGCGTGAGCCGACCTCCTCATGCCAGCCCTCGCCCACGATCTGCGTGCCGCGGACGAGCACCGCGCCCACCAAGGGGTTGGGCTCGACGCGTCCGCGTCCGCGGGCGGCCAGCTCCAGGGCATGGCGCATGTAGACGTCATCACGCATCGGGGCGGCTCCGGCCCCGGCCGCGGTGCGCGGAAAGGGGCCCGGGGCATGATATAGTCCACCGGCGGGCGACTTCTGCGACCGACTCACGTTCAGGGGTGCAGACATGGCACGCCACCGCAAACCGACACCCGACTTCAGCCGCGTGCATGCGATGAAGGTGCACCCGGAGGAGGGGCCGTTGACACGGCTCGTCTCGTTCCTCGCGCTCTACGCGCTCTTTGCCGGGTTCTGCGCGGGCTTCGCCGCGATCCTGCCGATGCTGGTCATGATCCTCGCGGGGATGATCGATCCGGCGCTGTGGGAGCTGGTGCAGGGCTGGGGCGAGAACGATACCGCGGCGACGATGCGCCGCCGGGCGCTGATCGGCGGCGTGGTGGGCATGGCGATCTGTGCCGCGATCATCTTCCTCGCCCAGCGCGGCTGGACGCTGCGCCGCCTGGATCGCAAGGTGAGCCGCCAGTCGGCGCGGAACCCGACCGGACGACGCTGGGCGTCGACTTCCTGGCGCGCGTGGTGGTGATGCGAGCTCTGGCTGGGTCGCGGCGAGAGCGCGCGTCCGCGGCTGACCTGTCCCTTTTCGCGCCACTCGTTATCATCGCCGCGTGCTCGCCCTGCTCCCCCACGCCTGGCACGACTGGGTCAATCAGCAATCGACGCTCATCCTGCTCGTCATCGTGGTCGTCGCCACCGCGGCGGTGATCAAGGGCGCGGACTGGATCGTCGACGCGGCCGCGACGCTCGCGCGCCGGCTGGGGCTGCCGCAGGTCGTCATCGGCGCGACGATCGTGTCCCTGGGCACCACGAGCCCGGAGGCGGCGGTCTCCGTCATGGCCGCGTGGGCCGGCGAGTCCGGCATCGCGCTGGGCAACGGTGTCGGGTCGATCATCGTCGACAGCGGGCTGATCCTCGGCCTCGGGCTGCTGCTCACCCGCGTCCCCGCCAACGCCTACATCCTCAACCGCCAGGGCTGGGTGCAGTTCGGCTCCGGGGCGCTGCTGTGCGCGATCTGCTACGGCCTGTTCCTGCTCCAGGGTGATGCCGCGACGATCTCGCGGGCGATCGGCCTGCTGCTCGTGACCCTGCTCGTCGTCTACATGGCCGTCTCCGTCCAC
The DNA here is from genome assembly GCA_040905445.1 of Phycisphaeraceae bacterium. Classification (GTDB taxonomy): domain Bacteria; phylum Planctomycetota; class Phycisphaerae; order Phycisphaerales; family Phycisphaeraceae; genus SKPT01. The sequence continues at coordinate 91,032 of JBBDRN010000025.1, read as the reverse complement.
TGGAGCCGGTCGCTGCAGGGCGCGGCCCTGCCCGCCGCCGCCGCGCCCGAGCCGGAGCAGGAGCAGGACGCCGACGCACCCGCCCGCACGCTCGCGCCGCTCCTGCTCCTGGGGGTGCTGGGCCTGGCAATCGTCGTGGTCGGCAGCGACGCGCTGGTCGGCTCGGCGAGCGAACTGGCGCTGCGCTGGGGCGTGCCGTCCGTCGTCCTGGCGGCGACGCTCGTGGCGTTCGGCACGTCGATGCCCGAACTGGTCGTCGGACTCACCGCCATCCGCCGCGGCCACGGCGAGCTGATGCTCGGCAACATCATCGGCGCCGACATCCTCAACGTCCTGTTCGTCGTCGGCGCCGCGGCGCTGGCGCAGCCCCTGCCCGTGGTCGACTTCGACGCCGCGACGGGCGCCCAGTGGCGTCACCTGCTGCTGCAGCTTCACCTGCCGGTGATGCTGTCGCTGCTCGTGCTCCTGCGCGTGTTCACCACGGTGGCGCTCAAGCGAGGCCACTTCCCACGCTGGATGGGCGTGCCGCTGCTGGTCGCCTACGTGGCCTACGTGGCGGTGCAGCTCATCACTGTCGGCCGGTGAGGTGGGCCGTCGTCTGGGGCGACGCGGGGGAGCGCCGCGTGGGCGACGGCTAGAGCGCCTCCAACCCATTCGTAGAGGGTGGGGTGCCACTGACAAGCGGAGTCCGCGGAGCTTGTCAGTGCGAATTGCCGCCAACACTGACAAGGCCGAGGACGGCCTTGTCAGTGGCACCCGCTACGGTTGGATTGAACGCGCTCTAAACTGCGCGGACGTGTGTCACGGCGTGCCGGTCGTCCCCGCCGCCTGCGCCGCGTCGCGCAGCAGGCCCGCCAGGGCGACGCACTCAGCGACGAACCGCTCCAGATCCGCCGGCTCGACGCGCTCGTCGTGCAGAAAGCACGCCAGGTAGTCCGGCCGCGCCTCGATCACGCGCGTGCGGTTGTCACGCAGCGCCTCGCGCACTTCGTCGTTGATCACGGCCCGGATCAGCGCCGTGTCCGTGCCGAGCACGAGGTTGTTCTCGCCGAACTTCGTCTCCGCGTCGAAGACCTTATTGCGGTGGATGTGGCGGAACATGAAGTTGTTGGGCAGGATGCGGAAGCTCGGCAGCGCGGCGTCGAACCCGCGGACGAACACCACGATCTTCTCCATCGACTGGTGCTGGGCGTTGCTCGCCTCCATGCCGAGCACGACATGGGCGATCTCGATGTCGAAGTCGTCCCGGGCGTGGTAGCGCAGCGCCCCGGCGATATGCAGTTGCCGGGCGTACATGGCCAGGTCGCCGAACACGTCCGCGACGTCCTCGGCCAGGCGTTCGAGATCCTCGGCGCCCGCGACGGGCTCGAAGCCCGGCTGCTGGCGGAACGCCTCGAAGCCGCGCACGCGGTTTCGCCGAAGGTAAAGCGACACGCCGCCCCAGATCAGCGCCACGGCCAGCGCGCCGGCGCCGATCTGCATCGCCACGTCGACGCGCCCGCCGGACTGGGCCAGGCTCGCCATGATGATGAACTCTGTCATCGAAAGCATCCTTTCGTGATCCGGTCGAGCAGACCGGCGCTGCCCCGGCTTCAGGGGCACAGGCGCTGCAGCATCCATGCCCCGTCGCGGCCGCGGGTGTAGAGCAGGCGGTCGTGGAAGCGCGACGGCTGGCCCTGCCAATACTCGAAACGCCGCGGCAGCAGCCGATAGCCGCCCCAGTCGGGCGGGGTGGGCACGTCGCGCCCCTCGAATCGCTGCTCCGCAGCCACCAGCCGCCTGGCCAAGACCTCGCGACTCGCGACGGCCCGGCTCTGGCGCGACGCCCACGCCCCGATCTGGCTCTCCCGCGGCCGGGTAGCGAAGTATGCCTCCGCCTCCGCACGCGACCCGCGCACCACCGGTCCGGCGACGCGCACGCTGCGAAACAGCGGCGGCCACCAGAAGAGCATCGTCGCCCGCGGGTTGTCCGCCAGCTCCGCCGCCTTGTCGCTGACGTAGCTCGTGTAGAACACGAAGCCGGCGTGGCTGAACGCCTTGAGCAGCAACACCCGCGCCGAGGGCATCCCGTCGGCGCCCGCCGTCGCCAGCGTCATCGCCGTCGGGTCCTCGACAACCTGCCGCGCGTCCTCGAGCCAGCGCTGGAACTGCTCGACCGGGTCGTCGGCAAGGTCCGACTCGCGCAGGGCCTGCCCGGTGTAGTCGCGGCGGACGTCGGCGATGGAGGGGCGCGATTCGCTCATTGAGTTGGCACGAGTGTACCCGAGCCGGCGAGTGGACGGGAGGTCGCGGGAGGCGAGGCGAAAACGCTAGCGCTGATCAATGATCTGCAGCCGCGCCAGATCGAACACCCCCGGCCCGCCCGGCGTCAAGAGCAGCACCTGCCCCGCGTCCCAACTGCCCCAACGCGGCAGCAGCAGCCCACCCATCAGCTCGCGCGGGCGCTGTGTCGCCGGCAACTCGTACAGCAGCAGGTCCTCCCCGTCCGTCGTCAGCAGCGACTCCTCATCCAGCCACGCCAGCGCATGCGTCCCGTCGGCGAGTGGACTGGCCACGCCGGCGAGCAGGTCGAGCGTCACCATCCGGTCCTCACGCGCGTCGTAGTAGGCGAGGTAGCGCCGCGACGGGTCGAGCGGCTCGTCCACGCCCGCGAGCGCGCGGTGCAGGCCCATCGCCGTCGCGGGCGCGATGGCCGTGTACCCGACGAACCGCATCGCGTCGCCCTCGATCGGCCACACCTTGAGGTCCACCCCCTGCTCGAACGCGGCGAAGACGAAGAGCGTCTCGTCGTCGAGCCATTGCGGCGCGAGGTGGTGCGCCTCGGCCCGGGAAGCGGGTCCGACGGTGACGGAGCGCGTGTCGATGCGCAGCGTGTAGACGCGGCTGCGCACGAGCTGCGGCGCGTGCGCGCTGAACGCGAGCGTCGACCCGTCGGGCGAGTAGCGCAGGCTCTGGATATGCCGCAGTCCCGGCGCGATGACCTGCTGACGGCGCGACTGCAGGTCGTGGATGACGATGCGCTCGTTGCCCTGCTCGTCGCGGGCGACCGCCGCGAGCTGCCGGCTGTCGGGTGAGAACGCCGGCCACGCCCCGCCATCAACAAGTCGGCGGCTGCGCTGCGGCGAGTCGGACGGCGCCACGTGCAGCGACACGCCCTCCAGCGCGTTGCGCGTCACGAGTTGCTGGAGGTCGACCGCGCCCGCCTCGTCGACCTCCAGCCACGCGATCCACCGACCGTCCGGCGAGACGCGCGGCAGCCCCAGTCCCGCGCTCGGCACCGGGCCGACGGTCTGCATCTGAAGCTGGTAGTGGCGATACGTGGCCGTCGATGGCGAGCGGTCGATCTCGTTGACCCGCGCCGCGCCCGCGGCCTCGCGCCCGTCCGCGTCATCGGGCGGCGCCGTCTGACACGCGCCGACCGCCGCGAGCAGCAGCCCACCCACGCCCAGCGCGGCGAACGTGTCGCCGCGCCGCGACACGCCCCACTTCGCCATGCCGGTCATCCAGTCACCCAGTCGCAGCATGAAACGCATCCCGCACCCTGCGCCTATTCATCAAGCGCATCATCCTCAACCTCACCCGCCTGCTCCCGCCGCGCGGCCGCGTCGCCCTCATCCTCCGCCTCGGCCTCCTCCTCGCCATACAGCAGGAAGTGCGGCGGCAACTGCCGACGCAGCCGCTCCAGCTCCTGGCGGTGATCGTCGCTGAGCTCGCGCGACTCGTCGCTGCTGGCGGAGATCACGCGCGGCGTGATGAACGCGATGATCTCCCGGTTGCGATACCCGTGATCCGAGCTGCGGAACAGCAGTCCCAGCAGCGGGATGTCGCCCAGCAGCGGCAGCTTGCGCACCGCGCGGAACTCCTCCTGCTCCACGATGCCCGACAGCAGCACCGTCTCGCCGTCGGCGACGATGATCTGCGTGTTGGTCTCGCGGCGGTCGATGATGGGGTTGCCCATGGTGTTCTCGCCCGGCACGATGCGCGACAGCTCGAGGTTGATGTGCAGGTCCACGTCGCCGTTGTGCGTGATGTGCGGCCGGACGCGCAGGCGCGTGCCGACGAACGCATAGCGGAACCCGAAGTTCTGCGTGCCCTCGGGCGTGAACTGGGCGCTCGTCTGCACCGAGATGTCCTGGCCGTCGAAGAACTCGGCCTCGCGGTTGTCGGCGGTGTACAGCCGCGGCTCGAGCATGATGTTCATCGCCGTCTCGCGCATGAGAAACTGCACGAGCGCGTGCACGTCGAAGTCGGCGGAGAGGATGCCGCGCGGCGTGCGCGTCCCGTCGACGGTGTACGTGCCGCCGAAGATGTCCGACCACCCCGCGCTCCCGCTGCCGCCGATCGACTGGTCCCGAAGCCGCGTCTCGTCGAACACCCGCGGGTCCGACGCCAGTCGCACGCCCAGCGTCGTCGCGTCGTCGTGCTGAACTTCGGCGATGATGACGTGGATCACAACCTGCTTGCCCGGCTGGTCAAGCTGGTTGACCAGGTTGTGCACCGGCTCGCTGTAGGCCGGCGGCGCGAGCACCAGCAGCGCGTTCTGCCGCGCAATCGGCACGACGCGGATGCGACCGATGAGGTTGCTCGTCGTCGCCTCGTCCTCGAGCGGACGCGACGACTGCTGCCACCAGAACGGCATGCGCCCCGGGTCCGCCTCGTCCTCATCATCGCTCTGCTGCGGCGCCGGCTGGTCGCCCGTCACGGCGATGACGCTCTCGGCCCGCGTGCCCGACGACAACTGCCGACGCGTCCGGTCCAGCTCCGCCAGCGTCCCCGACTCCGCCAGCATCGTGTTCAACTGCTCGGCGACGTCCTCGGCATACGCATGGTTCAGCTCGATCATCTCCGGCAGCCCCGCCTCCTGAGGCTGGTCCAGTCGCTTGACCAGGTTGTCGATCACCTGGTAGTTCTCCGGGTTCGGCGTCGTGACGACGAGCTGCCGCGCGCCCGGCAACGCCTCGAAACCGAACTGCCCCGCCAGCCGACCGACCGGCGGCGGCTCGGAGCTCGTGCCCAGGATCTGCGCCCAGAAGTTCGTCCCCGTCGACTGCTGCTGGGCGAAGATCGCGTCCAGCGTGTCGCGAATCTCGCGCGGATCCGCGTGCTGAAGCTGGTAGATCCGCGGCTCGACGTCATCCGTCGACAGCGGCTGGTCCCATTGCTCCATCAGCCCCTTGATCCGCTCGATCGTCTCCGCATCGGCGAAGACCGTCACCGTGTTCCGCCGCATGTTCACCGTGATCCGCACCGCCTGCTCGACGGGCTGCATGTACGCCGCCATCCACGGCGAGGTGATGCGCGGCGGCTCCTGGCTGAAGAGCATGTCGATGTTGTCCGCGATCTCGTTCGCGTCCGCGTGCCGCAGCTCGAAGATATGCATTACCCGATGGCCGGCGCCGGCGTGGTCGAGGCGCTCGATCAGGTCCGCCACGAGCTGCCGCCCGCGCCGCGAGCCGATGACCAGCACCTGCCGCGAGCCCGGAAACGGCGCGACGCGCACGTTCTCCGCGATGTCGCGGTTGGGCAGCGACTCGATCGTCTGCTGGAGCTGCTGCGCAAGCTGCGCGACGTCCGCGTGCTCCACGCGGATCATCTCGACGAAGTCGGTCGGGCTCGCCTCCTCCGTATCCAGCTCGTCCACCCACGCCTGCACGCGCTCGATCACCAGCTCCGGCGCGACGACGATGATCCAGTTGCGCATGATCTCCGGCATCAGCATGACGTTGCCGTCGTTCGTCTCGACCGTGATGCTGCCGCGCTGCGCCTGCTGCTGTTGAAAGATCTGCTGCGCCCGCCAGCCGCCTTGCCTCGGAGGCCCTTCGCGCTCCCCGCCGAGCATCGTCTCGAGCATGCGCACCAGCCACGGCGCGTCGGCGTGCTCCAGGCGAATGATCCGCGTCATCGCCCGGTCGGGCCCCGGCACGTCCAGGCTGTCGATGATCCGCTCGACGCGCCGCAGGTTCGCGATCGTGTCCGTCACGACGAATCGCCGCGACGCCGCGTCCGCCGTGATGTGCCCGAACTCCGAGATGATCGGCTCCACCGCCTCCTCGAGCGCGTCCGCGTCGTAGTGCAGCAGCCGGTACACCTTGCTCACCACCACGGCCTGGTCGTCGAAGTCCGCGAGGTCCGCGTCGGCGTCAAGCATCGGCAGCGCCGCCCGCCGCGCGTGCTCCGAAGAACGCAGCGTCACGAAATTGTGGTTCTGCTCCAGCAGCACCTCGTTTTGCAACAGCGCCGAGCGCAGCACCCGGATCGCCGCCTCCAGCGGAAGCTGCTGCGGCGCGATGATCGTCACCTTCGTCTCCGCGATCGCGTTGTCCACGATCACCGGCTGGTTCAGCTCCTCCGCCAGAAACTGCGCCAACTCCCGCATCTCGACGTTCGCCAGCGCGATCGAGATCTGCCGCGGCTCATCCGACTCCTCATCCTCGCCTTCGTCCGCCTCGGCGTCGTCGGCATCATCATCGGCGTCATCCTCGCCCGCGCCGTCGGCGCGTTCGCCTTCCGGCCGCACGATAATCACATCCGCCGCCTCGTCGGGCGCCGGCGCGGCCGCGTCGTCGGCGATCAGCAGCGCAGGCAACAGCAGCAATGCCAGCAGCAGCGCCAGCGCAGCCGTCGCGTCGCGGGCCGCTTCGCCCAGCCGCACCCGGCGCGGCACCACATCGCCATGGGCGCGTTTCATGCAGAAGAGTCGTGGCATTCAGTCAGCCTCCTCGATCTGTTGGCGGATGTTGGCCGGCATGCGCTCGAGCAGGCGGGCGCGCTGCTCGGCGGGCATGTTGCGAAATCGTTCGATGGCTTCGGGCGGTATCGAGAAGCCGCCCGGGCCCCCGCCGCGCGGGCCCGAGGGGGCGGCGGCACGCCCCGGCCCGCCGCCGCCGCGACGCGACGGCCGTTCACCCCGCGCCGTCGGCCGCCGCGACCCGCCGCCACTCGGCCGCCCCGCCGAGCGACGCGACCCGTCGAACACCTCCAGCCGCCGCTCGTCGCCGTCGAACTCGACGCGCGCCCAGTCGGCGCCGATCTCGATGAGCTTGGCCCCGTGCGCACTCTCGCCGACGCGCGCCGACTGCCCGCCGTTGAACAGCGCGCGGTCACCCAGCACCCCGACGAGCTGCCCGCCAAACTCGTTGCGCCGCACCGGCGCGAAGAGGTTGCGGTCGTGCACCGGCTTGATGCGCGCGTCCGCGTCGGCCGTGCCATCGTCGCCCGCGTCGGCTGCAGCCGCGGGATCGTCGGGCAGCGACGCGGCCGCGAGCAGGTACCCCCCGCCGCGCACCAGCACCATCAGCGTCACCAGCGCGGCCAGGGCGATCACCGCCCACGGCGCCACGTGCGTCAGTCGCTGACCGTCGCCGAACGTGCTTCCAAGGTTCAGGTTCATGGCCGGACCTCCTGACTGCGGGCGAGCGTGAGCAGCACCACCGAAGCCTTGACCTGCCCCGGCCGGTCCTCCACGACGGTGGCGTTGATGCGGTCGACGAGGATCAGCCGCTCCGACTCGTGCAGCCGCGCCAGGCATCGCGCCAGGTCGACCAGGCTGCACGTCGTGTCGATCCGCAGCGACACGCGCGTCAGGTGCGGCGCCTCGCGCAGCGGGCGCGACGCCTGCGGGTTGATGCTCTCGATGTTGACGTTGGCGGACTTCAGGATCGACTCGACATCGTTCATGAGGTTCAGCCGCGCCTCCGCCAGCGGCGGCACCGGTTGACGCGCCCCGACGCCGAAGTACGTCGCCAGCCGCGCCCGCTCCCGGGCGGTCAGTGCCGCCTGTTGCCGAAGCTGCGCCAACTCCACCTCGCCCACGGCGATGCGCTCGCGCGCCGCGACCCAGCTCTGGGTCATCGGCACGACGCCGAAGTACCCCACCAGCAGGATCACCAGTGCCACGCCGCCGATGATGAGCGTGCGCTTGTCGCGTTCGGTGATGGTCATCGCCGCTGCTCCCGCGCCGCCACCGGCGTCGACTCGTCCTGTGCGTCCGCCTCGACCGGGCCCGGCTCCTCGTCGTCGTCCGCCTCGCCCGCGTCATCCGCCTCCGGCGCGGCGGGCGCGGGTGGCGGTGGGGGGATGTAACGGTTGAGCGCGGTGATCTCGGCCGTCAGCTCCAGCTCCCACGCTCGCTCCTGCGCTCGTGCCTGCCGCAGCTCCACGCGCGCGAACATCGGCGAGCCGTCGATCGCCTTGAGAAACCCGTCGAGGTCATCGATCGAGCCGACCCGCCCCGCCAGGCGGATCGTCCCCTCCCGGTCATATTGCCAGCTCCGCAGCACCAGCGAGTCGGGCGCGAAGCTTGTCAGCTCCAGCAGCACGTGCAGCGGCGGCATAACGCTCTGCTCCAGGTACCGCACCACCGCATCGCCCCCACCCCCGCCACCAGCGCCACCCCCGCCAGCGCTCGTCGCCACGCGCGATCGCGCCTCCGCCAGCGCCGCATCCAGCCGCGCCGCCTCGCCTCGGTCCATCGCGTACAGCAGCAGCACCGCCAGCAGCACCCACACCGCCGCGGCCGCCGCCAGCTTCACCAGCCGCGGCGACTGCCGCACGATCGCGGCTTGGGGCGGTGCGAAGTTGATCGTCCGCTCGCCCGGCTCCAGCGCCTCCAGGGCCGCGCCCAGCGCTGGCAGCGCCTCGCCCATCGCCACGTCGCCCGGCACGACGAGCTGCGCCGGCCGCGGCAGCGGCGTCACCTCGCCACCCATCGCCCCGCCCAACTCCTGCGCCAGGTACCCGGACGCACCGGCCTCCCCGATCAGATGCACCCCCGCCACATCGGTCGTCGCGTCGTCCTGGCCGTCATCACCCTCGCCGATCAACCCGCGCACCACGGCCGCGACCTGCCCGGCCCATCGTTCGATAAGCAGACCCACGGCCTCGGGCAGCGTCGCCCCGCCGGATCGCAGCGCCGAGCCGACCCGACGCTCCGCTTCGGTCAGCGACACCTCCATCTCGTCCGCCAGCGCCTCGATCCAGTGATCGCGCCCGTGCCCGATCGACTCGATCTCCAGCCGCGACCCGGCCGGGTCGTGCAGCAACACCGTCGTCGCCTCACCCGCCAGTTCCACGAGCACGCGCGCCGAGCCGGCCCCGGCGGCCCCCCCCGTCAGCGCCGCCAGCCCGCGCCCGCACGCCACCGCCGCCGGCGTCACGCCGAGCAGCGTGCCGCCCGGCTGCGCCACGGCGCCCTTGAGCTGCCCGAGCATCGCCTGTCGCATCGCGGCGATCAGCACGCGTTGCGGCTGCCCCGGTCCGCCCGGCTGCTGCACCATCCAGCTCCACGCCAGCACCTCGCTCGCCGCGGGCAGCACCACGTCCACCTGCGCCCGGATCATCTGCTCCAGCGCCTCGCCGCCCGCGGGCGGCAGCGTCAGCGACCGATACAGCACCGCCTCGTCCGCCACCGTCAGCCCCACCCCCGCCACCCCCGCCAAGCCCGCCACACTCGCCATGCCCGCTCCACCCGCGGTCCCCGCCGCGCCTTCCGCGTCGGCGTCCGCCAGCAGTGCGGCGATCGCGTCCGCCCAGTCCGGCTCGCCCTCCCACCGGTCGGGCAACGACCGGCTGGCGTAGCGCACCACGCGCGTCGTCTCGCCGCCGCGCTCCAGTTCCACCAGCCGCACCGCGGCCGCGCCGATCTCGATGCCGCGCGCGCGGCGGGTGTCGGATTGCTGACCTGCAAGTCTGCTCATGGGCTCTGGTACCAGTAAACAAGCCGCGGCACATCGCCGCTTCGGTCCACTTCCGCGATGATCTGCCGCTGCACGCCGTCGTTCGACGTCCCCACCGCCGTGATGCGGAAGGTATTCGATCGCACGTCCAGGTGCTCAGCCACCTCGCGGAATACGTCCTCATTGATGTTGGCGCTCAGCAACAGCTCGCCGATGCTCTCGAAGCCGCCCGCCCCGCCCTCGCGGTGGCTGATGATCGCGTCCGCCGCCGCCTCGTCCATCCCCGGCACGGTCAGCAGCACCGGCCACAGCGCCGTGTTCACGTTGATCCGTCCCGGCAGGTGCTCGTCGTCCGACAGCGCCAGGTCGTCCCATCGCCCGGCGATCCACTCCAGGTCGATCTCCATCCGCTCCACGCCCCGCTCCGTCTCCACCTCGGCCGTAATGTCCTCGAGATCGAAGAGGCTGTCGAAGTCCTCGTCGTCGCGCGCCTCGACAATCGCCTCCGCCAGCTCCGGCGCGATGTTCAGCCGACTCTGGATGTCCGTCTCGCTTGCCTCCGACAGGTCCAGCCGCTGCTGGCCGTCGGCGCCGACGTTGGGCGACGAGCTGCGCACCGTCGCCAGCCGCCACAGGCCAAGGTCCTCCGCCCGCCTCGGGTCGCCCGCAAAGTGCGCCGCCCGCGTCTCGCTGACATACAGCATCGCCTCCCGCCCGCCGCCGCGACCCCAGAACAGCTCCTCGTCGATCCCGCGCACCAGCAGCAGCTCGTGCAGCGTCTGCAGCTCGCCGCCGCGGATCTCGTACGGGATCGCCAGGCCCTGGTAGTAGCCCGGCCCCGCGCCGCCCGGCCGCGCCTCCGTCGTCTGCTCGCGCCAGTCCAGGATCGCCGACGCGTGCATCTCGTCGAGGCTCTCCAACGCCTCGAGCTGCTCGCGCCCCGCCGTGTTCACGTTCAGCCGGCCCGCCAGGTCCTCCACACCGTATCGCGGCAGCCCGATTTGTCCCACGTCATACAGCGGCGACACGAGCGAATACGTGCCCACCGGCGACTCGACGCGCTCGAACGTCAGATCGTCCCACCAGTAGTCCAGCCGCGAGTCCGCGGGCGACAGGTCGGCCGCCAGCTCCGCCATCGCATGCTCCACGCCCGCCCGCGCCAGCCAATGCGCCTGCACCGCCCCGAGCTGGTGCGACCCGCCGGCCATGTGCACCCGCGCCACCTGCTGCACCCCCATAAGCACCAGCCCCGACACGAGCACCACCCACAACACCGCCAGCAGTGCCACCCCGCGCCGCTGGACCGTGCCGCGCCACGCCGGCGCGGACCGCGCAGCAGGCCCCGCACGCTCGCCCCAGCCCCTTCGCAATGGCGTCACACGTTCACTCACCGCCTGCTCCAGTGCCACTGCCGCCCGGTACGCCCTCGCTGGCGCGGTGCGGGAAGTTAACGATCCGCGTGAACCGCCGCGGCGGGCTGCCCACCTCCGCGGCGAACACCAGCGTCGCCTGCACCGCCAGCGGCCAACCCTGCTGCTGCGCCTCCCACTGCGGATGCCACTCCACCCCGTCAAAGTAGAGCAGCTCGAAGCTGATCACCTGCCGCGCGATCTGCTCGACGACGCCTCCGCCGTCGGGCGGGTCGTTCCGCGCCGGGTCGGTCCGCCGATGCAGCACGAGCAGTTGCTCGCCCTCGACCGGCTGAAGATAGAACTCGACCTCGTGCACGTCCGACTCCGGATGCTCCGGCCGCAGCCGGCGATGCGTCACCGTGTAGAACCGCACGCGATCCTGCGGCGCCTGGCCCGTCGGCGCATCGCCCACACCCTCGAGCAGCCAGTCCTGGCGGTCGGTCGCCCGGTGCGCGTTGCGCAGCGCGCCGACGACCGCGCGCATGCCCGCCCGCGCCTGCTCGTGCAGCCGCGCCTCCCGATCCACCCGCTCGCGCCCGGCCGCCATGTTGCCCAGCATCAGCACCGTCGCCGCCGTGACCATCGCCGTGATGCTCGACGCGACGATCAGCTCGATCAGCGTGAAGCCGCGGCCGCGCGCATGCATATCTGGATCTCGCGTCATCCACGCTCTCACAGGTCCTCCCACCGCACGTCGCCGGGCCGGGCGTTGGGCGGGTCGTACAGCCGCGTGTGCGACTCGACGCGCCGTCGGCCCCAGCTCACCACCACGTGCACGTCGTACAGGTCTGTCAGCTCGCCCACCTCGATCTGCGCTTGCCATTGATAATCGTCGAACGGCTCGCTGAACGCACCCTCGTTGGGGCCCAGGCTCAGCATCCGCTCCGGGCCAACGATGTCGATCCGCGTCAGCACTTGGTCGAGCAGCATCGCGGCCTCGTCATACTCGCGCGCGACGCGCGCCGACTGCATCGCCTGCCCCATCCCGTAGCCGATCGTCATTCCCGAGATCGCCAGGATCACCCCCGCCAGCAGCGCCTCGATCAACGTAAACCCTGCCGCCCGGCGATTCCCGTCGCGCCGTTTCGCCGCCGCGCCCACGCGGCGTCCCGCCTCCTCGACACACGCAGTCCCCCACCCCCTCCCGAAGGGAGGGGCGTCGGGACGTCGCTCGCCATGAAACCGCATCCACATCATCGCAAGTCCATGTCCACGCGATCGTCCAACCGCTCCGGCGCCCGGCCCTGGATGAGCTCGCGGCGCCCCGTGCTCGCCCCGATGCGCAGCGTCCAGTACGCCTGGCCGTCGGTGATCTCGATGATCGCCGCCTCGGCCTCCCCGGTGGGCATGAACGTCACGCCGTCGCTCTGCGCCCCCGCCGCCGACGCCTGCGCATCCACCTCGAAGCGCGAGAAGCTCACCCCTCGCTGCAACGTGCGCCGCCGGTGCAGGTCGGCCGTCACCGGCTCCCACCGCTCCGGCTCCCCGAGCGGGTCGGGCTGATACGCCAACCCGAACCCCCCCTGCTCACGGTCGATCGCCAGCCGCGTCGGCGCGTTGCGCGTCACGGCATAGCTGTGGCCATAGTCCGCCGTCACGCGCAACTGGTTCGCCGACGCCCGCAAACGCGCCGAACCCACCTGCCCCACGACGTTCGGCACGGTCATCGCCGCCAGCACGCCGATGATCACCACGACGACGATCAGCTCGATGAGCGTGAACGCGCCGCGGCTTCCCCCTTTGTGCATTGTGCATTGTCCATTTGAAATTGACGTCTACTCCCAGTTGGTGATCGGCGCGTTGTCCCCCTCGCCGCCCTCCTGGCCATCGGCGCCGAGGCTGTACAGGTCAAACACGCCGTGCTGCCCCGGGTGGCGATACACCAGCGGATTGCCCCATGGATCGTTCACGTCCTTCGCACGCAGCAGCGGGTCTTTCCAACGATCGTCGCTGATGTCTGCCGGCTGGCTCACCAATTCATCCAGGCTGTTCGGCCATCGCTCGTAGTCGAGATAGAACGTTTGAATCGCGTTGCTGACCTGAGCGATCTGATTCTGCGCGGAACTCCGTCGCGCCTCGGTCGTGCGCCCGACGATCTGCGGCACGATCATCGCCGCCAGCACGCCGATGATCACCACAACCACCAGCACCTCCACCAACGTGAATCCCTTAGCGCCTCGCATAACCTGGCTCCCTGTCACTGCATCTCTGCTTTCTGAATTCTGAATTCTCAATTCTGAATTTTCTTCACACCCCCGCCTGCATCGACACGATCGGCAGCAGCACCGCCGCCAGGATCAGCCCCACCACGATCGCCAGCACCACGATCAACAGCGCCGGCAGCAGCGTCATCGTCCGCTCGATCGCCGCCGCCGTCTCCCGCTCATACGCGTTGGCCGCCCGCAGCAGCAGCTCATCCATCTTCCCCGTCTGCTCGCCCAGCGCGATCACCTGGATAAACAGCGCGGGAAACTGCCCGGTCTTGCGCAGCGGCTCGGCGATCGACTCACCCTGGCTGATCGCCGCCCGCACGTCGTCCACCGTCCGCGCCATCGCCTCGTTGCCCAGCGTGTCGCGCAAGACGTGCAGCGCTTCGAGGATCTGGATCCCCGAGCCTGTCAGTGTCGCCAGCGTCCGCGCGAACCGCCCCACGGCGATCTTGCGCAGCGTCTCGCCGAGGATCGGCACGCGCAGCTTGAAGCCGTCCCACGCCAGCCGCCCGTCCGGCGTCGCGATCCATTGCCGAAACCAGTATCCCCCCGCCAACAGCCCCACCCCCGTCAGCACGCCCCACCAGCTCGCCACGAAATTGCTCACCCCCAGCAGCAGCACCGTCGGCAACGGCAGCGGCCGACCCTCCTCCACCAGCGAGTTCAGGATCGTCGGCGCCACCCAGATCATGATCACGATCACCGACGCCACCGCCAGCGTCATGACGATCAGCGGATATGTCGCCGCGGAGCGAATCTTCTCCCGCACCTCCAACTCGCGCTCGGCGAACTCGGCGAGCGACCCCATCACCTCGTCCAGCACGCCCGCCGTCTCGCCCGCGCGCACCATCGACACGTGCAGCGGCGTAAACACCCGCCCCTGCGCCTCCATCGCCCCGGAGAGCGCCTCGCCGCCCTGCACGCGATCCGCAAGGTCGGTGACCAGCCGACGCATCGACTCCGACTCGGCCTGCTCCTGCACGACCTTCAGCGCCGCCAGCAGCGTCAGCCCCGCCTCCAGCGCAGTCGCGAGTTGCCCGAACATCGCCGCCCGGCTTCGCAGCGGGATGCGCGCCCCGAACGAGAGATTCCAGCCGCCCGCCGCCGCCCCGCCGCCGTCCGCCCGCGTGGCGCCGTTCGCGACAGCGGCGCCATGGCCGGCCGCGTCGACCTGCGTGACAAAGATCCCCTGGGCCGCGAGCTGCGCGACCGCCTGCGCCTCGCCCACCGCCTCGAGCTCACCCGCCGTGGGCTGCCCGGCCTGATCCAACGCGTTGTAACGAAACCTCGGCATGGGGTTATTCAATTAAAATTAGGAATTCAAAATTCAAAATTCAGAAACTGGACGCCGCCTCCCGTCGTTCGCATCAACCGCGAAGAAGCGAAGACGGCGAAGAGGGCGAAGCGAACGAGCGATCGGAAAGCTTCCTTATCACCAACAACCTCACTTCCTCCGCAACTTCGCTTCCTTCGCACCTTCGCGGTTCAACGCACTTTCCGGAGTTCCCTTTTCTGAATTTTTGAATTCCTAATTCTGAATTCTCACTCATCGTCCAGCGTCAGCGCCGCCTCCGCCGGCGTGTCCTGCGTCACGCGCAGCACCTCCTCCAGCGTCGTGTGCCCCGCCACCGCCTTTTCATACCCATCCTCCCACATCGGCCGATGCTCCGCCGCCGCGTTCGCCAGCATCTCCGCCGTGCTGCCCCGCCGCTGGATCACCTCGTGCATCGCTTCCGTGATGCGCACCAGCTCGAAGATGCCCGTGCGCCCCGCATAGCCCGTGTTGCGGCAGCGCGAGCAGCCCCGCCCGTGGTAGAACGTCGTCGCGCGCGCCTCGCTCGCCCGGTGCCCCAGGCGGCGCACCGCCTCGGGCGACTCCTTGACCGCCTCGCGGCAGTACGGGCAGATCTGCCGCACCAGCCGCTGCGCCAGCACGCCCTCCAGCGACGACGCCAGCAGGAACGGCTCGACGCCCATGTCCAGCAGCCGCGTCACCGCGCCGACCGCGTCGTTCGTGTGCAGCGTCGAGAACACGAGGTGCCCGGTCAGCGCGCTGCGGATCGCGATGTCCGCCGTCTCGCGGTCGCGGATCTCGCCGACCATGATCACGTCCGGGTCCTGACGCAGGATCGACCGCAGCCCCGTGGCGAAGTCCACGCCGCGCTTCGCGTTGACCGGGATCTGATTGACCCCGTCGAGCTGGTACTCCACCGGGTCCTCGATGGTGATGATCTTGCGCTGCGGCGAATAGATGCGGTTGATCGACGCGTACAGCGTCGTCGTCTTGCCGCTGCCCGTCGGCCCGGTCACCAGCACGATGCCGTGTGGCCGATCCAGGATATGCTGAAACGGCTCGAGGTAACGCCTCGACATCCCGAGCTGCTCGAGGCCGATCAGCCCCGCCGCTCGGTTGAGCAGGCGCATCACCACGCTCTCGCCGTGCACCGTCGGCACCGTCGAGATGCGCACGTCCACCTTCCCCGCCGGCGTCGTGAACGTCGTGTGACCGTCCTGCGGCACGAACCGCTCCGCGATGTTCATCGCCCCCATGATCTTGATGCGCGACACGATCGCCGCATAAAGATGCACCGGCGGCGGGTCCACCTCGTGCAGCACGCCGTCGATACGGTACTTGAACTTCACCTTGTTCTCGAACGGCTCGACGTGCACGTCGCTCGCCCGCGCCTCGACCGCCTCCAGCAGCACCAGGTTGACCAGGTTGACCACCGACGGCTCGCTGGCGAGCTGCTCCAGGTCCACGACCGTCTCGTCGCCGTCTTTAGCGTTGGCGCCCTGCTGGCTCGAGCCGAGATCCGCCACCATGCGCGACACCTGCGAGCCATACGCCTTCTTCACCGCCTCCAGGAACTCGTGCTCCGGCGCAAAGCAGCGGTCGATGCGCTTGCCCGCCACCACGCGAAGCTGCTCGATGACGTCCTCGTCGAACGGGTCCACCATCGCCACGCGCAGCGATCGCCCGCGCAGCGCAAAGGGCACCGCCTTGTGCCGCATCGCCACGTGCGCCGGGACGCACTTGAGCGCGTCGGCGTCGAGCGTCTGCTCGGCCAGCGAAACCACCTCGATCCCCGCCTCCTCCAGCCGCGCCTCGCGCAGAGTGGACTCCTCCAGCCCGTAGCGCTGCGTGACGAACTCGATCAGCGACAGCCCCGCGTCGGCGTGGTGCCGGCCGGCGTCGTCAAGCTGCTCGCGCGTCAGGTGCCCGCGCGACACGAGAATCTCTGCCAGTCGCTGGGCGCGCGTGTTAACGCCCGCGAATCGCTCGGCCACAAGTCGGTTCATGCGTCCATCTCCAGCCGCCGCGGCCACGCGAAGCCGTCCCTGCCTCGCAACGCGCCGCCTGCTTGCCCGTCCGCCGCACTCACTCCCGGTCGCGGCGTCGGCCGCGCGGCGAGGAGAACACCGATCGCCGCTGCTCCAGGATCTTCTCCCAGCGCTCACGCTGCTCGTCGTCGAGCAGTCCGCGGATCTCGCCCTCCAGCCGCCGCCACTCTTCCTGCAACTCCGGCCGGATCCGCTCGTGGATCTCGTGCAGCCGCCCGGCCCGCTCCTGCAGCGTCAACCTTAACCGCTCGGTCTGCGTGTCGTCCAGCCTTAAATCCTCCGCCAGACGCTCGTGCGCTCGCTCGATCAGCCGTGGCGGTACGCCCCGCCCCAGTTCCGGATCCGCCGCCTCCACCACCGGCTCAACCGAAAGGCTCGACAGCGACCAACCCGTCACCGCCCCGCTGGCGAACAGCAGCACCGCGCAACCCACCGCCAGCGTCACGGCCCAGCGCGGCCGGCCAGCCGAGGCCGCGGGATCACCACCGCCCGCCGGTGCGCCACCCGGGTTTTTCCCTTGCTCGCTCATCGCGTCGCGCTCATGTAAAGCGAAAGAAGCTCCATCACCGGCCCAACCTCATCCGCCGGCGCGAAGAACGCGCTGGCCCGCAGCATCACCACCGCCACCACCAGCCCCACGCCCGCGCAGGCCGCCAACGTCGGCGTATGAAACACCACCCCCACCACCCCCGCCACATCCGTCGTCACGCCGGCGACGCCCGCCCGCGTCCCGCCCCGCCCCGCGTCGATCCGCGCCACCACCTGCCGCGTCACCTCCACGGTCGGCACCGCCTCGCCTGCGGCCCGTCGCACCAGTTCATGCCATTGTCCCGGCAGCTGCATCATGGTTCAGCTCCAGCCATTTCGCGTCAGCACCCGCGCCAGCCGGCGACGCGCCCGCATCGCCCGCACCTTGACGGCCGGCCTCGACCAGCCCGTTAACGCCGCCGTCTCACGCACCGACCGCTGCTCCAGGTGCATGAGCGTCACCACCAGCCGATCCGCCGGGCTCAGCGCCGCCAGCGCCCGATGCACCAGTTCCGCCGCCTCCCGCGCCTCCAACCCATCCACGCCCCCCGCCGCGACCTCCGCCAGGCTTGCCCCCGCCGCTGCGCCCAGCGGGGTCACCCGTCCGTCGCGCGACCGCTGCCGCCAGTACCCATACCCCACACGCACGGCGATCCGCGCCAGCCAGTGCGTCAGCGGCGCGTCCGCCCGGTACCGCGGCAGGGAGAACCAGGCCTGCACGAACACCTCCTGCACCAACTCCTCCAGCACGCCCCGGTCACGCGTGAATCGCCACATCTGCCTCGCCACGCCGGCTTGGTGCCGGCGGACCAGCCGGGCGTACGCCTGCTCGTCGCCCCCCAGCGCCCCGGCGACATCAACCCCATCCGCCCCGTCCCCCGCCTCCCCCGCCACGACCCCCACATCCGCCACGTCCCCCGCCACATCCCCCTCCGCCGTGGCCGGCGAACGCGTCACCGGGGCGCGGCGCACCGGCTCCACCAGGCCGCACGCGATCGGCCCCGGCCCTGCGGCCGACGCCAGCGCCCGCGCCACCCACGCCGACCATGTCATCGCCCTGCCGCACTGCGCCAACGAGCATCCTCCGGCTTGCCGCCACCCCCGCCGCTCGTCCAATGCCGCCGCGAGCGATACCCGCCCGCGGCAGCCGATTCTCCCTCTGTCGAGTCGCCCGGTGTCTCCCGCACCGGACGCCTCCGCTCCCCCTCCCTCCGGAGGGGCCAGGGGAGGTGTATCGCATCACCGCCGGTCCGGCCGGCGCTGCCCCTCGCCCTGCTCGCCGTCGCGCATGGGGCCCATGCCGCCGCCGGGCCTCCCGCCGCGCATCCGCGGCCTGTCGGCGTCCGGCCCCATGCCCGAGTCGCCTCGCTGCTCGCGAATCAGCTCCTGCCGCGCCTCAGCCCCGCTGAACCACTGCCGCAGCGTGTCGAGCTGTTCGTCCGTCAGGGCGTCGGCGATCTCCACCGCCAGGGCGCGATGCTCCAGCGCGTGGGCGGCGACCGCCTGCCCGAAGCGCTCGGCCTGCTCGCGGAGCGTCCGCTCATTGGTCTGCTCGACGTAGAGCAGTTGCATCAACTCGTCCCGCTGCTGGGCGACGCGCTCGCCCGCCTCGCGCAGGGCCGGGCCATGCTCGCGCACGGCCGCGCCGATCTGCTGCCGCTGCTCCGGCTCGAGGCCCAACAGGCGCAGCACCTGGCCGAGCTGAAAGCCGAGCCCCGCCCCGCCGGCCCCCGGCGCCTCGCCGGCCATACCCATACCCGGCCCGCGGGGGACCGCCTCGCCCTGCTGCAGCATCTGCTCGCGCCGCTGCTGCATCTGTTCCCGCCGCTGCTGCATCTGCTCGCGGTCGCCCTGGGGCCGCTCCCGCCCCCCCTGCCCCAGCGCCGGGCTTGCCGCCCCCAGCGCCGTCGCCACCGTCAAACCCATCACCAAACCAAGTGTTGACAGACTCTTACGCTTCATGGCGATCTCCCGCGATGCCCCTCGCGTCTTCAGGGACGGACGGCGACCTTCGCCGTCATGGGCCCCGCCCAAGCGGGATCCCTTCACACTCCTCGTGGCGCCACCACGCCTGCCGGTTACACCCCGATCGCAAAGTTCCCGCTTTCGCCCGCGCGCCCGATCGCTCATAATACCCGCAATGCCCTCCGCCCCATAGGAAGACCCACCCATGGCCACCGTCCCCACCACCCCCACCGCCCAGCAGCTCGAGCAATGGAACGAGCAAGGCTACTTCATCGTCCGCAACGCCATCGCCCGCGACGACGCCCTCGAGGTCCGCGGCGTGATCCGCAACCACATCCTCACGCCGGACCTCGAATCGCGACGCGACGAGCTCGACCCCATGGACCCCATGGGCGACAGCCCCGAAGCACGCCAGGCGCGCCTCCGCAAGCTCGGCAACTTCTGCTCCCGCTCGCCGCTGATCTGGCACACCATCCACTGCAACGAGCGCCCACTCGCCTACGCACGCCACTTCCTCGGCGACGACATCCTGCTCAAGTTCAACTCCTGCTTCCTCAAGCCCGCACGCACCGGCAGCGCCACGCCCTGGCACCAGGACAACGGCCTGTGGCGCGACGGCGAGACCGAGCCCTTCAACATCTGGATCGCCATCGACCCCGCCACCCGCGCCAACGGCTGCATGCAGTTCATCCCCCGCACACACCAAGGCCCCGTCGTCGAGCACGTGCAGTACGAAGGCTCCGTCCATGCCGAGCTCCCGCGCGACCATGTCGCCGCGATGATCGACAAGCATGGCCTCGCGCACATCGAGCTGGACCCGGGTGACATGGTCTGCTGGCACTCGAGCCTCTGCCACTACAGCCCGCCCAACACCAGCGACCAGTCGCGCATCGCCGTCGCCGCGGTCTACACCAGCCCCGAGGTGGTGGCGCGGAGCAAGCGGTTCAAGAACTTCCAGTGGTGCATGAAGGCGGGCAAGGTCTGCGAGGCCTTCCCGCCCGAGATGCACGTCGTCGGCGACGGACAGACCGAGCCCGCCGAGCCGCCAAACAAGGCTGAGGCCGGGGCGCAGACGACCACGGGCTACTGAACGCCGGACGTCTCGACCGGGGGTGCCACTGACAAGCGGAGTCGGCGGAGCTTGTCAGTGCGGACCACGCGAGAGCACTGACAAGGCCGCAGCGGCCTTGTCAGTGGCACCCGGCGCTCCTGCTCGTCATTATCCATTGTCCATTTTCATTGACTTTCAGGAATCGCCATGACCACCACGACCGCCACCGCCACCACGACCATCTACACCCCGAGCGAGGACCGCTACGCCGCCGCGCCCGACGGCTGGTTCCGCCGCTGCGGCCGCTCGGGCCTCAAGCTTCCCGCCATCTCGCTCGGCTGCTGGCACAACTTCGGCGACCCGGGCACCGGCGCCGCCCGCCACAACGACGAGGCGTCGATGCACGAGAACGCCCGGCAGATGCTCTTCACCGCCTTCGACGCCGGCATCACCCACTTCGACCTCGCCAACAACTATGGCCCGTCACCCGGCGCCGCCGAGGCCCGCGTCGGCCGCATCCTCCGCGACGACTTCGCCAGCCACCGCGACGAGCTCGTCATCTCCACCAAGGCCGGCTACTTCATGTGGCCCGGGCCCTACGGCGACATGGGCTCGCGCAAGTACCTGCTCGCCTCGCTCGACCAGTCGCTCAAGCGCCTCGGCGTCGATTGCGTCGACATTTTCTACCACCACCGCCCTGACCCCAACACGCCGCTCGACGAAACACTCGGCGCCCTCGACCAGGCCGTGCGCGCCGGCAAGGCGATCTACGCCGGCGTCAGCTCCTACAACGGTGCGCTGACCGTCGACGCCGTCCGCCTCGCCGAGCAGCGCGGCTACGCCCGCCCCATCATCCACCAACCCGCCTACAACATGTTCAACCGCGGCGTCGAAAAGGACCTGCTGCCCCAGACGCGCAAGCTCGGCCTCGGCGTCATCGCCTTCTGCCCCCTCGCCCAGGGCCTGCTCACCGACAAGTACCTCGACGGCATCCCCGACGACTCCCGCGCCGCCTCCAAGGCCGGCATGCTCAAGCCCGAGGCGATCACCCCCGACAAGCTCGCGAAGATCAAGCAGCTCAACGACCTCGCCCAGCAGCGAGGCCAGTCGCTAGCCCAGATGGCGCTGGCGTGGACGCTGCGCGACGAGGCCGTCACCACCGCGCTCATCGGCGCCAGCCGGCCCGAGCAGATCACGCAGAACGTCGCCGCCATGACCAACGCCAGCTTCACCACCGGCGATCTCGACGCGATCGAGACGATCCTCGCCGGCTGAATCCGCCACGCGGCCGGTTGGATCGCACCCGATCATTTGTAGCGGGTGCCACTGACAAGGCCGTCCTCGGCCTTGTCAGTGTTCGACGCGATAGCACTGACAAGCTCCGAAGACTCCGCTTGTCAGTGGCACCCAGCCCGCGAGCAAGCTGCGGCCGGTCTGGTTGCGGCCGCGACCACCGGTCCCCGCGTGGACTACCCCGCCCCCGGCCCCGCCGGCTGCTGCTGACTCAGGCAGTGCAGGCCGCCCAGGCCCACGATCAGGTGCTCGCAGCGCACCGGCATGATCCGCCGGCCCGGGAAGACGCCCTCGAGCACCCGGGCGGCGTGATCGTCGCTCGGCTGCCCGAACGCCGGCACGAACACCGCGCCGTTGGTGATCAGAAAGTTCGCGTACGATGCCGGCAGCGGCTCGCGGCCGCCCGGGCTCCACCGGTCGGGCGGAAAGTCGTAGCTCACCGGCTCGGGCATCGGCAGGTCGACGAGCTGGAGCGCCCGCCCCTGAGCCGTGCGCGCCGCCTCCAGCAGCCGCCGCGTCTCCTGCAGCGTCGCATGGTCCGGGTGCTCGGGCCCGGCCGTCGCCAGCGCGACGACATCCGGCGCGACGAACCGCGCCAGGTTGTCGACGTGCCCGTCGGTGTCGTCGCCCGCGAGGTTCCCGCGCAGCCAGATCGCCTGCCGCACATCCAGCGTCTCCGCCAGCAGCCGCTCCGCCGCCGCCCGGCTCAGGCCGGGGTTGCGCCGAAAATCCAGCACGCTCGCCTCGGCGACGAGGGCGGTGCCCCGGCCGTCAACGTCGATCGCCCCGCCCTCGACGACCACGTCGTGCTGCCACGACCCGATCCGCAGCGCCTTGGCGACCCACGCGGGCACGGCATCGTCCAGCGCCCGCGGGCCATACTTCCCGCCCCAGCCGTCAAACCGGAAATCATGCAGCGCCAGCGGCCCCGCCCCCGCCACACCCCCCGCCATCCCCGCCACG
This sequence comes from Phycisphaeraceae bacterium, assembly GCA_040905445.1. Taxonomy (GTDB): domain Bacteria; phylum Planctomycetota; class Phycisphaerae; order Phycisphaerales; family Phycisphaeraceae; genus SKPT01. The sequence continues at coordinate 68,594 of JBBDRN010000025.1, read as the reverse complement.
TCCGCCGCGCCCGCCGCCGCATCCGCATCCGCGTCGCGCACGACGAAGATCGGCCCATAGTCGCGGATCCACGCGTCATCCGTCGCGAGCCCCAACGCCTGCGTCGTGCATACCGGCACCACCGACCGCATCACCTCGACCCACGCGTCGAACTGCTCACGCGCCGCGTCCATCACGCCCGGCCAGGTCTCGACGTTCTCCGGCCAGCTCACCCACACCGCCGCGTGCGCCTCCCACTCCGCCGGCATCCGGTAACCCAGCTCCGCCGCCGTCCGATCCGCCATCGTCGCACCATCCATCCGCCGCTGCGCCTGCATCGTCATGGTCATCCTTCAAAAAACGCACCCCACCCAAGCATAACGTCCGTCGTGTCGGCGCGGGGGAGCGCAGCGCGCGCGTCGCTCGAAGGGCGACGGGCAACGGCGCAGCGCGTGCTACCCCTCGTCGCCGAGCCTTGCCGTCAACCCCCCGTACGCGTCAATCCGCCGATCACGTAGAAACGGCCAGCCCCGCCTCGCCGACTCGATCCGCCGCAGCTCACACGTGGCGATCACCACCTCGTCCGCGTCGCCCGACGCCTCGGCGATCACCCGCCCGCCCGGCTCGACCACGAACGACGAGCCCCAGAACGTCAGCTCCCCCTCGCGGCCGACCCGATTCACCGCGGCCACATACACCCCGTTGGAGATCGCGTGGCTGCGCTGCACCGTCCGCCAGGCGTCCTGCTGCGCCGCGCGGTCCGCCTGCGTTTCGCTGTCGTGCCACCCGATCGCCGTCGGATACATGAGCAGCTCGGCGCCGCGCATCGCCGTCAGCCGCGCCGCCTCGGGGAACCACTGGTCCCAGCACACCAGCGGGCCCAGCGTCCCGTGCTCAGTCGGCCAAGCCTGAAAGCCCAGGTCGCCCGGCGTGAAGTAGTACTTCTCGTAGAAGCGCGGGTCGTCCGGGATGTGCATCTTGCGGTACCGCCCCGCGACGCCCGCGCCCGGCCGCAGCAGCACCGACGTGTTGTGATACACCCCCGCCGCGCGGCGCTCGAACAGCGACGCGGCGATCTCAATGCCCAGCTCGTCCGCCAGCGCCGCCAGCCGCCGCGTCGTCGGCCCCGGCACGGGCTCCGCCAGGTCGAACCGCGCCTCGTCCTCCACTTGCGGAAAGTAGGCGCTCGCGAAAAGCTCCTGCGTCACCGCGAGCTGCGCCCCCCGCCCCGCCGCCTCGCGGATCATCGCGCAGCACTTGTCCACGTTCGCCGCCTTCGCCGCCGCATCCAGCCCCGGCGCGGCATGCTGGATCAACCCGAGCGTCAACGTCTGATCATCGGCCATAGCGCCCCAGAATAGCACCCGCGCGACCCGGCGGGCCGGTTGCCGTCCCCTGCCCCCGGCCTCAAAGGCAGCACGTAGGCTGGATGTAGAGCGCCTTCAGCCCATTCGTAGCTAGCCACGGGTGAAGCGCAGCGGAACGAACTCATCATTGAACCGCGAAGAGGCGAAGCAAGCGAAGGGCGCGAAAGAACAGAAGTTACGCATCCCTTCGCGCCCGCCGCGTTCTTCGCTGCTTCGCGGTTAAAGCGCCTTCAACCCATTCGTAGCGGGTGGGGTGCCACTGACAAGCGGAGTCCGCGGAGCTTGTCAGTGCGAATTGCCGCCAACACTGACAAGGCCGAGGACGGCCTTGTCAGTGGCACCCGCTACGGTTGGATTGAACTCGCTCTAGTCAAAGATCGCACGTGACCACAGCTCGGCGCGACTGAGTTGGTCGCCCCCGGAAATCGCAGATGAATCAAAAAAAACAGCCCCCGGCGAAACTCGCCGGGGGGCTGCCAAATCTCAAATTATCTCAACCCTTGGCGCCCTCTCCACCCCCTTGGCGCCTTGGCGTTAAACCCCGATCAGCTCTTGCTGCCGCCCGAGCCCGGCTCGATCTCGCCGAGCAGCTCCGCGACCAGCCGCGACTCGCCGACCGTCGTCTTGATCTGCTCCGGCGCCTCGGCGCCCGCGGCCTCGGCAATCTGACGCGCCGACTCCAGCTCCTGCTCGCGCGTCGGGGCCTCCTGCGCCGGCGGCTCGGCCAGCTTCTGCACACGCATGTTCGTGTACTTCTCGAAGCCCGTACCCACCGGAATCAGGTGACCCAGCAGCACGTTCTCCTTCAGGCCCTGGAGCTGGTCGGACTTGCCCGCGAGCGCCGCCTCGGTCAGCACCTTCGTCGTCTCCTGGAACGACGCACCGGAGAGGAAGCTCTCGCTCTGCAGGCTCGCCTTGGTGATGCCCAGGAGCAGCGTCTTGCCCAGCGCCGGCCGGCACTTGCTCGCCTTGGCCGTCTCCTTGCCGTCGGCCTCGAGCTTCGCGTTGATGTCCTTGAGCTCGCCACGCGACACCTTCGTGCCCACGGGCAGGCCCGAATCGCCCGGCTCCTTGATCTTCCCGAGCTTCGCGACCTGCTGGTTCGCCTCGCGGAAACGGAACTTGTCCACCACCTCGTTGGGCAGCAGCTCCGTGTCGCCCGGGTTGTCGATGCGGATCTTGCGAAGCATCTGCCCGGTGATGATCTCCACGTGCTTGTCGTCGATCGTCACGCCCTGGGCACGGTAAACGTTCTGCACTTCCTCGATCAGGTAGTTGTACAGCGCCTCCTCGCCCTTGACGCGGAGGATGTCGTGCGGCACGAGCGGCCCGTCGATCAGCGGATCGCCCGCCGTCACGTAGTCGCCCGTGTGCACCAGCAAGTGCCGGTCCTGCGGCACGTGGTGCTCGACCTCCAGGCCCGACTCCGAGCGCACGATGATCGTCATCTTGCCCCGGCGACGGTCGCTGCGCAGCTCCACCGCGCCGGAGATCTCCGCCATGATCGCCGCCTCGCGCGGCTTGCGGGCCTCGAAGATCTCCGTGACTCGAGGCAGACCGCCGACGATGTCCGACGAGCCGATGACCTCACGCGGCTGGCGGGCGAGCATGTGGCCGGCCTCGATGTGCTGGCCTTCCTGCACCTCGATACGCGCCTTCGACGGCAGGTAGTGGAAGTCGAGAATCTTGCCATCCCCGCCTTCGATCACAATCCGCGGGTGCTTCTCACCCTTGTGCTCGATGACGACCAGGGCGCCGCCCTTGCCTTCCTGCTCCTGCCGCACCGTCTCGCCGATTTCGACGTCCTCGAAGCGCACGTTGCCGGCCTTCTCGGCGAGAATCGGCGTGCGGTGCGGATCCCACTTGACCAGCACCTGCCCCTTCTTCACCTTCTCGCCGGGCTGAACCGTGATGTACGAGCCGTACTGAACCTTGAACTTGTCGAGCTCGCGGCCCTTGTCGTCGACGACCAGCAGCTCGCCGTTGCGCTTGAGCGTCACGAGCACGTCGTTGCCGTCCTCGTCCGTCGCGGGCACCTCGTTGGCGTCGCGGATCTCAACCGCACCCGCCTGCGGGGCGCGGTAGTCCGTCTCCACCAGCGTCCGGTGGCCGATGCCGCCCGTGTGGAACGTCCGCATCGTCAACTGCGTGCCGGGCTCGCCGATCGACTGCGCGGCGATGATGCCCACCGCCAGCCCTTCCTCGACCACGCGGCCGGTGCTGAGGTCCCGGCCGTAGCACTTGGCGCACAGCCCCAGCGACGACTCGCACGTCAGCGGCGAGCGCACGCGCACCGCGTCGACGCCCAGCGCCTCGATCTTCCGCGCCGCCTCCTCGTCGATGAGGTGGTCCTCCGCCACGATCAGCTCGTCCGTGATCGGGTTGCGCACCGTCTCGCGCGCCGTGCGGCCGACAATGTGCTCCCGCAGCGGCACGTCGACCTCTTCACCCTTGTAGATGGCGCGCTTCGTCACGCCCTGCTTCGTGCCGCAGTCGTCCTCCGCGACGAACACGTTCTGCGCCACGTCCGCGAGCTTGCGCGTCAGGTACCCCGAGTCGGCCGTCTTGAGCGCCGTGTCCGCCAGGCCCTTGCGCGCCCCGTGCGTCGAGGAGAAATACTCCAGCACGCTCATGCCCTCGCGAGCGTTGGCCTTGATCGGCGTCTCGATGATCTCGCCCGACGGCTTGGACATCAGGCCACGCATGCCGGCGAGCTGCTGAATCTGGCTGACGTTACCACGGGCGCCCGAGTCGCTCATCAGCCACACCGGGTTGAGGTAAGGCCGGCCTTCCTTGCGCTCGATGTTCGCCGGCTGCCCGCGATCGTCGCGCCGGTCGTTCTTGATCTCGCGCAGCAGCTCCTTGGTGACCTCTTCGCGGCAGTGCGTCCAGAGGTCGAGCAACTGGTTGTAACGCTCGCGGTCGGTGATCGCACCGGCCTGGTAGGCCTTCTCGACGCGGTCGACCTTCTTTTGCGTCGCGTTGATGATCTCCGCCTTGCGGGCGGGCATCCGCAGGTCCGTGATGCCGAACGACAGCCCCGCGATCGTCGACTGCTTGAAGCCGATCTCCTTGAGGTTGTCCAGCAGGTCGATCGTGTCCGGCCGGCCGGCGCGGGCGTAGGTGTCGTCGATCACCCGCGAGCAGCCCTTCTTGCCCAGCGTCGCGTTGTAGTAAGGCAGCTCGTCCACCAGCATCTCGTTGAACATCAGACGCCCGACCGTCGTCACCACGCGACGCGACTCGGGCATCGGCACCGGCTCGGACACCTGCTCGGTGACCATGTCCACGTACTGGCCCTCCGGCAGCTTCACCAGGATCGGCTCGTGGATCTTGATCTTCTTGAGGTCGTACGCCATCAACGCCTCGACCGGGTCCTTGAACTCCCGGATCGTGCGCATTGTCGCGAGCTGCTCGTCCGTCAGGTCGTGCGAACGGTTCTCCAGCTCGCGAATCACGTCCTCGCTCGGCGCCTCGGGCATCGACGTGATGTAGTACACGCCCATCACGATGTCCTGCGACGGGCTGATGATCGGCGCGCCGTTGGCGGGGCTGAACACGTTGTGCGGGCTGAGCATCAGCACCTGCGCCTCCGCCTGCGCCTCGACGCTCAAAGGCAGGTGCACCGCCATCTGGTCCCCGTCGAAGTCCGCGTTGAACCCCGTGCACACCAGCGGGTGAATCTTGATCGCGTTGCCCTCGACGAGCACCGGCTCGAACGCCTGGATGCCCATGCGGTGCAGCGTCGGCGCGCGGTTCAGCAGCACCGGGTGCTGGTCGATCACCTCTTCGAGGATGTCCCACACCTCCGGGTCGCGGCGCTCGAGCATCTTCTTGGCCGACTTGATCGTGTCGACCAGCCCGTGCTCCTTAAGCTTGCGGATGATGAACGGCTGGTAGAGCTCCAGCGCGATCTTCTTCGGCAGGCCGCACTGGTGCAGCTTCAGCTCCGGCCCGACGACGATCACCGATCGCGCGGAGTAGTCCACGCGCTTGCCCAGGAGGTTCTCGCGGAAGCGCCCCTGCTTGCCCTTGATCATGTCGGTCAGCGACTTGAGCGGGCGGTTGGACGAGCCCAGCACCGGCCGCCGGCAGCGCCCGTTGTCGAACAGCGCATCCACCGACTGCTGCAGCATCCGCTTCTCGTTGCGGATGATGACCTCCGGCGCATTGAGGTCCATCAGCTTCTTGAGCCGGTTGTTGCGGTTGATGATGCGGCGGTACAGGTCGTTGAGGTCGCTCGTGGCGAAGTTGCCGCTCTCCAGCAGCACCAGCGGACGCAGGTCCGGCGGAATCACCGGGATCACGTCCATGACCATCCACTCGGGACGGTTCTCGCTCTTCCTGATCTGCTCGACGATCTTCAGCCGTTTGGACAGGTCCTTGACCTTCTGCTTGGAGCGCGTCGTGCCCAGCTCCTCGCGCAACTGCTCGGCGAGCTCGTCGAGGTCCAGCTTGGTGAGCAGCTCCTTGACCGCCTCGGCGCCCATCTGCGCCTCGAAGCCCCGGCCGTACTGCTCGTACGCCTGCCGGTACTCGTCCTCGGTCAGAAGCTGCTTTTCCTTCAACGGCGTGTCGCCCGGGTCGATCACGGCGTAGTCCTGGAAGTAGATCACCTTCTCCAGGTCGCTCGTCTTCATGCCCAGCAGGTTCCCCAGGTGGCTGGGAATGGCCTTGAAGAACCAGATGTGCACGATCGGCGCCGCGAGGTTGATATGCCCCATGCGCTTGCGCCGCACGCGCGAGTGCGTCACCTTCACGCCGCAGCGATCGCAGATGATGCCTTTGAACTTCGTGCCCTTGTACTTGCCGCAGGCGCACTCGTAGTCGCGCTCCGGCCCGAAGATGCGCTCGCAGAAGAGCCCATCCTTCTCGGGGCGGTAGGTGCGGTAGTTGATCGTCTCGGGCTTCTTGACCTCGCCGAAGCTCCACGACCGGATGTCGTTGGGGCTCGCCAGCGTGATCTTCACCGAGGCATAGTCGTTGACGCGATCGTAGGTGGTTTCAGCCATAATTCTGTCACGCTCCTGGGTGAGCGATTCGGGTGTCGATTCAAATAAGCCGACGGCGGTTGTAAGCCGGGTTGCAGTGCGTCGCCCGGTTGTGTCTACCCGCCGGATTCATCTTGCCACTGCAAGGACACGTGCAGGATGATGACGTCGCCGGCTTCGCCCTGGATCTTCTCCTCGATGTCAGCCAATCGGCGGGCGAAGTCCATTCCACTGACGTCCTCGGGTTCGCTCTTGACGAAGACGACCCACTCCTGCAAAGATTCGCTTGCGTGAATTCCTGTAATCACGATCTCGTAGTCGGGCGCCTGATTCGCCTCAATGTGTCGCTGCGCAATCGCCCGGACTTGAGTCTCAGTAAGTTCCGTGAAGGCGCTCACAATTTCACCTCCAGGCGGCGAAACACCAAGGTGGCGTGCTTCAATGCCTCGGACGCATCCTTGCGCTCAAAGTGTTGCCAAGGCATGTAATCTGCTCCGAGTCGAGCGTTGTACAGCAATCTCATCGAGCGCTTTGCGTCGTGCCGCCGGCTCGCGGGCAGGTGCGTCAGGCGACGCTCGATCAGCTTCGGCACGCTCGCATGCGCAGGCCCATCCCAGTCCCGTGGAAACGTCGTCCTCACAGCCTCAAGCTCTAGCGCTGCGGCCGAAAACGCCGCGTAGTACGCTCGGCTCACACTGCTCCGAAACCGGCCGCTCCGCAACAACTCACCCGCCGCGCCAAGGTTCTCCTGCGCCAGCATGCCCCAGTCAGCCATCCATCACGCCCCCATCACAGGATGTTCCCACCCTCGAACTCCGTCTTCTCCATCGTGATGTTCAGGCCCAGGCCCTTGATCTCATTGCACAGCACGTCGAACGCCACCGGCATCCCCGCCTCCAGCGTGTTCGTGCCCTTGACCATCGACTCGTAGATCTTCGTTCGGCCTTCCACGTCGTCGCTCTTGACCGTCAGCAGCTCCTGCAGGATGTACGCCGCGCCGTAAGCCTCCAGCGCCCAGACCTCCATCTCGCCGAACCGCTGACCGCCCGTCCGCGCCTTGCCGCCCAGCGGCTGCTGCGTGATCAGGCTGTAAGGCCCCGTCGCGCGAGCGTGGATCTTGTCATCCACCAGGTGGTGCAGCTTCAGCATGTACATGTACCCCACCGTCGTGTGCTGGTCGAACGGCTCACCCGTGCGGCCGTCGTACAACTGCACCTTGCCGCCCGGCGGCATCTCCGCGAGCACCTCGCGATCATTCGCGATCCGCTCGCCCGACTGGTGGGCCGCAAGACGCTCGCGCACCTTGCCGTTGGCCTCTTCGATCGCGTCGTGGATCTCCTGCTCGGTCGCGCCGTCGAATACCGGCGTCACCGCCTGGAAGCCCAGCACCCCGCATGCCCAGCCCAGGTGGCACTCCAGAATCTGCCCGACGTTCATACGGCTCGGCACGCCCAGCGGGTTCAACAGCACGTCCACCGGCGTCCCGTCGTCCAGGAACGGCATGTCCTCGTCCGGCACGACACGCGCAATCACGCCCTTGTTCCCGTGCCGCCCCGCCATCTTGTCCCCCACCGCCAGGTGACGCTTCGTCGCCAGGTAGACCTTCACCATCTCCAGCACACCCGAAGGCAGCTCGTCGCCACGCTTCATGTGCGCCAGCTTCCGCTGCTTCTCCTTCTCGATCGCCTCGATCCGCGGCCAGAACTGGCGGTAAACCTGCTCCGCCTCCTCGCGCGCCGCCTTCGAGCCTTTGATCCAGTCGCTCGTGAACGACTCGATCTGCTCCTTCACCACTTCCGTGATGTCGCTCGCACCCGCCTTCTGACGCGTCGAGGGGTCGACCATCGGCGTGCCGGTGATCTCGTTGATCTGCTCGACCATCTGCCGGAACAGCTCCGCCCCACGCTCGTCCATCTGCGCTTCATACTCGCGCATGTCCCGGCGAAGCTGCTTCTTCTGATCGTCGTTGAGGTGCATCCGCCGGCTGAACCGCTTGGCGCCGATCACCACGCCCTCGGTCCCCGCGGGCACCTCCAGCGAGTCGTTCTTCACGTCCTCGCCCGCCCGGCCGAAGATCGCGTGCAGAAGCTTCTCTTCCGGCGTCAGCTCGCTCTTGCTCTTCGGGCTCACCTTGCCCACCAGGATGTCGCCCGGCTTCACGTGCGCCCCGATCCGGATCACCCCGTTCTCATCCAGCATCGACAGCATCTTCTCGCTGACGTTCGGGATGTCCGGCGTGAACTCCTCGCGGCCCAGCTTCGTCTCGCGAATCTCCACATCGAACTCCTCGATGTGGATCGACGTGAACACGTCCTCCTTCACCAGACGCTCGCTGATCACGATCGCGTCCTCGAAGTTGTACCCGTCGAACGTGTTGAACGCGACGAGCGCGTTCTTGCCCAGCGCCAGCTCGCCCTGGTTCGTCGCCGCACCGTCAGCAATGATCCGACCCGCCTCCACCTCGTCGCCGATGTTCACGATCGGCCGCTGGTTCAGGCACGTCTTCTCGTTGAGCCCGACGAACTTCCGCAGCTCATACTCGTCCGCGTTGTCGATCACGATCCGCTCCGCGTCGACATACGTCACGGTCCCGGCGTTGCGCGCCCGCGCGACCATGCCCGAGTACTTGGGCACCTCGCGCTCCATGCCCGTCGCGATGCACGGCACCTGCGTCTTCACCAGCGGCACCGCCTGACGCATCATGTTCGAGCCCATCAACGCCCGGTTCGCGTCGTCGTGCTCCAGGAATGGAATCAACGCCGCCGACACGCCCACGATCTGCTTCGGGCTGATGTCCAGGTAATCGATCTGTTTCGAGTCCACCTGCGACAGGTCGCCGTCCACCCGCGCCAGCACCTGCCCCTTGATCAGCTTGCCGTCCAGCCCGATCGCGTCGGCCGGCCCGAGCGTGACCTTCATCTCCTCGTCCGCACGCAGGTTCACCACGCCCGGCTCGAGCTTGCCCTCCGTCACCTTGCGGTACGGCGTCAGCAGGAAACCATACTCATCAATCTGCGAGTAGATCCCCAACGACGCGATCAGCCCGATGTTCGTGCCCTCGGGCGTCTCGATCGGGCAGATGCGGCCGTAGTGGCTGATGTGCACGTCGCGCACCTCGAAGCCCGCCCGCTTGCGGTTGAGCCCGCCCGGGCCCAACGCGCTCAGGCGACGCTCGTGCGTCAGCTGCGCCAGCGGGTTCGTCTGGTCCACCACCTGCGACAACTCGCCGCGACCGAAGAAGTGGTCGATCGCGCTCGAGATCGACTTGCTGTTGATGAGGTCGGCAACCTTCGCCAGCTCGTCCGGGTCCTTGACGCTCATCCGCTCCTGCACGGTGCGGCGGAGCTTGAGGAATCCCTTGCGCATCTCCTCGACCGCCAGCTCGTCCAGCGTCCGCAGACGCCGGTTGCCCAGGTGGTCGATGTCGTCGACGTGCGCCTTGTTCCGCTGCGCCCGCAGGTCCAGGATGTACTGGATCACGTGCAGGAAGTCTTCCGCACGCAACTGCATCACGCCCTCGGGCACGTCCAAGTCGAACTTCCGGTTGATGCGGAAGCGCCCGACCTTGCCCAGGCGATACCGGTTCTCGTCGAAGAACTTCTCCTCGAAGAGCTGCCGCGCCTTATCGACCTGCGGCGGGTTGCCTGGGCGCAAGCGGCCGTACAACGACAACAGCGCCGCCTCGTGCTCGTTGACCTTCTGCCCGGGGTCGCCCTGGGCGGACCGCTCGTCGGCCAGCGTGTTGAGGATCAGCATGTCCGACGGGTTGGCGATGATCTGCACCTTGCTCAGCGGCGACGCCAGCACCTGCTCGATCTTCTCGCCCGCCTGCCCGCCCAGCGGCACGATCTCCTCACCCGTGTCCGTGTCGATGATCGGCGCGGCCAGGTAGTGCTCGGGGCGCAGGTCCGCCGTCTTGATCGTCTCGACGTCGTAGAACGTCGACAGCAGCTTCTCGTTGGTCGCGTAGTTCTCGTCGAGCGCGCGCAGGAACGTCGTCGCCGGGATCTTCGTCGACTGGTCGATGCGCATCTGCAGGACGTCCTTCTTGGACACCTCCAGCTCGATCCAGCTCCCGCGCTCGGGGATGATCCGCGCCGAGTGCAGCGGCCGGTCCGCCTCCGCCGACGCGATCGAGAAATCGACGCCCGGCGAGCGGTGGAGCTGGTTGACGATGACCCGCTCGGCGCCGTTGACGATGAACTCGCCGCCGCCCATCAGGATGGGGATCTCGCCGAGGTAGATTTCCTCCTCGGGGATCTCGGGCGCGTCCTTGCGCACGAGCCGCACGCCCACGCGAAAGGGCATGCCGAAGGTCAGGCGAAGTTCCTTGCATTCCTCCGGTGTGTACCGGGCCTCGTCCAGCTTGTAGTACAAGTACTCAAGCTGCATGTTCCCGTCGTACGAGACGATCGGGAAAACCTCGCGCAACAGCGACTCGAGCCCGACTTTCGGGTCTCGGCCGTCGTACGCCTTCTCCTGCTGGAGAAACCGGTTGTATGCAGCTTCTTGAACTTCGACGAGATTCGGGATTGCAGAAGCGTCACCACGCTTGGAGTAGTCGCGCACAGTCTGCAGCAGCATCGACGTCCTCGATTTGCCTGGGGGATAGGGTTCTAGTCAGGTTGTGCAGGGATTTTCGGGCCCCAACCCAGCCTCGCTACGCCGCGAACACAGTACTATAGCGAATATGGACCGCGCCCACAAGCTGGGTAACCCGAAAAAAAATTTCGCCCCCGTTTTGGCCCTCGCTTTGCCCGCAGCCCAACCACCACCCCCGCCACACCACGCACCCCGATGCCACGCTCCGGCCCCCCCACCGTGCCTGTCTTGCATTTCATGCGTGATTTTTCAACGCCGGTTCCTGAGCGAGGCCGCAAGCGAAGGGCCGGATCAACCCGCCCCCCACGCCCGGACGTGCCCCTAACCCACGCCACAGACCAATTTTAAGCCATGACCCCCACCCCCGCGACCCCCCGCCGCTCCGTCTTCGAGTCCGTCTCCCGCCGCGGTTACTGGCTGGGCATCGCCTCGATCATGGCGGCGCTGATCCTCCTCTTCTGGCTTCTGGACTGGTATCAGCCGCCCGAGCCGCCCGAGGATGCCCCCGGCCGCTCGATCCGGCGCGACCCGACCGGTGCCGACTGGCTCTACTCGCCCCTGGGCGTCTTCATCATCATACTCCTGCTCCAGTTCTGCCTCGCCAACGCGCTCTTCTGGCCAGCCGTCTGGCTTCGCTCTAAAATCGCCCGTCCTCGCCCCGCCACCCGCTCCGACGAGAAGACCCGATGAACCTCTTCAGCGAACGCGCCATCCAGCTCGCCGCCGACGAAAAGATCCGCCAGGCCCGAGAGGCCGGCGACTTCGACAACCTGCCCGGCCACGGCCGGCCGCTGCGCGACCTCGGCGAGGGCCCCGACCCCAACTGGGCCGTGCGCCGCCTGATCAAGCGCGAACGCCTCGCCGGCCTCACCCAGACGCCCGCAAAGCCTGCACGCAACGTCACTTGACCGCCCGCCGCCCGCCGCCCCCCCGCGCACGAAAAAGGGCGAGCCGAGTTCGGCCCGCCCCTTGCGTGCGTCTGCCGTCGACCTGGATCAGAACTCGAGTTCCTGACCCTGCTCCGGCTGCTGCTGAGGCTGCTCTGCAGGCTGCTGAGGCTGCTGCTGTTGCTGCTGCTGCTGCTGCTCGGCGCCCGGGAACATCTCCGGGGCAGGCGCTTCCTGCACCTCGCCATCGGTGATCTCGCGGATGACCAGGTTGGTCACGTCCTCGGTCTCGACGTTGTCCGCCGTGTACGCCAGCGCGTCGACCTCGTCCACGACCTGCACGGCGATGATCTGCGCGCCGCTCTCCTCGACCACACCTTCCAGGGCCCTGCTCAGGTCGTTCTGAAAATCGTCGAAATACTCCGCCTCGATCTGCTGCATCTGCTGGAACGTCTGCATCGCCGCCTGCTGATCCTGCGCCTGCTGCGCCTGCTGAGCCTGAGCCTGCAACTCGCGGATCCGGCCCTCGGCGTCGTGCCGGCTAAAGTGCACGTCCACCACCTGCCGGAAGTTGAACAGCCCCACCTTGATCCCCTCGCCCGCCTGCTGCTCCTGCGCCAGGCTCGGGCTCAGGCCCATCGTGCTCACGGCGGCGACGACGCCGACGACCATCATCGCCGCGGCAGCCAGGCCGAAACGTCGGCTTGTCAAGTACTGGTTCATCGAAAAGCTCCAAACTGGAAAACACGGGTGTCCCTGAAATAAACGCTCGATCCACTCAATCCCCCGCCATCACCCCACCACCACCCGCTCAAAGCATAGCCCCCAACCATCGACCGGGCACGGGGCCGTCCATCGCCCCCCCGGCCGCATGGCATGGACCAATCACTCCGGCAGCTCGAAATCAGCGGGATCCTCCGGCGTCGGCTCCACCGTCTCCTCCGGCTGCTCAGGCTGCACGGGCTCCAGCGGCTCGCCCACCGGGTCCGTAAACCCATTCTCCGGCGGTGGCGGCGCGGCAGGATCCTCGTCCATCCCATCGCATCCACCCGCCAGCATCGCACCCGCCAGCAGGGCCGGGGCGAGAAACATCGTCGGCTGTGTCCAGAATCGCAACATGATCTTCTGCTCCTTAACTCTCTCGAAAAACAACGCCGCGGGGTCGGCTCCACACCATGCAAGGCCGACGCCCGCTCACGCGAAAACGCCTGGTTGGCAACTCATCGCACTCGGTACCAGCCGGATCAACCCCCGGTTCGCGATTCTGCGAAACCGGCCGGGCCCCCGCCGCCACCGGTGCCCGCCTCGCGCGGCTAAGCATGGCCGGGGCATGTGGTTAACCCGACCACGCCCCGCGGGAACGTATCTCGAAAAGCTTGAGTTGGGTCGGGCGGCACGCCCGCGCGCCGCGGCCTTCGGACAAAGAGCTAGACGGACACCGCCGGCACGCCGGACGGGGCCTGCGCCTCGCTGCAAGCGCCGATGCGGCGCAGACGCTCGTACCGCTGGGCCACGAGCTTGTCCACCGGCAGCCGCTTGAGCTCGCGAATCTGCCGCGCCAGCCACTTCTCCAGCCGATCCGCCGCGGCTGCGGGGTTGCGATGCGCGGCCCCGAGCGGCTCCTCGATCACCTCGTCGATCGTCCCGTGAGCGAGGTTGTCTGTCGCCGTGAGCTTCAACGCGGCGGCGGCGGCGGCGTTCGTCTCGAGATTCGCCGTCTTCCACAGGATCGCCGCGCAACCCTCCGGGCTGATCACGCTGTACCAGGCGTACTGCATCATCGCCAGCCGATCCGCCACCCCGATGCCCAGCGCCCCGCCCGACGCCCCCTCGCCGATCACCACCGCCAGGATCGGCGTCTTCAGCCGGCTCATCTCGCGCAGGTTGACGGCGATCGCCTCCGCCTGGCCCCGCTCCTCGGCGCCGATGCCCGGGTATGCCCCCGGCGTGTCGATCAGGCTCACGACCGGCAGCTTGAACTTCTCCGCCAGCTTCATGCAGCGCAGCGCCTTGCGGTACCCCTCCGGGTGGGCGCAGCCGAAGTGGCAGGCGATGCGCTCGCGCGTGTCCTTGCCCTTGTTGTGGGCCACGACCAGCACCTTGTGCGTGCCGATGCGCCCGAACCCGGTGATGATCGCCGGGTCGTCGCCGTAGCGCCGGTCGCCGTGCAGCTCGGTGAAGTCCTTGACGAAGGTGTGGATGTAGTCGACCGCCTGCGGCCGGTTGGGATGCCGGGCGACCTTGACCGTGTTCCAGGCGCTCAGGTTGGCGTAGATCTTCTTGAGCATGGCCGTGTGCGACTGGCGCAGCTCGCGGACCTCGGCGGCGATGTCGACGCTCTGGCCGTCGGCCGCCGAGGCGGAGGCGGGCTCGAGCTCGGCGATCTGCCGCTCCAGGGCGCTCAGCGGCCGCTCAAACTCCAGCTCGTGAATCGTCGTGGGCGTGTTGATGGCGGTCATGGGAACACGGGGTGGCGGAGGTCAACGTGTTATGTTAACGATCGACAAGGAGGATGCCCACTCATGAACGCCGATGTCAAGCAGATGGCCATCCTCGGCACCGGCCTGCTGGGGGCGAGCCTCGGGCTGGCCACCAAGGCCGCCGCCGCGGCGGGGGCCGCCCGCGTGGCGGGGCATGTGGCGGCGGGGCGGGTGGTCGGCTACGCCCGGCGGCAGGAGCCGCTCGACGAGGCCCTCGCCACGGGCGCCATCGACGTCGGCACCACCCGGCTTGACGACGCCCTCGCCGGCAGCGACCTCGTCGTCGCCGCCGTGCCCCTCGGCCAGATGGAGGCCGTCTTCCACGCCCTCGGCCAGGCCCTGTCAGGCGCTGCCGCCCACCCGGTCGTCACCGACGTCGGCTCGACCAAGCGCAGCGTGCTCGACGCGGCTCGCAAGCACCTGCCCCGGCCGGAGTTGTTCGTCGGCTCCCACCCGATGGCGGGCAGCGAGCAGCAGGGCCCCGTCGCCGCCCGCGCCGACCTCTTCACCGGCAAGCCCTGCATCCTCACCCCGGACCGCGACACCGACGCCGACGCCCTCGAAATGGTGCTCAACCTCTGGCAGACGCTCGGTATGCGCCTCGTGTGCCTCTCGCCCGACGAGCACGACCAGCAGACCGCGACGATCAGCCACCTGCCCCACGCGATGGCCGCCATGCTCGTCGCCGTCACCGAGGACCGCGGCGGGTGGGCCATCGCCTCGACGGGCTTCCGCGACACCACGCGCCTGGCCAGCTCCAATCCGCCCATGCGGGCCGACATCCTCATCGCCAACCGCGACGCCATGCGCGACGCCCTCGCCGCCATGCGCGGCCGGCTCGACGAACTGGATCGCCTCCTCCAGGCGGGCGACCGCCCGACTCTCCTCGCCTGGCTCGAGGCCCGCCGGGCCGCCCGCGACGCGTGGGACGGCCCAGCCTGACCACCCGTCGCGCTGCCGCGCCGGGTAAACTCGGCGGCCGGGGCGCACCTCGGGACACCACATGGCCTACACCCTTGGACTCATCGGCGCGGGCAACATGGCGACGGCGATCGTCACCGCCGCGCTGCGCGCCGCCGTCCTCGAACCGCGCCAGCTCATCGCCGCCGACCCGTCGCCCGAGCGCCGCGAAGCGATGAAGACGCTCGGCGTCAAGGCGGTCGACGACCTGGCCCAGGTCGCCCGCGCCAGCGACCAGGTGCTCCTGGCCGTCAAGCCGCAGGCCTGGCCCGAGGTCGCGCGCGACCTCGCCGCCCACGTCAAGCCAGAGCACGTCCTCGTCTCGGTGATGGCGGGCGTCACCACGGCCCGGCTCGCCGCGGATCTTGCCGAGCATGGCGGCGCGGCCGCGCGCATCGTGCGCGTCATGCCCAACACGCCCATGCTCGTCGGCCAGGGGATGGCCGCCGTCGCCCTCGGCGCCGACGCCAGGCCAGGCGATGATGAGTTGACGATGCGGATGTTCCAGGCCGGCGGCAAGGCGATCCGCATCGACGAGCGGCACATGGACGCCGTCACCGCCGTCTCCGGGTCGGGCCCGGCCTATCTCTTCTACCTTGCCGAAGCCATGCAACGCGCCGCCGGCGAGCTCGGCCTCGGCGAGCACGGCCGCACGCTCGTCAGCCAGACACTCGTCGGCGCCGCCCACCTGCTCGCCGAGTCGCCCGACACCGCCAGCGAGCTCAAGCGCAAGGTCATGAGCCCCGGCGGCACGACCGAGGCGGCCATCAGCCAGCTCGACCGCGAACACGTCAGCGACGCCGTGGTCGCGGCGATCGCCGCCGCCGCGGTGCGCTCCCGCGAGCTCGGCGCGTAGCAACCATCCGTCGCCCCCCTGCTTGTCTGGATCCCATGAATCGCGACACCGCCTGGCAGATCGTCACCGAACACGTCGCCGACGAGGGCCTGCGTCGGCACATGCTCGCCGTCGAAGCCGCGATGCGCCACTACGCCCCCCGGCTGAACGCCGACGCCGACCGCTGGGGGCTGGCGGGGTTGCTGCACGATTTTGACTGGGAGCTGCACCCGACGCTCGATGAGCATGCCGTCAAGGGCGCGCCGATCCTGCGCGAGCGTGGCATCGACGACGACATCGTGCAGGCGATCCTCGCCCACAACGAGCCTGGCACGGGCGTGGCGCCGGCACGTGACATCGACTTCGCCCTGCTCGCCTGCGACGAGGTCACCGGCCTGCTCATCGCCGCGACGCTCGTGCGGCCGGACAAGGACATCGCCCAGCTCGGGCTCAAGTCGGTGAAGAAGAAATGGAAGGATCGCCGCTTTGCCGCCGGTGTCGACCGCGACGAAGCCGAGCGCGCCGCGGCCCGGTTCAGTGACGCGTGCTTCGAGGGCAAGCTCGGGTTCTGGGATCACGTCGGCCACGTGCTCGAGGCGATGCAGGAGCGCCGCGATGTGCTGGGGTTGGGGTGAGAGGGGCGGCGGCGCTCGCTACTGCGCGTCCACGAACCGCGATCGCTCCTGCTCCAGCTCATTTTCGTCAAAGAACATGTCCGCCGGCGTGAGCACGTCCTCGAAGCCGCTGTGGCCGTAGTCCTCGCCGTGCCACACCGCGAGTTCGTGCGTGCGCATCTGCTCCTCGACGCGCGTCAGGCCGTAATGCGCCCGCCACGCCTCGCGTCGGTCCTCGTCGTTGGCCAGCACCTGCCGGATCGACCAGCGCATCGGCGCGTCGTAGCGCGCCGGGTTCAGCGCCTCGTTGAAGTGATCCGACATGAACGGCTCGAGCAGCGCCGGCCTCGCCTCACCGTTGAACGCCCAGCGGCCGTCGTCGCGCACCAGCATCGGCGCGTACGTGCGCCCGGCGATGGTCACCGGCTGCGTCAGGTTGCGGTAGAACCTCATGCCCGCGTAGTTCGCCGCCAGGTCGGCGTTGGAGTACGTCCCGCTGACCCAGTAACCGAAGTACGTCGCCTCCTGCCGCACGCCCCGCGCCGCGGCAACGCCCCGGGCGGCGGCCCGGCCCAGGCCCGCCTCCCGCGCCTGCTCGTAGCGGCCGTGGTACTCGTAGCCCTGCGCGAAGAAGTGCCCGATCTTGTCCGTGCCCATCCGCGCACCGTGCACGTTGATCGTCGGCGAGACGCCCACGACCAGCAGCGGCTTCCACACCGCCGAGAAGCCGAACGTCGAGCGGTGGTAGCCCAGGGCGAACTGCGTGGGCTCGTCCTGCTCGAAATCCGCGTGCCGGATGTAGACCTCCATCCACGCCTCCGGCCAGCCGTGCCCGAAGCGGTGCCGCACCCGCCGGGCCACCTGGTCCTGCGCCAGCCACGCCGCGGCTTCCAGGGAATGCCGCCTGCGCTCGGCGCGCGTCGTCGCGGCCTCGGCGCGGGCCGTCGCCTCGTCGATCCGCCCGTTGAGCTCGTCGATGATCGCTTCGAGATGCACCCGGATCTTCGCGTCCAGCTCCGGGCCCAGGTCCGCCAGCGGCTCGGGCGGCAGCGTGAACTGGTCCGCCTCCATCGCCTCGGCCCGCCGCGGCCCGTACGTTAGCGCCCCCGCGATCACGCCCGCCACCAGCGCCGCCGCCAGCGTCCGGCTTGCCATGCGATGCGCCACGTCAGGCCTCGTAGGTCAGGTCCGCGACCTGCGGGTGGACCATCCGCTCATAGTCTTCCCACCGCATGCGCACCGCCTGCTGGTGCGAGCCGGCGTTGAAGGTGATCGACTCGTCATCGACCAGGTGCGGGCTGACGTAGACCGGCAGGTCGTACAGGTTGCCGAACGGCGGCTCGGCCCCGACCTCGGCGTCGGGAAAGATCCGCGCCAGCGTCGACTCGTCCACCAGCTTCACTTCCGCCCCCAGCGCCTGGCTCGCCTTGCCCAGGTCGATCTTCTCCGGCGCGGGCACCACCGCCATCACCGGCTGCCCGCCGACGTCCAGGATCACCGCCTTGGCGAACGCCCGCCCCGGCGTGTGCGTGTCCGCCGCCGCCCGCTGGGCGCTGTAGTCCAGACGGTGGTGGATCAACTCATACTCGATGTCGTGCTGATCGAGATAGGGCAGCAGGCGGTTCGATGATTCGCTCATGGCAAAACCCTCCGCGGGCCGGTCGCACCCGAATCAGCCTAGCGCCGCGGCGCGGCCGGGTCCACGGCCAACCGCCTGCCGGCCCACCCCGCTTTCAGTAGGATGCACCCTCCCACCCCCGCTAACATCCCCGCCCCCCACAGCGCGAATCAAGCCATGCCCGACCTGCACCTCGACCACCCTTACGCCGACCTCCCGCCCGCCGGCCGCTGGCTGCGCGGCAACCTCCACGCTCATACGACGCGCAGCGACGGCCGCCGCGAGCCGCAGGTCGTCATCGACGACTACCACGCCCGCGGCTACGACTTTCTCATGATCTCCGACCACGACATTTTCACGTCGGCTGCGGATCACCAGCAGTGGGACGCGCGCGGCATGACGCTCATCGCCGGCAACGAGATCAGCCGCGGCGGCCCACACCTCCTGCACGTCGGCGCGACGCGCTTCATCGAACCCGACCCGCTGCGGCAGAACGTGCTCAACGCCGCGGCCGCGCCGGGCGAGGGCCTCATCTTCGCCAACCACCCCAACTGGCAGGCCCGCTTCGACCACTGCCCCATCCACGCATTGGAGCAGTGGGTCGGGTACACGGGCCTGGAGA
The DNA here is from genome assembly GCA_040905445.1 of Phycisphaeraceae bacterium. Lineage (GTDB taxonomy): Bacteria > Planctomycetota > Phycisphaerae > Phycisphaerales > Phycisphaeraceae > SKPT01. Next base: position 49,639 of record JBBDRN010000025.1, on the reverse strand, counting down.
TCTTCAACGGCACGATCGGCCGGCTCCAGGGCAGCCCCTACGCCACCAACAAGTGGGACATCCTCCTGACCGCCGGCCGACGGGTCTGGGGCATCGCCACCGACGACTCCCACAGCGATGCCGACGTCGGCCTCGGCTGGACCTGCGTCTGGGTCCAGGAGGCAAGCGCGGACGCCATCGTCGACGCCCTGCGGCTTGGGCGCTGCTACGCCTCGACGGGCGTGACCATCGACGCCATCGACGTCGTCGGCCCCACGATCCGAATTCACGCGCCCAACGCCCGACGCATCGTCGCCCTCACCGACGCCGGCCGCCGCGTCAAGGTCGCCGACGGCCCCACGATCGAGGTCGACGGCACCCCCGAACAGACCTATCTCCGCTTCGAGTGCTGGGGCGACGGCGAACAGTTCGCCTGGACCCAGCCGTTCTTTGTGAGCGAGGCGGCGACGTAGGATCCGCTGTGCGGACCTTTCCGGGGCGGTACGTGGCGAACGGAAGAAGGTCCGCACAGCGGACCCTACCCTTGGCCGGCCGCAGCGGGTATCCTTGATGGGAGCCCCACGACGGAGATATAGGGAGGCAACCATGCCCGGCTTGAGCGAGAATCAGAAGGCGTTCTTCCACCGCGAGGGCTACCTCATGGTCCCCGACGTCTTCGACGACGCGGACCTGCAGCCGCCCATCGACGACATCAACCGCGCCATCGACGAGCGCGTCGCGACGCTGATGGCCGAGGGCAAGCTCTCGCGCGACTACGCCGAGGAGGACTTCGAGCGCCGCATGGCGCGCATCAGCGAGGAGACCGACGAGCTGGCGCTGAGCATGTGGGACGGCCGGCTCAACGGGCCCGGATTCTTCGAGCTGATCACCAACGACAAGCTGCTCGACGTCGCCGAGTCGCTGTGCGGCGAGGAGCTGATCGCGTCGAGCGTCTACCGCCTGCGGCCGAAGATCCCCAGCCACAACAAGAGCCCAGTGCCGTGGCACCAGGACTCCGCCTACTTCGAGCCCTACTGCGACAAGGCGCTCGTGCTCACCGTCTGGCTGCCGCTCGTCGACGCGACGGAGGAGAACGGCTGCCTGTGGGTCATCCCCCGCGCCCACACGGGCCAGGTGCTGCCCCACCGCTGGGCCGACGGCAAGCCGTACCTCGAGATCGACGAGGCCGACCTCCCGCCCGGAATGGAGAAAGTCTGCTGCCCGGTGCCGCGCGGCGGCGCGCTGCTGCTGACCAACCGCACGCCGCACGTGAGCTTCGACAACCGCACCGACCGCGTGCGCTGGTCGATGGACCTGCGCTACCAGAGCGCGGCGCTGCCGACGAATGCGGACATCACGCGGCTGGCGGGCGAGAGCGAGCCGCGCGGGGCGTCGCCGGAGGACCCGGACTTCGTGCCGATCGCCTGCTTCCCACCCGAAGCGGACTTCCTGGTGCGCAGCCGGCAGCGGCCGGATGAGGTGGTCGATTCGCCCGCGGTGTTCGCGGCGCTGCGCGAGCGGCACGACAAGACGCCGCTGACACCCCGATGGAAATGAGGGGCAAGCGCGCTTGTGGGCAGCGCGTAGGGTCCGCTGTGCGGACCTTCCGGGACGTCAGGTGGCGAGCGGGGAAAGGTCGGCACAGCGGACCCTACGCGAGCTCTTCAAGCGCGTTGATCTTTTCGAGCCTCCGGTCGTGACGCTCCTCGCCGCTGTAGCCCGCGGCAAGAAAGGCGCGGACCAGTTCGCGGGCGAGTTCGATGCCGATGATCCGCGCCCCGAGGCAGAGGACGTTCATGTCGTCATGCTCGACGCCCTGGTGAGCGGAGTAGCAGTCATGACAGACGCTGGCGCGGACGCCGACGAGCTTGTTGGCGGCGACGGACGCGCCGACGCCCGAGCCGCACAGCAGGATGCCGCGCTCGGCCTGCCCGTGCTGGATCGCCTGCCCGAGGTAGCGGGCGAAGTCGGGGTAATCGTCCGCCGGGTCGAGCTGGTGAGCGCCGAGGTCCAGCACCTCGTGGCCAAGCTCACGCACCAACTCGACCAGCGCAGCCTTGAGGGCGAAACCACCATGATCGCAAGCGACAGCTACCTTCATATTCCGCAACTCCTGCTCGACGCGCATTATCCCGCCTCGCCGGCGGAACGCAACGCGGCCGCCCCCACCACCGCGCCGCCTGCCTCCTGCCCAACCCCCGCCGGCGAACGGTCCGCGGAATCGGTAGGATGCCCGATCTGGCATCGGGGGCCGAGGAATGTCCATGGCCGTCCTGGCGTGTGATCTTGGAGGGACGCGGATCAAGCTCGGCGTGGTCGAGGCCGGTCGCGTGCTCGCGCGGCGGATCCTCGACGCCGAGTCGGCGCACGGCCTCGGACCCCGCCTGTCGGCCGTCGAGGCAGCACTGCGCGAGCTATGCGACGAGGCGGGTGTGGCGCGAGTGGCGGGGGTGGCGGGTGCGGGGATGGCGGGGGTGGCGGGAGTGGGGATTTCGATCCCCGGCATCATCGACCCCCACGCCGGTCGCGTGCTCGCGATCAACGCCAAGTATGACGACGCGACACAACTCGACCTCGGCGCGTGGGCCCGCCAGTGCTTCAACCTGCCGCTGGCGATGGACAACGACGCCCGCATGGCCCTCATCGGCGAGTGGCGCCACGGCGCCGGCCGCGGATGCGACAACATCGCCATGATCACCCTCGGCACCGGCATCGGCGTCGCCGCCGTCGTCGAAGGCCGCGTCCTCCGCGGCGCCCACGGGCAGGCGACCATCCTCGGCGGCCACCTGACCGTCGACTACGCCGGCCGCCGTTGCACCTGCGGCAACATCGGCTGCGCCGAGGCCGAGGCCTCCACCGACGTCCTCGCCGCCCTCGCCCAGACCCGCGACGACCTCGCCACCAGCGCGCTCGCCGGCGAAACGATCCTCGACTACCGCGCCGTCTTCGACTGGGCCAAGCGCGGCGACACCTGCGCCGCCGCCCTGCGCGACCACAGCTTGAACGTCTGGGCGGCGCTCGCGGTCAACCTCGTCCACGCATTCGACCCCGAACGCATCGTCGTCGGCGGGGGAATCGCCGCCAGCGACGATCTGCTGCCTGCGATGCAGCGATACGTCGACCAGTACGCCTGGACACCCCGCCACCGCGTCGAGCTCGTGCGCGGCCGACTCGGCGACGACGCCGCCCTTGTCGCCTGCGAATGGCTGGTGGAGAAGAACCACAGAGGCACAGAGACGCAGAGCAGCGGATGAGGCACGCGCCTGACGTAGGGTGGGTGAAGTGAAGCGCAACCCACCACGAACGACGCGCGACGCCGCCGTCACGGGCAAACCAGTTGAACCGCGAAGGGGCGAAGAAAGCGAAGTTTTTAAAAAACCTTGGCCCAATTCCCTCCCCCTCGCCTCCTTCGCCCCTTCGCGGTTGTCCAAACGCCTCACGTTTTGAAACGATCCACCCAAGGCAGGATTTGATGCGAAAGCCGAATTACGACAAGTTTCCATATGTCGCCGTGCCCGGCGGCGAGTGCGTCCAGGGCTGGGATGCGATCGCCGACGCGCTGGGTGCGGTGGTGCGCCGGCGCGGCGGTGGCGGGGGGGTGCTGGTGGTCGACTGCTACACCGGCGTTTTTGAAGACGCCGTCCGCGACGAGCTCGCCACCCGCCTCAACCCCACCCTCACCCTCGACGCCCGCGACGCCATGAAGCCCGCCGCCGCAATCGACGAGCTCGTCGCCCCATTCCTCGGCGGCGATGATCCCGTCTTCGGCTACCTCTCGGGCCTCACCCTCCCGCATTTCTTCGACGACGCGAAGCTCGCGCGGCTGCGCGATCGTGTCGCGGGTGCAAAAGATGGCCTCGTGCTCATCGTCGGCTGCGGCGCCGCCATGATCCACCCCGGCGACGTGCTCTGCTACGCCGACATGCCCCGCTGGGAGGCGCAGCAGCGCCAGCGCAGGAGCGAAATCGCCAACCTCGGCGTCGACAACCACGAGCTCAAGGCCAGCCTGCAATACAAGCGCAGCTTCTTCATCGACTGGCGCGTCTGCGACCGCTGGAAGCAGCCGCTGCTGGCGCGCATGGACTTCGCCCTCGACACCACCGCCCCCGCCACCGATCCCGCCGCGCCGAAGCTCGCGGCCGGCGACACGATCCGCGCCGGCCTCGCCCGCGCCGCGACCCAGCCGTTCCGCGTCGTGCCCTTCTTCGACCCCGGCCCGTGGGGCGGCCAGTGGATGAAAGAGGCGTTCGACATGGACCGCTCGGCGGAGAACTACGCCTGGGGCTTTGACTGTGTGCCCGAGGAGAACAGCCTCCTGCTGGGCCTCGGCGATGCGCGGTTCGAGCTCCCGTCCATCAACGTCGTCTTCCGCCATCCGCGCGAGCTGCTGGGCGACCGCGTGCATGGCCGCTTCGGCACTGAGTTCCCCATCCGCTTCGACTTCCTCGACACGATCGAGGGCGGCCACCTCTCCTTCCAGGTGCATCCGCTCACCGAATACGTGCAGAACGCGTTCGGCATGCACTACACGCAGGATGAGAGCTACTACATGCTCGACGCCGACGACGAGGCGACCGTGTACCTCGGCGTGAAAGAAGGTGTCGACCCGGACGAGATGATCGCCGCGCTCAAGCGCGCCCAGGCGGGCGACGAGCCCTTCGACGCCGACCAGTTCGCCGCGCGCTGGCCGGCGAAGAAGCACGATCATTTCCTCATCCCCGCGGGCACGGTCCACTGCTCGGGCCGCGGCAGCATGGTGCTGGAGATCAGCGCCACGCCCTACATCTTCACCTTCAAGCTCTGGGACTGGGGCCGGCTCGGGCTCGACGGCCTGCCGCGCCCGATCAACATCGCCCACGGCCAGGCCAACATCGCGTGGGACCGCACCGCCCCGTGGGTCGAGCGCGAGTTGATCAACCGCGTCGAAGTCGTCGCCGAGGGCGAAGGCTGGTGCGAAGAGCGCACCGGCCTGCACGAGCGCGAGTTCATCGAGACCCGCCGACACTGGTTCACCGGCAAGGTGCCGCACGACACGGCCGGCGGCGTCAACGTCCTTAACCTCGTCGAGGGCGAGGAGGCGATCGTCGAATGCCCCAACCACGCCTTCGAGCCTTTCATCGTGCATTACGCCGAGACGTTCATCGTTCCCGCGAGCGTCGGGCGCTACACCATCCGCCCGCACGGCAAGGGCGAAGGGCAGCGCTGCGCGACGATGAAGGCATACGTGCGATGAACGCGCCGCGCGCGACGATGAAAGACGCAGACATGACCAACGTCGACCTGACAACCTGGGGCCTCGACCTGCACGCGACGACCTCGCCGCTGGGCTTCGCCTACGGCTCCGACTGCTTCGGCCCCGCGCCCGAGCTGCGCCGCCTCGACGCCATCCGCCCCTCGCTGCGCGAGCCCGACTGCGACGGGCCGGACCCGGTGTACGCGATCGCCATGGACGTCGGCCGCCCGGTGCATCGCGCGGAGCTCGAGCATCGGCACCTGCTCTTCGGCGTCGTGACCTACGCCGCCGGCCGCCTTGGGCCTGAGCCCGTGCGCTCGCAGGGGCACGTCCACAAGCTCAGCCCGCGCGTCGGCTGGTCCACACCCGAGGTCTACGAGGTCTGGTCCGGCCGCGCGGTGATCCTGATGCAGGAGAGCGACGGCGACGACCCCGGCCGCTGCTTCGCCGTCGAGGTCGGCCCGGGCGAGGTGGTGATCGTCCCGCCCGGCTGGGCCCACGCGACGATCAGCGCGGACGTCGACCAGCCGCTGACGTTCGGCGCGTGGTGCGACCGCGACTACGGCTTCGTCTACGACGGCGTGCGGGCGCATGGCGGCCTGGCGTGGTTCCCGCTCGTCGACGACGACGACGCGCTGACCTGGCAGCCGAACGACCGCTACGACCGCCGCGAGCTCGTGTGCAAGGTTCCCGAGAAGTACACGACGCTCGGCATCGAGCCCGGCAAGCCGATCTACGAGCAGTTCGACACCGACCGCGACCGCTTCATGTTCGTGCCCGAGCCCGCGCGGGCCGAAAACGTGTGGCACGGCTTCGTCCCGTAGGATCCGCTGTGCGGACCTCCTTCTCCCGGGGGATGCGACCGGAATGGTCCGCAAAGCGGACCCTACATTGAGGATTGACCATGACGACCGAGACGGTGCAGACCTACCAGAACCCGGAGCTTGATGTCGACACGCGGACGCGCGATCTGCTCGATCGCATGACGCTCGAGGAAAAGGCGGCGATGCTCACCGGCCGCGACTTCTGGCACCTCGAGCCCATCGAGCGCCTCGGCGTCCCCGCCCTGCGCTGCTCGGACGGCGGGCACGGCGTGACGGTCACGGGCGACGTCATCGGCCCCGCCACCTGCTTTCCCACCGGCATCACGCAGGCCGCGACGTGGAACCCGCAGCTCATCGAACGCGCCGCCGCCGCGATGGCGCGCGAAGCGCGGGCGCGCAAGAACGCCGTCTTCCTCGCGCCGATGATCAACATCCACCGCACGCCGGTCAACGGCCGAAACTACGAGACCTACTCCGAAGATCCCTACCTCGTCGGCCGCATGGCCACCGCCTTCTGTCAGGGCGTGCAGTCGCAGCGCGTCGCCGCGTGCATCAAGGCGCTCGCCGCCAACAACCAGCAAAAAGCCCAGCACAAGACCAGCGCCGAGCTCGACGAGCGCACGCTCCGCGAGATCTACCTCCCCGGCTTCGAGATGGCCGTCAAAGAGGCCAAGCCCTGGTCCATGATGACCTCCTACAACCTGCTCAACGGCACGTACACGTCCGAGCATGAGCACCTCCTGCGCGACATCGCCAAGAACGAGTGGGGCTTCGAAGGCTTCATTGTCTCCGATTGGCGCGCCACGACGAGCATGCAGTCGTTCCACGCCGGGCTCGATCTCGAAATGCCCGGCCCCGGCAAGATCATGACCCGCGCCGCCGTGGTCGCCGGCATCAACGCGGGCGAGCTCAGCGAAACGGAGCTCGACGACAAGGTGCTTCGCATCCTGCGGGCCATCGTGCGCAGCGGCCTCATCGATGTCCCCCAGCCGGAGCTTCCGTCCGAGCTCGATTCGCCGCGCCACCGCGCGCTCGCCCGCGAGGTGGCCGAGGAAGCGGTCGTGCTGCTTAAGAACGACAACCGTGTCCTGCCGCTCGACGCGTCGCGCATCAAGCGCCTGGCCGTCATAGGACCCAACGCCCGCGTCGCCCGCATCGGCGGCGGCGGCAGCGCGTCCGTGACACCCTTCTACACCGTCAGCCCCTACGAAGGTCTCAAGAACCACCTGCCCGACCACGTCGAACTCGTCTACGAAGAAGGCTGCAGCCTGCTCGGCGGCCTCGAAGGCATCACCAGCGAGCACCTCCTCACCAGCGACGACAAGCCCGGCCTCGACGCCGCCTACTTTCCCAAACACGACCTCAACGCCACGCCAGGACTCACGCGAACCGACGGCGAGGTCGACTTCTCCTGGGGCTGGAACGCGCCGGGCGAGAACATGCCCAAGAACGACTGGGCCGCCCGGTGGACCGGCTACCTCAACGTGCCGACCGCGGGCGACTACAAGCTCGGCGGCAGCTTCCAGGACGGCGCCTGCCGGCTGTACATCGCGGGCGCACTGGTGCTCGACGCGTGGGAGGTCGACGACGAGAAGAACTTCGAGGCCCGCTACCGCGCCCAGTCCCGCTCCATCGAGCAGCATTTCGAAGAGGCCGGCCGCGTGCCGATTCGACTCGAGTATCGCAAAATCGGCAATAAGGCGGCGATGCGGCTGGAATGGCAGACGCCCTTCGGCGGCGACACGATCGCCAAGGCCGTCGCCGCCGCGAGCAGCGCCGACGCGGCCGTGCTGTTCGTCGGTATCTCCAACACGTTCGAAGGCGGCACGCACGATCGCGAGCAGTTCGAGCTGCCCCAGGCGCAGACCGACCTTATCAACGCCGTCGCCAAGGCCAACGCCAACGCCGCCGTCGTGCTCTTCAACGGCACGCCGATCGGCATGGAGCCGTGGCTGGCCAGCGTCCCCGCGCTCATCGAAGCCTGGTACCCAGGCCAGGAGGGCGGCAATGCGCTTGCCCGCATTTTGCTGGGTGAAGTCAACCCTTCCGGCCGCCTCCCCGACACGCTGCCGCGCCGACTCGAGGACAACCCCACGCACGATGAACGCCGCTACCCGGGCGTCGACGGCAAGGCGCTTTACGAAGAAGGTGTGTTCGTCGGCTACCGCCACTACGACAAGCACGACATCCAGCCGAGCTTCCCCTTCGGCTTCGGCCTCTCCTACACGCGCTTCGCCTATGACAATCTCCGCCTCGCCAGCAAGACGATGCGCCCACGCGAGACCGTCGACGTACAGGTGGACGTGACCAACACCGGCGATCGCGCGGGCAGTGACGTCGTGCAGTTATATGTCGGCGACGTCGAGGCAAGCGTGCCCCGGCCGGTGCGCGAGCTCAAGGGCTTTGAAAAAATCACGCTCGACCCCGGCGAGACGAAGACGGTCACGCTGCGGCTGACGGAGCGCGACCTGGCGTTCTACGACGTCGACAAACCAGGCTGGCGCGTCGAGCCGGGCGAGTTCACCGTGCAGGTCGGCCCCCACTCGCGCGAAGGCCTGACGACGACCCTGCGCTACGCGCCATAGAACGAAGAACCACCGAGGCACAGAAACATAGAGAAGAGAGAGGCGGGGAGAGGAGGCAGTCGCCACAGATGAACACCATCCGCGCGCCGGGCCACGTTCCCCTTCCTCGCTTTCCCATTCGTTGAACCGCGAAGACGCGAAGGAAGCGAAGGTACTTCTGGCAAGACAGTTGCCGCTCGGGTCTTCCCTCGCGCTCTTCGCGCCTTCGCGGCGGTTGTTCAGAATTCGCATCTGTGTCCATCCGTGGCCATCCGTGGCTACTCTGTACCCCTGTGTCTCTGTGGTTCCCCCCATGCGTTACCTCGCGATCGACCTCGGACAGAAGCGCACCGGCCTCGCCGTCGGCGACGACGTGACGCGCGTCGCCTCGCCCGCCGGCGTCATTGAAACCGCCGACGCCGACGAGCGGCTGCGCCAGATCGAGCGGGCCGTCAGCGACCATGGCCCCCATGCCCTCGTCGTCGGCCTGCCCATCAACATGGATGGCAGCGTCGGCCCCGCCGGCGAGCGCGTCCAGGCCTTCGCCGCCGAGCTCGAGCGCCGCCTGAACCTGCCCGTCCACCTCGTCGACGAGCGGCTCACCTCCGCCGCCGCCGACGAGCAGATGGCGCGCACCGGCCTGACGCACAAGGGCAAGAAGCGCCGCCGCGACGCCCTCGCCGCGGCCGTGATCCTGCGCGACTTCCTCGACCGGCAGGCGTAGGGTCCGCTGTGCGGACCTTTCCCCCGCGCGCACGAGACACCCCGGAAGGTCCGCACAGCGGACCCTACGACGCCCGTTCGTCCCCATCACCCATGCCGCCACATCCGCCGTACCGGCGCTACCATAAGAGCGTCCGGCAAGCCCACGCAGCGCGGAGGTGGCGTCTTGAACCTGCGATCGATCTGGTCTGCTGTCAAGGAAGTCGTCGCCGGGTTCCTGGAGGATCAACCCTTTCAGCTGGCCGGGGCGCTCTCGTTCTACACCCTGCTGTCGATGGCGCCGCTGCTGATGGTCGTCATCGGCCTCGCCGGGCTCATCTTCGGTGAGGCCGCGGTGCGCGGCGAACTGGTCGGGCAGATCGAGGAGCTGGTCGGCGAGGACGGCGCCGAGGCCGTGCAAACCATCCTCGCCAACGCCGCGCCGCCCGAGGGCGCGCCCCTCTCGATGGCGATCGGCATCGGGCTGCTGCTCATCGGCGCGACGACGGTCTTCGCCCAGCTCCAGGCGTCGCTCAACCAGATCTGGCACGTCAAGGCCAGCCCCAGGGGCAACGCCATCTGGGCCCTGCTCCGCACGCGGCTGCTGTCGCTGAGCATGGTCATCGTCATCGGGTTCCTGCTGCTCGTCTCGCTGGTCATCTCCGCCACCCTCACCGCCCTGCACACCTACGTCACGGGCTCGCTCTCCGCCGGCGAGGGCATCCTCTGGCGCGGCGTCGACATCGCCGTCGGCCTCATCGTCGTCTCCCTGCTCATCGCCTTCATGTTCAAGTTCCTGCCCGACGTGCGCATCGCCTGGCGCGACGTCTGGTTCGGCGCGGCCGTCACCGCCGTGCTCTTTTCCATCGGTCGCTACGCCATCGGCCTCTACCTCGGGCAGACGGGCGTCGCCTCCGCCTACGGCGCCGCCGGCTCGCTCGTCGTCCTGCTGCTGTGGATCTACTACTCCGCCCTGATCGTCTTCTTCGGCGCCGAGGTCACGCAGGTCTGGGCCCGCCGCATGGGCAAGCACATCCGCCCCGCCCGGTACGCCATCGACATCGACGCCACCCACGCCGGCGAACACGCCGCCGGCCATCACCAATAAAACAAAGCGCTACGCCTTCGACGCGGCGCGGGCGTGCTCGCGGACGTGCGCCACCGCGTTCTCGAAGAAGCGCAGGCCGGCGGGGGTGGCGGCAACATCACCAGGTGTGGTGGTGACGGGGGTGGCGGGGGTGACGGGGGGGGCGGGGGGGCGAGTCCATTGCGGGTGCTGCGTCGGGTCGACGTAGCGCTCCGGGTGCGGCATCAGGCCGAGGATCAGCCCTCTCGGATCGCACACACCCGCGACATGCCCGATCGAGCCGTTGGGATCGTCCTCAGCCTGGTAGCGCAGCGGAAGCTGGCCGCGCTCCGCCAGCGCGTCGATCACCCCCGGCTCCGCCGCCGCCAGCCGCCCTTCACCATGCGCCACCGGCAGCGTGAACCGGTCGAGCCCGCGCGTCCAGATGCAGGGCGATTCCGCCTCGGCGGTCAGCCCCACCCACCGGTCGACAAACCGCCCGCTGGTGTTGTCCGCCAGCGTAAGCTGCTGCCGCGGGTCAGCCGGGTCCGGCAGCAGCCCGAGCTTGACCAGCACCTGGAAGCCGTTGCAGATCCCAATGATCGGCACGCCGCACTCGATCGCGTCGAGCAGCGGCTGAAGCAGGCGCGACCGCAACCGATGGGCGAAGATCCGGCCCGCCGCGATGTCGTCGCCGTAGCTGAACCCGCCCGGAATCGCCAGAATGTCGAACGTCTCGACCCGCGCCGGCTGCTCGATCAGCCGATTCAGATGCAGCGTGACCGGCTCCGCCCCAGCCAGGCGAAAGGCGTGCGCCAGCTCACGGTCGCAGTTGGTGCCGGCAGTACGGAGAATCAGGGCCTTGGGCGTCATGAAGTCGAATCATAGCCCCCCGCCCCCGGCGGGGAAAAGATTCCCCGGCTGCACGAACCGCCACCCGCCGCCCACCATCAGGACCCCCCATGAACGCCATCGCTGACAACCCCGCCCGCCGCCGCCGGACGTCACGCGGTTGGCCGCGCCTCGCCTGGGGCGTGATCGTCGCCGCCGTCGCCATGCTGATGTTCCTGCAGGCCGCCACCGTCCCCGACCAGCCCGACGCCGCCGTCGGCCCCCGGCCCGACGTGCTCATCACGGGGCGCATCGCCGTGGCGATCGACCGCGTGCTCGCGACCGACGCCTCATCCGACGCCGTCCAACGATCCGCCAGCACCCTCGCCGGGCTGCGGCAGCAGGCGACGACGGACCCCGATCGGCTGGCCGTGATCGTACTGGAGGCGGAGCTGGACTCGCCCGGCGCCGCCCTGGCGCGCCTCGAAGCGCTCGGCCCGGTGACACAGGGCGCCGCCGCGGACGACCGCGACGCCCTCGAGACGCTCTACCGCTCCGGCGTGGACGGGCTCACCGTCGAGCAGCGCGCGGGGCTCATCGAGCGGCAGGGCTGGTTCGGCCGGCTCGCCCTGTCGCACGAGCTGCCGAGCGACGACCCGCAGCGCCGCCGCGTCATCGGCGAGGCCGTGCGCGCCCTGGCCACCGTCACCGCCGTCGCCGCCGGCGTGGGCCTCGGCCTGCTCGCGGGCCTCGTGCTGCTCATCATCGCCATCGTCGGCTACGCCACCGGCCGGCTTCGGACGCACTACCGCCCGGTGCGCCAGCCCCACACCGCCATCTTCCTCGAAACCGTGGCCCTGTTCCTCGTCGGGATGATCGGCCTGTCCCTCGCCGCCGGGCAGGTGCACCGCGCCCTCGGCCTCCCGGTCGCGCCGCTCGTGCCCCTGCTGCTGATGCTCGTCATCTTCTGGCCGCTCGCACGCGGCCTCGGCGTCCGCCGCTGGCGGAGCGGCATGGGCCTCGAACGCGGGCGCGGCCTCATGCGCGAAGTCGCCGCCGGGCTCGTCGGCTACATCGCCGGGCTGCCCATCCTCGCCGCCGGCCTGGGCCTGACCATCCTCGTGATACGCTGGACCGGCCTCTCGCCCGAACACCCCGCGCAGCGCGAGCTGCTCGACCCCGAGCCCTGGGTCGCCATCGGCGTCGTGCTCCTCGCCGCCGTCTGGGCACCGCTCGTCGAGGAGCTTATCTTCCGCGGCGCCTTCTACCACCACGTCCGCCGCCGATGGTCCTGCCTCGTCGCCGGTCTCGTCGTTGGGTTCGTCTTCGCCGCCATTCACCCCCAGGGCATCGCCGGCATCCCCGTGCTCATGAGCATCGCCCTCGTCCTCGCCCTCATCCGCGAGTGGCGCAGCAGCATCGTCGGCTCCATCGCCGCCCACTGCCTGCACAACAGCATGATCACGCTCGTGCTCGTGATGGTCGTCTGGTAGACGCAGGGCGGCGGCCCCCGGCGCGCGGGCCTCAATGTCCGACCGCGGGCTCGCCGATCTGCGGCGTCAGCTCCGCCATCAGCGCGTCGAGCTTCGCCTGGTCGCGCGCCTCGGCGTTGAGTCGCAGCAGCGGCTCGGTATTGCTCGGCCGAACATTGAACCACCACCCTTCGGCGTCGAACGCGTCGATCGTCACGCCGTCGAGCTCGTCGACATCGGCCCGGCTGCCGTAGCGCGCCTTGAGCCCCGCCATGACGCCCGCCTTGTCCTCGACGCGGAAGTTGATCTCGCCCGACTGCGGGTACTTGCGCAGCGGTGCGATCACCTCGCTCAGGCCCGCCTGCTGCTGGCCGAGCACGCTCAGCACCGACGCCAGCGCGATCGCCCCCGAGTCGGTGTAGTAGTTGCCGCGGAAGTAGAAGTGCCCCGACAGCTCGCCGCCGAACACCGCCCCGGCGTCGCGCATCGCCGCCTTCATGAACACGTGCCCGACGCGGCTGCGCATCGGCGTCGCGTCCAGCGCCTCGACCGTCTCCTTGACCACCTTGCTCGAACGCAGGTCGTAGACGATCGTCGGCTTGCCGTGCGTCGCCGGGTTCGTCTGGTCCAGGGCCGTGAAGTGCTCCGCCAGCAGCGCCGTCAGGTGGTCGCAGCCGATCGTCTCGCCCCGGTCGTCGACGATGATGCACCGGTCGGCGTCGCCGTCGAAACACGCGCCCAACGCCGCGCCGTGTTCGCGCACGGCCTGCTGCGTCGGCACCATGTTCTCGGGCACGAGCGGGTTGGGCTCGTGGACGAACGTGCCGGTGATCTCGAAGTTGAGCGCGATGATCTCCAGGTTCTCGACGTCGTCGAACACGCGCGGGATCATCGCCCCCGCCATGCCGTTGGACGCGTCGATCACCAGCCGCATCGGCCGCTTGAGCGGGGTGAGGAAGCCGCGGATGTGCTTGCGATACGCGTCCCAGAGGTCGCGCTGCTCGTAGCCGCCCACGGCCGGTTTCTCCGCGCTGTCAAGCCCCTCGGCGATCTCCTGAATCTCGCGCAGCCCCGTGTCGGCGCCGACGGGCCTGGCCTGCTCGCGGGAGATCTTGAAGCCGTTGTACTCGATCGGATTGTGGCTGGCGGTCGTCTGCACCCCGCCCATGGCGCCGAGGTGATTGATCGCGAAGTACATCATCGACGTGTCGGCCATGCCCAGGTCAATGACGTCAGGCCCCGCCGCCCGGATGCCGCGCGCCAGCGCGTCGCACAGGCTCGGCGAGCTGGGACGCATGTCGCGGCTGACGACCACCGCGCCCGCGCCGTCACCCCGCGCGGACTTGAGGTGGCTGCCCACCGCGTAGCCCACCTTCCACGCGACCGGCTCGGTCAGCGCGTCGCCATACACCGCCCGAATGTCATACGCCTTGAAGATCTTGTCCATCATGGTGCGGGCATGATAGCGGGCAGATACGCCGTTGTCGGCCGCGCAAACGCCGGCCGCGGCCTGCACCTGCCGGGCAGCAACGAAGAGAACCAGAGCCGCGAGTCGTTGGGGCTGTGACGGGCGGACAGCGAGGGATCAACCACAGAGACATAGAGGCGCGGGCCGCGGGGGGAGCGCCGCGTGGGCGCGGCGGCCAGTGCGTATCTCGCAGCTTCGTAACGACTGGGTGCCACTGACAAGCGGAGTCTTCGGAGCTTGTCAGTGCTGATCGCGTCGAACACTGACAAGGCCACGGACGGCCTTGTCAGTGGCACTCGCCTGTGATCAATTCACAATGCACAAAGGGGACATGCCCCATTTGTGCATTGTGCATTGATTCACTCTTCATCGAACTTCCCGTCCACGAGCTGACGCAGGGCGTCGACGGCGGCGTCGGCGTCTTCGCCCTCCGCGGTGACCTCCAGCTCCGTGCCCTGCGTCGCCGCGAGCATCATCAACTGCATGATGCTCTTGCCGTCCACCTCCAGCTCCCCCTTGCGCACGCGAACGTCGCTGGCGAACGCGCTGGCGCAGTCCACGAACGACATCGCCGGCCGGGCGTGCAGCCCGAGCCGGTTCTGGATCACCACGTTGATCTTGGCGGAGACCAAGACTCATCTCCCGGCCGGGCCCGGGCCCCGGTCGCGACCCGCCGACAACGCCTCGGCGCCACGGACGAACGGTGCACAATCAACGACCCCCGCCCCGCCACCAAATCCGCACGTCCCTTTACAGATGCGACAGGCGACGCACGGTGCGGATTTGGTGGCGAGGCCTACCCGGCGAGCTGCTGCGCGTCGGCCTCCTGGATCAGCTCCTCGATGTCCTCGCGCGACCCGGCCTGACGCAGGAAACGGCGGAAGTTGTCCTTCTGGAGATTCGAGAAAATGTTCTCCATCGCCTGCAGGTGCTCGTCCGGCTTGTCCTTGGGCGAGAGCAACAGCACGATCGAGTAGACCGGCGCGCGGTCCAGCGCGTTGAAGTCCACCCCCTTCTGGCTCACCCCGATCGCCGCGACCATCCGGTCGACCTTGTCATGCTTGGCGTGGGGCACCGCCACCCCCTTGCCAAACCCGGTCGACCCGTACTTCTCACGGTCGACGATCTGGGCCACCAACTCGTCGCGCAGCGCCTGCGGCGCGCCGCCCGCGGCCACCAGACCATCGACGAGCTCGGCGATGGCGTCATCCCGCTCGGTGGCCTTGAGCTCCGCGATGATGGCGTCGTTGACAACAAAATCGTGCCACTTCATGCTGCTGATCCCTCTCTCGGGCCGGGGCTGGATGGCCGGCCTTGCCGTTGCGTGTCATGCCCACTCACCGCGAGGTCGGCCGCTTGCGGTCGCTGAGCTTCTCCTTGTGGTCCGTCAACTGCCGCTCGAGCCGGTCGTTCGCCTCGTCGATGCAGGCATACAGATCCTCGCCCTTGGCCCGACCCACGAACGCCTCGTGGTGCTCGACATGCACGATCATCTCCACCTCGTAGCCGCGGTTGTCCGGCTTGTCGAGCACCACGTCGATCCCCTGCACCCGCGCAAAGTAGCGCGGCAGCTTGGCCGCCTTGTCCACCGCGTAGTCGCGGATCGGCTCGGTGATGTCGATGTGCTTGCCCTTGACGTTGATTTCCATAGCGCTGTCTTTCGCTGGCTCGTGTCGTGAAGGTCAGGATTGGCCCCCGCCGTCGGGGCCTGCGTCCCGGCCAGGCTTGGTCGTGGTATCGGCGATCGCCGTCGGCGGCTTGGGCCCCGCCGCGCCCGACGACGGAGGCGCCGCACCGTCGGCGGCAGGAATCTTCTGGTTCGCCGGCACGAGCACGCCGCCCGAAATCGCAAACTTCATCGCGTCCTCGACCGTGATCGGCAGCTCGATCACCTCGTCCTTGGGCACCGTAATCACGTAACCCGTGAACGGCGTCGGGGAGCTGGGAATGAAGACGGTCATGCAGTCGGTTCCCGCGGCGTCGCGAATGCCTCGCATCGTGTCGCCCGTGACCAGCCCGACGGACCAGAGGCCCATCCTTGGATACTGTACGGCCACGACGCGGTTGAAGCTGACAACCTCCCGCTCGTGGCCCACCACGAAGTCCGTGACCTGCTTCACCGCCGGGTACACCCGCCCGATCAGCGGCAGCCGGTTCAGCAGTTCCTCGCCCCGATGGTACAGCCGCCTGCCAATGTAACTGCCCAGCACCACGCCCGCCATGTAGATCAGGACGATGGCGACCACCAGCCCGATCAGGTCCATGACCATGAAATAGGACTGCCACCACGTCTCGAGCTGCTCCCGCCGCAGCTCCATGACCAGCGCCCGGCGCTCGCGAGGCGGGATGATCTCTTCGAGCGGCACGTCCGCGGCCGTGTCGTACGCCGGCTCCTGGGCCAACCATTCCTGCCACCGCCGCGTCTCGACCCGCTGCGTGCGCAGACTCCCCAGCCGGTCGTTGAGCTCGTCCTCCTCCGGCCGCGGCCAAGGCGTCGCCCGCAGCACCAGTTCCCGCACACCCTGGTTGATCGGCCCGGCGATGCGCCCCTGCACGAACTGGTAGGCCGCCAGCAACAGCCAGATCGTCAGTACCGACGGCAGCAGGATCGCCAATCCGCGAACGAAGAACTTGCGGAAATTGCTCGGGGGCTTCTTGGTGGGACCATCCATGAACGCTATCCGCGCCTCACGCGGGGTTGGCAGATGCGCAAGGGAATCAGGCCGGCGGGGTGGATGACAGGGCGTCGCCGCATCCGTCGCGGCCGGGGCCAGGCCAGCCTGTGAGGATAAGCCGCCGCTCCGGGCCGGTCAACGCACAGCCCCGTTTCACCTCCACTCCCGCCACGCGCCACGGCCCTACACCACGTCGTACCGGAAAATCCGCTTCTTGCCCACGCGCAGCACCACGCGCCCCTGCCCATCCGCGTCACCCACCTCCAGCTTCCGCGTCGGGTCGCTCACGGCCTCGCCGTTCAGCCGCACGCCGCCACCCTGAACCAGCCGCCGGGCCTCGCTGTTGGACTGCGCAAGCCCCGCGCGGACCATCAGGTGCAGCAGGCCGGCCCCCTTCTCAAGCTCCGCCCGCGGCAGCTCGGCGCTCGGAATCGCCTCGCCACCGACGTCGCCGGCCCCGAACGCCCGCTGCGCGCTCTCCAGGGCCCCGTCCGCCTCGGCCTGGCCGTGGATCAGCTTCGTCACCTCGTACGCCAGCGCCTGCTTCGCCTCGTTCAGCCCCGCCCCCGCCTGCGCCGCGAGCCGGCGAACCTCCTCGATCGGCAGGAACGTGAAGTAGGCGAGATGCCGCGACACGTCGGCGTCGGCGGTGTTGCGCCAGAACTGGTAAAAGTCGTACGGGCTCGTCCGCGCCGCGTCCAGCCAGATGTTGCCCGCCTCGCTCTTGCCGAACTTGCCCCCGTCGGCACGCGTCAGCAGCGGAAATGTCAGCCCCGCCAGCTCCGCCCCCGCCAGACGCCGGCCCAGCTCGATGCCCATGACGATGTTCCCCCACTGGTCCTGGCCCCCGATCTGCAACGTGCAGCCATGGGCCTGGTGCAGGTGCACGAAGTCGTAGGCCTGCATGACCATGTAGCTGAACTCGATGTACGTCAGGCCGCCGGCCTCGAGCCGGGCCTTGACCGACTCCATCGAGAGCATCCGGTTGACCGAGAATTGGCTCCCGACCTCGCGCAGCATCTCGATCCAGCCCTTGCCCGCCAGCCAGTCGGCGTTGTTGACGAGCACGGCCGCGTTCGACGCGCTGCCATCGAAGCGCACGATGCGGCCGATCTGCCCGGCGATCGCCTCGGCGTGGCGGTCAATCTGCTCCGGCGTGAGCATCTGCCGGGCTTCCGTCTTGCCCGACGGGTCGCCGACAAGACCCGTCGCCCCGCCGATGACGACGACCGGCCTATGGCCGCAGCGCTGCAGGTGCGCCAGCGCCATGATGGGCACCAGCGACCCAACGTGCAGGCTGTCGGCGGTGGGGTCGAACCCGCAGTAGGCCACCAGCGGCCGGGCCAGGCGCTCGCGCATGTCCTCGTGCGTCGCCTGCGCGATCAGCCCACGCTCCGCGAGCGCGTCGTAGGCGTTGGCGGGCGGGCTGCTGGTGTTCGCGGGGGAGGGCGCGGTCATGGTAAGCCGAGTTTATAGAAACACGGGTGCGACGGCTTGCCGCTTCGCACACGACACCCTTCGACACCCCCATTCGTGTCCATTCGTGGCGAGCCCCTCGCCTCACTCCACCGGCACGATGCCCGGCCCCAGATCGCGCGCCTCGAAACGGTCGCGCGCCAGGTCCCAGATCAGCCGCCGCGCGGGCGGCATGGCCACCGGACGATCCGCGTCGCGCACTTCGACCATTCGGCCAGCGTCCGCCCACAGTTCGACGCGCTCGCGCTCGCCGTCGTACAGCAGATGGTCCGCCCCCGTGATGGTGCGTCCGGCATGCCGGATCGCGATGCGCCCCTCGCCGCGGACGAAGCGGATCTCGGGACTGACGGCCTCGCTGTCGCGCCACCGCGCCAGCCCGCCCGTCTGCTCGAGGTCCGCCACGAGTTCGCCGGCGTCGAGCTGGAACTCGTGCTGCTCGCCGGCGGGCAGGTGGACCATCTGCACCTGCCCGCTCATCGTCACGTTGTTGGCGGCGGCGTCGAGCGCCAACGAATCGGCCCATGTAAAGAGCGTGCTGCCACGCCCCGTGAACCGCGCCCCCGCCACCTCCCCCGCCACATCTCCCACCTCCGCGGCCTCCGCCGGCCGGGCGTCGACGACCAGCATCGTCCCCGCCGCCGGCACCGTCACCATCTGCTCGCGCTGGTCGAACCGGATCGTCGGCCCATCCATCCGGAAGCTCGACACCGGCTCGTCCCCGCCAGCCGCCTCCCATCGCTCGGCGGTCAAGCGGGCGCCGTCCTCCGCCTGCAGCCAGCGCAGCCGACCCTCCGCGCCCGGCTCACCACCCGGCTCCACAACGCCCGCCGGGTCCAGCGCCAGGCGCAGCGTCTCGCTGCGCAGCTCCGTCCGCGCGGTGTCGCCGAGCGTCCCCGCCCGCACACTGCCGAGCACGAGCGCGTCGCCCGTGGCGTCGTCGAACGTCAGCGACCGCGTCCACGCGACCGTGAGCCGGCCGCCCTCCGCGTCGTCGAGGTCGGCGGCGAGCGTGCCGGGGCCTCGCACCTCGAGCTGCCCGGTCTGATCGCCCGCGGCCAGGTGGATGTCCTGCCCCGTAAGCGTCTCGCCCGGGCGCTCGATGCTTGCCGGCTCACCCTCGCGCCCGCTCAGCGCCAACCGCTCCGCTGCCGGGTCGACGACCAGCCGGTGACCACGCAGCCGGCTGTCGGGTCGGCCCGCCACGGCAGCCACATGCACATCGACCGCCCCCTCGGCCTCCACCTGCGCCAGCGTCACCGTCCCGCCGCCCTCGCCGGGCGCGAGCGTCGCGTCGAGGCGGTCGGCCGCGAGGTCGAGCTCCGCGTGCCGGACGCGCACGCCGTCGCGCGCCAGCAGCCGGCGCGGCGTCGCCTCGTCCGCCTCGGCGTCCAGTTCCAGCCGCAGCCACGCGGCGTCGACCAAGCTAACGTCGTCCGCGTCCGCATCCGCCTGCTCCGCTGCGTTGTCGACCTGTCGGGCGCGGAGGGACACGGCTTCGTGGGCCTCGATCGCCTCGACCACGCCGACCGCCGGGGCCATGATCACGTCCACCTGCCCGCCGATCAGGTCGAACTGCTCGTGCGCCACGGCCACATCGCCGACGAACGACGCCCGGCGCAGCGTGCCGAGCCCGGCCGCCCCGTCGCCGCCGCCCGCGCCCGACCGCCCCTCGCGAGCCCCGCGAGGGTCAAACGCCAGAGCCAGCTCGCGGACCCAGGTGACCTCAAGCGCCTCGAGGTCGGCGTCGGCATCGGCGGCGGGGGTGGCGGCGGGGGTGGTGACCTGCTCCCCGCCGCGTTGCATCGTCAGTCGGCCGGGCCCGGTGAGCTCGCCCCGGCCCGCCTGCTCGTCGAGCATCAGCCGCCGGCCGACCGCGGTGCCGAGCCCAGCGTCGCGGAGCGTCACGGGCACCGCCTCGGAGCCGGCGGCCCGCAGCCGGCCGGGCCCGGCGAGATAGGTGATCTCCGGGGCCGTCAGCGATTGCCCGTCCGCCAGCCGCGCCGTCGCCGGCCCGCCCACGAGACGCAGCAGCACGTCACCCCGGCTCGCATCCTCCGCCGGCGGCGTGGGCTCCGGCTCGATGTGCAGTCGGCCGACCCAGGTGATGACGACCTCCGCCTCGTCGACATCCCATTGCAGGTCCGCCCCACCCGCCGCCGGGGCCGGGGCGGAGGCAGGGGCGGGAGCGGGCGACGCCGGCACGTCGCTGACAAGCTGGATGGTCGGCTCCGGCATGAGTCGGCCGCCGCCATCAACCCGCGCCGCCGCCGCTTCGTCATCTCCCGATCGCACGCCGGCGAACTGGAACACCGCCTCGAGCGTGTCCGCCGCGAACGCCGCCTCGCCCCCTGCGGTGCCCTCGGCCTCGATCCGCACCTCGCGCTGAAACCGCGCGCGGTACCACGGCCCAGCGTCCGCCACCTCGGAGGCATCGGGGGCAGCAGCGGCCGGCGGGGTCGAATCGTCGGACGGTGACGAGGCCGCGAGCATCGAGGGGGGTCGTGCGTCCCCTCCCCCGGCGGCCGTGCCGGAGGCGGGGGCGGAGGCCGGGGCGCGGCGGAGGTGCAGCGACTCACCACGTTGCACGACCAGGCGCTGGAGCTGGCGCCGCAGCGGGTTGTAGGTCAGGCTCAGGTCCTCGCCGACGAACGCGACGCGCGGGCCGAGCAGCGTCACCGGGCCGGTGCTCTCCATGTGCCCGAGCTCCATGTCGAACTCGGCCGCGTCGACATGCGCCCGCAGTTGAATGTGGCGCGTGCTCGCCAGGTCGACGCGCTCGCCGTCGCCGGCCTCGTAGATCGTCACCTCGACGCCGCCCTCGAAGCGCCCGCGTCGCGGCTCGTTGTCCGGCGCTTCGAGCGTGCACTGCTCGGCGCGGATCTCGACGACCCGCCCCGGGCCGAAGAACATCTGCACGATCGGCCCGGTGACGTCGATGACATCACCTTCGCGCGGCCGAACGCGGTCGTAGAAAAGCAGCGTCTCGCGGTCCTCGCCGCGCATCCGGTAGTGGCCGTCGCGCAGGTCCTCGACGAGCAGGCCGTCGCGCTGCCCCTCGCCGATTGCGCGGTCGGGATCGAAGCGGGTCGACACGTCGGGCGTGGCGCTGGGCGTGTGGCGTTCGGCAAGCGGATCGCGGCGGGCGTCCTCCCCGCCGCCGCGCCCGAAGATCAACGTCACCGCCAGCAGCGCAAGGGCCGCGACGATGGCGCCGAGGGTCAACAGGCGGTGACGGGGCATAACGGTCAGTTTAGGCTGCCGCGGGTCGGATGTTCAGGCAGACGCCGCTCACAGCCCCGACGACTCGCGGCTCTGGTTCTCTTCGTTGGTCCCCGGCAGGTGCAGGCCGCACTCCTGCCGCAGGCCGCCGAACCGGCCTTCTCGCTCGTGCTGCTGGGCGGTGATGGGCGTCGTCGAGTGCACGTCGCCGATCGAGGCGTACCCCTTCTCATACAGCGGGTGGTAGGGCAGGCCGTGCTGCGTGAGGTAGTCGTGCACCTGCTTCGTCGACCAGTCGAGGATCGGGTGGAGCTTGTACCGTCCGTCCTGCAGCTCGACGCGGCGAAGCGTCGCCCGGTGGGCCGTCTGCCCCCGGCGAAGCCCGGCGATCCACGCACTGGCGCCGACGTCCGCCAGCGCCCGCTGCATCGGCTCGACCTTCACGAGCTGGTGATACCGCTCGAGTCCCTCGGCCCCCTGCTCCCACAGTCGGCCGTGCACCGCCTCCAGCCACGCGGGCGTCATGGCCGGCGTGTAGACCTTCAGGTTGAGCTCCAGCCGCTCCTTGAGTTCCAACGCGAAGCGGTAGGTCTCGGGAAACAGGTACCCCGTGTCGATGAGCACCACCGGGATGTCCGGCAGGACGCGCGTCGCCAGGTGCAGCGTCACCGCCGACTGCGCCCCGAAGCTCGACGTGACGACCAGCCCCGCGCCGAACGTCCGGCCGGCCCAGGCGACGAGCTCGTCCGCAGACGCGTCGGCGAGTTCGGCGTTGATCGCGTCGATGTCCATCTCGGGTGACACGCAGGGCATGATCGACAGGCCTCTCGAACCAGGAAATCGCGGCGGGCGGCGAGCCTGTCATTGTACCGCATGAAGCCCTCGAGGTGGCCGCCGGCCCGGCCGGGCGGCCGCACAACGCCCCGGGCTGCTAGGATCACGATCCATGTGGAAACTCGTCCTGCTGGCGATGGGTGGGGCGATGGGCGCCGTCCTCCGCGTCGAGGCGGTGAGGCTGATCGACGGCCTGTTCCAGCACCGCGTGGCCTGGCTGCCCATGAACCTGGGCCTGCTGGCGGTGAACCTGTCCGGCTGCCTGGCGTTCGGCGTGGCGTGGGCCGTACTCGACGCGCGGGGCCAGCTTCACTCCGCCTGGGCCTGGGCGCTGCTCGGCGGGGGGCTGGGCGCGTTCACGACGTTCTCCACCTTCGCCTTCGAATCGACGCAGCTTTTCGAAAAGGCCGGCGGATGGTGGGCCGTCGCCCAACTGATCGGGCACAACGCCGTCGGAATCGCGCTGATTTTCGTCGGCCTGGCCGCCGGACGGGCGATGACGGGCATCGGGGGGTGATCGGCGTCGGCCGGCGACGGGGGCGAGCGGCGGCCGAACGCGTCCGGAAGACGTTGCAAGGACGGGTGATGCGCGGTATACTACCCGGTTCTTCGCCGGGGAGCCCCTTTATGACGATGACCATGAGCAAGGCCGCGTTCAACCCGCCCCTGCCTTGGCAGGACCGCTGGAACCGCCCCAGTCTCGAGCAGTTGCTCGAACCGCACAAGGAGCAGGCCGGCGAGATGCTGCGCAGCTTCATCGACCAGGCGTGCGAGGTCGACCACGTCGGGCCCGAGATCACCTGGTACGGCATGGCCTGGAAGTGGACGATCGCCCTGACCGCCCGCGACGAGGCGGGCAAGGAACTGGGGCGCCTCGCGTACGTCGTCCCCAACCCCGAGACGCCCGCCATCGCCGTGCCTCTCGAACCCGCCCTCTACCAGGGCTTGGGCACGAAGCGGCTGAGCAAGTACGTCCGCGACGAGTTGCGCTCCGCCAAGTGGGCCTACGAGTCCTACTGGACCCGCTACAGCCCGACCAACAAGAGCGACGTCGAGGGGTTGATCGACCTCATCAGGCGAAAGCACAAGCATTTACAGACCGGCGGCGATTCCCGCGGGGCGAAGTAGCTCCCCTCTCCCCCGTCCTGATCCTAATCCTGATTCCTAATCCCCCGGCACCGCGTTCCACGGGTTCCGCTGCGCTCCACCCGTGACGACGACCCGCAGCCCCTGCGGGGCTGAAGTCCGGTGCCGGAGATGCGGTTGCGGCGCGGGGCGGCGTCCGGCCCCGAAAATTCCGGATGAACCTTTTTTTGCCCCGCGCGGCTTGGGCTGGCCGATGCAAGGGGTGGCGCCGCGGCATGTGCGCGCTGGCAGGGCAGAGAGAAACCCACGGATTGCGCTGATGAACATGTCACGCCGACAGATGCTGCTGGCAGGTCTGGGACTGCTGGTCGGCGGCTGCAGCACGCGAGATGGCAACCGCCCGCCCCGGCCGCGCACCCACTGGCCAGGTGCGGCGAGTCGCCCGCGCAGCGGTGCCGGGACGGACGTCGCCGCGCCCGCGCCGCCGCACCCCACCCGCACCTCCGCCCCGGTCGACGCCGCCCTCGACGTGCTGCCTCGCTCGCGCTGGGCCTCGACCGCCACGCGCGGCGGCCGGGTCAACCCGATGAACGGCATCAACCGCATCACCCTCCACCACGAGGGCTGGACCACCGTCGACTTCACCGACCTCGCCACGACGCAGCAGCGCCTCGAGCGCATCCGCTCCAACCACGTCAACAACCTCGGCTGGGCGGACATCGGCTACCACTACGTCATCGACCGCGCTGGCCGACTCTGGGAAGGTCGACCCATCGGCTACCAGGGAGCGCACGTCGGCGGGAACAACGAGCACAACCTCGGGATCATGCTCCTCGGCAACTTCGACAATCAGCAGCCGACCCGCGCCCAGCTCGACGCGATGGTCGACACCGTCCGCACGCTCCGCCGGCGCTACAACGTTCCGGCGCACCGCGTCGTGACGCACCAGGAAATCACCCCCACCGCCTGCCCCGGCCGCCGGCTTCAGCCGCAGATCGTGCGCCTGCGCAGCGCGGGGCGGTTCGCGTAAGCCAGCGTCCATCGTCATCGGCACAGGTCTCGCCACGTGCCCCGAGGACCGCACCCGCGGATCCTACGCGCGGAGGCGCAGGCGCCGGGCGAGTTGGCCCCACCAGCGATCGCCGCCACCCGCGCGGCGGACGGCGTCGAGCAGGCGGGTGCATTCGCCACGGCGCTCCGAGTACGCCAGCAGCATCTGCGTCATCGCCTCGTCAAGCCCCGGGGCCGTCGCCTGCATCTCGTCCCACGTCTGGGGGCAGCGCGCGCGGATCGCCGACAGCGGCAGCGTGCCGAAGTGCTCCGTCAAGCCCAGCGCCGTCAGTTGCGCCTCGCACGCCTGCTCGATGGCCTCGAACCAGGCCGGGTCGTGATGCTCGCGCCACTTGCCCGTCGGCGTCGGCGCGATGCAGGCGCGCGCGGCAGGCAGGTCCTGCTCGCGCAGCAGGCCCAGTTGCGCCAGTGTACCCAGGCCGCGTGCCGGGTCGGCGAGGATGTCGCCATCGAACTGAATCGAGGCGTCCGCGACGCGGTCGCCCGCCAACCGGCTCAGCCGCCAGAGGTGGTAGACGCGCGCGTAGGACGTGTCGCCACCGCTGAACAGCAGCGGCAGGTATCGGCTGAGGTCCGCGCACGTCTGCAGCACGTTGTACGCATCGGGCAGGTTCGGCTCGTCCCATAGTCCGGACGGCAGGTGGCGCACGACCGACAGCCAATGCTCGCGCGGGTCGCGCCACAAGTGCATGATCTGCGCGTCGGGAAAGTTCCGCCGCAGCCACGGCAACCGGTAGCACATCGCGTTGAACTGCAGCACCGGCCTTTCGCCATCGCAGTTGTCGATGAGCAGTTGCAGGTAGTCGCGCAGCGCCGGCCAAGGCTCGTCGGCTTCGAGCATCAGCCGCGTGATGCCGAACGCCGGCTCGTGGTAGCGTGGCAGCTCGCCGACCAGCGGACGGAACGCCGACCAGTAGTCGTCGACGCCGCGGTGGCTCGCCATCGGCCGCGTGTGCCGGATGTGCGGCAGCAGGTTGTCCTGGCACGGCTGGTAGTAGGCGCGGTAGCCGGGCAGCCGGTCGTAGATCTGCCACAGCAGCGTCGACCCGGAGCGAACGCGGGCGCTGATGAAGATGGGACACGTATCAGGCATGGGCCGCCTCGCCGAGCGGGGCGGGCTGCACCGTCAGGCCGTGGACACAGGCGCGCACATTGTCCGAGTGCTGGTGGAGGTCCAGCAGCGCGCCGGTGTGAAAGTCGAACACCGCGATCGACGCCGGGGAAAAGCCGACCCACACGCGGTCGTCGGCGTCGACATGCAGCCCGCGCACGAACAGCGGGCGGGCGCCTGGGTCGGCGTCGGTGGCGGCGCGGGCGATGCGGGCGATCGGCTCATGGTCGAGCAGCCGCAACTGGCGCACGGGCTGCCCGCGGTCATCGTAGACGTGTACGCTTCTGTCGCCGGTGTTGTTGATCAGCCAGTGGCCGGCGTGGTGGACGAGGTTGTGCGGGCGGTCGAGGCTCGCGTCCTCGATGACCGGGCGGTCGCCACCCACCGCCCAGACGACGCTGAAGCGGTTGAGCAGCGCGTAGCGCTCGCCGTCGTGGCAGCACACGGCGTTGATGTGTGTGTGGCTCGGGTCTTCGGTCGGCTTCTCGTCGAGCCAGAGCAGGCGGTTGTCCACGGCTTTGTCGATGCGCCCCGGCGTCAGGCCGTAGCGCTTCTGGAGCGCCGGCGTCTCACGGGGCCACCAGGTGTCGACCGTCGACCCGTCCGCCCCCACACCGATCAGCCCGTCGAGGCTGGTGGCGCAGGCCCAGAGGCTCGCGTCGTCGTGACTGAGCTCGTGGAGGTTGACGTAGAGCGGATGTGCGATGCGGCCGACTTCGTTGAGCTGGTGGTCGAAGCGGTGCAGCGTGTGGTAGCCCGCGGCGACGACGTGGCCGTTGTGCATGACGACGCCGCGTCCGCCGCGCGCCCCGCCGCGCGGGTTGGTGTGGTGCACGGGCGGGTCGGTGGGCAGCATGGGCTGGCGGGCGACGACCTTTTTCTGGTCCCAGTCGAGGCAGACGATCTCGCCACCCTGCTCGGGCTTGACGCGGCGGACGACGGTGGTGAAGTAGACGTGCATGGGCGGTGGACTCGTTCACGGCCGGGCGTGGTGTCGGGGTGTCAGGGGCGTGGAAGCGTACAGGCCCAGACGCTGCGCCGCCTGCCGCAGCACCGGGCCCAGCAGGGGCGTGCGCTTGACGGCGTCCTTGATGCGGCGGGCGATATGGCCCCGGGTTATTGGCCCCCGCCGCGCCGCCAAGCGCTGGCGGCGCGGCACGAGCGTCGTCGCCTCCGCCGGCCGCTCGCCGGGCGCGAGTTCCGACGCCGGCCTGACGTCGACCCACTCGACGGCGACGCCCACCGCGCGCCCGTCCGCGCTGAAGCGCGACCGCGCCGCCAGGCTGGCTGTCGCCGACACACTCAGCGTCAGCCGCGTCAGCGCCGGCGCGGCGTCGCCCGGCCGGGGGGGGCGGGGGGGGATCTCGCCCTGCAGCGTCCGCGCCCGCGAGCCGGCACCGTCGAGCGTCCGCATCGTCAGCGCCGCGTCATCCACGGCAACACGCAGCCCGGCGAGCGCGGCCTCGTCGATGGCGTCGATGACGCGCAGCGTCAGGCGCAGCGGCACGTCCCGCCCGACGTGCAGGTCGAGCGTCGCCGAGCGCCCGGGGCCTGTCCAGCGAAAGCAGCGCCCGCTGGTGGGCGATGTCTCGCGGCCGTGCCACCCGCTGCCGGGCAGCGCGTCGTTGAAGTCCACGTGCGTGACGCGGCGCGGCGTCGGGTCACGCTCGATCCGCCGCTGGCGATACCGCCGGTCCAGCGCCGCGTGGACGGCGTCGGGGTCGTCCTCGAAACGATCGGGCAGGGGCCGGGTCGGCTCTGCCCATGGCCGAAGCGCCTCGATCATCCGCGTGACCGCCTCGTCAAAGCATTGCTCGGCGTAGGCGTAGAGCTCGATGTCCAGCGCGTTGGCCTCGCGCAGTTGCTCGAGGCAGGCGGGCGTCAGCTCGTCCGGATCGAAGCGCTTGTCCGCGACGCGCAGCTTCTGCACCTGCTGGACGGGCGGCCAGTCGAGCGTGTACGCCAGCAGCGCCATCGACGCGTCGAACCGCTCGACGAGCCCGAAGCACGCGCAGCGGGCAAGCTGCGCCTTGGCACGCTCCAGCCGCTCCGCACCCGCCGGCCTCACGCTGTGATCGCTGACCCAGCGGTCGACCGCGGCCTGGGACTTGAGCGACAGCAGCGTCTCGGTGTCCGGGTCGTACTTGAGATCGAACGAGAGATTACGCGCCATCTTGTCGCTGATGCGCGCCCGGGTTCTGCGATGGGCGACGAACGCCTCGAAGTCCATCGCCTGCGAGACGGCCAGCTTGTGGATGCGCGTGCCCGGCTCGCGCAGGACGAACTGGTAGGTCGAGTAGGCGAGGCGCATCGGCTCGCGCAGCATCGTGATGCACACCGGCGGCCGGGGCAGGAACGGATCCAGGCCGTGGGCACCGAAGTGGCCCCGGAAGAGCCGGTAGCGGGGCAGCTCGCCCAGCGGCAGGCGCACCAGCTCGCGCCAAAGCTGGGCGGGGCAGATCGCGTCGGCGGAAAATTGCGCGTCGATCAGCGGCACCAACGACGTGCCCGCGGTCTTCGGGATGTGGATGAAGTAGAGGCGGTCGTCGGGGCCCAACATGGGGTTATTCCTGGCGCGGCGAGGGTCGGCGGCCGCGCGCGGGCGCACCGGAACCCGGCCCGCCATGATACACTACAGCCCTCGTGCCAACGTGGAGGCAGGGATGCCGCGCCATCGCGGCGGTCGCGGTCGGCCGCCGCGGCATCTCCACATCGAGGGACCGACCCCCATGACCCGTCTGCTGCCCACCCAATGGTTGGCCTGGATCCGCCGCGAGCCCCTCGTCAACCTGCCCAGCGGCCGGGACGTGCTGCCCATCAGCGAGCGCGAGCTCGAACGCTGGAACCGCCTGCCGCTCGACGACCGCGTCACGCAGAACCTCGCCCGCCTCGACGAGCACGTCATCGGCTTCGACTCGCTCGCCGACGCGCCCGCACGCGGCCTGGGCGACGCCCGCGTCATCTTCCTGCACATCCCCAAGACCGGCGGCACGACGCTCGAATACCTGCTGGCGAAGAACTACAAGATCAACGGCGTGCTGCACATCAACGCCCCCGCCGTCGCCGACAACCCCTACGCCCTGTTCAAGAAGCGCGAGCTGCCCCACGTCGTCATGGGCCACCACAAGATGGGGCACGTGCTCTACCGCTTCGTTGACGGGCCGCTCGTGCACCTGACCATGCTGCGCGAGCCGGTCAGCCGCGTCCTGAGCTACTTCGACTACCTGCAGACGAGCACCGGCCACGCGCTGCACGCGCAGGTCAAGGACCTGAGCCTCGAGGCGTTCGTCGACAGCGACGAGATGGTCGAGCTCGCCGACGCCCAGACACTGCGCATCGCCGGCTGGCTGAAGAAGGGCCAGCGCGGAAAGACCGACATGGACCGGGCGCTGGCGGACGCGAAGCAGTCGCTGGCCCGCCGCTTCACCTGCTTCGGGCTCACCGAGGCTTACCCCGCGTTCCTGCTGATGGCCAGCCACCTGCTGGGCTGGCGCGACATCTATCTGGAGCGGCGCAACGTCTCGAAGCGCAAGACCCGTCCCGCCGACGTGCCTGCGGCGACGCTGACGCGCATCCGCGAGCGCAACGCGCACGACATCGCGCTTTACGAGTTCGGCAAGCGGCTGTTCGACGAACGTTGCGAAGCGCTGGGCATCGACGCGGAGCGTGTCGCCGAGCTGACAACCCGCAACCGCCGGTACGAGGAGCTGCTCGCGGCGAATGACGCTTGAACGAGCCAGCACATTCGGCCGCGCCGCCGGGCTGCTGGGGATGCGTCGCCAGCCTCGGCCCGCCTCGCGCCCCCGCCGTGACCGCCCCATCCGCGCCGCGCGGCGGGCGCGTCGCGTCCAGGTCCAGTCCCGCGTCTACCTCCGCCGCCTGACCTGGATCGCCGCCGACCTGACGCGCCACTTCCCCCTTCGCATCGTCGCCGTCACCGCCTTCTATGCCTTCGGCGTCGGCAGCGGCGCCGCGGCGATCGGCTCCATCCTCCTCTTCGCCCAGCACCTGGCGGACCACGGCCCGGTCCTGCCCGGACCCTGGGCCATCGAGGGTTCCAGCGCCATCGCGATCATGGTCGGGCTCGTCGGCGTACTGGGCATCGGCGCGGCGGTGTGCATCTACGTCGGCGAGTGGGCCATCGGGTGCATGGCGGTGGCCTACCAGCGCGAGTGCGAGCGCCGGCTGTTCCGCATCGTCGGCGACCCCGGCGCGCGAGGCTGGGCCGGCGTCCTCCCCGGGCCCGCGATCGACCAGCTTCAGCACCTGCGCAGCTTCGGGTGCAAGGTCATGGCGCTGTCGGCGCGGCGGCTGATGCGCGTCGTCCTGCCGGCGATCGTGCTGCCCGTCGCGGCAGCGGCGGTGCTCATCACCGACTGGCGGTTGGCGTTGCTGCTGCTGCCGCTGGCCGTCGCCTACCTCGGGCCGCTGTACCTCATCAACCGCGGCGCGGCCCGGGCCCAGCGCCGCTTCACCGCCGAGGCGGCGCCGCTGCGGCAGGCGCTTCGCCGGGCGACCCGCGACGCGGTCGAGGGCGGCGCGTCCCGGGGCGAGACGCTCGCCGCCGCCGACGCCGTGCTGGACGATCCGCGCTACTTTCGCAACGGGCTGCTCTTCTTCCGCCGCAAGCTCCTGCCCCAGCAGACGCTGCTGCTGAACACGACCTTCTTCGTCCTGGCGATCATGGTCGTGCTGCTGTACGGCGCGGTGCAGACGGGCGCGGCCGGCTGGTCCTGGTCGCGCCTGCTCGCGTTCCTCGTGGCGCTGCGCGTCGCGGTGGGGAGCATGAAGCAGGTGACTGCGATCTTCGTCCTGCTCAGCCGCTTCTTCCCCGAGTACCGGCGGTACATCGAGTTCGTCACCGCTGCCGACCGGCTGCGCCGCCGACGGCAGCGCGCTGCGGACGACACGCCACCGCCGCTTGACACCGCGCTCGTCCTGCGCTGCCCCCGGCCCGAGCTGGCGGGCTCGGTCAAGCGGCTGACGCTCGATCGCCCCGGGCCGCTCTGGGTCCTGCTGCCGTGGAGCCCCGAACTGGCGGACCTCGAGGCGGTCGCGGCCCGGCTTCAGCGGGCGATGCGAGGGCCCGGCGACCTGCTCGCCGCCAGCCAGATACCCGGCCGGGTCGACGACGTCGACGACGTCGACCCGGACCAGCATCGCGACTGGTTCGAGCAGCTCGGCGTCCTCGACGAGCTCCGCCCGCTGCTGGATGACCCGCCCGCGTCCTACGAATCGCTCTACGACGCCCTGGGCTGGGAGGCGGACTGGGCGTGGAACGCCCGCCACTTTGCCCAGCGGGGCGAGATCGCCTTCATCGGCATCGACGCGCTGGACGGCCTGGCGCCGGGGTTCATCGAAAGGCTGGCCCAGGCCCTGGCGGATCGCTACGTTGTACTGGTCACCAGCGACCCGGCCGCCCCGCTGGCACCGGCGACGGCATGGGGGGAGCCTGACGCGGCCCGCGTGCTCGTCTTGGGCGCGGGCAAGGTCTTGGGCGCGGGCGACCTAGCCTGGCTTGCCGAGCATGCCGACCCGGTGCGCGAGCGGCTGGCCCGTGAGGAGCCCATCGCAAGCGGGGACGACCTGGAGCTCGAGGAGTCATGAGCCGCCAACCGCCGACGCTTCAGACCCCGCCGACCGCGCCCCCTGCCGTGCCGCGCGCGCCCGAGGCGTCCACTGCGCCCGCGCCCGCCGCCGATGCCGCAAGCCGGCCGTCCCTCGCCGGGCGTCGCGTCCTGGTCGACGGCTACAACCTGGAGATGCCGTACGGCACGGGGATCAAGCGCTACGGCGAAGACATTGTCCACCACCTCCGCGCCGCCGAGGCGCGGATCGGCATCCTCTTCAGTTGCCCCGTCGCGCCCAAGCCGGCCGTGCAGGAAGCACTGCTCTGCGCCGGGCAGCATCGGCTGAACCGACCGTGGCAGCGCTGGAGCGACGTGGCGCGCTTTGGATGGTCGGCCTACTTCGGCGCCCGCGCCAAGCGGATCGAGCCGACGCGCTATGCCGTCAGCGACGCCGACGAACCTTGGCCCTGGCACCAGGCCGACCACTGCCTGACCGCGCCCAACTGCTTCACCAACGCGATCCGGACCTGCGCGTTGCGCTCGCGCCCGCTGCGGCTGAGCCTGCCGGAGCCCTTCGACCTGGTGCACCTGACCAGCCCGTTGCCGATCCGCTTCCCGGGTCACGCGCGGCTGGTCACCACGATCCACGACCTGATCCCCCTGCGCCTGCCCTGGGCCGCCGACGATGACAAGCAGGTCTTCTACGAGTCGGTGCGCTATTGCGTGGAGCAGAGCCTGGCGATCATCTGCATCTCGGAGCACACGCGGCGGGACCTCATCGAGCTCTTCGACGTGCCGGAGCACAAGCTGCACGTGACCTATGAGCCGGTGCCCACCGGCCTGCCACACCTCGAGCCGCACGTCGTCGACCAGACGCTGGCGGCCCACGGGCTGACGCGCGACGGGTACCTGCTGTTCGTCGGCAACACGATGGACGCCAAAAAGAACGTCCACCGGCTGCTGCAGGCAATGAGTGTGGCCGACACCAACCTGCCGCTCGTGCTCGCCGGCCCGCCGCCGAGCGTGCCCTGGGAGCGCGACCACCCGATCTGCGCCGAACTGTACGAGCGGCGCCAGCTCCTGCGCCTCGGCTATGTGCCCAACAAGGACCTCGCCGCGCTCTACCACGGCTGCCGGGCGTTCGTCTTTCCGTCGCTCTACGAGGGCTTCGGCCTGCCGGCGCTGGAGGCGGTGCAGTTCCGGCGCCCGGTCGTCACGTCCAACCGCACCGCGCTGCCGGAGGTGTGTGGCGGCGCGGCCCTCTACGCCGACCCCGCCGAGCCGCGCGACATCGCCAACAAGATCGACGAGGTGGTGACCGACGAGGCCGTCCGGGACCGACTCATCGCCGCCGGGCCTGCGCAGCTCGCCAAGTTCAGCGTCGAGAACTACCGCGAGCGCCTGCTCACCGCCTACGCCCACGCGATGGCGTGAGGCGTCCCGCAGGGTCCGCTGTGCGGACCTTTTCCTGCGTCACGTCGGCCCGGGAAGGTTCCCACAGCGGACCCTACAGGGGAACCGCGGCCGCCCGCGCAGCCGCAGAATCCACCTGCCGCGCTTGAAGCGCCGCGCCCCGCGGGGTATCGTGCCCGCTCCGTCGCCGTGGGCGGGCGCGGCCCCTGCCGCGCTGCACCGGCGGCGCGGAGCCTGGTCCATGCGACTGACCGAAATACTCCAACCCGACTGCGTCAAGGTTCCGCTTGAGGCCGGCCGCAAGCAGGACGCCATCGCCGAGCTCGTCCACCTGCTCGTCGACCGCACCGGCATCACCGGCGCCGATGAGCTCAACCAGGCCATCTGGCAGCGCGAAACCACGCGCACGACCGGCATCGGGCATGGCATC
Source organism: Phycisphaeraceae bacterium (assembly GCA_040905445.1). GTDB lineage: Bacteria > Planctomycetota > Phycisphaerae > Phycisphaerales > Phycisphaeraceae > SKPT01. Next base: position 16,615 of record JBBDRN010000025.1, on the reverse strand, counting down.
GCCATCCCCCACGGCAAGAGCGCGGGCGTCGATCGCCTGCGCATGGCTATCGGCAAGCCCGCCCAACCGCTCGACTTCGGCGCGATCGACGGCCAGCCGGTCGAGTTGCTGCTGCTGCTCGCCTCGCCCGAGGACCAGACCGGGCCCCACATCCAGGCCTTGGCGCGCATCAGCCGCATGCTCACCGACGCCGAGTTTCGCACCGCGATCAAGAACGCGTCCACCGCGGAGGAGCTCTACCAGCTCATCCAGGACCGCGAGCCGAACACGGTATGAGATAGTTGTGTTAGCGGTCGCCCTTGGGCGACGCGTCTCACGGTACGCCCCCGGAACGCCGCGTGGGCGCGGCGTCACCCGCCGACCTGGTAGCGGACGAACCGCTCGATCGTCGTGCCCTTGGGCAGCAGGTCCTTGATCTGCTGCTTGTCGTCCTTGATGAACGGCTGACGCAGCAGCACGTGCTCGTCGTAGAACTTGCGGATCTTCCCCTCGACCATCTTCTCGGCGATGTTCTCCGGCTTGCCCTGCTCCATGGCCTGGGCCTTGGCGACCTGGCGCTCCTTGTCGATGATCGACTCGGGCACCTCGTCCTCGTGCACGCCCACGGGCACGGGGCTCACGGCCGAAATGTGCATGCACAGATCCTTGAGCAGCTCGTCGGACGCCTCGCCGGCGAGCTCGACGATCACCCCCACCTTGCCGGTGAAGTGGACGTACGCACCGACGGTCGAGCCGCCGCCGCCGAGCACGTGCCCGCGGGCGAACTGCACGTTTTCCTTCGTCGTCAGCCGCACCTCGTCGATCGCCGCCTTGATCGCGTCGTTCGGCTCGACGGGGCCGGCGTCATGCTTGAGCGCCTCGCGCGTCACCGCGTCGGTCATCGCCACGAACTGGTCGTTGTTGGCGGTGAAGTCCGTCTCGGTGTTGAGCTCGACGATCGCGCCGCGGCTGCGGTCCTCGGAAACGATCGCCGCCACGCGCCCCTCCGCCGACGTGCGATCGCTGCGCGTGTCCATCTTCGACAGCCCGCGCTGGCGCAGCAAGTCGACGGCCTTGTCCACGTCGCCCTCGACCTCAGCGAGCGCCTGCTTGCATTCCATCATGCCCAGGCCCGTTCGGTCACGCAGGCTCTTCACGTCCTTGGCGGTGATCGCCATGACTGGTGTCTCCTTGACTCACGGATTCTTGATTGGTTCGTCGGTCGCGCGCCGACCGCTCAGGGCTGCTGCGGCGCCGCACGCTCGCCACCCTCGTGGCCCGCGGCGCTGGTCACCGGCTTGGGCGCTTCCTCGCCGGCGGGCGCTTCGTCCGCACCGCCCTCGGCGCGGAACTGCGTGCGCCGGCTGCGACGAGGCTGCCCCGCGCCCCGGGCCGCCGACTCGCCCGGCTGCTCCTGGCCGGCCTGCTGCTCGAGCTGCGCCTGGGCACGGGCCGTCTTGCCCTCCATCACCGCGGCGCCGAGGCTCGCGACGACGACCTCGATCGCCCGGATCGCGTCGTCGTTGCCCGGGATGGGGATGTCGGCGAAGTCGGGGTCGGAGTCGGTGTCGATCAGGCAGACCGTCGGGATGCCGAGCTTGCGGGCTTCCTTGACGGCGTTGTGCTCGTGGGCGACGTCGATGACGACCATCGCGCCGGGGAGCTTGGTCATGCTCCGCAGCCCGCCGAGGTTGCGCAGGATCTTGTCCTTCTCGCGGCGGAGCTGCGACTCCATCTTCTTGGAGTAGTTGTCGATCTGGCCGGACTCTTCGATCTGCTCGAGCTCTTCGAGGCGCTTGAGTCGCTCGCGGATGGTGCGGAAGTTGGTGAGCGTGCCGCCGAGCCAGCGCTCGGTGACGTAGTGCATGCCGGTGTCGGGCACGTGTCGCTCGAGGATGGCGCGGGCCTGCCGCTTGGTGCCGACGAAGAGCACGTCCTTGCCCGAGGCGACGGTGCGGGTGAGGAACTTTCGCGCCAGCAGCAGGCCCTTGATGGTCTGCTTCACGTCGATGATGTGGATTTTGTTTCGTTTGCCGAAGATGTAGGGCGCCATCTTCGGGTTCCAGTTCGTTGCGCGATGGCCGAAGTGAATGCCGGCTTCGACCAGGTCTTTGGCGAGGGATGCCATGATCACGTGCTCCTTCAATGGGGCGTGGAGCCCCGCCCGCGCGTCGGCGTCGTGCGACCCATGACGAAGGGTCGAGCCCGGGCTGACGAGGCAGCCTTGGAGCTTGCGGCCGGGGGCGCGGAAATCGGGCCGATTCGCATCGGCCGCACCACGAGGTTGACAAAAGAAACGAAACGGCAGGCGAGCGGCGCATACCGCTCAGGCCGGCCGCCTCATCGACCGTCGTATCATTGTAACAGCCCCCCTGACCCCTGCAAGCTGGGGTAACCGTGAATCGCCCGGAGGCCGCCCCCAATCCTCCCCGAGGTCGGTTCCCACACCGCCCGTCCCGGGCCACGGGCCCTTCGCGGCGCCTACGCCGGGTTGTGCCCGCCCGGGTGAGCAGGCCCTGACGATGCCGCCACAGGCTCCGCCTCGCCCGGCTCACCGCCCGCGCCCGGCAACGACGCCTCGATCCCGGCCTCGGCCTCGGGAGCCTCCCGCGCGGCAGCCGCCTGCGCCTGGCCGTACTTGTACGCCGTGATCATGATCAGCGCGTACAGCGCCAGGAACAGCACCAGCACGTAGCGGACGCGTGCCTCGAGGACGACCATCGTCACGCCCAGCACCGCGAACACGCCCGCCAGGCTGTACAGCGCCACCACCGTCTGGCGGATCGACAGCCCCGACCGCCTCAGCAGGTGGTGCAGGTGCCCGTTGTCGGGCGACATGATCGGCCGACCCTGCATCTTGCGGCGGAAGATCGCCAGCGACGTGTCGGTGATCGGCAGGGCGAAGACGATCAGGGCGGCCGTCACCAGCAGCAGCCCGCTGCCCGACGTCTGTGCGAACAGCAGGATCGTCGTCACGCACAGGTAGCCCAGCAGCAGCGAGCCGGCGTCGCCCATGAAGATCGTCGCCGGGTTGAAGTTGTAGGGCAGGAACCCCAGCAGCGCCCCCAACACCGCCAGGCACATGATGATGCGCACGCCGTCGGCATAGCCGTCGATCGCCGGCTCCCCGCCGGCGCGGAATGCGACCACGCCGGCGATGACCAGGAACCCCAGGCACGCGATCGCGCCGACGCCGGCGGCGAGCCCGTCCAGCCCGTCGAGCAGGTTCATCGCGTTGCACCCGCCGATGACGAACCCGGCGATCACCGCCGTACCCAGCGTGTAGACCAGCAAGTCCGGCGCGTCGCTCACGCCCACGATGGTCAGCGTGTTCTCCACGAGGCGCAGGCCCACGTCCTGGCTGGCGAGTGCGGCGGCGGCAAAGAGCTGCCCGCCCACCTTCACCCGCGGGCTGATGCCGTACACGTCGTCAAACAGCCCCGTGAGCGTGATCGCCATCGCTCCCAGGATGATGCTGATCGGCACGTGGATGCCGGCGACGCTGAAGCCGCTGGCCCACAGGTTCTGCGGCGACGCGACGTAGCAGGCGCTCACGCCCGCCAGCCAGCCGAGGAAGATCGCCACCCCGCCGAGGTACGCGATCGGCTCGCGGTGCAGCTTGCGCGCCACATCTGGGTGGTCCACCACCCCGTTGCTCAGGGCCAGCAGGCGCATCACCGGCGTCAGCAGCAGCGCGACGAAGAAGGCGATGAAGAACACCGCCATATAGGGCGCGATCACGGCAACGACCCCGTCCGCACCGGCCCCGCCAGTGCCGGGACCACCGGCCGCGGTCGTCGCCAGGCTCGTCAGGCTCAAACCCATGTCCCTTCCCTGCCGGCCCGCGGCCGACGATCTCCGCCTTCGCCGCCGGGCTTAACCGCGCCCGTCGTGCGGCTCGTCGTTGCTGCCGCTGCCGACGGTCGCCGCCTCGGTCTCCAACTGCCGGGCGGGGGCGGCGGGGGTCCGGCCCTTGCCGGTGCCGGGCGCCTCCGACGCCTGCAGCGCCCGGTAGCGGTAGAACTCGCGGTAGCTGCGGCGGAAGTAGCCGCCGGCACTCGGACGCACGCCGTTGAGCACGAGCCCGAGCACGTCCGCCCGCTGGCCGTCGAGCTGGCGGATCATGCGGTCGACCATGCCGCGCTTGTCGCGGTCGGCCCGCACGACGACCGCCATCGCGTCCAGGTGCCGCGCCAGAAGCTGCGCGTCGGCCGCCAGCAGCGCCGGCGGGGCGTCGATGAGGATCACGTCGTACTCGCGCTCCGCTTCGCTCAAGAGCGTCCGGAAGCGCACGCTTTCGAGCAACTCCGGCGCAGCCTGCCGCGCCTGGCCCGTGGGCAGGACGCTCAGCCCGTCGCCGTTGAGCGCCACGACCACGTCGGCGAGCGACGCCTGGCCCTTAAGGCAGTCGATCAACCCCTTGTCGTTGCCCACGCCGGCGAGCTGGTGCTGCACCGGCCGGCGGAAGTCCGCGTCGATCACGAGCACCTTGCGCCCGTTGAACGCCAGGCTGGCGGCGAGGTTCTGCGCCACCGCCGACGCGCCGGAGCCCGCCTGCGGGCCGACGATCATCAGCGTCTTGTACCCCCGCCGGTCCATCTTGCTCAGCACGGCGCTGCGCACCTGGCGAAACGCCTCGGCGATGAGCCCGGCCGGGTCCTGCTCGACGGCGCCTTCGATGCGCCCGGTGCCGGCCCGGTCCTCGCGGGCGTCGGGCACGACGCCCAGCAACTCCGCGTCGCCCAAGAGCGACAGGTCCGCCGGGCCGCGCAGCCGCTGGTCGAGCATTTCGCGCAGGAAGATCAACCCGCCGCCGATCGCCAGCAGCAGGAGCGTCACGCCCGGCACGATGATGCGGATCTGCGGAAACGTCAGCTCCGGCGAGGTCGGGCCCATCTGCGCCTGCACGGGCAGCATGTCCGGCCGATCGCCCATCAGGCGAATCTCCGCCAGCTTCTCCTCGACGAAGTCGCGACGCGTCCGCGTGTACTCGACACGCTCCTCGAGCTCGCGGTACCGGCTCAAGCGCTCGTTCATATCCGCCAGCCGACGCGTCGCCTCGACGATCTTCGGCTCGAGGGCGTCGAGCTGGCCCCTAACCGTCTGGATCATGTTCGCCGTGCCGTCCACCCGCGCCGCCTGGTACTCGCGGATCATGCGGCGGATCTCGCGCTCCTTCTCGGCCTCGATGGCCAGCAGGTGCTGGTCGATGTCATGGATCCGCTGGTGGTTCTCGTCGAAGCCGCGTCCCAGCAGCCGATCGCGCTGAAGCCGAAGCTGACGCGTACGCTCGTTCAGGTTCTCGATGCCCGGGCGCATCTCGATCTGCGCCAGCGTCTCCGGGCCGGCCTCGTACTCGCCGCGCTCGAGCTGGTCGCGCTGCATCTGGTAGGCCTCGCGCATCCGGTCCAGCGCCATCTCCAGCTCGACGTGCTGCTCGGCGAGACGCTGGTAGCTGATGCTCGCCTCGCTGTAGCGGCTTTCGAGGCTGGCCAGGTCCTCGTCGACGACGAAACGTCGAAGCTCCGCGTGCGCCTGCGCCAGGTCCGTCTGCCAGCGCCGCAGCTCGTTGGTGAATGTCCCCCGCAGCGTCGTGTACTGCCGCGTGGTCTCGTTGCGGATCCGCTGGTCGTACTCGGCCCTGATCGCGTTTAGGATGCGCTGCGCGTCGTCCTTTTCCCGCGTGCTGATCCGCACGCTAAAGAGCATCGTCCCGCGCACGATGCCCACGCGCATGTTGCGCTCGATCAGCCGCTCGTGCGCCCGTCCGACGTTCAGCCCACCCTGGTCGTCGATGAAGCGCTGGATCCACTTCGTCTCACGCACCTCGGGGCGACGGATCGCGCCGCGCACGACCTCCTCGCTCTGGATGCGCTGCACCTCACTCTGCATGAACCGCTCGATGACGTCGCCCCGGCCGATGTCGCCCATGCCCCCGATCTCCGGGTCCCACACGCTCGCGGCGCTGGGCACGACGCGGAACGTCGCCTCGGACGTGAAGCGCGGCGCCTGCTGATGCAGCATGGCCCAGAGGCCCGTCCCCAGCGCCACGCCGAGCACGAACAGGGCGATGAGCACCCACATCCACTGGCGCAGAACGCGCAGCGGGTCCACGGCCTTGGTGCGCGAACGCGGGGCGGGCATCGCCGCGGCCGACGTCGGCCCCAGCGGCGGAATCGGGGAGGGGGGCATTGCACTCATCGATCGATCCTCTCGGAGGGTTGGGTTCAATATCCTGCCGATCAGCGGCTCAGTTCGTCCAGCAACTGCTCGACCTCTTCAAGCACCTGCTCGTCGTCGCGGCGCAGCGCCAGAGCCCGCGCCTGCTCGGCCATCTCCCGCGCCTTGCTCGGCTCGTTCATGTCGCGGTCCACGTACGCCATGTGCAGGTACACGCGCGCCGTCGGTCGCATCGTCAGACTCTGCTCCAGCCGTCGGCGAGCCTCCTCCAGCTCGCCGCTGTGGTGCAGCACCACCCCCAGCGTGTCCAGCACGTGCGGGTTGTCGGGCGCCAGCTCCACCGCACGCTCGATCCGGGGCAGCGCCGCCTGGGCCTCGTTCAAGTGGCGGGCCATGATATACGCGACGTTGTTCAGTGCGACCAGGTGGTCCGGGTCCGCCTCGAGCAGTTGCTCGTACACCTGCCGCGACCGCTCGTAGTCGCCCTCTTCGAGCAGCGCCTGCGCCAGCGCCCGGTCGCGCAGGGCCGTCAACGCCGCGTCGTCGCCGACGTCAATCGCCTCCAGCCGCGACACCGCCTGGATCGAGCGGCCGGCCTGCGCCTCGATGCCCGCGAGCGTCAGCTCGCGCCAGGCGTCGGGCCCGGCGACCGGCATCGCCGTCAGCCGCTGGATCGCCTCGTCCGGCCCGTAGGCCAGCACCATCTGCTGCGACACGGTCGCGAGGTGCTCCACGCTGTTGCTCGCCTGCACCGCCTGCGCCAGCGCCTCGTCCGCCCCGCGCCGGTCGCCCGCGGCCGCCCGCGCCCGCGCCTGGACGGCGCGAAGGGCCGGCACCGAGCGTACGGCCTGCTCGTGGTCGCGCAGCAGCGCGAGGGCCGCGTCCGTCTGCCCCGCGGCGAGGTGCGCGTCGAGGAGTCCCAGCAGGTAGGCCGGGCTGTTGCCGCGCGACAGCGCCACGCGCCAGGCCGCGACGGCCCGGCCGTGCTCGCCGCGCTGGGTCAGCAGTTGCGCCCGCAGCCAGGGCCAGGTCACGTCCTGCTCGAAGCGGTTTTCGCCCTCTTCCAGGACCCGCAGGGCCCCGGCCTCGTCGCCCGCGGCGATGAGCAACTCGGTCAGCAGCCGCCTGGCGAAGGTGCTGTTCGGCTGCTGGCCGAGCACGAGGCGCAACTGCCGCCGGGCCTCGTCGAAGTTGCCCTGCCCGACGTGGATCCGCACGAGCAGGTGCCTGGCCTGCACGAGGCTCGGCCGGTGCTCGAGCGCCGAATTCAGGTCGCTGATCGCCAGCGCCGTCTCGTTGCCCTGCTCCAGTCGCACGCGCGCCCGTTCGTAGTAGAGCTGCGCGCTGGCGGGGGCCTGGCCCAGGGCCTGGTCGAGCAGCCGCTCGGCCTGGTCCAGGTCGCCGCGCCGCCGCGCCACGATCCCCAGCAGCGCCGACCGCTGCGAGCTGCCGGGCAAGCCTTCCAGCACGGCGCCGGCCTCGTCGGTCCGGTCGGCGCGGAGGAGGGTCTCCGCCAAGCGCAGGCCCACGTTCGGGTCGTCGCCCTGCTGCTCGTACAGTTGCTCGTAGTACGTCAGCGCCCGTTCCATCTCGCCGCGGCCGAACAGCAGGTCGGCCAGCTCGCGCGTGACCTGCATCCGCTGCGGGTCCTCCAGCGGGCGGGCGCGCTCGTAAGCGCCGATCACCTGGTCCAGCGACGTGTTGACCGCCATCCCGTACCGTGCCAGCAGCACGTAGTCGGCGGCCTCGACATCATCGCCGCGGCTGTTGATGTACCGCCGCAGCACGTTGGCGCCTTCCTGCACCTGCCCGGCGAGACGGTGCACCTCGGCGACCGCCTCCATCGTCTCGCGCGTCTGGCCGTGCTGCTCGACGAGCTGCGCGACTGCGTCGCGGGCTTCATCACGCCGTCCCATCTGCGCCAACAGCACCGCCAGCCCGCGCTGGTTGAGCATGTGCTCGGGCCGCGTCTCCGCCAGCCGCTGCCGCAGCATTAGCGCCCGCTCCCTGTCGCCGTGCGTCTGCTCGTAGTCCAGGTAGGCCGTCAGCAGGCGCTCGTCGCGCATCCCGCCGTGGCGGATCGCGTCGCGGAGCCAGGTCAAGGCCTCGGCGTGCTCGCCGCGGGCGTCGTGCGCCGCCGCGAGCCCGCGCATCGCCCCGGCGTTGTCCGGCCGCTGATCCAGTGCCTGCTGATAGGCCTCGAGCGCGTCGTTGAACTCTCCGCCGGCACGCAGGCCGTCGCCGAGGTAGCGGTATCCTTCCGAGAAGATGGGCCGGGCCGCCAGGCCCTGCCGAAGCTGCGCCACCGCGAGGCGCGACTCGCCCTGCGCGAGCGCCAGCCGCCCGCGGTAGAACGCGCCGCGGGCCATGTCCAGGTCGTCCTCGCCGGCGCGCTCGGCCATCTGCGCGGCCGTGTTCCAGTCCCGCTCCTCCAGCGCCACCTCGAAGCGCATCGCCACCAGCGCCCGGTGGTTCGGGTCCATCGCGATGGCCTCGGCCAGCGCCTCGTGCATCGCCTCACGATCGCCCATGCGCCGGTTGCCCTGCGCCCGCATCAGCAGCCGGCGCATCGGGTCCTGCTCCTGGTCGACGAGCTCGGCGAGCATCTGGGCCAGGTCGGGCGACTCGCCCGACAGCCGCTGCCGCAGCCGATCGACCGCCGACGCGTCCGCGCCGACCGCCTCGGCGTCGGCGAGGCGGGCCTCCATCTGCTCGGCGTCGAGCCCGGCGAGCATCTGCAGCGCCACCAGATCGCCCGGGTCGGCCTCCAGACGCCGCTCCACCACCGCCTGCGCATCGTCGCGCCGATCCTGGGCGGCATAGAGCTGCACCAGTTGCACCAGGCCGCGCGGCCCGAGCGTCTCGGGGTCGAGGCGCTCGTAGACCGCCATCGCTTCGTCCATCTGCCCACGCTGCATCAGGATCGCCGCCTGGAGCCGATTCGCCTCCGGGTGGTCCGGCTGGGCCGCGAGCACCGGGGCCAGCACCTGCTCGGCCTGGTCCAGTTCGCCGCCCCGGCCGCGCAGCTCCGCCAGTTGCAGGCGCGGTTCGAGCAACTGCGGCTGCAGGGCGATCCACGCCTGCAACCGGTCCGCCGCCGCGCCCCAGTCGCCCAGGCGCTCGTACACGCCGGCGGCGAAGCGCAGCGGCTCGGGGTTGGCCCCGCGATAACCCTCGCTGGCGCGGTCGAGCAACGTTGCCGCCCGGGCCAACTCCCCCTCGAGCAGCGCGAGCTTGCCCTCGATCAGCAGCACGGCCGCCGCCTCGCCGGAAACCTGGAACGCGATCTCTTCTGTGAGGCTGCGGATTTCGTCCATCACGGCCGCGCGATCCTCCCCCTGGGCGAGCGCCGCCTGCCGCACGAGCAGGTTGGCCAAGTGGAACGTGGCGTTGATCCGGGTCCGCCGCGTGGCCAGGTAGTCGCGAACCAGGGCGCTTCGCGTCATCTCGCGGGTGGCTTCGTAATGCTCGATCGCCTCGTCGGGCCGGCCTGCCGCCGCCTCGATCCGGCCGAGCGCCGCGCGGAAGTCCGCCACGTCAGGCCGGACCTCGATCGCGGCCTGGAGCAGATCGCGCCCGCGCTCCAGCCCCCAGGTCAAGCCTCCCTCGCCCACGGGCTGCTGGTCGACGACCTGCAGCGCGTCGACCAGCGCCAGCACGACGTACGCCGGCTCCGGCGCTTCGGTCAACTTCGCCTCGAGTTCGCGCACAAGCGCCTCGAGCTCATCGCGATCCTCCAGCCCCGACGCGAGCAGAATCTGCAGGTGCCGATACTGCCGATGCAGGTCGTCCGGATCGGCCTCGAGCATCTGCCGCGACATCGCCATCGCCTCGGCGCGCAGCTCGGCGGCTTGGTCAGGATCCCGCCCCGGCTGGTCCAGCCGACGCGCCTCGAACAGGTTCCACCGCGCCAGGTAATGCATCGCCTCGGGATCGCCCGGCGCGGCCTCGAGCACCGCCCGCAGGTCCTCGCGCGGCTGAAGCTGATCCTGCCGCGACAGGTCCCCCGACAGCAGCCGCACCTGCGCGCTGGCCCGGTAACGCCGGGCCGTGACGCTCTGGGCATTGGCGTCAAGCACGCCCGTGGCCAGGTGCTCGAGCATCTGCCATGAACTCAGCTCGTCGCGGATCAGGTCATACTCGAACGCCAACCGCCGCTCGACGCGGGCCTCGTCCGCCGGGTCCAGCTCCACCAGCGTCTGCAGCGTACCCTGCCGCCAGCGCAGGTAGTCCTCGGCGGACAGGTGGTCGTCGACCTCGACGCTGCGAAGGGCCTCGAGGTGCTTTTCGAGCAGCTCGATGTTGGTTCGATCCTGCGGGATCGCCTTGGCGTACTCGTCGATTGCCCGCTCGTACTGTCCCTCGGCCATGGCCACGTCGCCGAGGTGGATGCGCTGCTCGACGCTGCGCTGGACGAAGACGACCCAGTAGGCCGCCACCAGGCCCACCAGGACCACGAGGCTGGTGCTGAGGATCAGCACGAAATGCGTATTTACTCGACCGGCCATAACGCCTCCGCCTTCACGTGTTCGATGCCGGGCCGGGGCCCGGCGGGTTTCATCAATCCGTCAACGTCTGCCCGGCGGCGTCGGGCTGCACCGGCCACTGCCCGCGCTGGACCTCGACCCAGTCCGGCAGCATCGCCATCAACTCCGGCAGGGCTGCGTCCAGCATGTCGCGCGCCCGCTCGGCCGCCAGCTCCTCATCCGCCACGCCCAGCACCTGGATCTCGATCTTCGCGTAGTAGCTGTAGCGGTCCCGCGGGTCGAAGCCGTCGATGCGCACCTGCTCCGGCGTGGCCATGAACCGCCCATTGGCCGCGAAGAAGTAGAGCACGTGCTCCCGCGCGCCCGGCCGCTCGGGCCGGGCGAACGCGAACTGCGTGGTGTTGATACGCTTATCGGGAATCCGCACCATCGACTCAAGCGTCGCAGGGTGCAGATAATTGTCACTTTCCGGGTCCGGCTCGAGCTGCGGGCTGGTCAGCTCCAGCACCCGCCCGCTGCGTCCCACGTACTCCATGCCCGCCGCCACGAAGCACCGGTCAGGCACGTGCGGGACGGTGTCCGGCGTGCCGGTGTAGTACGCCACGTGCAGCCGCACGATCGAACCCGGCTCCGATTCAGGCCACGCCCGGTCCCGGTAGATCCGCGACAGGTACTGATCCGTGCCCAGTTCCGCGACCAGGTCCTTGCTCAGCGGTGGATCCTCGCGCCACAGCTCCCAGGTGCCGACCCGCTCGGGGAAGAGCATCATCCGATGCCGCAGCGGCACGGGCTCCTTGATGAGCACGGCCTGGGTCAGGGCGATGGCCGACTGCTGGCCCGCCAGCGCCGCCCCCAGCACCCCCGCCGCCATCGCCGCCGCGACCGTGAACTGCCGGCTGGTCGCCGCGGCCGGCAGCAGCCGGCGGATCAGCGGCACCGCGGCGACCAGCGCCAGGACGCACACCACGAGCAACGTGCCGGCTGCGGCGGGCGACAACCCGCCGAGGCCGATGTCGGGGCGGATCGTGCCCAGCGCCAGGACGTAAGTGAGGCCCACGAGCGCGACGAGGGCGATGCCCATCGCCAGGCCGCGGCCGATCGCCCCGGCGCGGGCCTCGCGCGGCTCGTCGCTGTGCTCGGGCGGGGCGTGGGGGGCGGCGACCTCGGCGTCAACGGGGCCCGGCGCGTCCGGATCGCGGATGAAGATGTTCTCGAGCACCCAGCCCAAGGCCAGGAAGATCAGGGCCGCCGGGATGAGCATGAGCATGCCGACGAAGATGTGGAAGTCGCCGCGCGCGTATTCGGGGTTGACGAGAAACAGCAGCCCGAGGGCGGTGACCCGCCCCATGTTGACGAAGACGGCGATGGGGACGGCCATACCGACCATGATCAGCCGCTGCCACCAGGCGCGGTCCCAGATGAACGCCAGCGCCACGCCCAAGGCGAGGAACGCCATGAGCATCCGCAGGCCGGCGCAGGCCTCGGCGACGTTGAGCTTCTCGGCGACCCAGTGGCCGTTCTGCCAGAACTGCAGCTCGATCGTCGAGCCCTGGTAGGCCACGTCGAAGTCGAACACCGTCGTGAAGAACTTGAGGGCGAAGGTGGCGCCCACGGCGGCGACCTGCTGAAGCTGAAAGGCGACCCACTCCCACAGCTTGTCGGCGACCTTGACCGCGAAGCCGAGGTAGAGGATCGGCAGCCAGAGCACGGCGATCATCCGCCAGCCAAGCATGAAGATCGTCAGCCCGAACAGGGCAAGGATCATGCTGTAGCCCTGGAACATGTCGACGCGCCCCGGGAAGATCCAGAACGCGTACCCGACGAGTCCGGCGAGCAAAATCGGCAGGCCCGTGACCGCCACCTTGCGGGGCGTGGCCATGAGGCGCTGGCGCTGCTGGTAGATGAAGTAGAGGCTGATAAGCGGGACGATCAGGGCGTGGGACCAGTTGTCATCGGTGCTGGCGAACAGCCAGGTCCGGTAGAGAAAGTGCTGGTGGAACAGGGCGAAAAGCCCGCCGACGATGGCGATCCAGAGCCACCCCTCCCGGGTCACGAGCGGCCGGGATGCAGCGGTCGATGTCAGGCTGGTAACCGAGGCAGTGCTGCTCATGCCGGTTCCACGGGCTGAACCCTCCGCAAACGCGCGCGGACGGCAAGGGACGTGAGCGCCTGGGCAACGTGCACGGCGACTGCTCCTTCTCCCCGGCACGCTACGACCAGAAGGCCACGCCGGTTCGCGCGCCACCCGCGGGCCCGCCCGGCCCGGCGCTGGCGCAGCGTCGGCGAGCCAGGGGTCACACGGCGGGGAAATCGGCCTTCCTGGCGGCTGAGACGGGCCCGGCATCCGTGACCGGGACCCCCGAGGCGACGGTCAGCACCGGATCACGGGGCGCCAAATACCTGGTTGGCGAAGTTTCGGTCCAGGACGAATCCGAAGCCATAATTCGCACGCAGACCGTTGCGCACCACCGCCAGCGGCGTCGCCCAGAAGCTCGTGCCCACGTTGATCAGGTCGTTGGGCTTGAGAAAGATATCGGGCTTGCGGCCTTCGAAGATGGCGCGAAGGTCCATTCGCACGATCGTCTCGCGGTCGTCCGCCACCCGGCGCACCAGGTCCACCCGTTCGGGAATCGCCAGCGCGCCGAGGTTGCCGCCCGAGGCGATCAGTTGCTTGAGCGTCAGCTCGTTCTCGCCCGGGACGGTGTATGCCCCGGGGCGGTTGATCTCGCCCATGATGTAGACGAACCCCGCGTTGGGCGCGGGCACGCGGATCACGTCGCCCGGGCGGATCACGATGTTGTAGCGCATGTCGCCGTGCAGCAGATCCTGGTAGGGGATCTCGATGATCCGCTGGGTCACCAGCTCGTCCATCTGCGCCGCCACGTCCCGGCCGGGCTCGCTGGGGCGCTCCGGCTCGATGCGCACCCACCGGCCGTCAACGTTGACCCACTGCGTGCCCCGGGCCTCCTCGAGGCCGGCGTCCATCGCCGCGTCCGGCACCGGCGCGCCGTTCGCCTCGCCGCCGGTCCCCGGCTCGGGCTCCCGCGGCTCGCCCACGTCGTTGAACAGCTCCTCGAGCAACTGCTCGGGATCGTCCGGCAGCGCGTCGCGGGGCAGGTCGTCAAGGTCGACGTCCACGCCCTCGGGCAGGTCGGCATCGTCGCTGAGCGCGACCTGGCGGTAGATCTGAAGGTTCTTGGTCCGCCCCGGGATGCCGCGCGCCATCGCCAGCGCGTCGAGCAGCCGGAAGTCCGGCTCGGGAATCGAGTAGATGCCCACGTTCGTCCCGCCCGACCGCGGCTCACCGAGGATCGAAAAGGTGTTCTGCCGCGCCTGCTCCATGATGATGCTCACCGTCGCATCGCGCAGGACACCCTCGCGCTCCAGCACGTTGCGCAGGTGCTGCTCCATCTGCGTCGGCGTCATGCCCGCGGCCTGCACCGCGCCGATCACCGGCAGCCGGATCATGCCCATGGCGTCGACGACCCGGGTGTTGACGGCGTCGACGTCCGGCTGCAGGAGCTCGAAGACGACGACGGTGACGACGTCGCCGGGCCCGATGACGTACTCGCGTCGATCGGGCACGTGGTCCTCGGGCCGGACCGACGTGATCTCCTGTCGCATGCGGCTGGGCTCGTCGATGATGTCGAGCTGGTCGAGGATGGGCAGGGTCACGGGCGTGCGCTCGAAGCGCCCGGGCCGGGATGGGTCGAAGAACGTGTCCGCTTCGCATGCCGCCAGCGCGGTGACGCAGGCGAGCAGGATACCAGCGCGAACAAAGGGTTTCCGGACCGGGGGATTGCAGCTCACAGCGGTCTCCTGCGGATCGGTGGGACAGCGCCGGGCGTCTGTCAAGGCTTTGGATCGACTTTCAGCCGGGGTCAATTTAGGCAACCTGCGATCATCGTATGGGAAATCCAGCGACGACGCGCCCGCCCGGCGGGCCGCGCCGGTGGATGCGGAGAATCTTATAGCGGGCTTGTTGAGCCCTTACCAGTCCACCTTTCCACCTTAATGACACCTCCTCCAGGTGTGTGCTTGCTCCGGTCGACCCTTGGCCCGACAATCCCGGTGCATCCGCCGCCCTTCCCCACCAGGAGCGCCCATGACGACCCGGCCCCAACAGATCACCATCATTGGCGACGGCTCGATGGCCAGCGTCTGCGCCCTGCTGCTCGAGGGCCAGGGCGTCGGCGTGACGGTGTGGGGCCCGTTCCCGGACCACATCGCGGAGCTGATCCAGACGCGGGAGAACAGCCGCTACTTGCCCGGCTTCCGCCTGCCGGACGCCATCCGGCTGACCGCCGACGACGCCACCGCCGCCGCCGGCGCCGACATGCTCGTCAACGCGATCCCGACGCAGTACATCCGGGGCACTTGGCAGCGGCTGGCGGCCCACGTGCCGCCCGGCGTGCCGATCGTCTCCGTCGCCAAGGGCATCGAGCAGGAGACCATGCTGCGCCCGACGCAGATCATCGCCGACGTCCTGCGCCAGGCGGGTGGCGGGGACGGGGGCGAGCACCCGCTCGCGGCGGTTTCCGGCCCCAGCGTCGCCACCGAGCTGGCCCGCTGCCTGCCCGCGACGGTCTGCGCGGCCGCGGAGGACGAGTCGCTCGCCCGCCTGGTGCAGGCCACGTTCACCACGGACTGGTTCCGCGTCTATACCAACACCGACCTGCTCGGCGTGGAGCTGGCGGGGGCGACCAAGAACGTCATCGCCGTCGCCGCGGGCATTCTCGACGGCCTGCAGGCGGGCAACAACGCCAAGAGCGCCCTGCTTTCGCGGGGCCTGGCGGAGATCACCCGCCTGGGCGTGGCGATGGGCGCGAGGCAGGAGACGTTCTTCGGCATCGCGGGCGTCGGCGATCTCGCCACCACCTGCTTCAGCCCGACCGGCCGCAACCGCACCTGCGGCGAGCAGCTCGGGCGCGGGCGCAAGCTCGCCGACGTGCTCGAGGAAATCCCGGGCGTGGTCGAGGGCGTGCCGACGACCAAGGCGGTCGTCGCCCTGGCGGAGCGTCACCGCGTGGAGATGCCGATCACGCAGGGGATTCACCAGGTGCTGTTCGAGGGGCTGGACCCGCTGGAGGGGATCACGCAGCTCATGACGCGCGAGCTCAAGGCCGAGCGGGTGGGGTGAGGCGGTCGCACCGCTGAAACCTTGGATGAACCGCGAAGCGGCGGGCGAAGGATGCGAAGGGCGCGAAGGGGATGTGACGCCGGGCTTTGGTTCGCTTTTTCGTCACCTTCGCCGCTTCGTGGTTGAACGAAGGGGCCGGCGGGTCGTGTTGAGGTGGTGCAAACGTTTGTAATGATTCCAGTTATTGATATTGACCGGGTCGGCGAGGCGGCTGCGGCGCTCCGGGCGGGGCGGGTGGTGGCGTTCGCCACGGAGACTGTCTACGGCCTCGGCGCCAATGCGCTGGACGCCGGGGCAGTGGCGCGGGTGTTCGAGCTCAAAGGTCGGCCGCGGTTCGACCCGCTGATCGTCCACGTCGCCGACGCCGACGCGGTGCGGGGGCTGGTGACGGACTTCCCCGAGGCGGCGCGGGTGCTGGCGGCGGCGTTCTGGCCGGGGCCTCTGACGCTGGTGCTGCCCAAGCAGCCGACCGTGCCCGACCTCGTCACCGCGGGGCTGGGGACGGTGGCGGTGCGCGTGCCGGCCCACCCGGCAGCGCAGGCGCTGATCCGCGAGGCGGGCCTGCCGATCGCCGCGCCGAGCGCCAACCGGTTCGGCGGCGTGAGCCCGACGCGGGCCGAGCACGTCCGCGACGAATTCGCCGCGTGTGGCCCGGCCGAGATCGCGTGCATCGTCGACGGAGGGCCGTGCGAGACGGGGGTCGAGAGCACGGTGGTGTCACTGGCGGGCGATGAGCCGGTCGTGCTGCGCCCCGGCGGGGTGACGCAGGAGCGGATCGAGGCGGCACTGGGACGCCCGGTCGCGGTGGCGGGGGGGGTGGCAGGAGTGG
>JBBDRN010000024.1:0-33633 GCA_040905445.1 Phycisphaeraceae bacterium | reverse complement strand
GCCGCGTTCCACGGGTTCCGCTGCGCTGCACCCGTGGCTACAACCCGCAGCCCCTGCGGGGCTGAAGTCTGGTGCCAGCGATTGCGACACGGCCCGGGGTCGGGGTCAGGCCCCGAAGATCCCGGATGAACCCAGCATTAAGACGCGATGGCCGGGGGCAGTGGGCTCTGCGCCAACTCCTTCATGGCTGGTTGACATGGGGCGGGCTGCGTGTATACTTCGGCATCTGACGAAGTGACTATGCCCGGACGCGCCGCCCCATGCGAGACTTTCTCACCATCACCAAGGCCCTGTCGGACGAAACCCGCGTCCGGGCGCTCGTGGCCCTGGGACGCGGGGAGCTTTGCGTCTGCCAGCTCGTCGAGCTGCTGGAGCTGGCGCCGTCCACGGTGTCGCGGCACCTGGAGCTGTTGCACCAGGCGGGGCTCATCGAGCGGCGCAAGCAGGGGCGGTGGCATTACTACCGCTTGGCCGGCCGGGGGGCGCCGCCCGTCGTGCGCGAGGCGATTCGCTGGGCACTGCGCAATCTTGAACAGGAGCAGGCGGCCGTGGCGGACGCGGATCGGCTCTGCTGCATCCGCGGGCAGGCCCTCGAGGAACTGACGGCATGCTACCGAACGCCAACGCCAAGCTGAGGGTGTTGTTCCTCTGCACCGGCAACGCCTGCCGCAGCCAGATGGCCGAGGGGTGGGCGCGGCAGCTCAGGGGCGACGCCATCGAGGCGTACTCGGCGGGGATCGAGACGCACGGCCTCAACCCGCATGCCGTGCACGTCATGGCCGAGGCGGGCGTCGACATCGCCAGCCACCACAGCAAGACGCTCGATGAGCTGGCGGACGTGAGCTTCGACTACGTCGTGACGGTGTGCGCGAGCGCGCACGAGACGTGTCCGCGGTTTCCCGGCGAGGCGACGGTGGTGCACCGCGGATTTGACGATCCGCCCCGGCTCGCGGCCGGGGAGACCGACCCGGAGCGGGCGCTGGATCACTACCGGCGGGTGCGCGACGAGATTCGGGCGTTCGTTGAGACGCTGCCTGGGGGGCTGACAACAACCACCGAGACACAGGGACACGGAGGCGGGGGATGAGGCGCAGCACCCGGCACCAGCACTGGTGGGCGAGCCACCAGTGGCACCCGTTTGATTGCTGCCGTGTCGGAACGGCTGCTTGTTGGTCTGGAACATTCACCCATGGCCGCTGGCCAGGAGGCTTGTCATGAGTTGCTGCAACGATTCACAGAAGGTGCACGAGCAGGTGCGCGATCGGTATGGCGAGATCGCGCGTCAGAGCGGTAAGGGTGGCGGGGGGTGCTGCGATGTGGCGGAGGCGACGTGCTCGACGGGGCTGGGATACACCGCGCAGGAGCTGGCGACGCTGCCGGCGGGCGCGGACCTCGGGCTGGGCTCGGGACACCCGGTGGCCGCGGCCGCGCTGAAGCCGGGCGAGACGGTGCTGGACCTCGGCAGCGGCGCGGGGATCGACTGCCTGCTCGCGGCCCGGCAGGTCGGGCCGGGCGGGCGCGTGATCGGCGTGGACATGACGCCGGACATGGTCGAGGCGGCCCGCGCGAACGTACGCAAAGCGGGCGCTGAGAACGTGACGATCCACGAGGGGCAGATCGAGCGGCTGCCGATCGAGGACGCGAGCGTGGACGTGGTGATCTCGAACTGCGTGGTGAACCTGTCGCCGGACAAGCCGGCCGTGTGGCGCGAGGTGTACCGCGTGCTGAGGCCCGGCGGGCGCGTGGTGATTTCGGATGTCGTCGCGACGAAGCCGCTGCCGGCGGCGGTGAGGGATCGCCCGGAATTGCTGTGCGGGTGTGTGAGCGGTGCGGCGAGCTTTGAGGAGCTCGAGCGGTGGCTGGCGGAGACGGGGTTCGTGGAGGTGCGGCTGGAGCCGGCGGAGCGGCAGGCCCGGCCGGTGACGCAATGGCTCGAGGGCGACACGTCCGGGGCCGAGGTGTTGTCGACGATGATTCATGCGCGGAAGGCGCGGTGATCACGTCGGCGGGCCGGTCGCCACTGGCGAAGCGGCAAGCCGCGAGGCTCGGATGCGAGCACGGCTTGCCGCTTCGCGTTTGCCCGTGGCCTATTGACAGCGCCGGAACAGGCGGCAACAAGGACAGCAATCATGAATGAGAGTGTCGCCCGCAGGATGTCGCTGCTGGACCGTTACCTGACGGTTTGGATTTTTGCCGCGATGGCGCTGGGCGTCGGCGTGGGGTATTACTTCCAGTCGGGGGTGGAGCGGTTCAACGCGAAGCTGACGGTGGGTGAGCATACGAACCTGCTGATCGCCGTCGGGTTGGTGTTGATGATGTATCCCCCGCTGGCGAAGGTGAAGTACGAGTTGATGCCGCGGGTGTTTCGCGACGTGCGCATTCTCGGGCTGTCGCTGGTACAGAACTGGATCGTCGGGCCGGCAGTGATGTTCGCGCTGGCGCTGGTGTTCTTCGGCTACATCGCGCCGGCGGTGCTCGGGCCCGACGAGCGGTGGATGCATTACATGGTGGGGCTGATCCTGGTGGGCATCGCGCGGTGCATCGCAATGGTGCTGGTGTGGAACCAGCTTGCGCGGGGCAGCAGCGAGTACGCCGCCGGGCTGGTCGCGCTCAACAGCGTGTTCCAGATTCTGACGTTCGGGCTGTATGCGTGGCTGTTCATCACCGTGCTGCCGGGGCTGTTCGGCCTGGAGGGCGTGGCGGTGGACGTGGGCATCGGGGAGATCTTTGCGAGCGTGATGATCTACCTGGGCGTGCCGTTCGCGGCGGGGGTTCTCAGCCGCGTGATTCTCGTGCCGATGAAGGGGCGCGCGTGGTACGACGGCGTGTTCGTGCCGCGGATTTCTCCGATCACGCTGGTGGCGCTGCTGTTTACGATCCTGGTGATGTTCAGCACCCAGGGGGAGCGGATCGTGGATCAGCCGCTGGACGTGCTGTGGATCGCGCTGCCGCTGAGCGTGTATTTCGTCGTCATGTTCCTGGCGAGCTTCTTCATGGCGTGGTGGCTGGGGGCGGACTACCCGCGCAGCGCGACGCTGGCGTTCACCGCGTCGGGCAACAACTTCGAGCTGGCGATCGCGGTGGCGATCGCGGTGTTCGGCATCGCGTCGCCGACGGCGTTCGCGACGGTGGTCGGGCCGCTGGTGGAGGTGCCGGTGCTGATCGGGCTGGTGCACGTGTCGCTGTGGCTGCTGCGCAAGGTGTATGGCGGGCGCGAGGGGACGGCGGCCGAAGGCGTGTCGGTCGACGGACCGGAGGCGCGCGCGGCGGCGCCGGGCGTGCCCGTCAGTCCTGCCACGCGCCCAGCAGGCGGCGGACGGTGATGAGCTGGCCGACGTGGTAGGCGTTGTGGTCGGCGAGGACCAGGGCCTCGCGCAGCAGCGTCTGGCCGTCGCCCCAGGGGATGGGCGCGGCCAGGTCGCGGGCCGGGTCGTTGACGAGCTCGACCATCGCGGCGCGGTCGGCGAGGAACGCGTCGAGGCTGCGCTGCCAGGCGGGGTCTTCCGGGGGTCCGTCGTCGGCAGGCCAGTAGTCGTCGGGCCAGGCGGGCTCGCGATAGTCGGGGTTGCGCGAGAAGTCGAGGATGTCGCGCTGGGCGAGGCGCATGTGCTCGACCAGCCGCCAGGGTGTGTGCGGGACGTTGCCGGGTCGGCGGCCGCGGGCGGCGGCGGGCAGGTCGGCGACGGCGCGCTCGAAGTCGATGTGGGCGTCGGAGGTGGTCAGCAGCCGGGCGAGCTGGTTGCGGAGGGCGGTGTCGGGCATCGTTTCGATTCCTATGCGGTTGGGTTCGCGGGGCGATCCCGCCCCTTGTTCCACGGTCAAATGCTAGGGCGGCGGATACACTGTCACCACCGCACCACCGATCGAAGGGGCAGCGCGATGACAAGCACACAGGCGACGAGCTGGCAGAGTCCTTACGCGGCGTGGAGCCACGGGCCGCCGCGGGAGCCGGGCTTCTTCCCGATCCTCGTCTGGGCCCAGGACCCGGCGCTGGCGCGCGAGTACCAGGCGATCGGCGTCAACACGTTCTTCTCGCTGCACCAGGGGCCGACGCAGGAGCAGCTCGATCGGCTGCGCGACGCGGGGCTGTACGCGATCTGTCGGCAGAACGAGGTGAGCCTCGCCGACGGCGAGCGCGGCGACTCGCCGATCATCGCGTGGATGCATGGCGATGAGCCGGACAACCGCCGGCCCAACGCCGATGGGAGCATGGGCGGGCCACGCGACCCCGCGGAGATCGAGCGCAACGGCCAGCGGATGCGCGAGACGGACCCGACGCGGCCGATCGTCGTGAACTTCGGCCAGGGGGTGGCGAATGACGACTTCCCCGGCCGCGGCGCGACGCTCGAGCAGTACCCGCTGTACGCGCGCGGGGCGGACATCGTCTCGTACGACGTCTACCCGGTGGCGAACATCAAGCGGCCTGGGCCGGATGGCAAGACGATCCTCGACCCCAACGGCGCCGACTACCTGTGGTACGTCGCCAAGGGGGTGGAGCGGCTGCGCGGGTTCGTCGACGATCGCAAGCCGGTGTGGAACGTGCTGGAGTCCACGCACATTCACAACCCCGAGCGCATCGCCACGCCGCACCAGGTGCGGGCGGAGACGTGGATGTCGGTGATTCATGGCTCGCGCGGGCTGTGCTGGTTCGTGCACGACTTTCGCGAGGGGCACCGGAACCCCGCGGCGCTGCTGGCCAACGACACGATGCGCGAGGCGGTGGCGCGCATCAACCGGGAGGTGACGGAGCTGGCGCCGGTGATCAACGGCCCGGCTGTGGCGGGCGCGGTGAACGTGGAGGCGACGGACGCCGAGGCGGGAGCGGCGGGGGTGGCTGTGACGGTGCGACGGCACGAGGGGGCGCTGTACGTGTTCGCGGTGGGGATGCGCAATCGGCCGATGGAGGCGCGCTTCGCGCTGGCGGCCGGGGCGGCGAAGGCGGTGGAGGTGGTGGGCGAGGGTCGGACGATCGCCGGCGAGGGGACGGGGTGGCGCGACGCGTTTGACGCGTATGACGTGCGGATTTATCGCATTGCCGAGTGAGGGGGGGGGCGATTTCCCGCCGAGTCAAGCCATGGTCCGCCCAGCGGCCGCTACTTGCCGGCGTAGTCGATGACGCGGCCGATCTCGCTGCGCAGCTCGTTGCGATGGACGACGCGGTCGATGAAGCCTTTTTCCATCAGGTGCTCGGATCGCTGGAAGCCTTCGGGCAGTTCCTGGCGGACGGTGTTGGCGATGACGCGCGCCCCCGCGAAGCCGATGTAGGCGCGGGGCTCGGCGAGGATGACGTCGCCGAGCATGGCGAAACTGGCGGTGACGCCGCCGCACGTCGGGTCGGTGAGCAGTGAGATGAACAGCCCGCCGGCCTCGTCGAGGCGGGCGAGGGCGGCGGAGGCCTTGGCCATCTGGGCGAGCGCGATGGACGACTCCTGCATGCGCGCCCCGCCGGAGGTCGCGGCGATGATGAGCGGGCGGTCGGTCTCGATGGCGAGCTCGACGGCGCGGGTGATCTTCTCACCCACGACGGAGCCCATCGACGCCATCATGAAGCGGTTGTCCATGGCGGCGAGGACGATGCCGCGGCCCTTGATGAAGGCGCGGCCGCAGCGGACGGCGTCGCGCCGGCCGGTCTTGTGCTGCTCGCGGGCGAGGCGCTGCTCGTAAGGGATGCGGTCGACGAAGCTGAGCGGGTCGGCGGGCTCGAGATCGTCCCAGACGGGCTCGAAGCTGCCCGGATCGCAGAGCTGCTCGATGCGCTCGTCGGCGCCGATGCGGTAGTGGTGGTCGCAGTCGGGGCAGACGTGGAGGTTGCGCTCGACCTGCTTGCGGTAGAGCATGGTGGCGCAGTTGGGGCAGCGCATCCAGAGGCCCTCGGGCACGTCGGTGCGCTGGGCCGGGTCGCGGAGCTCGTGCCAGGTGCGCGGGGCGGCGGACGAGGGTGCGGGCGTGGGGTCACCGTGAGCGGGGACGCCGGGCGCGGGGGTCGTCGCCGCGGTGGCGGGCGCAGGGGCGGGGGGGGAGGTCGTTCGAGCCAAGGTGTCGGCTCCGTTTGGGTCAGGCGGGGGCGAAGGCTAAAGTGATGATTATACCGAACCCTCCGGGCGGGAGAACCCCTCGATGCGACTGATCCGCTACCGCGACGAAGCTGGACAGATCCACCATGGCGTCGATGAAGGCGACGGCACGGCACGGCGGCTGCCGGGCCCGCCGACCGACAGCGTCGCGCCCGCGGGGCCGGTCGACCGGGTCGCGGGCCTGCTGGCGCCGATCGAGCCGGCCAATGTCTTCTGTATCGGCCTGAACTACGGGGCGCATGCCAAAGAAACCGGGGCAGAGTTGCCCGAGCACCCGGTGATCTTCATGAAGCCGACGACCGCCGTGATCGGCCCGGGCGAGACGATCCGCCTGCCCGCCTGCTGCGAGCGGGGCCCGGAGACCGACTACGAGGTCGAGCTGGCGGTGGTGATCGGCAAGGCGGGACGGGACATTGCCCGCGAGCGGGCGCTCGAGCACGTGCTCGGGTACACCGTCGCCAATGACGTGTCGGCCAGGCGGTGGCAGAAGCAGGGCGGCGGCGGACAGTGGATCCGCGGCAAGAGCTTCGACACGTTCTGCCCGCTCGGGCCGGCGATCGTCACGGCCGACGAGGTGGGCGACCCGCAGGCGCTCGAGCTGTCGACGACGCTCAACGGGCGGGGGATGCAGTCGAGCACGACGGGGGACATGATCTTCAGCGTGGCGGAGCTGATCGCGTTCATCTCGCGGGACACGACGCTGCTGCCGGGGACGGTGATATTGACGGGCACGCCCGAGGGCGTGGGCTTCAGCCGCTCGCCCGCGGTGTTTCTGAGCGACGGCGACGAGGTGACGGTCGCGGTGGCGGGCGTCGGCGAGCTGACGAACCCAGTGGCGGCGGCAGTGGCGGTCGCCGGTTAGAGCGCCTCTCGTTGATCTGTAGGGGTGGCACTGACAAGGACGTCTTCGGCCTTGTCAGTGTTGGCTGCAATTCGCACTGACAAGCTCCGCGGACTCCGCTTGTCAGCGGCACCCGGCCACCCGGGCCGGAGGGTTACAGGTCGGAGATGGTCGCCTCGCCGGTGACGGCGTCGAGGGTGATGGTGAGGCTGCCGCCGTCGGCGGTGAGGGTGATGATCGCCGGCGTGTCGGACGTGAGCTGCCCGAAGGCACCGAAGGCGATGGCGTCGTCGCCGGCGGGGCTCTGGACGTCGGTGATCTGGACATCGGCGAGGGTGGCGGCCCGGCCGTGGCCGAAGCGGACGACGTAGGGCCCGGCATCGACGGGGTGGGTGACGGCCTTGGCGGGGTCGGAGGCGCGGGCGAGGTGATACCCGTTCGCGTCCATGTCGAAGACGACAACGTATCGGTCGTGGCCGCGCGTCAGCGACTGGAGGCGTGCGGCATCGAGGTCGGCGACGAGCATGGCCGCGGCGGAGCGCAACTGGCTGGCCGCGGTGCTCCCCATCAACGGCGCAACCATTGCAGCCGCGATGGCCAGCACAAGCAGCACCATCGTCACTTCCACGAGTGTCATGCCCGCGGCGGCGCGGGGGTGGCGCGATCGGTTCATGTCGGGAAGCATCCAATATGGGCGCACGGATGCAAGGGGGAGGTGGTGAGTATGTGACGCGGCGGGTTTCGGGCTCCGGGTCGGGGCTTCGCGGCCGCGGGGTGTGTGAGGTGGCGGGGGGCCGGGCATCAACCGGCGGGGGGGATCGGCCGATGATGCGGGGTATGGCAGTGGCATCAAAGGCTTTGCGGTGCGCTGCGGGGCAGGCGCGGCGCGCGGGCTTTACGCTGGTCGAGGTGCTTGCGGCGTCGCTGATCCTCGCGGTGATCGTCGCGGCGCTGACGCAGGCGGTGCTGGCGGGGCAGATGCACACGCACGACGCGCTGCACCAGTCGCGAGCCGCGGCGCTCGCCGAGGCGACGCTGGAGCGCGTGCTGCGCGTCGCGTATGCGGACGTCGATGCGTACGACGGGTTTTCTCAGTCGGCCGGCGCGATCGTGGACGTGACGGGCGAGGCGTACCCCGCGGCTTACCAGGTCTTCAGCCGCACGGTGAGCGTGCAGCCGGAGACGCTCGGCATGGCAGCGCTGGGCCCGCAGGCGGGGCGGCGGATCACGGTGACGGTCGAGGACGAACGCGGGCGGACGTGGCGGCTGACACGGTTCGCGGCGGAGTGATGCGGCATGGTGGGTGGGCATACAGAACTTCCTGGTCGAGGCGCGCCGGGCGGTCGGCCGGTCGCGCGAAGCCGCGAGCGGCGGGCGTGGCGGGGGCGGCGATGGGGCGCGGGGCTGACGATGATCGAGCTGACCTTCGCGCTGGCGGGGACGGCGATCGTCGGGCTGGGCGTGGCGGGGATGCTCGCGGCCACGACCTACGGCACGACGTCGCGCCACGACATGCGCGAGCTGCTGGTGCGCGGGATGATGCTCAACGAGCGCGTCGCCGAAGCGGTGCGCGCGTCGCGCCAGGTGCTGGCGAGCGGCGAGGATTACCTCGTGCTCTGGGTCGCGACGGCCGACGCCGAGGACGCGCCGACGCTGCGCGGGCTGCTGCGCATCGAGCTGGATACCGAGGCGCAAGCGCTGCTCGCGTACGCGGCCGACGAGGCGGCGACGGACGAGACGTACCAGCCGAGCTCGGACTTTGCGAATCTGACGCGACAGCTCATCGACGATGGGCAACTCGTCGGCGAGCGGTGGGGGCGAGCGGTGGCCGACTGGCGGATCATGGTGGATGATGACGGGGTAGCGGGGGTGGGGCGGCATGTGCGGTGGGAGCTGGCGCTGCACGCCGCGACGGGGACGTACACGACCAGCGCCGCAGCGACGCGGCGGTCCGAGTAGGGTCCGCTCCGCGGACCTGTCCGACGCTGACGCGATAGGCAGACCATGGTGAACAAGGCGCGGGCAACGCGGGAGTCGGCGGACGCGGCGGCGCGGCGAAACGGGGGGCTTGCGCTGGCGCTGGTCGTCGTGGCGCTGGTCGTGGCGAGCGTGCTGGCGCTGCCGTTTCTCGCGGCCCAGACGACGTCGAGCACGATCGCCCGGAACATCGTCGAGCACGACCAGGCGCGGGCGATCGCCGACTCCGGGCTCGCGGCCGCGCTGGCAGCCATCGGCTCAAACAGCAACTGGCGCGACGCGATGGGCGCGGGCGTGTGGGTCAACGAGCAGGCGTACGCGGGCGGGCAGTTCTCGGTCACCGCCACCGACGGCGACGCGGACGAGCCGGGGCTGAGCGACCCGGTGGTATTGACGTGCGAGGCGTACTTCGGTCAGGCCCGCTACCTGGCGCGCGTGCGGGTGGAAGGCGGGACCGAGGGCGCCGCGTTCGATCACGCCCTGGCCGTGGCGGAGCTGGTCTGGATGCAGGACAACAGCCGAGTGGACGCGCTGGACTCGCGCAGCGGCAATTATGTCGCCGGGCCGCCGGACCCGGGCGGGCCGCCGGCGAGCGTGGCGACCAACACGACGGGCGCGAACCAAGTCCACTTCCAGGACACGGCGACGCTGCATGGGGATCTGCTGATCGGCCCCGGGGGCGACCCCGGCGAGGTGGTCGAAGGCTCAGGCGGGGAGGCGGGCGTCACGGGCGAGGTGGGCAACCTCGAGCAGGCGCTCGCCCTGCCGCAGGTCACGCCTCCCGTCGGCGGGCCCACGAACCCACCCGACAGCAACTTTCCCTCCGCCGGCCAACGGACGCTCGCAGGCGGGACGCACTGGTACCGCCACGTGCGCATCGGCGACGGCTTCGAGCTGCGCATCCAGGGCGACGTGACCATCGTGGCGGCGGGCACGCTGGAGGTGAGCGATGAGGGGCGGATCGTCCTCCAGCCGGGCGCGACGCTCACGGTCTATGCCGATCGCCTCCGGTTTGAGCACAACGCGCGGGTGAACGCACCGGCGTCGGGCGAGGCGGACCCGGCGGCGGTGACGATGTACCAGACCGGTTCCGACGCGCTTCAGCTCGACAACAATGTCGAGGTCGCGGCTCGGCTCGTCGCCCCGGCGGCAGAGCTGCAAATGGTCAACAACGCCCGGCTGTTCGGGGCGTTCGTCGGGCGGTCGGCGTCGCTGCGCAACCACGCGCGGCTGACGCAGGATCTGGCGCTGAAGGCGGCTGCGGGCGGCCAGGGGCAGGCAGGCGGGAAATCACTGCGGGTCACGTGGCTGGGTCCGGCCGAGTGAGGCTGATGGCCCAGGCGGCGTCGGGGGAACCCCGGCGGCAAGTTGGGGGTTCTGATCGGTCAAACCGGTTCAACCCTGCGACCCGGCTAACCGATTGGTCCCTTATGATCCGCGTCTTGCTCATGAACGATCACCCGGCGGTGCGAGAGTCGCTGCTCGGCGTGCTCGCGAGCGTCGAAGACGTGGAGGTCGTCGAGGCACCCGACCGGCCACCGGTGGATGCGCCCGGGGCGGCCGCGATGGCCGACCCCGTGGCCGCCGACCCTGCCGCGACGGAGGGCCCGGCGGGGCCCGGCGACTCGGCGTTGCTCGATCCGCCCAGCCCCGCCGGCGGCAACGGTCCGCCCGGGGCGGCGGGGGTGGATGTGGTCGTCATCGACGTGGGCGTCGATCTGGCCCGCACGCTTGAGAACGTGCAGCACGTTCGCGACCGGTTCGGGGCGGTGCGGATCATCGCCATGACGGCGATGCCCAACCCGATCGCCGCGGATCGTCTGCGCCAGGTCGGCGTGGAGGCGGTGCTGGACAAGACGGGTCCGCTGGAGCCGATCATCCGCGCCATTCGAGGCCGCCCGTGAGGCCCCTGCCCCCGCCCGCTCGCCTCAATCACCGCAAGCGCACGAACCGACCCCGGCCGGCGTCGACGGCCCGTGCCGGGGGTTTGCATTGAAGCAGCAGCGGTCGGACTCTAGAATCGGTGGCAGGTGAACTGTGAATCGTAAATGCGACAAATGCGACCGCCCGGCGACGACGCGATCCGTCGAGATCGTCAAGGGGCAGAAGATCGAGAAAAACCTGTGCGACCTGCACGCCGCGGAGGAGGGCATGGGCTCCGTCAAGGCGGCCCACACGCCGATCAATGAGCTGCTCACCAACTTCGTCAAGCATCACAGCGGCGGGGGCGGCGCGCCGGCGGGCGAGCTTGTCTGCGACGGCTGCGGCATGAGCTTCTCGCAGTTTCGTGAAACGAGCCTGATGGGCTGCGCCGAATGCTACAAGGCGTTTGAAGGCCCGCTCACCCCCCTGCTCGAACGGGCCCACGAGGGCGGCACGCATCACGTGGGCAAGGTCCCGCGCCGCGCCGGCACCGGCGAGCAGCGGCAGGCCCAACTCATGCGCATGCGCAAGCAGCTCGATGCCGCGGTGGCGGGCGAGGATTACGAACTGGCGGCGCGCCTGCGCGACGACATTCGGCGGGTCGAAGAGGAGGAGCCGGCATGAGCCTGCGGCAGATGACCGAGCATGCCGGGGAATGGCTTCGCGGGGCCGGGCCTTACAGCGACATCGTGATCTCCAGCCGCATCCGGTACGCGCGCAACATCGCCGGCTTCCCTTTCGTCAGCCGCGCCAACCGGCGCCAGCGGCACGAGGTTCTGCAGCGCGCCCGCGAACAGATCCTCTCCAAGGAACTGGCGGAGGACCTGCTGTGGATCGAGCTGCCCGACAGCCCGTCGCTCGATCGTCAGTTGCTGGTCGAGCGGCATCTCATCTCGCGCCAGCACGCCCAGGCCGGCGACGAGGTGCCCCGCGCCGTCGCCATCGACAGCGACGAGACGTTCGCGATCATGGTCAACGAGGAGGACCACCTGCGCGTGCAGGTCCTGCGCTCGGGGATGCAACTGACCGAGGCGTACGACCAGATCGATCACATCGACAACGTGCTCGAAGCGCGGCTGGACTGGAGCTACTCCCGCCGCTTCGGTTACCTGACGGCCTGCCCGACGAACCTGGGCACGGGGATCCGCGTGTCGGTGATGCTGCACCTGCCGGCGCTGAAGCTCACGGGCGAGATCGAGAAGGTCCGCCGGGCGGCGCGCGACATGCACCTGGCGGTGCGCGGGCTTTTTGGCGAGGGCTCCGAGGCGCTGGGCGATCTTTATCAAATCAGCAACCAGACGACGCTGGGCAAGAGCGAGCAGGAGATCCTCGCCGATTTCGAGCATACCGTGGTGCCGCAGATCATCGCCTACGAGCAGCAGGCCCGGCAGGCACTGCTCAAGCAGCGCGAAGCCCAGCTCGACGACAAGGTCTGGCGTGCGTGGGCGATCCTCTCGCACGCGCGGGTGATGGGCACGGACGAGGTGCTGCAGCTCCTGTCGCACCTGCGGCTGGGGGTGAACCTGGGGCGGATCCAGCACGTCGACATCCGCGGGATCAACGAGTTGTTCCTGCTGACGCAGCCGGCGCACCTGCAGCGGATCTGCGGCCAGGAGATGGACGCGGCGGCCCGCCGCACCGCCAGGGCGCGGGTGATCCGCGAGCGGCTGGAGCGTGCGTCGCGGTAGGCGCTTCGGGATTGCCACGAAGGCGCGAAGGGCACAACGACGGCACGAAGGAAGACAGGAAGGGTGGGGAGGGCCGTTAGCGGTCGTCCTTGGGCGACGCGTGGGTCCGCGGTGTGGACCTTTCTCTTGGTCGGTAGTCCCGGGCCATGCGTGGTCCGCACAGCGGACCCTACGCCTCCAGCGTCGGCAGCATGTCGCGGCAGCGGAACAGCAACTCGCCCCGGCTGCGCACGTCGAAGCGCTGGTGCAACCGCTGGACGTGGCGGTTGACCGTGTGCGGGCTGATGTGCAGTCGGCGCGCGACCTGCTTCTCGCTGTCGCCGCGCAGCAGGCAGGCCAGCACCTGCTGCAGTCGGCGGGGCAGCGCGGGCTCGGCGGACTCCGCCTCGGGCAGGGCGAGCATACCGCCCAGCCGGCCCGCCAGCTCGTGGTGAAACAGGTGCACCAGCCGCTGCGCCCGGCGCGTGTAAGGCCCGTCGCCCGCGGCGCGGTGCAGCACGATCACCTGCATCGCCGACGCGTCGAGCTGCGGCAGGCGCAGCGATGACGTGATGCGATCCTCCAGCCCGCAGGCCCGCACGAAGTCGTTGTAGTGACGCGACCGCCGCCAGGTCGGCGCCTCGACCACCGACGCCAGGCATCGCGTGCGCAGCGACCCGGTGAAGCGGCCGTAGAACCCGAGGTGGAACGGGTCGTCGCGGTAAGCCCGCTCGCGCTGGTAGCGCCCCCACAGCGCGCGGCCCGCGCCGCTGAGAAAGCCGGCATCGAGCGGCGCGGCGATGCGCTCGTCGTCGGTGCCCACGTCGTGCAGTTGCATGCACAGCGCCACCTGGGCGCTGACCAGCTCGCGCAGGCCGTCGAGCATCCGCAGCCGCCACGCCTCGGCATTGCCGCCGACGTCGCAGCAGTCGGCGACGAGGCGGTAGACGCTGCGCATGTCCTTGAGGCGAAACCGATCGGACGTGGCCATGGCTGGCATGTTCCTTCGCCTGCCGCGGCGGCGTTGGTGTGTTTACACCCATGGACCGCGCTGCACGAAGCCTTATATTAGCAATCGGGTATCATGCGGCCTAGCGGAATATGGCGCCGGCGGCGCCAGCCGGCCAGTCGTCAGGAGGGCAGACCATGTCATACGTGCATCGTTCCCGCAGCGCGCGCCTCGCGCAAGTCGGCGGCGTGGCGACCCTCGCGCTGCTCGCGCTCGCGGCGACACCGGCCCGGGCCGAGCTGTCGTCCTATGCCTATTTCGAGTCCTACCAGCAGGATCTGGTGATGGTCACGGACCAGTTCATCTATGAGGACCGCACCGAAGGGGAGTCCGAGCTGATCAACGGCGAGGGCTCCGCCGCCGCCGTCGGCGAGTACCACACGCTCCACCAGACGCACGAGTACGGCACGCTCGCCAGCGGCCTCGTCAACCTCACCAATCGGCCGGTCGCGATGTGGGCGTTCCAGGAGCACGACTTCGAGATGCGCGGCACGTCGGAGGAAAGCCTCTGGACCCGCTCCGACGCCTTGATCTACAGCAGCGTCAGCTTCAGCGACGAGCTGACGCTCACCGCCCAGGGCCCGAGCCTGCCCGCGCTGACCAGCATCCAGTACATCTGGAAGACCGAGGGCACCCACAGCCAGGTCGCCGACATCGCCGACGACCAGCAGCCGCTGTATCGCCTCAAGACCAAGTTCCAGTTCAGCGCGAGCGCCGGCGGCGCCGAGACCGCGCCCATCAGCGTGGATCTGACCATCTATGACCCCGACGCGCAGCAGCCCACGCCCGCCATGTGGAGCGCCCTCGACGACGACGTCAGCGTCCTCAACCAGCC
The DNA here is from genome assembly GCA_040905445.1 of Phycisphaeraceae bacterium. Lineage (GTDB taxonomy): Bacteria > Planctomycetota > Phycisphaerae > Phycisphaerales > Phycisphaeraceae > SKPT01. The sequence continues at coordinate 19,307 of JBBDRN010000024.1, read as the reverse complement.
GATCCCCGGCGTCGACGCCACCTACACGCTCACCGCCAACATTCCCGTCGACCCCATCAGCGGTGAGTATCTCCCGGTCGCCCTCGACGCGATGCTCGTCATCGAGACGCGCAACCAGTTCCTCAACGACGGCCCGGGCCTCAACTACTTCCTGCAAGGCCGCACCGAGATCGAGTTCAGCAACTCGGCGGACCTCATCGGCATCATCGTCCGCGACGAGACCGGCGCCGTGCGCACCGACGTCGACGTGGCGTCCGCAGCCGGCGTCAACTACACGCTGCTCGTCCCCGAGCCCGGCACGCTCACGCTCCTGGGCCTCGTGACCGCAGGCCTGCTCGCGAGCCGCCCGCGCCGACCGTAGGGTCCGCTGTGCCGGACCTTTCCCGCTGGTCGGTGATCTCGGGTGAGTCGTGGTCCGCACAGCGTTGTTTTCGCACGGTCGCGGGTAGGCACTCATGGTCCATGGATGTCGCGGCCGAAGTGATCCATCGCTGTACACACCAAGCCAAGCGCAACATCCACGTCGCTCGCCCTCCTCGTGGCGATCAGCGCACCCTCGACGCAGGCGCGGCGGTATCCGATCGCCACTCGCCCATGGTCCTCACGCCGCAGCACCCATTGGGGGCACAGCCGAGCCGGGCCGACACCCACGTAGTCCAACCTGGCGCTCCCGGTGAGTGGACCGAGGTATCGGAACTCCCAGCCCAAGTTCCACTGCTCGCTGAATTTCCGGCCGACAATCACGACGGTGTCATCCCGGGCGAGCGCCGACTCGGCGGAGCCATACACGCTGCCGTAGCCGAACTGCCAGGTTCGGCCACAACGGTGCCACGACAGAGTGATCCGCTGCCTCTCATAGTCGACGGTCGATGTTACGCGAAGTGTCTCGTCGTGCGTAGCCATCAGGAAGTGCCGGTCGGGGCCGGCTTGCACAAGCAGATGCCTGATGCGTACGCGCACGCTCCCGTCTCCGGGTTCACAGTCCTGTCGTTCGCCGCGTGAAAGTCAAGGCCGCCCTCACGCACTGCCCGACGTGATGTGGCGGGCGATCGGGGTCAGCAGGTGCGGGACGAGGCGGTCGGTGGCGAGCGTCTCCGCCTGCTGGGTCAGGTTGTCGAAGGTCTGGAGCAGGTGCTCGCCGTTGTCCACCGGGCCATATTTGCGGATGGTGACGAACAGGCTGATCGGCTCGCCGCTGCGGGACGAGCCGCGGCGGTTCTTGGGGCGCGTCTTGACCTCGAAGTAGGCCTGGGTATCGCCCGAGGACGTGAGCGACAGGCCGAACACTGGCTGGACGTCGAGGAACTTCGTGCCGGGGACGGTGAGCATCGGGGCGAGGGGGCTGTCCTCGATCAGGGCGTGGTAGATGATCTCGTCGTGGTTCTCCTCGCACTCGAGGTCGAAGCCGAAGAGCACCTCCAGGTAGTCGACGTCGATCGGGCTGATCGACAGGAACGGGGGGGCGAGCTCGAGGAGCTGGCGATGGTAGGTGTACGCGTCCTCCATCGTCTCCGGGTTGACGTGCCCGGCCCGCATGCTGGTGCGGCGCAGCGACAGCCAGCGGTACTCGGCCTCGCGGCGGGAGGACTCGAGGGCGAGTTCGCCTTCGTAGCGGCGGAACCGCGTCATGGCGGTGTAGGACTTGCGCACGCGATCGAAAAAGTGGAGCAGCGTCTCGCGCTCGGCAGGCAGGTCCATCTTTAAAGTCAGCTTCTGGTTGACATAAAAGTCAGTGCACAGAGCGCCGAAGCTCGTGGTCATGGGTGCTCCTTCCCAAGGGATTGGCTTCGTAAGTATAGCATTTGAGCGGGATGGTGGAGATGACGCTGCGGAGGGTGGCGGGGTGGCGGGGTGGCGGGGGCGGGGGCACCTTCCCCCGGCCTCTCTCGGAAAGGGGGAGAGGGGGATCGCGGGTGGGCGCGTGGGGCCTGGCGCGGAATTTGCCCCGAGCCCAGGGCGGGGAATTCGGCATACAAACGGTGTATACATAATTGGTTACCGCAGCGCCGCCCGCCGATCGCCGGGTCGGGGCGACTTGCCGGGCTCGCGCAAGGCCTTAGACTGAGGGCAGATCGGGCATTCGCTTGAGAAGATGCAGGATAACAGATGGAAAGGCGGCGTCGGCCGCGTGCTTTGCTGTGCACGCCCCGGCGACGGGGATATTGAGTCGTGTCTGACCAACCGGGCCCGCGGGGCCCTGACAACGCACGGGATCCACAGAAGCTCGCTGACGCCGGGACCTCCACCGGCCGACTGATTCTGCGAATGCTGGCGCTGGCGTGGCACTACCGCGCCCAGACGTTGAGGCTCATCCTCACGCAGATGTGCCTGCTGGCGATGGCGCTGTCAGGCCTGGGGCTCGCGGGCGTCGGCGTGGACGTGATCGTCTTCGGGGAGGTGCCCAACGCCCGCCCGCCGCGCTACCCTTTCGGGCTCGCGCCGCCGGAGGACTGGTCCAAGCTCTTCGAGATCTTCGTCATCGGCGTGGGCGTGCTGGGGATCGCGGCGGTCCGCTTCTCGCTGGACCGGGTCAGCCACGTGTGGCGCGCCCGGCTCGTGCAGGACATCATCCTCGAGCTGCGCGCCAGGGTCTACGACAAGCTCCAGCGGTTGAGCTTCCAGTTCTTCGACGCCAACGAGTCGGGGTCGATCATCAACCGTGTCACCGCCGACGTTCAGGCGGTGCGCATGTTCATCGACGGTGTGCTGGTGCAGGTGTTAATGATCCTCATCAGCCTCGGGTTCTTCCTGACGGTGATGATGAGCATCCACGTCTGGCTGACGCTCGCGTGCCTGGGCACGACGCCGCTGCTGGGCTACCTGGCGATGCGGTTCGCGCAGGTGGTCCGCCCGGCGTATCGGCGCAACCGGGAGCTGATGGACCGGGCGGTGCGCGTGATCTCGGAGAACATCCAGGCGGTGAGCGTCATCAAGGGCTTCTCGCGCCAGGAGCAGGAGATCGAGAAGTTCCGCGACGCCAACGAGGACGTGCGCGTGCAGAAGCGGTGGATCTTCTGGCGCGTGGCGACGTATGTGCCGTTGATCTCGTTCATCCCGCAGTGCAACCTGGTGATCCTGCTGCTGATGGGCGGCTGGATCTACATCCACGAGCAGACGCTGACGATCGGGATCCTGCTGGTGTTCGCGAGCCTGCTGCAGCAGTTCTCGACCCAGGTCGCCAACATCGCCCAGGTCGCCAACTCGATGCAGCAGAGCCTGACGGGGGCGCAGCGCGTTTTCGAGGTGCTCGACGCGCCGGTGCAGATCGACAGCCCGCCCGACCCGACGCCGCTGTCGCGCGCCCGCGGCGAAGTCGACTTCCAGAACGTGACTTTCTGGTACCCCGACACAACCGAGCCGGCGATGGCCAACGTCGACCTGCACGCGGATGCCGGGCAGTGCGTGGCGATCCTCGGCGCGACGGGCGCGGGCAAGAGCACGCTGCTGCACATGATCCCGCGCTTTCACGACCCGACGAGCGGGCGGCTGCTGATCGACGGCGTGGACGTGCGGGAGTACGACGTCAACGACCTTCGCCGCAACGTCGGCGTCGTGTTCCAGGAGAGCTTCCTGTTCTCGACGACGGTGGCGGAGAACATCGCGTTCGGCCACCCGGACGCCACGCCGGAGCAGATCGAGCGGGCGGCGCGCATCGCCGCAGCGCACGAGTTCATCATGGCGATGGAGCACGGGTACGACACGATCGTCGGCGAGCGCGGGTCGAACCTTTCGGGCGGGCAGCGGCAGCGGTTGGCGATCGCCCGGGCCGTGCTGCTCGAGCCGCCGCTTCTCGTGCTCGATGACCCGACGGCGGCGATCGACCCGCAGACGGAGCACGAGATTCTGCTGGCGATGGACCAGGCGATGCGCGGGCGCACGACGTTCGTCGTGGCCCACCGGCTGAGCACGCTGCGGCGGGCGAACCAGGTGATCGTGCTCGACCAGGGGCGGATCGTGGAGCAGGGCACGCACGAGGAGTTGATGGGCCGACGGGGCCACTACCGCCGGGCAGCGGGGCTTCAGATCGCCGACGAGGAGAGCCGGCGTCTGCTGGGCATCGAGGAGTCGACGGTATGAGCCAGGCCACCGCCAGCAACCCGGGCCCGGTGGGCGGCCGGCCGTCGCGGCTGACGCACGTGGAGCTCGACTCGGAGCGCGAGGCGAGGCGGCGGCCGCTGAGCATGCGCCTCATCGTGCGCCTGCTCAAGCAGACCCGGCCCTACGCCGGCAAGCGCAACGCGCTGCTGACGCTCGTGTTCATCCGCTCGATCCAGCTTCCGATGCTGGCGGCAATGGTCGCGTGGATCATCAGCGGGCCGATCACCAGCCGTGACTGGCGTGGCATCGTGCTGGGCTCGCTCGGGTTCCTCGTGCTGGGGGGCGTCACGGAGTTCATGGCCCACTTCCGCCAGCGCTGGGCGCTGGAACTGGGCGAGGACGTCGTTTACGACCTGCGCCAGCAGATGTTCGAGCACCTGCAGCGGCTGTCGATGCGCTTCTATGACAAGACCAAGCTGGGGCGCATCATTTCGCGCTTCGTCTCCGACGCCGAGGCCCTGCGCGCCGGCGTGCAGGACGTGCTGTTCGTGACACTCATCCAGGCGGGGCAGATGAGCGTGGCGGCGGCGATCATGCTCTATTCCGACGCGATTCTCTTCGGCTTTCTGCTGGCGATGGCGCCGGTGCTGTGGGTGATCAACCGCTACTTCCGCGTGCGGATCTCGATGGCGCGGCGGGACATCCAGGAGTCGATGAGCCGCGTGACCGCCACGCTCGCCGAGTCGGTCAGCGGGATCAAGGTGACGCAGGGGTTCGTGCGCCAGGACCTCAACGCCGCGATGTTCCGCGACCTGGCGGAGGACCACGCCGAGCACAACATGCGCGCCGCGCGGCTGAGCGGCGTCTTCCTGCCGCTGCTGGAGCTCAACAGCCAGTTCTTCATCTCCATCCTGCTGGTGATCGGCGGCTACCAGGTGGTGTATGGGAGCTTGGGGCCCGACTGGATCGGCGCCCAGGACGCCGCGACGCAGGCCAAGGCGGTGGTTCTCTTCTTCCTGATGGCGCCGCAGTTTTTCGGGCCGATCGCGCAGATCGGGCGGATGTACGACCAAGCGATGCGGGCGATGGCGGGGGCGGAGCGTGTGTTCCGGCTGCTGGATTACGAGCCCGAGCCGCTGGACCCGCCCGGCGCGGTTGACCTGCCGCCAATCGAGGGGCGTGTCGAGTTCCGGGACGTGGGCTTCGCGTACGACCCCGACACGCCGGTGCTGGAGGAGGTCAACTTCACCGCGCAGCCGGGGGAGGTGATCGCGCTCGTCGGGCACACGGGCTCGGGCAAGACGACGATCATCAACCTGATCAGCAAGTTCTACCTGCCCACGGCCGGCCAGATCCTCATCGATGGTCACGAGACGCAGCAGGTCAAGGCCGACTCGCTGGCGCGGCAGCTCGGCATCGTGCTGCAGGAGAACTTCCTTTTCACCGGGACGGTGATGGACAACATTCGCGTGGGCAAGGTGGGCGCGACCGACGCGCAGGTGATCGAGGCCGCCCGCACGCTGGATTGCCTGGACCTGTTCGAAGCGATGCCGGACGGGTTCTACACGGAGGTCGGCGAGCGGGGCAGCCACCTGTCGCTCGGGCAGCGCCAGCTCGTGTGCTTCACGCGGGCGATGCTCGCGGACCCGCGGATCCTCATCCTGGACGAGGCGACGTCGGCGGTGGACACGATGACCGAGGCGCGGATCCAGAAGGCGCTGACGGTGCTGCTGGCCGGGCGCACGAGCTTCGTGGTCGCCCACCGCCTCTCCACCATCCGTCACGCGGACACGGTGCTGGTGCTGGACCACGGCCGGATCATCGAGCGCGGCAGCCACGCGGAGCTGCTGACGACGGGCGGTGTCTACGCGAACCTGTACCGGCAGTTCATCCACGCCAGCCAGGCGTGAGCGGGGGTTGCGCTTCGCTCCCTTTGGGAGGGGACGGGGGAGGGTGCGCGGGAGGCGCGGACGCGTCACGGCACGCCGACCCATCGGGCGTTCGGAGAGACGCCCTCCCCCCATCCCCTCTCGAGGGGGGCCGAGCCGACCCCTACGCGGTTTCTGCGGCCGGTGAACTTGACCGGCGCTTGAGCCGATGTTATAACATGGTAGGTACACGCAAAGGAGCGACCGCCATGATCCGCATGCTCAAGAAGCACGGCAACAGCCAGGCGCTGGTGATCGATCGGACGATGATGGAGATGATGGGCATCACCGCGGATACGCCGTTGCAGGTGACGATCCGCAACGGCGCGCTGATGGTGACGCCCAGCAACGGCGGCATCGACGCCGAGCGATTCGAGGCGTCGACCACCAAGATCATGCGCCGCTACGACGGCATGCTCAAGCGGCTGGCGGAGTGATCCGGGGGCAGAGCGCTGGACTTTCTCAGCATTGAGCAGGTGATGGAGTTGCACAGCCGGACCATCCGGGTCCACGGCGGCCTTGATGGTGTGCGCGACGCCGGGCTCCTCGAAGCGGCGGTAACCATGCCGCGCCAGCAGTTCGGCGGCGCCTACCTGCATGACGATCTCGCCGCCATGGCGGCGGCGTACCTGTACCACCTGGCGCAGAACCACGCCTTCCATGACGGCAACAAGCGCGTCGCGTCGCTCGCCTGCCTCGTGTTCCTCGACACGAACGGCGCCCCCCTCCCTGCCGCCGCCGCCCTGGAGCGCGTCACCCTCGCCGTGGCCGGCGGCAGCATGACCAAAATCGAACTGACCGACTGGCTGCGCGGCGCGATCAGGGCGTGAGGGTGGCCCTGCCGCCAACCGCTACAATCCCCGCACCATGAACGACTCCCCCGAAAAGCGCATCACCCTCCGCGACATGCGCAAATGGGCCCGCGACGGCGAGAAGTTTGCCATGCTCACCTGCTATGACGCGACCACCGCCCGGTGGCTGTGGCGCGGCGGGCTGCGCACCATCCTCGTCGGCGACACGGCGGCGCAGATGATCCTCGGCCACGACTCGACGCTGCCGGCCACCATGCCGTTCATGCTCGAGATCACGGCGGCGGTGCGGCGGGGGGCGCCCAGCGCGCTGATCATGGCGGACATGCCGTTCGGCAGCTACCAGGCCAGCGACGCCGAGGCGATGGCCAACGCCACCGCTTTCCTCAAGCAAGGCATGGCGGACCTCGTGAAGCTGGAGGTGGACGCCAGCTTCACGCCGCTGGTCGAGCGGCTGTCGCACGCGGGCGTGCCGGTGGTGGCGCATCTTGGCGCCCGGCCTCAGACCGTGCGGGCCGAGGGCGGCTACCGCGCCGCCGGGCGGCGGTCGTGGGAGGCGGACCGCATCGTCGAGTCGGCGTCGCAGATGGTCGACGCGGGCGCGGCGGCGATCCTGCTCGAAGCCGTGCCGGACGAGGTGAGTCGGCGCGTGGTTGACGCGGCGGTGCACCCGGGGACGGGGGCAGCAGTGCCCGTGATCGGTTGCGGGGCGGGCCCCGCGTGCCACGGCCACGTCGTCGTGCTGCAGGACCTGCTGGGGCTGACCGACTGGCATCCGCCATTTGCCCCGCCGCTGGCGAGCCTGGGCGAGGCCGTCCGCGACGCCGCGGCGGCATGGGTGGGGCAGGTCGGCCGGGGCGAGTACCTGCGCGAAGGCGGGACGTACCGGATGCAGCGGTGAACGAAAGATTCAGAATTCAGAATTCAAAATTCAGAAATCAGAAGTGGGTCCCGCCCGCCCCCTGCCGGCCCTGCATCGAACTGATGGGGGAGCCGATCGTATGATTAGGCGTCAGCCGCGGGTCTTTCCGCGGCGGCTGCCGGGGTGGCGATGTACTCGGGCCGATTTTCTGATGATTGTGAGGAGGCTGGTATGAACCGGATTCGCTGGTATGGGCCGACGCTGGTGCTGCTTGTCACGGTGCTGACCGTGATCCTGACCGGGCCGGAGTTGGCCCGGCGGATCGCCTGGGCGCACCAGGACGCCCGCATCACCCTGATCCGCGAGGACCTGGACCAAAGCCCGGTGCTTGACGAGATGTCGCGGGCGTTTCGCAATGTTGCGGAGGTCGTCAAGCCGAGCGTCGTCAATATTCGGATCATGCGCCGGGCCGATGGGCGTGTCCAGGGGCGCAGCGAGCTCGAGCAGCTCCTGCCGGATCTCTTCGAGCGCTTTGAGCGGCGGCAGCAGCCGGATCAGAACCCGCCCCAGCCGGAGCAGGACATCGACCCGTTCAGCCCCTCGCGGCCGGCGGGCCACGGGTCGGGCTGGGTCTACGACGAGCAGGGTCACATCGTCACCAACAACCACGTGATCCGCAACGCGGACGAGATCGTCGTCGAGTTCGTCGACGGGCGGACGTACGTGGCCGAGGTCGCGGCGGTCGATGTCAACACGGATATTGCGGTGCTGCGGATCAACGCGACAGACGTGCACCCGGCGCGTGTCGCCACCGAGGAGGTCGAGCAGGGGGACATTGTCTTCGCGTTCGGCTCGCCGTTCCGGTTCGACTTTTCGATGAGCCAGGGGATCATCTCCGGCCGGGCGCGTCAGCTCGGCATCCTGGGCCAGCGGGGCTACGAGAACTTCATCCAGACGGACGCGGCGATCAACCCGGGCAACTCGGGCGGACCGCTGACGAACATCCGCGGCGAGGTCGTCGGGATGAACACTGCGATCGCCCAGGACCCCAACACGCCATTCCAGGCACCGGGCTTCCAAGGCGTGAGCTTCGCCATCCCGGTGGCGCTGGTCGTCGAGATCGCCGACCAGCTCATTGACGACGGGCGCGTGGTGCGCGGGTTCCTCGGCATCGCGATCGACGACCTGACGGAGCGTCAGGCGCGGGCGTTCGGGCTCGATGACGACGCCGGCGTGCTCGTCCACGAGCCGATGCCCGGCCTGCCTGCCGCCAAGGCGGGGATCCAGCCGGAGGACATCATCACGGCCGTCGACGGCGAGCCGGTCGCCACCGCCGGCGAACTGCGTTTCCGCATTGCGCGTACACCGCCGGGCAGGGAGGTGGTGCTGACAATCTTCCGCGACGGCGAATACCAGGATGTTGCGGTCGTGCTCGGTGAGCTGACGGATGACCGGACGGCGGCGCGACCGCGGCCGGGCCGCGCGGGCGAGGGCGGCGCCGAGTCGGACCGCGCGTCCACCGAACTGCTCCGCCGGATGGGCATCGATCGGGTGGACGCGTTCACCGAGCAGCACGCCCGGGAGCTCGGCACTGAGCCGATCGATGGGGTGGTCATCACGCGCGTCCGGCCGAACTCGCTGGCGAGCCAGGCGGGGCTGCGGCCGGGGTCGGTCATCCGCGCGGTGATGGGCGAGCCGGTCACGAGCGTCGCGCAGCTCAGCGAGCGGGTCCAGGCCTTTGCCGACGCCGACGGGGACATTCCGCTGCGGCTGGCGGTGGCGCAGTGGGACCCGCGTGATCGCCGGTTCCGCTTGCAAAGCCTCTTCATCGACCTGCCGCGATAAGTCGCGGCCTGGCGCGGGGTGACGGCGGATGAGATGACCGTTTAAGGTATGCCTGTGAGCACTGAACCGACCGTCAGCCCCACGATTCCCGGCTCCCCTCCTGCCGCGCCCGCGCCGGTGGACGCGCCGCGTGTGGGCGACGCCGGCGATGCCGACCGCCCGCTGCTGGAGGTCCGCAACCTCAAGACCTACTTCCCGGTCCGCCGGGGGCTGCTGCGGCGCACCGTGGGCCACGTCAAGGCGGTCGACGACGTCTCCTTCACGATCGCCCCGGGCGAAACGCTCGGGCTCGTGGGCGAGTCGGGCTGCGGCAAGAGCACCGTCGGACGCACCATCCTACGGCTCATCCCCGCCACCGAGGGCACCGTCCGCTTCGACGGGCGCAGCGTCTTTGACGCCAGCCGCGGCGAGATGCGCCGGCTGCGGCAGCAGATGCAGATCATCTTCCAGGATCCGGTCGGCTCGCTGAACCCGCGGATGACGGTGGGCAACATCGTCGGCGAGCCGATCAAGGTCCACGGCCGGGCGCGCGGCAGCGAGCTGGACGACCGCGTCGCGGGGCTGCTCAAGCGCGTGGGCCTGGCGCCGGAGCACGCCCAGCGCTACCCGCACGAGTTTTCAGGAGGCCAGCGCCAGCGGATCGGTATCGCCCGCGCGCTGGCGCTGGAGCCGCGCTTCATCGTCTGCGACGAGCCGGTGTCCGCGCTCGACGTCTCGATCCAGAGCCAGATCCTGAACCTGCTGGCGGAACTGAAGGAGGACTTCGGCCTGGCATATCTGTTCATCGCGCACAACCTGGCGGTCGTGGAGCACTTCTGCGACCGCGTGGCGGTGATGTACCTCGGGCGCATCGTGGAGGTGGCCGACCGCGACACGCTGTATCGCAATCCGATGCACGCGTACACGCGGGCGCTGCTCTCGGCCGCGCCGGTGCCGGACCCGGACCGCGCCAAGAAGCGGATCATGCTGCTGGGTGACGTGCCGAGCCCGATCAGCTTCTTTGACGAGGCGAAGTGGGGCTCGAAGGCGAAGGCGGGCAACGGGCAGACGAAGCTGGCGACGCCCGCCGCGCCGCCGGGGCACGGCGAGGTGGAGTACGTGACGCGCGAAAGCCTGCTGGACCGCCCGCCGCTGCGCCAGGTACCGGGCGAGGCGGGGCATCTGGTGTCGATGCACGAAGACGCGGGTCAGGCGTCGCGCGAGGGTGGCGGGGTCAACTCTGGCCGACGGTGATCGGCATCGGCTGGGGGCGCACGCGGTGGGTCGGAGCGACGGCGATCTGGAGCGGGGCGCGCTTGCCGTCGGGGCCGCGCGGCGGGATGCGGTCCTCGTCGACGATGCGCTGGATGGCCATGATGCCTTCGATGAGCTGCTCGGGCCGGGGCGGGCAGCCGGGGACGTAGACGTCGACGGGGATGAACTGGTCGACGCCCTGGACGACGGCGTAGGTGTCGAACACGCCGCCGGTCGACGCGCACGCGCCCATCGAGATGCACCACTTGGGCTCGGTCATCTGCTGGTAGATGCGCTGGAGGACGGGGAGCATTTTCACCGAGACGCGGCCGGCGACGATCATGAGGTCGGCCTGGCGCGGGCTGAAGCGCATGACCTCGGCGCCGAAGCGGGCGAGGTCGTAGCGGCTGGAGGCGGTGGCCATCAGCTCGATGCCGCAGCAGGCGGTGGCGAAGGGCATAGGCCACAGGGCGCTGCGGCGCGACCAGTTGATGACCTTCTGGAGCTGCGTGGTCAGGACGCCTTCGGCAGGCAGGACGGCTTCGAGGCCCATTGTGGGGGTTCCTTCGGGGGGGGCGACGGAGAAGCAGATTCTAGACGATCCTGCCACAGGGGTAAATGCGGCCCCACCAGCCGCAGGGCCATCGCACCTCAATCAGCGAATCCCGCCTGGGGAGCCCCCCAAAAACCTCTGAAAACCGCGAAGCGGCGAAGAGCGCGAAGGCCGCGAAAGAGAAACCTTCTCGTATCTTCGCCGCTTCGCCAGCTTCGCTCCTTCGCGGTTTTTTGATGGATCAGCCGGCGGCAAAATAGGACGCGATGGCCCTGCCGCGAGCCGGCGATGACGGGCCCCCGCCAGCCCCGGTGCTATGATGCGCTGGGATGGTGACGGCCGGTTCTCAAGACGCGAGGCAGCCATGTTCGACCAGATGAAGAACCTCAAGCAGTTGGCGGGGATGCTGGGCAACCCCGAGCAGCTCCGCGAGCGGATGGAGCAGATGCAGGCCGAGATGGCCCGCCTGACCGTCGAAGCCGAGGCCGGCGCCGGCGCGGTGCGTGTGACGGTCAACGGGCGTTTCCAGCTCGAGCGGATCGAGTTCGATCAGCCGATGCTGACCGCGCTGGTGGGCGAGGGCGAGCAGGCCGACCGGGAGATGGTCGAGGAGCTGATCCTCGCCGCGGTCAACGCGGGGATGGAGAAGGCCCAGGCGATGGTGCGCGAGGAGGTTGGCAAGATGACCGGCGGGATGAACCTGCCGGGGATGGAAGGGCTGATGGGCGGGCAGGGGTAGGGTTGGGGGTTGGGGCGTAGGGGCCGCTGTGCGGACCTTCCGCTTGCATCGTGGTCCGCACAGCGGACCCTACAGGTCGGGGCGCCAGAGGTAGTAGATGCCTGGGGTCGTGACGAGGCCGAGGTGGTTGAAGTTGAGGTTGACCTGCGTCGTCGGCGTGCCACCCGCGTGGCCGGGGGCTTGGGCGTAGGGTGAGCCCACGTGCGTCAGCCGACGGTGGTAGCGCACGAGGTCGGCGACCTCGATGTTCGCGAGCGACTTGGCATGCTCGAAGGCGCTGTAGAGGTCGCCGAGCTGGTCGGCGAGCCCGGTCGCCACGGCATCGCGGCCGGTGACGACGCGTCCGTCGGCGACGCGCGCCAGCCCCGCCTCCGTCAGCCCGGGCCGGGCCAGCCGCACGACATCGACGAACTGCTCGTAGAAGTCGTCAACCATCGCCTGGAGCACGGCGCGGTGGTCGTCGGTGAGCGTGGACAGCGGTGAGCCGGCCACCTTGTTGGGTCCGCTGGTGAACGCCTCCGTCTCGATGCCCCAGCGGGCGAGCGCCGGCTTGAGGCTGACGGTCTGCACGATCACGCCGATCGACCCGGTGACGGTCGTGGGGTGGACGATGATCTCGTCGGCGGCGCACGCGACGTAGTAGCCCCCGCTGGCGGCGACGTCCATCATCAGCGCGATGACCGGCTTGCCCGTGGCCTCGCGGAAGCGCCGGACCTCGCGGTAGACGGCATCGCTGGCGGTGACGGTGCCGCCCGGGGTGTTGAGGCGGAGGATGACCGCCTCGACGCGCGGGTCATGGCCGGCGGTGGCGAGCTGCTCCTGGATGAGGGCGACGGGGTTCTCGCCCTGCTCGAGCAGGCGGGGCTGCTCGGCGTTGACGAGCACGCCGGAGATGTCGATCAGCGCGATGCGCGGGCTGCGCAGGCCGCCGTCGCTCAGGACCGTGGTGGCGACGAGGTCGCGCTCGCCGGGCGAGACGCCGACGACGAACGTGACGGGGCCGCACGCGGGCAGGGCCAGGGCGAGCAGCAGGCCGACGAGCCAACGCAAACGAATCATGGCGCCCCTTCCAGCGGTTCGACGGCCGACGGTGGACGGCGGACGATTCAACGGCTACGCCCGCTTCTCATGCGCGACCTTGCGCTTGCGGCGATGCAGTTCCACGTGGTCGGGGTAGAGGTCGGCGTCGCGATCGCTGTGCGTCGCGCGGTCGAGGAAGAGTGGGAACTGGTCCGGGCCAGGCTTGGCCCATGAATAGGGATGGTCGTAGCTGCGCATGAGGATGCGCTGCTCGCGGTTGAGCGTCGCGAGCCAGTCGGGGTCGTTGTGCCAGCGGTCCTGGTTGCAGACCCAGGCGGGGCTGTAGGTGTAGAAGAGATTTTTGCGGACGACGTCGGACTCGTTGGGCTCGACGCGGTGCCAGAGGGCGTTGTGCATCAGCGTCATCGTGCCGGCGCGGCAGGTGAGGATCTTTTGTCCGGGCACGTCGTCGTGGGTGTCGTAGAAGGGCTGGACCTGCTGGTGGTGTGAGCCGGGCACGCAGACGAAGTTGCCCATCTGGCGTTCGGGCAGGTCGGTGAGCCAGTAGCCGATTTTCAGTTGCAGGGGCAGGTCGGGGCTGAAGACGTTGTAGGGGGTCGCGCGTGGGCCGTCGGGGTGCCAGAGGTTGTGCCAGCCGCCGCGGGGTCGGAGGATGAACTGGGACTGCTGGAGCTTGGTGAGCTCGCCGTAGAGGTCGTAGGCAAAGCCGACGTGGCGTTCGTGGTCGATGAGCTCGGTGAAGACGGGGTCGATCTCGACGATGTTCTCGCGCGGGTAGTACTTGGACCGGTCTTCGGTGTGCCGGGGGTCGGCTTGGGCGATGCGGTCGATGGCATCGAGGTAGCAGGCGACGTCGTCCGGGGCGATGGCGTCCTCGATGACGAGGAAGCCGTCGCGGTTGAATTGCGCCCACTGGTCGGCGGTGAAGCCGGGCGGGGCGACGCGGTAAACCTGGTCGACGGTGGAGGCGGATGTGGAGGTGGCGGGGGTGGTGGACATGGGCGTGCTCCTTGGCGCCCATTATGGCGGGTGGTGGGGGTGGGGGGAAATTCAAAAATTCAGAATTCAGAATTCAGAAATTCGGAAGCGGGCGTCTGCTTGCGGTGTGCGTGCGGGGTTGGCTTTCTGAATTCTTACTTCTGCATTTTGAATTACCTGCGGAGCAGGTAGACCCCGCCGCCGATCAGGCCGTAGAGCAGAAACATGCCATATTCGAGCCAGGCGAAGGCCAGGGCCTGGCCGGTGCTCACGCCGTAGGCCGCGAGCAGGAGGACGAAGACCGCCTCGCGCACGCCGATCGCGTTGATCGAGACGGGGACGAGCATGACGACGATGGCGACGGGCACGATGACGAACAGGGCATGCAGGGGGACGGGCAGCCCGATCGCCTGGGCGATGGCCCAGTAGAAGAGGATGACGTCAACCTGCAGTGCCAGCGACAGGAGCATGACCCGGGCGAGTTGCCGGTTGCGCCCGCGGTAGGCTTTGACAGCCTCGGTCGTGGCCGCAAGCTTGCGTTGCAGCGCGGCGGGCATGAGCGTCAGCCAGGCGGTGACGCGGTGGATGACGGACCCCTCGCAGGCGAAGAAGGTCCACGTCGTGCCGGCCAGGGCCGCCGCGGCGAGCAGCACCCAGGCGTACAGGGCCGGGTACTGGCGCGTGAGCTGTGTGGCGAACGGCAGCATGACGACGGCGACGAGCACGAGCGCCAACAGCCCCAGGAGGCGGTCGACGACGAGGGCGATCGCGGCGACGCTCTTGCCCGCGCCGGCGCGCCACGCGTCGTAGAAGCGGCTGGCGTCGCCACCCACGGTCGCGGGCAGGAACTGCTTGAAGAAGATCGCGACGATGCACGACTGAAAGAGCAGCCGCTGCGGCAGGCGCACGGCCTGGGTTTCGAGCAGCAGCCGCCAACGCCAGGCGGTGAGGAACGACCCGCCGAACTGGAAGCCGAGCGCGATTGCGAACCAGGGCCAGGCGACGCCGGTGAAGGCGGCGCGGATGTCGTCGAGCGCGGCGTGGCTGACCATCCAGCCGACGAGCGCCAGCGAGATGATCGCCCGCACGGCAAGCTTGAGCCAGGGGGGGGTCGAACTGTGCTGGCGCGTGGTTGATGGTCGATCGCCGACGGTGGCGCGGGCCGCGTGGACGCGAGGTGCGGCGGAGGAGGTGGCGGGGGGGGTGTCGTTCATGTCCGGGGCGCTTTGGTGTGCGATGTCTCGGCGAGCTGCGGGCGGCGCGCGGCGTGGACGCCGCGGCTAAACGGGGGCGTTGGTCGGCTCCGGCTCGCGCCGGTCCTTGAGCGGCCGCGCCGGCACGCCCGCGACGACCGTGTACGGCTCGACGTCATGGGTCACGACCGCGCCGGCGGCGACGATGGCGTGCGCGCCGATCTTCACGCCGTCGAGCACGATCGCGCCGGCGCCGATCCACGCGCCGCGTCCGACGTCGATCCCGCCGCGCGGTGCGTGGCCCTGCTCGGCGATGGTGATGTCGGTGCGGCCGGTGTGGTACTGCGAGCCGCCGAGGTAGACCTTGGGCCCGATCATGACGTCGTCGGCGATGCGCAGGCGGTTGCCAGCGACGGCGTAGAGCCCGGCCTCGGCGCCGATGCCGACGTGGTGGCCGATGTCGATCCGCCCGTCCTTGCAGCGCAGGCAGCAGCGGTCGCCGAGCGACACGTCGTCCTCGATGCGGATGCCGATGATGCCGGTCGATCGTGCGTCGAGGATGCAGCCGTCGGAGATCAGCACGTTGCGTCCGACGGCGATGCGGCCGGGGTGGCGGAGCGTCACGCCGCGCCCGACGACGAGGCCCGGGCGCGAGCGGTAGAAGAGGCGCGGATAGAGCCAGCGGCGCAGCACGAGGCCCATGGCGCCGGCCGCGTTCGCCGCCAGGGCGGTGTAGAGCTCGTAACGGAGCGTCGCCCACAGGCCGTCCGAGCCGACGACGATCGCTTGGTACTTGCGCAGTCCGGGCTGCGAGGCGTCGGTGACGCGGGCGTGGACTTTGGTGTAGTCGATCGGCCTGAGTGTGTCAGGCATGGCGTGGCTCCCGGGGGGGGGGTCTGTCGCCTGCCGGCTGCCCCCTTTGTCTTAGATGTACCCGTGGTCGCGATACCAGCGGGCGGTCTGTTCGAGGCCCCGCTCGATGCCGACGCGCGGCTGATAACCCAGCTCCTCGCGTGCCCGGTCGATGCGGAACGCCCGCACCTGCCGAAACCAGTCGACGCGTCGGCGAAACAGCGGGGGCGTGACACGTACGGGCCTGCACAGCGTCTCGCAGCATGTGGCCGTGCCATACAGGGGCCAGAAGGGCCAGTGGCGAATGCGCACGGGCGTGCCCATCGAGGCGCCGACGTGCTGCACGAGCTCGTTGAGCGTGTAGTACCGTTCGTCGGCGACGATGTAGGTTCTGCCCTTGTGGTCGGACGCACCGGCGGCGGCGAGGAAGCCATCGACGAGATTGTCGATGTAGACCGGGTGGTAGGTCGTCTGCCCGTCGCCGAACATGTGGAACGTGCCCCGTCGGCACATGCGGTAGAGCATGAGGAAGCGAGCCGGGTCGCCCGGGCCGTAGATCGCCGTGGGCCGGAGCGTGACGGCGTTCAGGTCGCGGTCGCGCACCAGGCGCTGGACGACGCGCTCGCCCTCGTACTTGGTCTGCTGGTAGTAGTCCTCGGGGGCGATGGGGGAGGTTTCGTCGCCGGGCGGCTCGTCGATGTGCCCGTGGACGCCCTGCGTCGAGCAGTAGACGAACCGGCGCACGCCCACGTCCGCGGCCGCCTCGGCCAGGTGGCGCGTGCCCTCGACGTTGACGTTCCAGTAGAACCGCTCGGGGACGTTGAGCTGGCGGAACGCGGCCGCGAGGTGGAACACCACCTCGGGCTCGGCTCGTTCGAGCGCGCGGCGGCAGAAGCCGCGGTCCTCGATCGTCCCGAGCTCGATCCGCGCCCCGCGCTGCGCCAGTTCATCATGGAACAGGCCGGGCGAGGCGTCGATGACGTGCACGTCGTGGCCTTCGTCCAGCAGCCGCCGGGTCAGGTGACTGCCGGTGAAGCCCGTGCCTCCGGTGACGAGCGTCTTCATGATCGCCTCCTTCTCGCTCGCCGAACGCCGACCTCCTCCGAGCCGGGATTCGGGAATCAAAGCTCCGGGGCGGCTGCGTGCAAGCAGCGTGCCTCGATGTACGCGTAGAGCTGATCGACGCGCTGACGATGGGCCGCGTAGGTGTGGTTCGCCTCGACGAACCGTCGCCCGGCCGCGCCGAGTTGCTCGCGCAGCGCCCGGTCGCCGAGCAGCCGCGTCAGCGCGGCCGCGAACGCGTCGGCCTCGGGCGGCGCGAGCATCGCGATCGACGTGTCCAGAATCTGGGTATGCGTCCGCAGGTCCGTCGCCAGCACCGGCTTGCCCGAGTGCAGGAACGGAAAGACCTTCATGGGCGTGTTCACCCCGCGCGTGCGCGGGACGACGAGCACGTCGGCGTCCACGAGCGCCTCGTGCAACCGCTCCAGCGGCCAGGGCCCGACGCAGTGGACGCGATCGTCGATGCCCATCGCCGCGGCCTGCGCCTCGATCTGCCGCGCCTGTCCCGCCGTGCCGCCCAGAAGCACGAGGTGGAAGCGCGCTCCGCGCGCCCGCGCCCGCGCGCCCGCGGCCAGCAGCAGGTCGAGTCCCTGGTAAGGCTCAAAGTTGCCCACGTACATGACGACGGGGTCGTCGTCCGCCAGGCCCGCCTTGGCGCGCACCTGGCCCGGCTGGACCTGGCCGTCGACGCGCAACTGGGAGATGTCGTGCAGCACCTGCACGTGCGGGGCGCCGCGATCGCGCGCCAGCGCCGCGAGCTCGTCACACACGGGCGCGGCCGCAAGGCTCCGCCTGATGGCCACGCGCTCGCAGGCGGCGAGCGGTCGGCTTGCCGGCGCGAGCGCGGGCATCTGCTCGACGAGCTGCTGCGCCAATGACGAGTCCATGTCGTAAACGTAGGGCGTGCCATGGACCACGCGCAGGGCGAGCGCGATAAAGACGGCCTCCTCGCCGGCGTGGACGACGTCCGGGCGGCGGCGGCGCCAGACGGCCCAGGCCTTGGCGAGCAGCAGCAGGTCGCACACGAGCTTCTTGCCCGAGAAGCCGGGCGTGACGTCCGCCAGCCAGCGCGGGGCGCGGATCCGGTGCAGCGTCACGCCGGGGTGGTGCTGGTCGCGGCCCTCGTGGTAGGTGACGAGGTCGACCTCGTGGCCGCGCTCGCCCAGGGCACGCACCAGCAGGTCGACGTCGATCGGCGTGCCGCGCTCGAGGTAGTAAGGCTGTGGCGCGAGCACGAGGACCCGGGCCCTGGCGCGGCCGCCGCCCGGGCGCGCCGACGCCGACGCGACCGCCGCCGGGCCGGCGGCGGGCTGCTGGGCGAGGCTGGGAGCAAGCCCTCTCAAAAGCCGAACACAAACCCGCGCCGCCACGGCTTTGAGCGGGTGAACGATGACGCCAAGCATCTGCCGCGTCCTGAATTAGCCACGCGCCCCCGAGCCCTCGAGGACGAACAAGGCTAGGGACGGGGCTGGCGACGTTCCACTTGCTCAAGGCCCGCGCGGGCCGGCGAGTGCGAATCGCCTGCTCGCCCGGATGGGCCGCCCGGGGGGTGCCCGGCCGTGCGGCGGCGCCGCCCCCCCACCGCCCCGCCACCGGCCCGCCACCACCGCCCGTCGACCGGGCCCGTGGGCCTTGCGGGTTCAGCCGCCGCGCCGGCGCCCGGCTGCCGCCATGCCAATCGTTGATCGCGCGCCGCCGCCGCCCTTGAACCGCCCAGCCTGCGCGGTTACGGTATGTTATGCCCACCACGCAGGACATCCTCACCGACGCGGGCACTCGCTCACAAGACTCCGAGTTCTACAACCCCATTCCCGACGGCTACAGGCCAGGACGACACAAGTACGTCGTCGTCCTCGGGACGGTCATGTCCGGCTTGGGCAAGGGCATCTTCTCCTCCTCGCTCGCCAAGCTCCTCAAGGACAAGTCGCTGAAGGTCGCCCCCATCAAGATGGAGGGATACCTCAACATCGACTCCGGCACGCTCAATCCTTACCGCCATGGCGAAGTCTTCGTCCTCGACGACGGTCTCGAGACGGACATGGACCTGGGCACCTACGAGCGCATCCTGGACCAGAACCTGACGCGCGACAACTACACCACGAGCGGCCAGGTCTTTAGGCGCGTGCTCGACAAGGAGCGCCACGGCGGCTACCTCGGCCGCGACGTGCAGATGA
>JBBDRN010000023.1:0-33741 GCA_040905445.1 Phycisphaeraceae bacterium | reverse complement strand
TCCGTGCCATGTCCACTTCATCGGCTTACACCTCGCTTCTCACACACTTTCTGAGGGCGTTGCGGAAACCATCGCCGTGCAATAGACGATTTTCTCGACGGGATCGCCACCGTTCAGCCTCCGGCAAAAGTCTCCTAAATCCAGCCAGTGGAGACGATTATGGCGGACAATCCCATTGTAGAGGTTGAATCCGTCGATGTAGGCCCGGGTAATCATGTTGTTCTCTAGATTGGGATTTTAGTTGAACCACGCCGCGCGACGATATACCATGACAGCAACGAGCCACCCCCACGTCTCAGACGTGGGCTAACTGCCACCAGCGTCGCTGGTGGCAGTGTTATTTGAGGGCAGGTAGTCGGTCAGCCGACCGCCCTTCGCCTTTTCCTCCCGCTCAAGCATCTCCACAAACTCCAGCATCGTCCAGGTATGATCGGCCACGCCCACCATGACGGCCGGGGCGGTCTTGATCGTCTGGTGCTTCCGGATGAAGTTGTAGTGGAACGTGCTGAGGGCCACGGAATGCTCGTGGTTCGCCAGCTTCTTGCTGAATGCGTTGGTGAGCCGGGTGAACCGCCGATTCTGCATCCGGATGGTCAGGTTGGATCGCTCGACGTAGGACGTGCTGATGTGGGCCTTGTCGGGTTGGCCGCTGATGGCCTGCTTCCGGCAGCCGGTGCATTCGGCGGGGCTATAGCGGGCGTGGTCGGGCTGCGTGGCCCCGTAAATCTTGACGAGCATCGCGTAGTCGATCCCGTCGCCGAATGCGTCGCTGATCGCGTCCAGGTAGGCCGCGAGCCCGTCGCTGGTCAGTTGAAATCGGCCCTCGATTCGGTCGGCCATGTCGTACGCGAACTGCATGGCGTAGCCCCCGTCACGCTGGCCCACGAGGTAGGAAATCATCAGCTTGGAATCTGCGTCAACCGCTGTCCACGTCCACACCGAGCCCTCCGCGTCCGCCCCCCGGTCCACCTGTCGCTGCTTGGCCCCGCAAAAGCTCCACAGTTCGTCCACCTGTACCCGCTGGGTTCGCAGCTCACGCACGGTCAGGTCGTGATACTCAGCCGCCAGCGTCCCGGCGTCGGCCAGCAGCCGCAGGACGGTCACCTTGGACACGCCGAGCATCCGGCAGGTCGCCGCGATGCTGTTGCCCTCAGCGAGGGCCGTGAGGGTCATGGCTCGTTTTGCGGTGGTGAGTTTTCGCATGGCGAATCCCTTGCTATTACCTCGGATTCGCCTAAAATGCTGTCGCACTTGGGCGAACCGCTCGGGTGTACCGCCTATGGCCGTTGCCACGGCCGCAGGTTTCAAAAGGGAGCCAGCCCCGCTTAGGGCCGACTCCCGAGAATCACTGCCGGGTTCCGCCCGGTCCGGACCACCTCGCCCCCGCCTTCAACGGGGGTTTTCTATTGCGCGACGACTGGCTGATGGCCTTACCAGCCGCCGCTGCAACCCTTCTCATGGCGGCCTCCTATCCGTGTGGCGGTCTTAGTCATGCCGGCATCGCACCACGTCGGCCCGGCCAGTCAACCCTATCGGCGATAGTATCGCGAAGAATTTTGTGGCCTATCGACGATTAGGCGTTGCCGGCCTATCGCCCCCGTGCTATACTGCTTGCAGTAAGTAGCACCAAGGAGCAAGTCATGACTGAAGAGGCCCAGGCACAGCGGCGGAATCGCAAGAAGACGCGGAGCCCAAACTTCCCGGCGATTGATCTTGGGAAGGCCATCCAGCGGGCGCAGGAGCTATATGAGGAAGAGCATCGGCACGCCGCCCCGTTCGACGTGGTGGTTACGCACTGGGGCTACCGACCCACCAGCAGTTCAGCCATGCAGGCTGTGGGGGCCTTGAACGCCTTCGGCCTCATTGAGGTAGAAGGATCGGGCGACGAACGCGAGATCAAGCTGTCAAATCGCGGTTTGGATATCGTCGAGTGTGGCCCTGAATCAGAAGAGCGCCTCAAGGCAATGCAAGAGGCCGCCCTGGCCCCAGCGATTCACCGTGAGGTGTGGGAGAATTACGGCGGGGCTAAATGGGGGTCAGATGAAGCGTTTCGGCAGTTCTTAATCCGGCAGAAGGGGTTCAATCCGAAGCGTGCCGAACCCTTTATCGACCAGTACAAGGCCACGATTTCGCTTGCCAAGCTCGACTCGGAGGGTATAATGGAAGTCGCTGACGGCGATGAATCTGGCGATGACGGCCAGGGTGATCGTGGCAGCAACCCCCCCCAAGTTAAGGGCGCTCAGATGCATCCAAGCAGTCAGCAACCCCCGGCAGGGACGCTTCCTCTCCCCGTGTTGCTGGACGATGGATCGTTTCAGGTGGTGAACATCCCGAAGATGACCGCCAAGGCGTTCAAGTTCTTTAAGGAGCAACTTGAAGCCTACCGCAGCGCGATCGTGCAAGGCCAACCTGAGAGTTCAGCGGATGGTGAAGATCAAGGGGAAGGCTGAGTGTTGGCCCGGGGCCAGGCGGGACGTTCCTTTACCGCTCGCTATTCTTTAGACGCTTCCCACCCCGCCTCGAACGCCGCACGCAGTAACGCCATGCCCCGCTCGTCCACCTGCTGCACACCCTTGGACCATTCGGCCCAAGCTTGCTCCAGGTCGGCGGGTAGGGGCTTCTCGTGGGGGGCTGTGGCATCAGACACCACCCGATGCCCGGACTGGCTCGCGTCCTGCTTGTCTCGGTTCTCGCTCATGCCCACATTGTAGGTGATGGCGAGCCCGGCCCGAAGCGGGGCCGACTTTCAAAGTGAACCACTACCCGGAGAGCAACGGCGAACGGGGCGCGTAACGAGGGCGCTATTCGTCGGGGTTGTCGCCGTCGAGGAGGGATGCGTCGGCGACGATCTGGATCGGCTCGGTGCGCTCGTCGAGGCTTTCGCCGTGGATGTCGGTGACGCGGACCTTGAGCAGGTAGCGGCCGACGGACAGCCGCTGGGGGAGCGTGATCATCTGCACGACGAAGAAGTCGCGGCGGCGGTTGCGCGAGCGGTCGACAATCTGGACGGGCTGCTGGCGCCAGACCGCCAGGCCGTCGTGCTCGTTGTAGAGGACGATTTCCTGCTCGAGCTTCACCTCGTGCTCGCCGTCGGACTGCTCGGCGGGGCGAAAGTGGTCCAGCTCGACGTAGAGGATAAAGCGGTGGTCCTGGCCGGCGAGGAAGCGTCGGCGGTCGATCGGGTCGTAGGTGCCGTACCCCGAGACGCGCCGGGCGAGCTCGATGTGGCGGATCTCGATGGGCTGCGGGCCCAGGGCCTGCTCGAGTTGCTCGTACAGCGCGTCGCGGTCGACGGCGAGGCGGTCGGAGGCGAGCTCGAGCTTGAGGGCCTGGACGAGGGCCTCGAAGCCGGCGATCCGCTGGCGCTGTCGCGGCGTGAGGCCCGCGAGCAGCCCCGCGTCCAGCTCGCCGGCCTGCGGGTCGAACAGCCGCAGCCCCACGCCGCGCATCGCGCGGACCATCGGCTCGCTCGTCTCGCCAGCCAGCTCGGCGACCAGACGATCGACCATCTGCGCCCGCGTCAGTTCGGCCGGTGCGGCGGCGGGCAGCAGGCGCGGCGACAGGCTCGGCAAGGGGTCCCAAGCGGGCTCGGGTGGCAAGGGCTCGCTCGGCGACGCGGCGGGATCGGCGTTGGAGGTGGCGGGGGTGGGGGCGACGCTGGGCTGGTTGGCTCGGGCTGCGCCGGCGGCGGGGTCGAAGCCGGAGCCGGCCGTCTGCGACTGGGCCAGCGCCGCGCGCAGGCGCTCGGCGGTGGCCTCGACGGAGTCGTCCACGTCATCCGCGGGCGCAGCTTCGGCTGGTGGCGGGGTGGGCTCGGGTTCGGGGCGATCGCCCGTGGCGCACGCGCCCAGCCCGAAGCCGACCAGGGCGATGAGGCCCAACGCAAGCGTGCGTTTGTTGACCATGACGTGCCTCCATGCACCTTCCGTTCGCCGGCTCGATCCTGGGTCGCCCACGGATTGGAATCCGTGGGCTTCGGCGCGGGGTCTACTTCCTGACATCGGCCAGTGACGCGCAGAAACATTCGAGATTGCGGACCCCGTCGCCGAAGCCGCTCTTGGTGCGCTGGTCGACGCGCAGGGCCTCGTGCAGCAGCCGGGCGACGCGCTGGGGGTCGACGCTGCGGGCGGCGTTGAGCAACGGCGACTGCAGCGGGCCCCAGACGCGGACCTGCCGCGCAACCTCGGTGGCGGGCACCCGGCGGTCGAGCATCATGCGGGCGACGCTGAGCTTGCGCAGCAGGTCGCTGAGGAAGTAGCCGACGGCGATTTCGCTGTGCCCGGCGAGGTCGACGAGCTCGCGGAGCTTGGCGATGAGCGGGGCCGGCCGGCCGGTGACGACGGCGTCGAGCATGACCTGCTGCACGGCCCAGACGCGCTCCTCGCTGCCGCGCTCGACGTGCTCGTCGACCAGCGCGACGGTGATCGCCGCGTCGCCCTCCGCCATCAGGGCGAGCTTCGCCAGCTCGGTGTCGAGCTGCATCAGGTCGGGCCCGATGCGCTTGAGCAGCGCGGCGGCGGCGTCGGGACGAATCGCCCGCCCGTAGGCGGCCTGGCAGCGGTTGACGATCCAGCGCTCGGCGTCTTTGGCGCTTGGCGCGTCGCACTTGACGACAACGCCGTGGGGGGCGAGCTTCTTGTCGAACTTGCCGGCGTTCCAGGTGGCCGCGCGCAGGACGAGCGTCGCGTGGTCGACCGGGGCGTCGGCGTAGCGCTCCATGGCCGGGCGGTGCGTCTTGACGAACGCGTCGGCGCCGTCGACGACGACGACCTTGTAGGTCTGCATGAGGGTGTAACTGCGCAGCTCGTCGAGGACGTCGGCGAGTTCGGCCGTCTCCGCGTCGAACCGCCGGACCTCGATCTCGCCATGCGCCTCGGTGAGGACGGCGAGCAGCGTGTCGAAGTGGTGGCGGCGCATCCACTCGTCCGGTCCCTGGAGGACGACGATGCGCATCTCGGGCGTGGGGGCGAACTTTTTGGACGCGGCGGCCATGGGCGGATTGTACGCCGACGCCCCCACGCTGCGCGCAGCCCCCACCCCCGCCCCCGCCACACACACACACACACATACCGACACCCGAGTCCCGGCCCGCCTTCCACCGCGGCCCGTCAGCCGTCCGCCGCCGTCGCCCCCGGCGCTGCGCCTTCTGCCGGCGGGCAGAGAGCACGCAGCTCGTCGAGCGAGGTGTTGGCGTAGGCCACCGCCTTCTCGATCTGGGCGAGGCTCTGCTCGACGCTCTCCATGTCGCCGTTCTCAATCCCGAGCCTGGCGCACCAGACCTGAAGCAGGATCCCGTGCAGCGAGTTGCCCAGGCTGTGGCGCGTGTGCTGCAGCGCCGTCGCGTGCGGCGCGGCGGCGGTCTCGACCGCCTCCGCCTGCCCCCCCGACTCGGAGGATGAAGCGGGATGCTTCTCACTGGGGTCGGCCCCGAATTGGGAAATCGGCTGCATGGTCTTCACTCCTTTGACGAACCAACGCGTGCGGGCGACGGCTCGCGGTCACAGGGGCGCGCAAGCTGCGCGATGATGCGGATCAGCTCGCCAAGGTCGATCGGCTTGGGCAGGTGCATCTGGAAGCCCGCCTCGAGCGAGCGGCGGTGGTAGCGTTGGCCCGCGTGGGCCGTCAGCGCGACCGCGGGGATGTCGCGCACAGGCGGGGCCGCGCGCTCGCGGACCTGCCGGATCAGCGCGTAGCCGTCCTTCTCGGGCATGGCGATGTCGCTGAGCAGGATGCCGGGGACGCGGCGGGCGAGGACCTGGAGGGCTTCGTCCGCCGAGCCCGCGACCTCGACGTCCCCGCCATGGTGCTCGATCACACGGCCCAGCAGTTCGCGCGCGTCGCGCTCGTCGTCGACGACGAGGACGCACACGCCGCGGAGAGCGTCAGGCCCCGGCGGCATCGACGCGGTGGGCGGCGCGACCGCGGGCGTCGGCTCGCCGGATTGCGGGCCGTCGCCCGCGTCCGCCGGCTGCAGCGGCAGGTGTACGAGGAAGGTCGTGCCGTGACCCGGGCCCGCGCTCTCGGCGAGGACCGTGCCGCCGTGCAGCTCCACGATATGCCGGACGATCGCGAGCCCCACGCCGAGGCCGGCGTGCGAGCGGGTGCTGGTGCTATCGGCCTGGCGGAAGCGGTCGAAGATGTAGGGCAGCAGGTCGGCGTCGATTCCTTCGCCCGAGTCGCGGATGCGGATGACCACCTCCTGGGCCGTCGACTCGACGCCGACCCACACCTCGCCGGCCTCGGGGGTGAACTTCACAGCGTTGGACAGGAGATTCCACGCGACCTGCTGGAGCCGATCCGCGTCGGCGTTGAGGCGCACGTCGCATTCGGCGAGATCGACATGCAGGGTGATGCTCTTCTCGTCGGCCGCGGGCTTGATCGCATCGATGGCGGTTTCCAGCACCTCGCGCAAGGGCGTCTCGCCCAGCTCGACGCGGAGCTTTCCGCTCGTGATGCGGGAGATGTCGAGCAGGTCCTCGATGAGGCGCGTCTGGGCGTCGACGTTGCGTTCGATGACCTCCAGGCCGTGCTCGCGCGTCGCCTCGTCGACCGCCTCGCCGCGGAGCAGGCGTATCCAGCCGAGCATGGCGTTGAGCGGCGTGCGCAGCTCGTGGGAGAGGGTGGCGAGGAACTCGTCCTTGAGGCGGTTGGCCTCGCGTGCCTCGGCGTAGAGCAGGTTCTCCATCGCGATCGAGGCCTTCTGCGCAAGCTGGACGAGGATCGCCTCGTCCTCTTCGGTAAAGGCGCCTTCGTAGGGGTCGGTGAGGTAGATGACGCCCAGGCTGCGTCCGCTGCCGCGCATGAGCGGCGCGGCGAGCATGCCGCCGCGGATCGGCGGCATGTCGAGCTTGGAGACGATCTGCCAGTCGGGGTGGGCGTGGAGTTCGGCTTCGGTCATGCGCACGGCGGTGCGCCCGCGCGCCACGAGCGTGCGGCGGACGCCGGCGAGGTCGAGCCTGCGCCCCTGCCACTGGTCGTACTTGTCGGAGAAGGAGCAGACGGTGACCGGCCGCTGGCTGGCGGACTCGGGGTTGCCGAGGAACAGGGTGATCGACTGGTGGGCGCCGACGACGTCGCGGGCGGTGTCGGTGATCGTCTCGAGCATGCTCTCCGCCGACTTGGCGGTGTTGATCCCGATCGAGGCGGCGGAGAGCTTCTGAAGCTGCGAAGCGCGGCGCCGGAGACGGTCGGCCTGGCTCTGGATCTGCGCGGTCTTCTCGTAGAGCTCGACGAAGACGTTGACCTTGGCACGCAGCACCTGCGGCACGACGGGCGCCAGAATGTAGTCGACCGCGCCGAGCGAGTAGCCCTTGGCCACGTGCAGCTCGTCGGCGTAGCCGGTGATGAAGATGATGGGCGTGTGCCGGCAACTGCGGCGCTGGCGGATGAGCCTGGCCGTCTCGAAGCCGTCCATCCCCGGCATGTGCACGTCGAGGAGGACGACGGCGAAATCCAGGCGCAGCACCTGCTTGAGCGCCTCCTGCCCCGACGACGCGGTGACCAGGTTCTGGTTCAGATCGCCCAGGGCGCTCTGCAGCGCCATCAGCGAGTCCCGGCGGTCATCCACGATCAGGATGTTCACCTTCCCCACGGGCTCGTCGCGCGGCAGAGCCGGGGGCTCGGAATGGCTCGCGGAATCGCTCGGCAGGGTCATCGGTACAACCAGTCTCGGAGCATCGGGAGCAACTGCGACGTGTCGACGGGCTTGGCAATGTAATCCGACGCCCCGGCCTGGAGGCAGCGCCGGCGGTCACCCTTCATCGCCTTGGCGGTCAACGCAATGATCGGCAACGAGCGGAATTGCGGGAGCTTGCGGATTTCCCTCATCGTGTCATACCCATCCATCTCCGGCATCATGATATCCATCAGCACGAGGTCGACCTGCTGGCCGTCGCGCAGGCGGTCGATGGCGTCCCGCCCGTTCTCCACAGCGTCGACGTGCATCCCGTAGGGCTCGAGAATGCTGCTCATGGCGAAGATGTTACGCACGTCGTCGTCAACGACAAGGACATGTTTGCCCTTCAGGATCGCCTCCATGCTGTGAATCGCCTCGATCATCTGGCGCTGGGGCTCCGGCAGGGAGGTGATCGGCTGGTGGAGGTGGAGCGAGGCCTCATCGAGCAGGCGCTCGGGCGACCGGACGTCCTTGATCACCATCCGCCGCGCCAGGTGGCTGAGCTCGGCCTCGCCGTCCTTGTCAAGCTCCTGGCTGGTGTAGGTGACGATCGGCGTGCGCTCGGCTCCGCCGTCCTCCTTGTACCGATTCGCCAGGGCGAAGACGCCGCCTTCGGGGAGGGCGGCTTCGGCGACGATCAGGTCGACGGTCGACTCATCGAGCACCGCGAGGGCCTCGTCGACGGTGTCGACGGTCTGGAGCCAGACGCCTTCGCTGGCGAGCAGCTCGATGATGGCGTCGCGGTGCGCCGGCTCGTAACCGACGACGAGGACGTGCTTCAGCCGCGGGGCGAGCACGTTCCAGATGCGCTCGAGGGTCTCGTCGAGGGCCTCGCGTGCCGCCAGTGGCTTGGCGAGCACGTCAATGGCGCCCATCTGCAGGCCGCGCTGGGCGTCGTCGTCCTCGGAGGTGATAATCTGCACCGGGATGTGGCGGGTGCGCGCGTCCTCCTTGAGGTAGCTGAGGACGCGCCAGCCCTCCATGTCGGGCAGGCTGAGATCGAGGGTGATGGCGGCCGGCCCGCGCTCGCAGGCCCATTCGATCGCGGCGGTGCCGGAGTCGACGGCGACCGCCTTGAAGCCGTGCGAGCGCGCCGCCTCGACGAGGATGCGGGCGAAGCTCATGTCGTTCTCGACGATCAGCAGCGCGCGATCGTCGTCGGTGAGCTCGTGGCGGTCGTCGTCCAACGACTCGCTGACGGGCAGGGCGCCCGGCGGCGGCTCCGAGGCCCCGGAGATGACCGCGAGCGCCTGCTCGGTGGAGCGTGTCGGGTTCGTCGCCTCGCGCGGCGGCATGACGTCGGGGAGGTAAAGGACGAACGTGCTGCCGACGCCGGTTTCACTGTGCAGGTGAATCTCGCCGCCGAGCAGGGTGGCGATTTCGCGGCAGATGGCGAGGCCCAGGCCCGTCCCGCCATACTTGCGGCTGGTGCTTCCGTCGGCCTGCTGGAAGGCTTCGAAGATGATCTGCTGCTTTTCGGGCGGGATGCCGATGCCGCTGTCGCGCACGGTGAAGGCGATGACGCGGTCGGCGCGCGCCAGCTCGGGGTTGTCGTAGCTCCCGTCGCCGTCGACGGCGGTGACCTCCAGGGCGACGCGTCCCTTATCCGTGAACTTGAAGGCGTTGGACAGCAGGTTGCGGATCACCTGCTGCAGGCGCTTCGTGTCGGTCTGGATCGACCGCGGCAGGTCGGCGGCGAGTTCCACGCTGAACTCGAGCTGGTTGGACTCGGCGACGTGGCGGAAGGTGCGCTCGACGTAGCCGTACAGGTCCACAAGCGGCAGCTCGCCGACGTCGACGTAGACCGTGCCGGACTCGATCTTGCACAGGTCGAGGATGTCGTTGATGAGCATGAGCAGGTCGTGGCCGGAGGCGTGGATCGTGCGGGCGAACTCGACCTCGCGCAGGGAGAGGTTCTCCTCGTGGTTCTTGGAGAGCTGGTCCGAGAGGATCAGCAGGCTGTTGAGCGGTGTGCGCAGCTCGTGGGACATGTTGGCGAGGAACTCGGACTTGTACTTGGAGGTGAGCGCGAGCTGCTTGGCCTTCTCTTCCAGCGCCTGGCGGGCCTGCTCGACCTCCAGGTTCTTGCGCTCGACCTCGGTCTTCTGCTTGGCGAGCAGCGAGGCTTTTTCCTCCAACTCGCTGTTGGTCGTCTGCAGCTCCTCCTGTCGGCTCTGAAGCTCATGCGCGAGCGACTGCGACTGCTTGAGCAGGTTTTCGGTGCGCATGTCGGCCTCGATCGTGTTGAGCACGATCGCGATCGACTCGGTGAGCTGGTCGAGGAACGCCTGGTGGGTGGGGCTGAATCGCTCGAAGCTGGCGAGCTCGAGGACCGCCTTGACCTGGCCCTCGAAGGCGATGGGCATGACGAGGATGTTCATCGGCGCGGCTTCGCCGAGGCCCGAGCGGATGCGGATGTAGCCCGTGGGCACGTCGGAGATGAGCATCTTCTCGTTCTCGACGGCGCACTGGCCGATGAGCCCCTCGCCGGGCAGGAACTCGCGCTTGAGCTGCTCGTGCTCGCCGTGGGCGTAGCTGGCGAGCAGCTTGAGGCGCGGGGCCTCGTCCGCGTTGTCCATCGTGTAAATGACGCCCTGGTGGGCGGAGACGACCGGGGCGAGCTCCGAGAGGATCAGCTTGCCGACCGTCAGCAGGTCCTTCTGCCCCTGAAGCATGCGCGAGAACTTGGCGAGGTTGGTCTTGAGCCAGTCCTGCTCGCTGTTCTTGAGCGTCGTGTCCTTGAGGTTGCGGATCATCTCGTTGATGTTGTCTTTCAGCGCCGCGACCTCGCCCTCGGCCTCGACCTTGATCGACTGCGTCAGATCGCCCTTCGTCACCGCGGTGGCGACCTCGGCGATGGCGCGGACCTGGGTGGTGAGGTTGGCGGCGAGCTGGTTGACGTTGTCGGTCAGGTCCTTCCACGTGCCCGCCGCACCGGGCACGGACGCCTGACCGCCGAGCTTGCCTTCGACACCCACGAGCCGGGCAACGGTGGTGACCTGGTCGGCGAAGGTGGCGAGCGTCTCGATCATCGAGTTGATCGTGTCGGCGAGCTCGGCGATCTCACCTTTGGCGTCGAGCGTGAGCTTCTGCTTGAGGTCGCCGTTGGCGACGGCGGTGACGACCTTGGCGATGTCGCGGACCTGGTTGGTGAGGTTGCCGGCCATGGAATTGACGTTGTCGGTCAGGTTCTTCCACGTGCCGGCGACGCCGGGGACGTTGGCCTGGCCGCCGAGCTTGCCCTCGGTGCCCACCTCGCGGGCGACGCGGGTGACCTCGGAGGCGAAGGCGTTGAGCTGGTCCACCATGGTGTTGATGGTGTCCTTGAGCTCGAGGATCTCGCCCTTGACGTCGACGGTGATCTTCTTGGACAGGTCGCCGTTGGCCACGGCGGTGGTGACGCCGGCGATGTTGCGCACCTGGCTGGTGAGGTTGCCGGCCATGGAGTTGACGTTGTCGGTCAGGTCCTTCCACGTGCCGGCGACGCCGGGCACGGAGGCCTGGCCGCCGAGCTTACCCTCGGTGCCCACCTCGCGGGCGACGCGCGTCACTTCGGAGGCGAAGGAGCTGAGCTGGTCCACCATGGTGTTGATGGTGTCCTTAAGCTCGAGGATCTCGCCCTTGACGTCCACGGTGATCTTCTTGGACAGGTCGCCGGTGGCGACGGCGGTGGTCACCGCGGCGATGTTGCGCACCTGGCTGGTCAGGTTGCCGGCCATGGAGTTGACGTTGTCGGTCAGGTCCTTCCACGTACCGGCGACGCCGCCGACCTTCGCCTGCCCGCCGAGCTTGCCCTCGGTGCCCACCTCGCGGGCCACGCGCGTCACTTCCGAGGCGAAAGAGCTGAGCTGATCGACCATCATGTTGATGGTGTTCTTGAGCTCGGCGATCTCGCCCTTGACGTCGACGGTGATCTTCTTCGAGAGGTCGCCGTTGGCGACGGCGGTGGTGACGGCGGCGATGTCGCGCACCTGCGCGGTGAGGTTGCGGGCCATCGAGTCGACGCTGTCGGTCAGGTCCTTCCACGTGCCGGCGACGCCTTGGACGTACGCCTGCCCGCCGAGCTTGCCCTCGGTGCCCACCTCGCGGGCCACGCGGGTCACTTCCGCGGCGAAGGAGCTGAGCTGGTCGACCATCGTGTTGGTCACATTCTTGATCTGGAGAATCTCGCCGCTGGCGTCGACGGTGATCTTCTGCGTGAGGTCGCCCTCGGCGATGGCGGTGGCGACCTTGGAGACGTCGCGGAGCTGGACGGTGAGGTTGCCGGCCATGGAGTTGACGTTGTCCGTGAGGTCCTTCCACGTGCCCGCGACGCCCGGCACGCGGGCCTGGCCGCCGAGCTTGCCCTCCGTCCCCACCTCGCGAGCCACGCGCGTCACCTCCGACGCGAAGGAGCTGAGCTGATCGACCATCGTGTTGATGGTGTCCTTGAGCTCGGCGATCTCGCCCTTCACATCGACGGTGATCTTCTTGGACAGGTCGCCGTTCGCCACGGCCGTCGTCACGGCCGCGATGTTGCGCACCTGGCTGGTGAGGTTGCCCGCCATGGAGTTGACGTTGTCGGTCAGGTCCTTCCACGTACCCGCGACGCCGGGCACGTTGGCCTGGCCGCCGAGCTTGCCTTCGGTGCCCACCTCGCGGGCCACGCGCGTCACTTCGGAGGCGAACGAGCGGAGCTGATCCACCATGGTGTTGATGGTGTTCTTGAGCTCGGCGATCTCGCCCTTCACATCGACGGTGATTTTCTTGGACAGGTCGCCGTTGGCCACGGCGGTCGTCACCGCGGCGATGTTGCGCACCTGGCTGGTGAGGTTGCCGGCCATGGAGTTGACGTTGTCGGTCAGGTCCTTCCACGTACCCGCAATGCCGGGCACCGACGCCTGTCCGCCGAGCTTGCCTTCGGTGCCCACCTCGCGGGCGACGCGCGTCACTTCGGAGGCGAAGGAGTTGAGCTGGTCGACCATCGTGTTGACGGTGTCCTTGAGCTCGAGCATTTCACCGCGGACGTCGACGCTGATCTTCTTGGAGAGGTCGCCGTTGGCGACGGCGGTGGTCACGGCCGCGATGTTGCGCACCT
The DNA here is from genome assembly GCA_040905445.1 of Phycisphaeraceae bacterium. Taxonomy (GTDB): domain Bacteria; phylum Planctomycetota; class Phycisphaerae; order Phycisphaerales; family Phycisphaeraceae; genus SKPT01. The sequence continues at coordinate 20,989 of JBBDRN010000023.1, read as the reverse complement.
GGCTGGTGAGGTTGCCAGCCATCGAGTTGACGCTGTCGGTCAGATCCTTCCACGTGCCGGCGACGGCGGGGACGTTCGCCTGCCCACCGAGCTTGCCGTCCGTGCCCACCTCGCGGGCGACGCGGGTGACCTCGGAGGCGAAGGAGCCGAGCTGGTCGACCATGCGGTTGACGATCTTGGCGGTGCGGAGGAACTCGCCATCGAGGGGTCGGCCTTCGACTTCGAGGGCCATCTTCTGGGTGAGGTCGCCCTGCGCGACCGCGCCGATAACGCGCGCGGTGTCCTGCGTGGGGTGGACGAGGCTGCTGATGAGGGTGTTGACGGAGTCGGCGGACTCGGCCCAGGCGCCGCTGACCTTGCCGAAGGAGGCGCGCTGCGAGATCTGGCCTTCCTGCCCGACGGCGACGCTGAGTCGTTTGAGCTCGGCGGCCATGCGCTGGTTCTGCTCGACGACGTCGTTGAAGGTGTCGGCGACCTTGCCGTCCAGGCCGGAGAGGTCGATGGGCAGGCGCGTGGTGAAGTCGCCCTTCTGGAGGGCGGTCAGCGCGCGGAGCAACTCGCGCTTGTCGAGGGCGTCGCCGTGGCCGTGCCCGTTGCCGGCGGCGCTGCCGTTGGCGTGGCCGTTGGAGCCGGTGCGCCGGGTGGGCGGGCGCATGGCGGGGGTGCCGCCGGGGGACGCACCGGCGGCGCCGAGGCGCGAGGGCTTGTTTCGCTTGGGGGTGGTCCGGGTCTTCATGACAACTCCTTCGCGCGTCGAAATGAACGGGCCGCCCGGCCGGGCAGCCTGCGGGAGGTGGCGTCGCGGTCGTCTTGTCGTGGCTGTGCATCCGCGTGCATGGGATGACCTGGCATCGGGGACGGGTGGCGGAGCGATGGGGACGGACAGCAGAGGCGGCCGGTCCGGGCCCAGCCGATGGTCTAGGAACTGATGACGAACGCGACGGCGGACGCGCCCCGGGCCGGCCTCGCCGGCGCCCCCCATGACTTTTCGGAGCCAAGACAGGATAAGCCCACCGGGGCCCCCCGCGGTGTCGGGCCACGCCGGATTTGCAGGTGGGGGAACCTCCGAGCGACGGCCCCTGAACCTCCCCTCCCGGGGCCGGACGGCCCATGACCCGAGCGCATACCAAACACCCGGGTTAACCCGCCCCGCTCGCCCCGCCACCCGCCCCGCCATCCGCCTCGCCCAAGAGCCGCTCCACCGCCTCGATAAGCTGGTCCGGGGCGATCGGCTTGACCAGCACGCGGTCGATGCCCGCGGCCGCGGCCTCCGGCCCCGCGTCCTGCTCGGCCAGGCCGGTGATCGCGATCGTCGGCAGCTTGAAGCGCTGCCGCAGCTCCTCGAGCAGCACCAGCCCGCTGCCGTCCGGCAGGCGGATGTCGCTGATCACCAGGTCCAGACGCTGAGCGCCCGCGACGGTCCGCGCGGCCTCGACGCTGCCCGCGGTGTGCACCTCGTAGCCCCGCCGGCGCAGCAGCATCGCCTGCAGCGTGAGCGTGTCCGCATGGTCGTCGATAAGCAGAATGCAAATGTTGGCATCGACGTCGGCCATGACGGGAGGACTCCTCGTTTTCGCAGCAGGGCATTGTAGAGCCGGGGGTCCGCGGCCGATCAGCGTGTGCCGGCGGGCCTTGAACCGGGCCGGGTGGCAGGGATAATGTAATCACCTTTATAGAAAACGGAGCCCCTGCATGGCCCGCGGCCGGCCGCGCGAATTCGACACCGACGACGCCCTCGACGCGGCCCTGCGCGTCTTCTGGCAGCGGGGTTACGAGGGCGCGTCGCTCACCGCCCTCAGCGAGGCGATGGGCATCAACCTCCCGAGCCTCTACGGGGCATTCGGCAACAAGGAGCAGCTCTTCGCGAAGGTGGTGGATCGCTACATCCAGCAGCCCGCGTCCTACCTGCTGCGGGCCCTTGAGCAGCCGACGGCGCGTGACGTGGCGCGGAGCGCGTTGGCGGGCGCGATCGACATGGTGATGCAGCCGGGCACGGGCGACGGCTGCCTGCTGGTCCACGGGGCGCTGGCGGCGAGCCCGGGGTGCGAGGCGATCCGGGACCAGCTCAGCGCCCGCCGGGCCCGGGCCGAGGCGGCGGTGCGTCAGCGGCTGGAGCGCGCCCGGGTGGGAGGCGACCTTCCCGCTGCCGCCGACCCGGGTGAGCTTGCCGCGTACCTCATGACGGTCATCTGGGGCATGTCGGTCCAAGCGGCCGGCGGGGCGTCGCGCACGCAGCTCGAGCAGATCGCGCGCGTCGCGCTCGACGCCTGGCCCACGTAGCCGCCACGCCGATCGCCGCCGCGCCCGAGGTGATGACACCGCCGGTGGGCGGCAGGTGGAAGGAGACGGGGCCGCGGTGCACGCGATCGCATGCCAGGCGCGTGCCACGGCGTGACAACCGTGTTGGGGATCGCCTCAGGCGGGCGCGCGTCGCCGACGCAGCAGCAGGCCGCCGAGCAGCAGCAGCATCGCCCCGGTATGAGGCTCGGGGACGTAGGCGTGCCAGGCTTCGTCGACGAAGGGGCTGCGCGAGGTCTGGAGGGGATGGGCGGCACGGAGGCTGTCGCCCGAGTCGAGGATGATCTGGTCCGTCTCCCACATCCACCGCATGGCGTAGGGGATGTAGGCGTCGTTGGCGAGCAGTTCTTCGGCGTTGAAGGCGGTCGCGGCCACGCTGAAGCCGACCATCGCAATGCTGTGCATGCGGCGGTAGGTTTCGTCGCGGCTGCCGTTGGCGATGAGGGTGCCCCACTCGTCGGGGTGCAGTTCCTCGTGGCCGTCGCCGTAGAACACGGCGCGCTCGCCCGTGCGATCGCTGTAGGCGGTCCACGTATCGACCCCGTCGAGGATGTTGCTGGCGGGGCCCTTGGTGCCCTCGTCGGCGAAGTAGACCTTGTCGTCGTGGTAGCCGGGCGTGGAGTTGGTGCCGTCGAGCCACATGTCGCGCATCTCGTCGTCGCCGAGCATGATGCCGGCGAAGATGGTCGGCCAGCGATAGTTGTAGGCGCCTTCGCGGCCGCTGACGTGGCCGTTGCGCTGCATGGTGTAGTAGTCGATGGCGACCTGGAGGTAGTTGGTGACGAGGTCGGTGCGGTCGCCGAAGTCGGTGACGCTGAGCACGGCCGCCTCGCTCAGCAGCCGGGCGACGTTCTGGTGGTAGGACGGACTGTTGTTCTCCGGCATGATGTGGCGGTGGCCCCAGCCGGTGTTATGCAGGAGCCAGGGCCGCTGAAGCCGGCTGGTGTAGCTTTGGACGACGGCGGCCTCGCTCGGCGTGCTGGCCGTGGGCGCGAGACCCGGCAGACGGTCCCATCGAATGTCGCTGACGTTGTAGAGCACCTTCTCGTCGCCGATCAGCCCCGGCCGAAACGACCCGGTCGGCGGCGCCTCGGCGAGCACCGTCAGCACCGCGGCGTCCGAGAGCGCCGGGCGCAGCGGCTCGCCGAGCGGCTGGCGCGAGACCGTCGACACGATCGAGCTGTCCGGGCCGACGGTCAGCGGAAACTCGGCGCGGTGGTCGCCGTGGTAGCCGGGCCCCCAGTGGGTGGTGCGCGAGTCGTAGGCCTGGCGCCCGTTGGGCGGGTTGACCATGGAGCCGTTGACCTGCCAGCCGTTGACCTGCGTCGCGCCGGGGCTCACGGAGGTGACCGTGACCTGCCCGCCCGCGCCGGGGACGATCCAGTAGTCCCCGGTGACGAACTGGCCGTAGGCGACGGGCTCGTCGAAGGTCCAGGTCACACCATACTGGCTGATTTCGCTGGTGGTCCCGAGCACGCCGGTGGCGATGGCGGGGCAGGGCACGCCGACGACGACGGAGAGGAAGACGGCCGCCATCGCCAGCCACGGCCGCGGCGTCGTCCACCCACAGATCCACTGTCCCATCCGTTGCCTCCTCGCATCGCGACTGCCCGGGGCGTGACGCTGCCGCGCAGCATCGTCGTCCGCGGTCGACGTTACGCCTCCGCGCGGCGTCGGCGGCGGGCCAGGACCAGCGCCCCGGCGGCGAGCAGCATCAGGCTGCCGGGCTCCGGTACCGTCGCGGTCGCGCCGGCGCCGACGAGCAGCTCGACGAACGGGGCGACGTCGGTGGCGTCGAACGCGCCGTCGCCGTTGATATCGCCGACGAGGGCGGGGTCGATGCCGTACTGCGCCTCGTAGGCGGCGGGGTTGGTCAGGGCAAGCACGAAGGGGGCGACGTCCGTGGCGTCGATGGCGCCGTCGAGGGTCATGTCGCCGACGAGGTGCTCGCCGAGGAGGGTGATGGGAAACTCGCGGTAGCCGTCGTCGCCGAAGCTGTTGATCGAGAAGGTCCAGCGGATGCGGTAGTCGCCGCCGGGCAGCGGGTTGCCAAAGAGGTCCGTGCCGTCCCACATGGTGAGGTAGGTACCCCAACTGGGGATGTTGGGGCCGTTCTCGATGACGCGTACGAGGTTTTCGCCGTCGGCGTCGTAGAGGGCGATCTGCAGCGTGCCGGCGCTGGCGTTGCGGACGTTGGCGCCGATGACCGTGTCCTCTTCGCCGGGGGTGAAGATGGGATCGGTGACGAAGGCGACGTTGATGGACTTGGACTCGCTGTGGGGCCAGTCGAACGTCCGGACGTCCTCTTCGTTATCGACGTACTTGCGGTCAAAGCTGGCATCCTCGGCCATGACGACGTTGAGGAAGTAGTCGTAGATGATCTCGCCGCGCATCCCGCCGCCCTGGCCGTTGTTGGTCACGAGCACGCGCATGAGGTCGTCGAAGTCGGCGAGCGAGCCCCAGATGGTGCCCGGCGTGCCGGTCGAGCCGCCGTTGACGAGCCGGTCGGGCCCGGTGAACGACGGGTTGCCGGTGTTGCCGTTCCACATCGCTTCGAGCTGGGTGTTGAGCAGGCGCTGGATGTCGGTCTCGTCGAACACGACGCCGGTGTGGAACGCCTCGATAATGTCGCTGACCTCGGTGGCCTGGTAGCCGGGGCTGTTGGGGTGGACGGCCATCCAGGTCTTGACGTCATTGAAGTGCACGCTGCGGATGTCCTCGCGCAGCGCCGGGTTGCGGAAGTTCCAGACGTAGGCGTCCTGGTAGAGCTGCATGTTGCTCTTGAGGAAGGCGAACAGCTCGAAGGCGCGCTGCTGGTACTGCTCGTCGCCGGTGATGCGGTAGAGGCGCAGGGCGTTGAGGCCCATGGCGGTCTGCTTGTTGAACTGCTGGGTCACGCTGCTGTTGTGGCGTGAGGGGTTGGGCTGCCAGACGCTGAGGTCTTCGGGAAGCTGCTGGTCCCACCACTCGTAGAAGCCGACGTCGCCGACCTGGTGGTAGGTGTCGCGGGCGTCCCACTTCTCGAAGAGATGGGTCTGGGCGAGCTGGACGTACTCGAAGGCCTTGTTGCCCCATGAGACGTTGAGGACGGGGTCGTTGAAGACGAGTTCGGAAAACTCGAGCAGGTGCCGGAACAGGATCGCGTCGCCGATGTGCTCGTCCGTGCGGGCGCCATCGCCGGGGAGGGGTCCGATCCAGCCCCGGTAGCCATCGGGGGCCTGGCGCATCTCCCCCACGACGTAGTCGAAGTACTGGACGCCGTACTGCAGGAACGAGATGTCGTCGTAGGCGAGATAGGCGTCAACGAACTGGCCCATGGAGTTGCTGGCGTGCCATGCCCAGAGCTCGCCCGCCTCCTGGTTGAGGTTGCCGTTGGCGATGACGCCGTTGTAGAACTGCTGGGCGGTAAACGACTGGCCCTGGGCGGGCGCGGCGACCGGTGCGGCTGCAACGATCGCGAACAGATAGAGCGCCATACGGGCGCCCCTGGAACCGGGGCTGGGCATGTCGATTTCCTCCTGGTGGCGCCGCCTCCGGATGCGGGCGCGGTTACAACCTGTGCTTCTAAACATTATGGCACCTGATAGCGGTTGTGCCAAGCGCTTTCTTGAGGTTCATCCGGGACATCTGGGAAACGAGACAGCCCGTGTAGGGCTCAAGGCGGGTGCCGCTGTTTGATGGGCGGACCCTAGCGCCGGGGCCGGCGGCGGAGCAGCAGGCCGAGGGTCACACCCAGCACGGTGGCGGTGGTCGGCTCGGGCACGAGCGTGATGGGGTACTCGCGGTAGCCGTCGTCGCCGAAACTGTTGATCGATAACGTCCATCGGATGCGGTAGTTACCCGGGTCCAGCGGCTCGCCGAAGAGATCTGTGCCGTCCCAGTCGAAGACGTAGTCGCCGCCGCGGCCGCCCATGTTGCCGTTGTGGGCGCGGTTGGCGAGCACGAGGAGGAGGTCCTCGCCGGCCTCATCGTAGACGGCGACCTGCAACGTGCCGCTGCGCAGCGACTTGACGCCGATCCAGGTCGAGTCCTCGCCCGGCGTGAAGACGGGGTTGGTCAGAAAGGCCAGGTTCAGCGACCGCGACTCGCTGTGGGGCCAATCGAGCAGGTAGAGCGGGTCGTCGTCGCCGACGTACTTGCGGTCGAGGCTGGGTGGCTCGGCAGAGGTGACGTTGACGAAGTGGTCGTAGATGATGCGATCGCGGATGGAGCCGCCCGGGCCGCCGAAACGGTTGCGGATGGCCTGGCTGAAGTCGGCAAGGGCGCGCCAGAGGGTGCCGGCGTTGCCGTTGGTGCCCTTGATGGCGGCGTCGGGGCCGTTGTAGCCCGAGCCGGTCCACATGACGTCCATGTTGGTCGAGACGAGGCGCGCGATGTCCTGCTCATCGAAGACGATGCCGGAGTGGTAGGCCTCGACGAGGTCGGTCACTTCGGTCGCCTGGTAGCCGCTGCTGTTGGGATGGACCGCGATCCAGGTCATCACGGTGTTGTCGGGCCTGATGTCGCGGTCGATCGCCGGCTCGCGGAAGTTCCAGACGTAAGCGCCGTCGTAGAGTTGCATGCGGCTCTTGAGGAAGCCGTAGAGCTCGAAGGCCCGCTCGCGGTACTGCTCCTCGCCCGTGATGCGCCACAGGCGCAGGGCGTTGACCGCCATCGCGGTCTGCTTGTTGAACTGCTGCGTGACGCTGCCGCTCTTGCTGATGCGGTCGGTGTTGGGGATCCACTGGCTGCCGGTGTAGTCGGGCAGATCACTGGCCAACTCGTATTCCCACCAGGAATAGGCGCCGAAGTCCCCGAAGCGGTGGTAGGTGTCGCGCGCGTCCCACTTCTCGAACAGGTGGACCCGGGTGAACTCGACGTAGGCGTCGGCCTTGGCGCCATATTGGGCGTAGAGGACCGGGTCGTTGCGAACGACCTCGGCGAAGTCGAGCATGTGCTGGGTGAGCAGCGCGTCGCCGATGTGCTCGTCGGTGCGGCCGGCGCCGCCGGGCAGGGGGCCGATCCAGCCCATGTACCCGTCGGGACCGGTGCGGGCGTGGCCGAGCACCCAGTCGTAGTACTGCACGCCGTAGTCCAGCCAGCTCGTGTCGCCATAGGCGTGATAGCCCTGCATGAACTGGCCCATGCTGTATCGGGCATGCCAGGCCCAGAGCTCGCCCGGCTCCTGGTTGAGATTGCCGTTGGCGAGCGCACCGTTGTAGAACTGCTGGGCCGTGAAGCTCTGGGCACGCAGCGGCGACGCGGCCGTCAGCAATACAGCCGCGATCGCGCCGACCACCACGCATACGGGGAGGCGGGAGCGCCGGCACATGAAATCAGGCATAGAAACCTCCTGGGTCGGGGGCGCAGCGCGCCTCGACCACAGGCATCATTATGCCGACAACGGCCCAATTCTCCAAGGCGCTTTTTTAGGGTTCATCCGGCAATTCCGGGGACGACCAACACAGTCGCGCCGAACCCCCGTTGCAGCCCCCGAAAGGGGCGATGGGCATGTAGCCACGGGTGAAGCGGCTGGCCGGCCGAGGCAAGCCGCTTCACCCGTGGAGAACGTCAGCATTCGTCCCGCCCCGGCAGGGGCGGAGGGCGTCGCCTCTGCCCCTGCCGGGGCAGGCGGATTCCCCGTCGCCGCGTTCCACGGGTTCCGCTGCGCTGCACCCGTGGCTACAACCCGCAGCCCCTCATGGGGCTGAGTCGAAGCCGGCGATTGCGGTGCCGTGGTCAAGGTCACGTGAGATCTTTGAATAACCGCGAAGCAGCGAAGGACGCGGAGAGCGCGAAGTGATGTGATTTGCATAATTTCTGTTTCTTCGCGCACTTCGCTTGCTTCGCCTCTTCGCGGTTCGATGAGTTCGTTCCGCTGCGCTGCACCCGTGGCTACAACCCGCAGCCCCTCATGGCGCTGAAGTCTAGTGCCGGCGTCCCCGGCGCCAGGCGCGCACACTGGCGGACAAGCCGCCAGTGGCACCCGCCGTACGCCGTGTTCAGACGGAGCCTAGTAGACGGGCATTTCGGGGTCGATCTCCCTCGCCCAGGCGAGGATGCCGCCCTTGACGTTGACGGCGTCAAGACCCGCCTGCCGCATCAGCTCCACCGCCTGCGCGGATCGGCCGCCCATCTTGCAGTGGACGACATAGCGCCGGCTGGGGTCCAGCTCCGACAGCCGACTGGCGACGGTGGAGAGCGGCATCAGCTTCGCGGGCTCGAGACTGGCGATCTGGTGCTCGTGCGGCTCGCGGACGTCGATAAGCTCGAACGACTCGCCGGCGTCGATGCGCTGCTTGAGCTCGAGGACGGTGATCTCGGGGACCGCCTCGTCGCGGACGACGGTGTCCGACTCCTCGCCGCGCATGCCGCAGAACTGCACATAGTCGATGAGTCCGGTGACGGTCGGGTTGTCGCCGCAGACGGGGCAATCGGGGTCGCGACGGAGCTTGAACTCCTTGAAGGTCATGTCCATCGCGCTGTAGCGCATCAGGCGGCCGGTGAGCGTGGTGCCGATGTTGAGGATGAGCTTGATGGCCTCGGTGGCCTGGATGCAGCCGACGACGCCGGGCAGGACGCCGAGGACGCCGCCCTCGGCACACGACGGCACCATGCCCGGTGGCGGGGGCTCGGGATAGAGGCAGCGGTAGCAGGGCCCCTTGGGCTTGCCGTCGCTGGGGCGGGGGTCGAAGACGGTGGCCTGGCCTTCGAAGCGGAAGATCGAGCCGTAGACGTTGGGCTTGTTGAGCATCACGCAGGCGTCGTTGACGCAGTAGCGCGTGGGGAAGTTGTCGGTGCCGTCGACGACGATGTCGTAGTCGCGGATGATGTCCAGCGCGTTGTCGGCGGCGAGGTGGCCGGCGTGCTCGGTGACGGTGAGGTGGGGGTTGAGGCCTTCGAGCCGCTTGCGGGCGGCGGTGAGCTTGGGGCTGCCAACGTCGTCGGTGGTGAAGAGGATCTGCCGCTGGAGGTTGGATTCGTCGACGACGTCGAAGTCGACGAGGCCGAGATGGCCCACGCCTGCGGCGGCGAGATAGAGGCTGACGGGCGCGCCAAGGCCGCCGGCACCGACGACGAGGACGCTGGCGGCCTTGAGCTTCTGCTGGCCTTCGAGCGTGACCTCAGGGAGGATGAGGTGTCGGCTGTAGCGGGCGATTTCTTCGCGGGCGAGGTTGGATTGGCGGGCGTTGGGCATGGGGCGGGCTCCGGGGCCATGGCGTCGTGGATTCTAGCAGGCCGGGGCGGTGGGGTTGTTTCGCGGAGCGATGGAAATTATTGCTTTGAGCGGGGGCCGGCCGACTGTATGATCGAAGCCGTTGCGGAATGGGCGGTTGCTTGTTCCATGCTTCAGCGCTTACGAGTTTTGGCGTTGCATGTCGGATGGGGGTGTCGGGTTAGTAGAACGCGAGAGGCGCACGAGCACGGGCCGCTGGATTCGAGAACCCAGGAGGTGATCCATGTACAGTGCGCGCGACAGTGGCGTTTGCTTGGCGTCCGGTCGATCCGTGGGCACCGGCGCGGCGGCTGTGCTGCTGGCGTGCACCGCCGCCGGCGCGGCGCAGCAGGTGGTCAACAGCAACGTCTCGTTCACGACCCAGAGCCAGAGCATCTGGAGTAGCGGCGACGCGTTCACGTTCGACTACTCGCAGTTCTTCGGCATCGACGTGAACCCGAGCCCCGTAACGATCAACCCGGGGCCGGTGTCGGGGACGGGCTATCACGTGGATCCCTACTTTCTCTTCGACACCGATTTTCGCACGGGCATGCAGGTCGGAGCGCACGTCAACGGCGGCTCGATCGACGCGAACCTCGACTACGGCATCACGCTCAGCGCCCCGGACGCGATCGTGCAGGGGCAGGCGATCACGCTGACGGGCGCCGCGACGAAGCTCGGCTCGTCGGGCTTCCAGTCTTCGCCCGCCAACGCCGAAGCGTACCTCGACGGCATCCTGGACGTGTACTTCGGGGGCTACGCGCGGTTCGTGACCAGCGGCTTCGCCCTCGGTTCGCATGACTACCGGATGGGCAACCGCGGCTTCACCGACGGGGCGACGAACAACAATCCGTACCGCACGCTGGTGAACGTCAACTACTCGCCGGAGATTTTCAGCATCAACCGCGATGCCAGCGGGCAGCTCAAGGTGCTGGGCACGAACCAGGGCGGCACGGGCTCGGACTATGTCCTCGGTTCGACGACCATCACCGCGGGCAACTGGAACGTCGCGGCCACGGGCGCGCTCGTCGGCGGCCAGCTCGCCGGCTCGGACGAAAAGACGCTGGTGACCGCGACGATCGACATCGATCAGATGGCCACCTCCGGCGTGCCCGTGCTCGGCACCGGCTTCGCGCACGACTGGGGGGTGATCGAGATGGACATGAGCTACGAGGTCGTCGACGTCACGGCGTCAATGGCCATGGGGCTGCGGCAGGCGTTCGAGATCGGCTCGAGCGTCATGGCCCGCCTCAAGTTCGACCAGAACGTGATGGTCGAGGGCGTTGGCGAGACCGACACGCTGATCGCCCCGCTCGACGCCCTGCCGGCGATCACCCTCATGAGCGAGTCGGTGACGGTCACGCCGGAGTTCATCGTCAACGCGACGCTGAGCAACGACACGGACCTGACGTTTTCGGGGGGGATGGGCTTCATCTTCATCGCGGGCCGCATCTTTGCCGCCTACGACGCGGGCCTCTTCGGCTCGGGCACGGCGGCGAACGCGTCGCTCGGGCCCATCTACGAATCGCACCCGACGATTGACCTGTTCGACATCGGCGTGTTCTCGGACACGATGGACCTGGGCGGATTCGACACGATCATGGGCGAGTCGTTCGTGCTGACGGCCGCGGCGGCGCTGCTGGGGGACATGAACGTCGATGGCGTTGTCGACGCGGTGGATGTGGCGCCGTTCGTCCTGGCGCTGACCGATCCGGGGCAGTATGCGGCCCAGTACGGGCTCGATCCGCTGACGGTGGGGGATATCAACGGCGACGGCGTGGTCGACGCGGTAGACGTCGCGCCGTTCGTGCAGTTGCTGGTGGGCGGTGGTGGTGGCGCGACGGTGCCGGAGCCGGGATCGGCGGCGGTGCTGGTGATGCTGGGGATCGCGGGGGTGATGCGGCGCGGGCGGCAGGGGCGGCGGTAGATCAGGGGCTGTCCGAAAACGCGTCCGGTGGGTGCCACTGGCGGCTTGTCCGCCAGTGTGCGCGCGTGGCACCAAAGCACTGGTGGACAAGCCACCAGTGGCACCCCTTATCGCAGAAGCCGGGAGCGCGTCCACAGCGCTGTGCCACGATGGGTGGCACTGACAAGCGAAGTCCGCGGAGCTTGTCAGTGTGCATCGCGGCGCAACACTGACAAGGCCGAGGACGGCCGTGTCAGTGGCACCCGACGGCGGGAGCGGGGAGGTGTGCTACGCGGCGTGAAGCAGTTCGCGGAGCGCCGCAAGCAGCAGGGTCACGTTGCGCTGGGTGGCGCTGTGGCCCATGAGGCCGATGCGCCAGAGCTTGCCTTTGTAGGGGCCGAGGCCGGCGCCGACTTCAATGCCATGGGTGTCGAGCAGCGAGCGGCGGGCGGTGGCGTCGTCTAGCCCTTCCGGCAGCGTGACGGCGTTGAGCATGGGCAGCGTATGCTCCGGCGCGGTGAGGTATGCGAAGCCGAGCTCCGTGAGCCCACGGCGGACGATCTCGTGCATGTCGCGATGGCGGGCCCAGCGCGGTTCCAGGCCTTCGGCGAGGGCAAGACGCGCGGCTTCGTTGAGCGCGACGAGCATGTTCGTCGGCGCCGTGTGGTGGTAGACGCGGTCCTGGCCCCAGTAGTTGCGCAGCATCGTCAGGTCGAGGTACCAGCTCTGGACCTTGTTTTTGCGGCGGTCGATGCGCTCGACGGCGCGGTCGGAGAGGGTGATGGGCGCGAGCCCGGGCGGGCAGGAGAGGCACTTCTGCGTGCCCGAGTAGGCGGCGTCGACGAGCCAGTCGTCGATCTCGACGGGCATGCCGGCGAGGCTGGTGACGCAGTCGAGGATGAAGAGGGCGCCGCGGTCGCGGATGGCCTGGCCGAGGCCGGCGACGGGCTGGGCGGCGCCGGTGGAGGTCTCGGCGTGGACGAGGGCGACAAGCGCGGGCTTTTCGCGGTCGACGGCGTTGAGGATTTCGCCGTGGGTGAAGACGCTGCCCCAGGGTTGTTCGAGGGTGACGACGTCTCCGCCGCAGCGCTCGGCGACGTCGGCCATGCGTGAGCCGAACACGCCGTTGACGCCGACGAGGACTTTGTCGCCGGGCTCGAGGAGGTTGACGAAGAGGGTTTCCATGCCGGCCGAGCCTGTGCCGGAGACGGCGAGCGTCATGTCGTTGTCGGTGCGGAAGAGCTGCTTGAGGCGGGTGCGCAGCTCGTCCATGGTCTGGAGGAAGAAGGGGTCGAGGTGGCCGACGGTCGGGCGCGCAAGGGCGGCGAGGACGGCGGGCGGGACATCGCTCGGCCCGGGGCCGAGGAGGGTGCGCTGGGGGTGGGTGGGGCGCGCGGTGGCGGGGGGGGTGGGAGCGGTGGTGTTGTTGGCGGTGGTGGTGGACATGGTGGGAGTTTAGCGGGGGCGCCACGGCTTGACCCGGCGGGCAAGCCGTGCGGGGGGGGTGGGGACACGGCTTGCTCTACGAGACAAGCCGTGGCACCCGCGGATTCGTTCGTGGCCTTCGCTCGCGGACTCGCTCAGACCACGGCATCAACCGCCGTCCCTCAGGTAGATCGTGCCGAACCGAAACTGCGCGTCTCCTGTCGCGAGGTCGAAGGCCTCGATGTATATCGCGCTGCCCTTCATCCCGAACACGTAAAGTCGCTCTTCATGCAGTGTGAGCTCCATCCAGTGTGATGTGGTTCCGGTCGCGCCGCCGCTGCGGCGGACAGGCCCGGCGCCATGAATCTGGGTGTGCCATACCAATTCGCCGCGATCACAGTCATAACGATACAAACGCGGCGGGTCGTAGTCCGCGCTGTTGAGTGCGAGGACATAGCACGTTTGCCCCACCCACCGCGCGTCCAGTGCATCAACAAGAAGGCCCGAAAAGGTCACAAGGCCTCGGGGTAGCGTGCATGTCGAGGTGTCCGATCGGATGCTGAGGGCCTCGTCAGTTACTTCGACCGCGAGGCCCGGACGGGCTGCAATGCCTGACCGGCCGAACTGTCGATCTGACGCCGCCACATGCCGGTAGGGGAAAAACGATGGCGCATCGGGACGGCGCACATCTGCGTGAAGAACCCCCCGTTTCCACCAGTTCGGCAGGTCCACCGGAAGCTGCGCCTCGGCAACCGCAACAAATGACTGCAGCGCGGATTCATCCGAGTGCACGTTGCGTCGAGCTTGCTCCCATGCTGCCGCGATTGCAAGACCCGTGAGTTCCCCCTGCGCCATGCGAGCAAGTTCCTCCGCGGACGCCTCTCCTATCGACTCGTGGTACCGGTGCTTCAGGTCCGAGTACGTCTCAGCCGTCAAGTCATGACGGGGGCCGGGTGCATCGCCCGGCGTGGACGCACAGCCCGCGGACAGCAGAACGTGACCTACAAAAAGAACAACGATCAGGGCGGCTAGTGTCGCAGAGTGCATCAGGCGTTCCCGGTTTATCAAGTGCATGCTCCCATCACTCCTATCGCCGTGGGCTTGCTGTCGCGAAGACATTGTCCGCGTTGGCCTTCGCTCGCGGACTCGCTCAGGCCACGGCACCCGTTTACGCCGTGGCTCGTCGGACGGCGCCCCAGAACAGCGCCGCGATGATGAGGCCGATGAAGCCGAGGACGAGTGTGAACGCCAGGGGGATGAGCGCCGCGAGGAAGGCGCCGATGAATGACCAGCGCGAGTCGCGGCCCCGGCGGTAGACCATGAGCCCGAGGACCAGAGCGACCACGAGCATGATCGCCCAGGGCACGGCGATCAGCTCATCAGGCACGGCGATCGACTCATCAGGCACCGGTCACCTCGGGTTCCCGGCAGGCTCGCCGGCCAAGGGGTCATGTCTCCAGCAACCGTTCGACGAAGTGGATGTCGATGTCGGAGCGGAGGAAGTTGCCGTTGCGCATGAGGTCGCCGTGCAGGCCGATGGTGGTCTTGATGGGTGCGATGTCGAATTCGCCAAGGGCGCGCTTGAGCGTGGCGATCGCTTCTTCGCGTGTGGCGCGGTGGGCGATGAGCTTGGCGATCATCGAGTCGTAGTAGGGCGGGATGACGTAGCCGGGTCGGCAGTGGGTGTCGACGCGGACGCCGAGGCCGCCGGGCGGGTCGAACTGTTCGAGCTTGCCGGCACAGGGCATGAAGTTGCGTTCAGGGTCCTCGGCGTTGATGCGAACCTCGATGGCGTGGCCGCGGCGCTGAATCTGCTTCTGGGTGAAGGGCAGGGGCTCGCCGGCGGCGACGCGGATCTGGGCCTGGACGATGTCGATGCCGGTGATCATCTCGGTGACGGGGTGCTCGACCTGGACGCGGGTGTTGACCTCCATGAGGTAGAAGTTCTGCTTGGCGTCCATCAGGAACTCGACGGTGCCGGCCGAGTAATAGCCCGCGGCCTTGCAGAGTCGCACGGCCGCCTTGCACAGCTTCTGCCGCGCGTCCTCGTCGATGACGGGGCAGGGCGCCTCCTCGATCAGCTTCTGATGGCGGCGCTGCATCGTGCAGTCGCGCTCGAAGAGGTGGACGACGTTGCCGTGCTGGTCGCCGAGGATCTGCACCTCGACGTGGCGGGCGCGTTCGATGAACTTTTCGAGGTAGACGGTCGCGTCGCCGAAGGCGCCCTCGGCCTCAGCCATGGCGCTTTTGAGGCCGGAGCGCAGCGCCATGTCATTGTGGGCGACGCGCATGCCGCGGCCGCCCCCGCCCGCGGCGGCCTTGATCATCACGGGGTAGCCGATCTTGCGGACGACGTCGATCGCCTCGTCCTCGGTGGCGACCTGGCCCTTGGAGCCGGGCGAGGTGGGCACCTTGTGCTCGAGCGCGAGCTTCTTGCACGCGACCTTGTCGCCGAGCCGCTGCATGGCGTCGACGCTCGGCCCGATGAACTCGATGTTGCACGAGCGGCAGACCTCGGCGAAGTGGGCGTTTTCGGCGAGGAAGCCGTACCCGGGATGGATGGCGTCGACGTTGGCGACCTCGGCGGCGGCGATGAGGCGCGAAACGTTGAGGTAGGAGTCGCTGGCCTTGGGGCCGCCGATGCAGATGGCGCGGTCGGCGAGTTGCACGTGACGCGCGTCGCGGTCGGCGGTCGAGTAGACGGCCACCGTCTCGACGCCGAGCTCGCGGGCGGCGCGGATGATTCGCACGGCGATTTCGCCGCGGTTGGCGATGAGGATGCGGGAGAACATGGGGGTTCGGGATTGGGGGTTGGGGATTCGGGGTTGGGGCGTGTCGCATGGCGCTTTGCCATGGCGCGGGTGCGTGCGGCGGGGCAGGGCGAGGCCACGCGCGGCGGGTCGTCTGCTGTGGTCAGTCGGGCTTGACCTCGAACAGGGGCTGCTCGAACTCGACGGCTTGGCCGTTGTCGACGAGCACACGGTCGATGGTGCCCGAGACCTCGGCCTTGATTTCGTTGAAGACCTTCATGGCCTCGATGATGCAGACGACGGTGTCGGGCTCGACGCGATCGCCGACAGTGACGAAGGGCTTGGCATCGGGGCTGGAGGCGGAGTAGTAGCTGCCGACCATCGGGCTGCTGATCTGGATGGTTCCCCTGTCCCCACCCCCACCGCCCCCCGCGCCGTCCCCCGCGCCGCCATCGTGCCCCCCGCCGTCGGCGTGGCGCGTCGTCGGGGCGCCACTGGGAGCCGGCGCTTGCGGAGGCGTGGGCACGTACTGGACGTCGGGGCCGCTGCCGTGGCGGCGCAGGCGGACCTTGTCGCCTTCGCCTTCGATGTCCAGCTCGGTCAGGTCGTTGTCCGCCATCAACCGGACGAGCTGTCGCAGTGTTTTCATATCGATCATGGATCGCCAGCCCTTGCAGTGTCTCAGCCCCCCGGCCGTCGGGGCTCAGATGATGGCGGATTCGAGGTCCTTGGGCAAACGGCTCATCACCCGGCGCCCCCGATCGGTCACCAGCACGTCGTCCTCGATGCGTACGCCTCCGACGCCCGGCAGGTAGATCCCCGGCTCGATCGTCACCACCTGCCCGGGCTCGAGCTCGCCCTCGCTGCGCGGCGAGAGGGTGGGCAGCTCGTGGATGTCCATCCCAATCCCGTGCCCGAGCGAGTGGCCGAACTGCCGGCCGTAGCCCGCCCGCTCGATCACCTGGCGCGCGGCGGCGTCCACCTCTTTCATCGGCTTGCCGGGGCCCACCGCTTCGATCCCCGCCCACTGGGCGTCGCGGACGATGCTGTAGATCTCGCGGAGCTTCGGCTTCATGCGGCCGATCGCGACCACGCGCGTCAGGTCGGAGCAGTACCCGCCGTAGCGGGCGCCCCAGTCGATCAGCACGATCCCGCCGCGGCGCACGCGCTTCTCGCCGGGGACCGCGTGCGGCAGCGAGGCATTGGCGTCGGCGGCGACGATCGTCGGAAAGCTCCGGCCCTCCGCGCCCGCGAGGCGCATCTGATACTCGAGATGGGCGGCGATCTCGCGCTCGCGCATGCCCGGCTCGATGTGCATGAGCGTCACCTGAAACGCGCTTTCCTGGATGCGGATCGCGCGGCGGATGGCGGCGAGCTCCGCGTCGGACTTGACGGAGCGCTGCTCGAGCAGCCGATCGTCCAGCTCGGCGAGGCGGCGCGAGCCGAGCTGGCGGGCGAGCACCTTGCGCTCGGCGAGGCTGACGTGCGCCGGCTGCACGCCGAGCTTCGCGACGTGCAGCCGGTCAGCGAGGTGCTTGAGCTCCTCGGCGAGGGGGCGCTTGCGCATGATCGCGCTGACGTGCGGGGCCTCGCGCGCGATCTGCTCCCCGAAGCGGAAGTCGCTCAGCACGTGCACCCGGGTGGAGCGCCGACGGACGAGGGCCCACGAGTCGTCGCCCACGAAGCCGGTCAGGTACCGGATGTCGCGCGGGTTCGTCACGAGCAGCGCGTCGGCGTCCGTCTCGGCGAGGTGTTCATGCAAGGCCTTGATGCGCGCGCGAAGATTGGGCGGCAGGCCGGCGGATGGCGCTGGCGGTTGGGTGGAGCGCTTGGCCATGGCCGACAGTGTAATGAATTCAGAATGCGGGAGATTCAAAATTCAGAAAGGGGAGGGGCGGGACGCGAGTCAGTTCTCCCATTCATTGGCGTAGGCGCGGGCCTCGGCCTCGCTGATGGCGTCGTCGCCGTCGAGGTCGGCTTGCGCGACCTGGGCGTTGAAGAACGCCGCTTCGGACATCACCCGGCGGACGTTGGAGTTGATGATGAACGGGATCGCGAAATGCGAGGTGCCGAGCTGCTTGCCCTGGCGGTAGCGGCCCTTGAGCGTCTGGGTGAACAGGCGCATGGCGTCGTCGTTTTCGAAGGCGACCGCGACGCGCTCTTCGCCGGCGCCGACGGTTCGCGTGCGATTCGAGTTGATCAGGCACCCGTTCATGGCGACTGCGCACGTGAGAGCGAGACATGCCAGGCAGAGGTGCTTCATCGTGATGCTCCGGAGCAGGAGGGGGCAGGCGCCACTATACCTGCCGCCGCTGCCGGGCGCCAAGCGCGGATGATGCTTCGGCATTTTGCATTCTGAATTTTTAATTGCTACAGCCTGTGCATGTGGAAGCCGCCGTCGACGTTGATGACCTCGCCGGTGGAGAAGGGGAAGCGGCGCTCGGCGATGGCGAGGACTGCCTGGCCGACGTCCTCGGGCTTGCCCCAGCGGCGGATCGGCGTCAGGCCGTCTTCGAGGATGAGCTTGTCGTACTTTTCCTTGACGCCGGAGGTCATGTCGGTGGCGATGATCCCGGGGCGGAGCTCGTAGACGTTGATGTCGTGGGGGGCAAGCCGGTCGGCGAACAGGAGGGTCATCATAGCCATGCCCGCCTTGGCGATGCAGTACTCGCCGCGGTTGATCGACGCGGTGTAGGCGCTGATCGACCCGATGTTGATGATCGCGGGCGGGTGCTTGACGTCCTGCGGCCGCTGCTCGATCCGCTCGACCATCTGGTTGGCGACGAGTTGGGTGAGGAAGAACGGGCCCTTGAGGTTGGTGTCGAGGACGAAGTCCCAGCTTTCGTCCGCCATCTCGAGCAGGTCGGCGCGGACCTTCGGTCCGACGCCGGCGTTGTTGACGAGCAGGTCGATGGCGCCGAAGCGCTGGACGGCTTCGGCGACGAGCGCGGCGTGGTCCCCGCGCTTGCCGACGTCGGCCTGGACAATGTGGGCGTCGCCGCCGACGGCCTTGACGGCGCGGGCGGCCTCGCTCGCAGCGTCGGCGTTGGCGTTGTAATTGATCACGACGTTGTAGCCACCGCTGCCGAGTGCTTCGGCGATCGCGCGGCCGATGCCGCGGCTGGCGCCGGTGACGATGGCGGTGGGCTTGGCGGGGGTGGTGCTCACGTGGGATCCCTGGCAGCGGAGGATCGGGCGGGTAACCGGACGGGTCGGGCTTTGCCCCGGGCGGCCGCGGGCTGCCCGACGGCCCCCGGCCCCGGCGGGCGCATGGATGCTCCACCCTGCGGCCCAGGGGGAGAAATGCTCGGAGAACTTACCGCTTTGGGCCTGACAATTCAACGGCCTGGGCAGCGCATGGCTGTTGCCCACGCCCCCGACTCGTGATATAGTCAAATCCAGTCGCTGGGGGGTGTTGCCCCGGCTTGCACCGCGCGCCGCCCGTTCTGGAGCGGCGGCCCGGCGAGTCCGGGGGCTGGACCTGTCATCCCAGGCTCCAGTGAGCAGACAGTGATCGGATTGTGCGGTGGAACCGGCCACGAGGCCGACCACCTTCTCTGGGGCTTTCGTTCTGGAAGGCCTGCCGGCGTAAGGAGTCTCGTCGATGCGCCCCACCTCCCGCGGTTTCACGTTGATCGAATTGCTCGTGGTTGTCTCCATCATCGCCCTGCTGATCGCCCTGCTCCTGCCGGCGCTGCAGTCGGCGCGGATGACCGCCCGGCGGATGACGTGCTTGAACAGCCACAGGCAGCTCGGACTGTTCATGAACTATTACGCCGACGACCACGATGACCGCTTCCCCCGCGGCGGCAGCCGCACTCAGCCCACGAACTCCTCCATTTCCTGGGTCAACGTCCTCAACGGGTACTTCAGCGAGATCGAGATCCACCGCCACGGCCAGCCCAACCGGGGCGACGACACGCACCTCACGAAGATCTACTGCCCCGAGTTCGACCCGCCGCGCAACACCTTCCCGCGCTGGCTCGCGATCAACAACTACGCCCGCGGCGGCCACCAGACCGGCGTGCCGCAGGGCCCCTACGGCGCGGACTGGAACGACCGCCCCCACCCCTGGAATGACCCCGGCAGTACGTTCTACGGCGGCGCGCGGCGCTATATCTTCCGCGACCATTCGATCAAGTACCTGACGATCGAGATCGAGCGCGGCGGCGACCAGACGAGCAACATCGGGGACTTCGTGGCCCGCCACCAGGGCATGGGCATCATCCTGTTCATGGACGGCCACACCGAGGCCGTCCACGCCGACACCCCCGACATCGGGCTGGCCAAGAACTGGCGCCCGAACGGCTGACGCCGCCGCTTGCGGCTTCACGATCCGCCCCGACGCGCAACAGAAAGGACCCGGCGACGAACGTCGCCGGGTCCTTTTCTTGGGTTCATCCAGGATTTTCGGAGCCCCACGCCGGCCCCGCGCCGCATCGCAATCGCCGGCGCCAGACTTCAGCGCCGCGCGAAGCTGCAAGCGGCGAGGGATCAGATGTCGTAGTACATCATGAACTCGTGCGGGTGCGGCCGAAGCTTGAGCTGCTCGACCTCGTTCTCCATCTTCCACTCGATCCAGGTGCTGATGACGTCGGGGGTGAAGACGTCGCCCTTGAGCAGGAACTCATGGTCGTCCTGGAGGGCGACGAGTGCATCCTCGAGCGTGCCGGGCGTCTTGGGGATGTTGGCCGCCTCTTCGGGCTCGAGGTCGTAGATGTTCACGTCAAGCGGCTCGCCGGGCTCGATCTTGTTCTGGATGCCGTCGATCGCGGCCATGAGCAGCGCCGAGAAGGCGAGGTAGGGGTTGCAGCTCGGGTCGGGGCAACGGAACTCGATGCGCTTGGCCTTGGGCGACGCGTTGTAAAGCGGGATGCGGATCGCCGCCGAACGGTTGCGCCGGCTGTAGGCGAGGTTGACCGGGGCCTCGTAGCCGGGCACCAGCCGCTTGTAGCTGTTGGTCGAGGGGTTGGTGAAGGCGCAGATGGCGGAGGCATGCTTGAGGATGCCGCCGATCGCGTGCAGCGCCATGTCGCTCAGGCCCGCGTAGCCGTCGCCGGCGAACAGGGGCTTGCCCCCCTTCCAGAGCGAGATGTGCGTGTGCATGCCCGAGCCGTTGTCGCCGTAGATCGGCTTGGGCAGGAACGTGGCGCTCAGCCCGTGCTGGCGGGCGACGTTCTTGATGATGTACTTGTAGAGCGTGAGCTTGTCGCCCATCTCGACGAGCTCGGCGAAGCGGACATCGATCTCGCACTGGCCGGCGCCGGCGACCTCGTGGTGCTGGCACTCGACGTCGATGCCGCACTCGATGAGCTTGAGCACCATCTCGGTGCGCAGGTCATGCAGCGTGTCGTTGGGCGGGACGGGGAAGTAGCCTTCCTTGTAGCGGTTCTTGTGGCCGAGGTTGCCGCCCTC
>JBBDRN010000022.1:8540-35695 GCA_040905445.1 Phycisphaeraceae bacterium | reverse complement strand
TTGGACCGCTAGGTCCACCGCTGGGTAGCTAAGTCCGGCAGGGATAACCGCTGAAGGCATCTAAGCGGGAAGCCCCCCTCAAGATCAGGGTTGCATGTGGCTCGCCACGAGAGACCCCTGGTAGACCACCAGGTTGATAGGCCGCAACTGCAAAGGTCGAGAGGCCCTCAGGTTAGCGGTACTAACGGTCGATCGCTTAATCACTCCGACCCACGACCGACCCGCCCGGCGGATCGGCACGATGGTCGGCGATCAAGCGCTCAAGCACCCGTCGCGGTGCAACGGTCCGCAACAACTTCGCCAAGCAACAATTCATTCGACCTGTCCGCTTCAACGAGCAGCGGACGGCCGCGTGCGAAAGCCCGCGTCGTCCCTTGCCGGTGACCATAGCGGCGGGGCCACACCCGTTCCCATCCCGAACACGGCCGTTAAGCCCGCCGCGCCGATGATACTGCCACTGCGGGAAAGTAGGTCATTGCCGGCTTAAATGAACCCCGCAGCCCTAAAGGCTGCGGGGTTCTTTTCTGCGCGCACGTCGTGTCAAGAGGCATCTGAAAACCGGAGCCCCGACGCAAGCGCGCCCGGGCTCCGGTTCAAGGGGGGTAGTGTCAAGATTCTTTCGCACTTTCGATGGAAGGCAGCCCAGGGAGAGAACGCCTCTCCCTGCCCCACCCCATGGGGTGGACGGCCGATAATCGCTATGCCGCGGCCGTCGCCTGCTCCTGCTCGCGTAGGCGGCTCATGTCCAGGTAACGTCGCATGCCCCAGCGCGTGCCGGCCACGTGACGCAGTCGGGCCGCCACCAGCATCAGCGCCGACCGCCCGTCCGGGAAGTTGCCCACCACGCGCGTCCGACGACGCACCTCCCGGTTGACCCGCTCCAGCGGGTTGTTCGTCCGGATCCGCCGCCAGTGCTCACGCGGGAACGCCATGTACGTCAGCGTGTCGCCGATGCCGTCGCGCACGGTCGCCGCGGCCTTGCCCAACTTCATCACCTCAAGCTTTTCGACGACCTGCTGCGCCTTGACGTCAGCCGCGGCGCGGTCCTCCTGGGCGTGGATCGCCTTGAGCATCGCCGCCACCTCCTTGACCTTGCCCGACGGCGTGACGCTGAAGACGTTGCGATAAAAGTGCACGACGCAGCGCTGCCAGCTCGTCTCCGGATACACCTCGCCCAGCGCCTCGACCAAGCCCAGGCACGCATCCGAGATCACCAGCTTCACATCCTTGAGTCCACGCTGCTTGAGCTGCCGCAGGAACGCCAGCCAGCTCGCCTTGTCCTCCTTGGCGCCTTCACTGACGCCCAGCACCTCGCGATAGCCGTCCTGGTCAACACCGACCGCGACCAGCACGCTGACGTTCTTCACCTCTCCGCCCCAGCTGCGCTTCAGCCACAGGCCGTCAAGGTACACGTACGGATGCTCGCTCTCGATCGGCCGATTCCGCCACGCGTCGATCTGGCCGTAAATCTTCTGGTTCAGCTCGCTGACCGTGCCGGGGCTCACCCGTGTGCCCCACAGCGCCTCGGTGATGTCCTCGACACGTCGCACGCTCACGCCCGCCAGGTACATCTCGATCAGCGCCTCTTCCACGCTCGCCTCGCGGCGCTTGTACCGCTCGATGATCTGCGTCTCGAACGGCAGGCTGCGCAGCTTCGGCACCTTCAGCGTCACCTCGCCAGCCTTCGTGTGCAGCTTGCGCTGGTAGTGCCCGGCCCGCGTGTCGGCGCGCTCCGGCGAACGTTCGTACTTGCGCGCGTTGCACAACGCGTCGGCCTCCGCGTCCAATTAACTGGTTCAGCGTGTCCTCGACGCTCTGGCGCACCATCGTGTCCAGGTGCGATTGCACCCGACCCTGGTCGATCTTGAACGCCTGCTGAAGCGGACGCGCCTCGCCGGTCGATACCTCCTGAGAATCCTGTTCCATCGGTAGCCCTCGTTATTGGTCCTTGGGATTACGTCATCTCAAGGGGGGAGTCACGTCGGCTCACGCCAGCCGCGGGGCCTGCTCCAGCGCCGCCTCGACGCGCCGGGCGTGAGGGTATTGCGTTTCCACGAGCGTCTCGCGCGTTCGGCCCGCACCCGCCGAGCCGTCGAACGCGGCCGCCTCACCATCGAGCATCGCGCCGCTGCGGCCGCGGTGCGGCGGTTCGTCCTCGGGCACGTGCAGCAGGGCCTTGAGCCCCTCCATCGCCCAGCCCGGAGGCGTCAGGTAGGTCAGGGATCGCCCGTTGAAAAGGTGGTAGCAGAAGCGGTACAGACCCGGACGAAGCTCCAGGCCGAGCTCCCAGACCCCCGGGGCACGCTGCCGCAACGGCAGGATCTGCTGCGAGCCATCTGCATCGTATTGAATCACCAGCTTCACCTGCTGGGCATGGTGGCAGCAGACACGGAAGGTGCATGAATTCCCGGTGGTGGTGCGTACCAGCTTCACGTAAAACTCCTGAGTTGGAGGCGAATTTCAGCGGCCGAGCCCGCGGATGCTCGACTCACAAGTCGGGCCGTATTTTGGTGATGGGTCGACGCTGACCCGACGGCCACACTATAGACCGCAGGTGCGTCTACCCGGCATCAGCGCCGCCACCGGACGAAGCGTGGGGGTTTGCCTGAAATCACTTCGCATGCGTGGGGGCGGCATCGGGGACGACCGCGGAACGGGACGACCTCACGTCGCGGGCTTCATCGTGCGTAATGCATAAGGGCTGATTTTGCCCGCCGTTGGTGGCGTTACGCACCCGCATCGGGTTTGGGTCCACGCTCGCCGGGCCTATGATGGACCCCGCTGACCGCCTCGCCCGCAAGGAGATGACCTTCATGTCCGATCACGATCGCCCCCAGCAGCAGTTCGGCGAGTTGACCGTCACCATCGAGCGCACGCGCTGCATCGGCAGCGGCAACTGCACGAAGGTGGCGCCGCAGGTCTTCGAGCTCGATGACAGCAACATCGTTGCGTTCGCCACGCAGATCGGCGAGGCGGATCACCAGCGCGTGGTCGAAGCGTGCGACGTCTGTCCGGTCGACGCGCTGATCGTGCATGACGCGAAGGGCAAGCGCATCGTGCCGGCCGCGTGAGGCGCGGTGGCGGGGCGGTGGCGGCGCGGTGGCGGGGTAACGGGTGCGGGGGCCGAACGTTGTGGATCAGGTTTTCACCATCGACGCGGACGCGGCAGGGGCCCGGCTGGATCGGTTCCTCGCCGGCGCGCTGGGGCTGTCGCGTGCGGCCGTGCGGGCGCTGCTGCCGGGCGTCACCGTCGACGCCCACCCGGCGGCGGCGGGGCAAACGCTTGTGGCAGGGCAGGTCGTCGCGGTGCCGGGCGACGCCCTCGCAGCGTTGACGCTCCCGGTCGCCGACGCGGACGTTGGCCTGCGGGTGATTGGCCAAGGCCCGGGGTGGATCACGGTCGACAAGCCGGCGGGCGTGGCGGTGCATCCGCTGCAGCCGGGCGAGCGCGGGACGCTGCTCAATGCCGTGGTGACCCGCTGGCCGGGGGTCGTCGGCGTCGGGGAAGGGGGGTTGCGCAGTGGCGTGGTGCATCGGCTGGACGTAACGACGTCGGGCGCGGTGGTGTTCGCCCTGGAGCAGGGGGCGTGGCAGCGGTGGCGGGCGGCGTTTGCGGAGCACCGGGTGGACAAGCGATATGTCGCGCTGGTGGCGGGCGTGGCGGAGGTGGACGGTGTTGCGGGGGGTGTGGCGGGGGCGGGGTGGCGGGAGCAGGTGATGTGGCTGCGGGTGGCGCGGCATCGGCCGGCCCGGGTCGAGGTGGTCGAGCCAGGCCGGGGCTGGCGCTGCGCGTTGGCGTGGCGGGCGCTGGCCACCTGTCGCCCCACCCGGGAAGGTGGGGCCGGAGGGGCGAGCCTGGTGGAGGTCGCGCTGGAGACGGGGTTTCTGCACCAGGTGCGGGTGATGCTCGCGGCCGTGGGTCATCCGCTGCTGGGCGACGGGCGCTATGGCGGGCCCACCGACGCGGCGCCGCGCCCGATACTGCACGCCGCGACGCTGACGGTCGACGCGGGCATCGTGCAGGACGAGCCGGTGCATGTGGCCAGCGACCCGCCGGGCGATTTCCGCGAGCTGATGCACCGGCTGGGGATCGAGGCGTAGGGGCGGGCGTGCCGCGCCGAGGCCTCGCCGCGGTCCTTGTGCGAACGCTCGCCGCTTGGTGCGGTTGCCGCAGAGCGTCTATGATGGGTGTTTCCGCGCCCCCACGCAGCAGGCCAAGCCATGCCCTCCAGTTCGCCTCCGCCTCCCACCGCCCCACGAGCCACGAGCACGCCCGACCGCACGCGGCGCGTCTACCTCGAGACGTTCGGCTGCCAGATGAACGTCCTCGACTCGCAGCTCGTGCGCAGCCAGCTCCAGGCCCTGGGCTACCGCTTCGTGGACGCCTGGCGCGACGCCGACGTGGTGCTCTACAACACCTGCTCCGTCCGCGAGCATGCCGAGCAGAAGGTCTGGTCGCGCGTCGGGCAGGTTGGCCTGCACAAGCGGCACGAGCGGCCGGGGCTCGTGCTGGGCGTCATCGGCTGCATGGCGGAGCGCGACGGCGAGGCGATGGCCCGTCGCTACCCGCAGATCGACGTGCTGTGCGGCCCGGGTGAGCTCGACAAGCTGCCCATGCTCATTGACAACGCGGTGCGCACCGCTGATCCCGACGCCGACGACAACGCAAGGTTCGCACCCCCGCGGACCCTGCGCACGCAGGTCGCGCTGCAGGGCAACACGCATCGCCGATCGCAGACGCTCGCGGCCGCGGAGGATGAGCTGGAGCGCATCGACCTGGCCCGCAGCTTCGCGCCGGAGGATCAGCTCGCCGCCGGGCGCTCGGCGTACGTGCGGATCACGCGCGGGTGCAACAAGTTCTGCACCTACTGCGTCGTGCCGTTCACGCGCGGGCGCGAGATCCACCGCCCGCCGGAGCACATCGTCGACGAGTGCCGCCGACTCGTCGATGCCGGCGTGCGCGAGATCACGCTGCTCGGGCAAACGGTCAACCATTACCATTTCAACCACGACGCGGCGCAGACGGTCAACGGGCTCGTGCAGCCGCAGATCGGCGCGGTGGTCAGGAACAACGGCAACGCTGCGGCAGGGGGGGCCCGCCCTTCACTCGCCGAGCCGCTCAGGACAGGTGTTGAGGGCGGGGAGGTCACGAGCTTTGCGGCGTTGCTCGCGCGCATTCATGACGAGTTGCCCGCGCTGGAGCGACTGCGCTTTGTCACGAGCTTTCCGCGCGACTTCGGCGACGACATCCTGCGCGTGATGGCCGAGCGCCCGCGTATTTGCCGCTACCTGCACATGCCCGTGCAGCACGGCTCCAACCGCATCCTCAAGCTGATGAATCGCGGCTACACGGTCGAGCAATACCTGGAGCTCGTCGAGCGCATCCGCGCGCACCTGCCCGACGCCGAGCTCGCCACCGACATCATCTGCGGTTTCCCCACCGAGACCGAAGCCGAGCACGAGCTGACGGCCGAGCTGCTGCGCCGTTGCGGCTTCAAGAACGCGTTCATCTTCAAGTATTCGCCGCGCCCCGGCACGACGGCCGCGCAGCGCTTCGCCGACGACGTGCCCGACGTGGTCAAGAAGCGCCGCAATAATGAGTTGCTCGCGGTGCAGAGCGAGGTGAGCGCGGCCGTGCATGGGAAGTACGTCGGCCGCACGCTGCGCGTCTTCGTCGACGCCGTCAGCGCCAAGGCGCGCAAGGCGGGCAACGGCGGGCTCGGCGGCGTGGAGCTAGGCTGGGAGGCGGCCGGCGAAACCACGCAGCTCACCGGCCGCACCGACACCGACCTCATCGTCATCTTCGAAGGCGACCCCGCCCTCATCGGCCGCAGCGTCGACATCGAAATCGACCGCGCCGCCCCCCTGGCCCTCTTCGGCCGCCCCGCCCCGGCTCCCGTCCCCGCGACACCCTGAAAAAGCCGTCGCGCCGAGGCCGCGGAGAGCGTAGAGGCCGCAGGAGAAGCAGCGTTCTTCTTCCAGGTCTCCCGCGCAGCTTCTTCTTTTTCTTCTTCTCGCCCTTGCGCTCTCCGCGCCCTCGGCGCGAAGCCCCCCGGTGTGCTGAATCGCCGATAGGTCGCTACACTGGGCTGCTGCGATCGGGGCCTCTCGGGTTCAAGGGAAAGGGTGAGTCAATGAGGCTTGGCGTCAACTCTGTGCTGTTCGGCGGCTACGACATGGAGACCGCGTTCCGCTACGTCAAGGCGTGCGGCTACGACGGCATCGAACTCTCCGCGATCCCCGACATGAGCGAGCACCTCGTCGCCGACCGCTGGCAGGACGCCGCCCGCGAGGCGAAGCAGCTCGCCGACAAATACGACTTGCCCATCCTCGCCATCGAGCAGCCGCGCCAGGACCGCGAGCTCATGGAGAAGATCTTCCAGGCCGCGGCAGAGATGGCATGCCCCATCGTCAACTGCGGGCCAGGCGGCAAGACCGGCGACGACGCCAGCTTTCAGCAGTCCATCGACTCGCTCGGGTCGCTCGCCGAGCTGGCGGGCAAGCACGGCGTGACGCTCTGCGCCAAGGCGCACGTCGGCCAGGTCGTCTTCGACACGCCTACCAGCGTGCGGCTGCTTGAGGCGATCGACCATCCCGCGTTCGGGCTGGACATGGACCCGTCGCACATCCACCGCGCCGGCGAGAACCCGGTCGAGGCCATCGCCGCCGTCATCGACCGCATCCGCCACGTGCACATCCGCGACTGCAGGGGCCGCGAGCAGGGGCCCGGGAAGCCGGAGATGCAGTCCAACGGCCGGGGCGACATCGATCTGCTCGGCTACTTCCGCGTGCTGCACGAGCATGGCTACGCCGGGCCGGTCAACCTCGAGATCATCGGGGCCAAGGAATACGAGCTGCCGCTGTGCGTGATGATCGCGGCCGAGTCGCGCGGGCACATGCAGGCATGCCTGCAGGCGTGCGGCGCCAGGGTGGCGGGCGACGGCGTGGGAGTGGGATGACATGGCGGTCGGCGTCGGCATCCTGGGTCTTGCGCATGGGCACGTGCGGGCGTACGCGAGCGCGTGGCGCGCCCAGCGGGCGCTCGGCATACGCGTCGCCGCGGCGTGGGACCATGACATCGAGCGACTCAAGGACGCAGCCACAGCGCTCAAGCTTGACGCCGAAACCGACGCCGCCACGCTGCTCGCCCGCGACGACGTGCAGGCGGTCGTCATCGGCGCCGAGACCTCGCGTCACGCCGAGCTCGTCGAGCTCGCCGCCGAGGCCGGCAGGACCATCATCCTGCAAAAGCCGATGGCCCTGACCCTCGACGAAGCCGACCGCATCATCGCCGCCGTCGACGTCGCGAAGGTCCCCTTCACCATGGCCTGGCAGATGCGCGTCGACCCGCAGAACGTGAAGATGAAGGAGCTGATCGCCAGCGGCGCGATCGGCCGTGTCTTCTCCGTGCGCCGCCGCCACGGTCTGTCCACCCACCAATGGGGCGAATGGTTCACGCAGTCGTGGCACGTCAAGCCCGAGCTCAACCGCGGCATGTGGGCCGACGACGCCGCCCATGCCGTCGACTTCCTGCTCTGGCTGCTCGGCGAGCCCGCCAGCGTCATGGCGGAGATCGACACGCTGCACAACGCAAGTGTGCCGGACGACAACGGCGTGGCGATCTACCGCTACGCGGACGGCACCTTCGCCGAGCTGACCTGCTCATTCACCTGCACGGCCGGCGAGAACACGACCGAGATCGTGGGCGAGGAGGGGGCGATCATCCAGAACTTCGGCGACGCGCCGAGCTGCAACGTGCCGCGCCCGCCCGGCGGCATCGGGCTCAAGTGGTACATCGCCGGCGAGGACGCCTGGCACGTCAGCGACATTGCCAGCCCGGCGAACCATGCCGAGCGCATCGCCGCGCTGGCCGAGCCGCTGGCGGCGTTCATGCGCGGCGAGCGCGGTCCGATCGCCACAGCGCGCGAGGGGCGCACCGCCCTGGCCATGACCCTGGCCGCCTACGACAGCAGCGCGCAGGGTCGACGCGTGGGGATCACCACAGAGACACAGAGATACAGAGAAAAGGCGAAAGAAACCACCGATGCATCGTGATGCAGACGGATGAGGAATCGGAGAACAGCAGGAAGATAAGGCTGGCAGGAAGGGAGGAGGCCCGAGAGAACAGGAGGGTTGGAACAAGCGGTGAAATGCGAGGCAGGACGCGGAGAACGCGCGCGGCTGCATCGCCCACACGCGCCTTCTCCCTCTCCCTTCGTCCCCGCTTTGCTTGCTTGCTTCCTTCCCACTTTCCTTAGTTGCCTTTCTCCGCCTTCTGTGCCTCTGTGGTAGTTCCAAACTTGGGAGTTGACTGTGAGTCGCAAGAAGAAGCCCAACGTCCTTTTGATCGCCATCGATTCGCTTCGCGCGGATCACATGAGCTGTTATGGCTATCACCGGCTCACCACGCCGCACATCGACCGCTTCGCCAGCGGCGCCACGCTCTTCGAGCAGACCTACTCGCCGCACGTGCCCACCACGGGCGCGTACTCCTCGATGCTCACCGGCCGCGACTGCTTCGGCACGACCGTCGTCGCGCTGCGCCACCAGGGCGGCCTGCCCGACACCATCCGCACGCTGCCGGAGATCCTCGGCGACGCGGGATACGCGACCACATGCGTCGGGTTCACGGGCAACCCGGCGTCGCGGGGCTTCGACAACTACGTCAACTACACCGCATGGGGCAAGTGGGACGAGCGTCCGTCGCGCAAGGCGGAGAACCTCAACGAGGTCGCGCTGCCGGAGCTGGAGCGTGTAGCCGCGGGCGACGAACCCTGGTTCGTCATGCTGCGTCACATGGACCCGCACTCGCCGTACCTCCCGCCGGCGCCGTACAACCAGATGTTCTACACGGGTGACCCGACGAAGCCGTCGCTGCCCGACACCGCCAGACCGGTGCGCGAGTTCAAGCCCTTTGCCGACTACTTCGCGACGTGGATGATCCCCGGCCTGCGCGACATTGACTGGGTCGACGCCCAGTACGACGGCGCGGTCGCCTACATGGATGCGTGTATCAGCGTCATCTTCCAGAAGCTCGAAGCGCTCGGCGTCCTCGACGAGACGATCGTCGTGCTCAACGCCGACCACGGCGAGATCCTGCAGGAGCACGAGTGCTGGTTCGACCATCACGGGATGTACGACCCGAACCTCCACGTGCCGCTGATCATCCGCTACCCCGGCGCGCTGCCGACGAGCAAGCGCGTCGCGGGTTACAACCAGCACAAGAACCTGGTGCCCACGCTGCTCGATCTCACCGGGGTCAAGGTCAAGGACACGTTCGACGGCCAGCCGCTCACCGCGCTCGTCAATGGCGACCAAGCCAGCTTCGACAGCGAGTTCTACATCACCGAGTGCACGTGGATGCGCAAGCACGGCTGGCGCACGCCGCACTGGAAGCTGATCGAGGCGCTCGAGCCCGACTTCCACGGCATGCCATCGGTCGAGCTGTACAACCTCGTGGAGGATCCGCTGGAGCACAACAACGTGGCGGACGGCGAGCCTGACGTCGTTGCGATGCTGCGCGGGCGGATGGAGCGCTTCATCGCCCAGCGCGAGCAGGAGCTTGGCATCACCAACCCGATGCTCACGCAGGGCGACTGGTCGGGCGGCAAGGGGGCGCCGTTCGCCAGCAGCGAGGAGGCGTACGAGAACCTGTTCATCGGCGACGCGCGCTCGGCGCAGAAGCTCCAGGCCAAGGATGCGGACAATGAGTAGTGCCATACCGTCCGACCTGGCCGACGCGCTGGGCGATCCGATGCGTCTCGTGACCATCATCGGCCGGGGACATTCCGGCACGCGTGCGATCTCGCACACGCTCAGCCGCTCGGGCGTGTACATGGGGATTCCGCAGAACTCGGCCGGCGACCTGCTGCCGCCCGATGACATCTACGAAGCCTGCCGTGTCATCGCGAAGCACGTCGAGTACGTCGGCGAGTTGCGATGGGACTTCAGCAAGCTGCACACGATGGTGATCGACCCGGCGTTCACGCGGCTGATCACGTCCTACCTCGCCAGCGTCATCGACAGCCCCGGCGGCCGCGACGGCTGGCGCGGGTGGAAGATCCCCGAGACCACGCTCTGCTACCCGTGGATCGTGCGCCTGCTGCCGGACGCCCGTTACATCCACTGGGTGCGCGACCCGCGCGACTGCATCCTCGGCCAGCACCTGACTGACGACATGACCCGCTTCGGCGTGCCGGTGCCTGAGGCGGGCGACGAGTCGGAGCGCCGCGCGATCAGCTATCTCTACCAGGCGCAGATCATGCGCGACACGCCCGCGCCGGCGAACGTCGTCAAGGTCCGCTTCGAGGACTTCGTGCTCGATCACCCCCGGACGCTCGCCCGCGTCGGCGCGATGCTCGGCATCGAGCTGCGCGCGGTGCCCGTGCGGCCCGAGGCCGTGGGCCGGTGGCGGACCAACCCGGAGCATCGTGAGCTGGACATCCTTCAGCCGGAACTCGAACGGCTGGGCTACCTCGAAGCAGCGGAGAACGAACGATGATTCGCAAGGCCCTCGTCATGTCGGTCCATCCCGGGCAGGAAGCGGAATACGAGAAGCGGCATAACCCGATCTGGCCCGATCTGGAGCAGACGCTCGAGGACCATGGTGTGCACAACTACTCGATCTTCCTGCACCCGGAGACGCGGCAGCTCTTCGCCTACCTGGAGATCGAGGACGAGGCCCGCTGGAAGCAGATCGCCCAGACCGAGGTGTGCCAGCGCTGGTGGGCGCACATGAAGGAGATCATGCCCGCCAACGCGGACAACTCGCCCATGTCGGAGCCCCTGCGCGAGGTTTTTCACATCGACTGAGTGTTTTTCCGGGGGCGGCATGAAGCGCCCGGCCGGCACAGATGGCCCCGCCTGCCGGGTTGGCGGGGCTGGGCGGGAGATTTCCTTGCGTCCCGGGCCCGGGGTGTCATAATAGACGTGCAGCCGCGGCCTGCCGGGGGTGAGCGCGTTGCCATCGGAGGGACAATGCAGTGAACTCCAGTGGAAGCGGACCATGGATCGCGGCCTGTGCGGTGCTGTTGACGCTCCTCGTCAGCGCGGCCGCGGAGGCCATCATCCTCCACCCGGAGCATGACAACCTCGGCAGCCTGCGCGACCTGCCGCCGGACGACATTCTCGGGACGTTTGCCACCGGGTCGGCGACGGCGATCAGCCCCTACTATTTCCTCGCCGCACGGCACCAGGGCATCGCCTCGACCGCGACCTTCGGCGGGCAGACCTACAACGTCACCGCCACCTACCGCATCTCTAGCGACATCGACCTGCGCCTCGTCCGGATCGACCTGGATGGCCCGCCCCTGGCCAACTACGCCCCGCTCTGGGAAGGATCGAGCCTCAGCGGCATGGAGCTGGCGATCGGGGGCTTCGGCTCGACGCGCGGCGCCGCCATCAACCAGCCCGCCAAGGTCGGCTACGAGTGGGGCGCCGCCTCCAATGACCCCATCTGGGGCTTCAACGTCATTGAAAGCCACGCCGCCTTCGACGACACAGAGGCCATGTTTGCACGCTTCGGCCCCACCAGCCATCCCAGTTCCGCCGTGGGCGAAGCCACTGTCGGGCTCGGGGACTCCGGCGGCGGGTGGCTCGTCCACGATGACGGGCAGTGGTACACCGCCGGCCTGACCATCGCCGTCCAGAACCTGGAGGAGGCGATCTATGGCCCGCAACCGGAGCAACTCTGGGCCGTCGACCTCACCTACGAGCCCTATCACACGTTCATCACCGAGCGCCTCATCCTGCCCGATCCCGGTCACCTGCTCGGCGACATGAACCTCGACGGCGTGGTCGATGCCGTCGACGTCGCGCCCTTCGTCCTCGCCCTCACCGACCCGGCGCTCTACGAGAGCGAGTATGGCATTGCACCGCTGCTCGTCGGGGACATCAACGGCGACGGCTGGTTCGACGCGGTCGATGTTGCCCCGTTCGTCGAGCTGCTCGTGAACGGCGGTGTCAGCGCCTCGGCGATCACCATCCCCGAGCCGACGACCGGCGTGCTGCTGGCGACGACCGGGGCGATCCTGCTGCTGACGCGCCGCCGTCGCCGACCCATCACCTGATCCGCCGGAAATGTCGTACGGCGGCACACCTTTTCGGACGGAGCCTGGCTAGCGCGCGCCTGGTGGCTGCTCGAGGAGCTCGACGAGCCGATCCGCCACGCCCTGCGTCGTGCCCGAGCCGCCGAGGTCGGGCGTGAGCCCTTCACCTTTCACAAAGAACCGCGCGACCGCGGAGCGCACGCGGGTCGCCGCGTCATCGTGGCCGAGGTGATC
Organism: Phycisphaeraceae bacterium; assembly: GCA_040905445.1. Taxonomy (GTDB): domain Bacteria; phylum Planctomycetota; class Phycisphaerae; order Phycisphaerales; family Phycisphaeraceae; genus SKPT01. The sequence goes on along the minus strand of JBBDRN010000022.1, from coordinate 23,414 downwards.
GAGCATCATTGCGGCGGAAAGGATCACCGCCATCGGGTTGGCGATGCCTTGGCCGGCGATGTCCGGCGCCGCGCCATGGCACGCCTCGAACACGCTGATCTCCGCGCCATGGTTGGCGCCGGGGCCCATGCCGAGGCCGCCGACGATCGCGGCTGTGAGGTCCGAGAGGATGTCGCCATACTGGTTGGGCGCGACGATGACGTCGAACTGCGACGGGTCGCGGATCATCGCAGCCATCGACGCGTCGATCATGATGTCCACCGCCTCGATCTCAGTGTACTCCTTCGCCACGTCGTAAAACGCGTCGAGAAACAGGCCGTCCGTCTGGTCAAAGACGTTGGCCTTGTGAATGGCGTGGACGCGGCCGCGGCCCTGCTTGCGGGCGAGCTCGAAGCCGAACCGCGCGATGCGTTCGCTCCCCCCGCGCGACGTGGCGGCCGTCGCCTCGGCATGGTCCGCGTCGATGCGCCGCTCGCGGCCGAGGTACGCCCCCTCCGACACCTCGCGCACGACCACCATGTCCACGTTGACGTCCTGAAAGCGACTGGGCACGCCGGGAAACAGCCGCGCCGGCCGCACGTTGGCAAACGCCCGGCAGGCGCCGCGCAGCGCCGCGTTGGGCGTCGCGTAACGCTCCTCCGTGCCCGGCAACTGCACGACCGGGCTGCGCCACGGCACGATGAGCGGGCCCTTGATGCCCACCTTGTTGCGGCGCAGGCTCTCGATCGTCGCCGCGGGCACGGGATGACCCAGCTTGCGATGTGCCCCGTCGCCGGCGTGCTGCACATCAAAGCTCAGCTCTACGCCGGTGGCCTCGACGACGCGGCGCATCGCGGCGGTGATCTCCGGGCCGATCCCGTCGCCGGGGATGAACGTCACGGTCGTGCGTTCGCTCATATCGATGATTTCCTTCTATAGGTCGCCCCGCCGCCCGCCCCCGTTTAGCCGCCGCGCCCACGCGGCGCTCCGCCCCCTCTCCCCGGGAGGGACCGGGGGAGGGCGCCCCCAACCACCATACGCCACCTACCCCTGCGCCCGCCCGACGATCTCATCCAGCCGCGCCAGCGCCGTGTCAAAGCTCGTCAACGTGCGCCCCCGCGCCGCTGGCGCGAGGCGCTCGGCCAGTGTACTCAACGAAAGCTGCACGATCACGATCGTATCGACGTCACCCGCGACCTCGTCGATCTGCCTCATCGCCTCGTCGGCGGCCGCCCCGTCCTCGCCCGCGCTCGGCGCCACGAGCAGCGTGCGCCCGATCTGCACGTCGCGCCCGGCCGCCTTCGCCCGCTCGCGGATCAGCCCGGCCGTCTGCTCAATCGCGTTGGCGATGGACCCGACGAGCGCCAATCGCCCGCCCCGCGCCGCCGCCTCGATCATCGCCTCATCCACGCCGAGCACCGGCGTCGCCAGCCGCTCGCGCATCGCCGGCAGAAAGCGCGTGTACATCGAGCACGTCGTGAGAATCGCCGTCGGCCGCATCGCCGCGGCCCGCGCCAGTGTCTGTGCGAATATCTCCCGTCCACACGCCGGCGCCTCGGCATGCTCCAGCAGCGCCGGCTCGAGAATATCCTCGCGACGATAGTTCGGCCGCCGGGCAAGCATCGCCGCCGCGGGGCCGACGGCGCGCGGCGTGGCGTGAACACACGCGATCAATACCGTCATGACGGCAGCATAGCCGAACGGGCGCGGAAGCGGGGGCGCGTGTCACGGGTGGCTTGCTCACCCGTGCGGGAGTCGGGCGCCGGCCGGGCCTCGCGAACCCGCGCGACCCCGCCGCCGGTCCATCCGTCCTCGTTCGCGGCTATTCTCCCGTCATGGCCGACACCTTCACCCTCGCGATCCTCCCCGGCGACGGCATCGGACCGGAGGTCATGGCCGAGGGCCTGCGCGTCCTCGACGCTGTGGAAGCCAGGCTCGACACCGTGCGCTTCGACCGCCGCGAGTGCGCCGTCGGCGCGGGTGAGTACCTGCGCAGCGGCGACCCACTGCCGCCTGCCGCGTTCGACACCTGCCGCTCGTGCGACGCGATCCTGCTCGGCGCCATGGGCCTGCCCGGCGTGCGCTGGCCCAGCGGCACGGAGATGACGCCGCAGATCGACCTGCGCGAGCGCCTCGATCTCTACTGCGGCCTGCGCCCGATCCGGCTCTACCACGAGCGCGATACGCCGCTCAAACGCTACACCGCCGGCGACATCGATTTCCTGATCGTCCGCGAAAACACCGAGGGGCTCTTCTCCACGCGCACGCGGCCTCACGACCCGGACGCCGACGAGACCAGCGACACGCTGCTTGTGACGCGCGTTGGCTCCGAGCGTCTCTTCCGCGCCGCGTTCGCGCAGGCCCAGCGCCGGAGGGGCCATGTCACGCTCATCGACAAGGCCAACGTCCTTCCCTCGATGGCCTACTTCCGGCAAATCTTCGACAAGGTCGCCGGCGAGTTCCCCGAGTTTCAGACGGACCGCGTCTACGTCGACGCCATGAGCCTGTTCCTCGTCCAGCGGCCGCACACGTTTGATGTCATGGTCACGGAGAACATGTTCGGCGACATCCTCTCCGACCTGGCCGCGGGACTGGTCGGCGGAATGGGCATGGCGCCGTCGGCGGACATCGGCGACAACCACGCCGTCTTTCAGCCGTCGCACGGCACGGCCCCGGACATCGCCGGCCGCTCCATTGCCAACCCGATCGCCATGATCCTCTCGGTCGCAATGATGCTCGATTGGCTCGATCATGCCCAGACGCGGCGCGGAGCGGGGCTGATCCGCGACGCAGTCGAGCACGTGCTCGCCGACGCCGGCAACCGCACCGCCGACCTCGCCGGCGACAAGTCGACGTCCTACATGGGCCAGGCCGTCGCCGACCGCATCGCCGCCACATAACCCGCCACGGGAACCGCGCCATGAAAGACGATTACCGCATCTACGACACGCACACGCACATCGGCCACGCACGCCACAGCGGGCGCGTTGTCACCGCCGACGAGCTGCTGGCGCGCATGGACAGCTTCGGCGTCGACAAGTCCGTCGTCATCCCCTACCCCGTCGTTACCGACCACCGTGCCGAGCACGACCTCATCGGCCAGGCGGTGCGCGCCCACCCCGATCGGCTCGTCGGCGCGGCCTGCCTCAACCCGTTCGTTCCCGAGGCGGAGTTCCGCGACGAGGTCCGCCGCTGCGTCGAGCAGTGGGGCTTTCGCGCCCTGAAGCTCCAGCCCAAGTTCCAGGCGATCAACCCCATCTCGCCGCGCTCCGACTTCTTCTTCGAGACGGCGGTCGAGCATGACCTTCGCCTGATCGTGCACACGGGCGACGGCGTGCCGTTCTCGCTGCCGTCGCTCTACATCGTCCCGGCGCAGAAGTTCCCCGAGCTGACGATTGTGCTCGGCCACGCGGGCGGCAGCGTCTTCTACACCGAGGCCATCGTCGCCGCGCTGCAGTGTGCGAATATCTTCATCGAGCTCTCGACGCTGATGCCCCACTTCGTTGGGGAGATCCTCGGCCACGTCCCGCCGTCGCGCCTGATGGTCGGCTCGGATCTGCCCGAGGACCTGGAGATGGAGATCGGCAAGGTGATGGCCATGTCGCTCGACGACGAGGCGCGGCGCGAGATCCTCTGGAACACCGCCGAACGCGTCTTCGGCTAGCGGAAGCTGTCAGCCACGGCGAACACATCGCGGGTGGGGTGCTACTGACAAGCGGAGTCTGCGGAGCTTGTCAGTGCAAATGGCAGCCAACACCCGCTACGTTGGATTGAACGCGCGGACCCTACCCCGAGGTGACCGCCTGGTACAACCGCGCGATGTCGTGATACGTCACGCTGACGAACAGCAGCAGGATCAGCGCCAAGCCCACCATCGTCGCCGCGCCCTGGATCTGCGGGCTTGCCGGCGAGCCTTTGACCTTCTCGATGAGGAGAAACACCATGTGCCCGCCGTCGACGATGGGCACGGGCAGGAAGTTGATCACCGCGAGGTTGACGCTGATGAGTCCGAGGAAGAAGAGGAAGTAGGTGAAGCCGTTGTCGAAGATGTCCGTGCCGGCGTGGACGATGCCGACCGGCCCGCGCAGGTGCTCGACCTGCACCGTGCCCTGCACGAGACGCAGCAGCGTCTGATACACCCGGAACATGAATTGGGCGGTCTTCTCCACGCCGATGACCGTCGCCTCGATCGGGTCGGTCCCGGCGACGCGCTGACGCAGGGGAAAGAACGCCAGCGAGCGCGGACTCGTCCACTGCGCGTGAGCGATCGTATCGAGCTGCCCGGCGTCAAGCGCCAGCTCCCCGCGGCGCTGCTCGTCCTCCCCCGGCAGGCGGTAGGCGACCGTCACGGCCTCGTCGCCGCTGGCCGCCAGATCCTGGAGCGCGCGCTGAAGCTCCGCCCACGTCCGCACGCGCTCACCCGCGATCTGCGTGATGCGCGACGCCGGGGGCAGGTCGAGCTCGGCCGCGGGCGTGCCGGCGAGCGTGCGGCCGACGACCGCGCCCTCGAGCCGGCCCATGACGATCCCGATCCTGCGCCGCTCCGGCTGCACCGACCCCAGTTCCATGACGCGCCCGTCGCGCCACACGGCGACGCGCACGCTGCTGCGCCCGAGCCTCTGAATGATCCGCCGCACCTCGCCGGTGTCCGGCCACGTGCGATCGCCCAGCCGCGCCAGCAGGTCGCCCGCCTCGATGCCCGCCGCCTGGGCAGGACTGTTCTCCGACACGTCGTTGATCCGTGTCGGTGGCACGAAGCCCGCCAGGTGGCTCGGCCCCTCCAATCCACCCGGCACGAGCATCGGCCGCGCCGCCTGCTCGACGGCCACCTCGGTCGGTTCGCCGTCCTCATCCTCGCCCATGAACGTCACCGCCACGGATCGGCCGCGCGCCTGTGACAGCGCGCTCAGGTACTGCCCGTACGTCTCGACCCGCTCGCCGGCGACGGCGATGACGCGCATGCCCAGCCGCACACCCGCACGGTGCTCGGGCCCGCCTTCGACCAACTGCCAGACGCGCAGGCTGTACCCGGCCTCCATGCCGACCGACAGCAGGTTGTCCGGCCCCGCCGCCAGCGGGCGCATCTCATAATGCAGCGGCAACGTTTGCCCATCACGTTCGACCGTGTACCGGATGGGCGTCTCGGGATGCCCGAGCATCGTCGCCATCTGCACATCCATGAAGTCGCGCACCGCGTCGCCGTTGACGTGCGTGATGCGGTCACCCGGCTTGAGGCCGCGATACGCCGGCTCCCCCTCGTGCCCCTGGGCATAGGTCGACGCGGCCGGCAGCGCCGGGTCGACGCCGCCGACGACCGAGGCGGGGAACTGCACGCCGGCCATGAAGGCGATGACGAAGAAGATCAGGCCAAAGATGAGGTTCATGACGACGCCGGCGGAGATGACGCAGGCGCGGGCCCAGACGGGCTTGTTGTTGTAGGCGCGGGGGTCGTCCGATTCGCCGTCGGCGCCGATGTCCTCCTGGCCGAGCATCTTGACGTAGCCGCCGAGCGGCACCCAGTTGAGGCGATACTCGGTCTCCCCGAGCTCGTCCTCGCTGGCGCCCTCCTTGAGGCGCTGCTCGTACTCCGCCTCGGTCGAGCCGACGCGCCAGCCCAGTCTCGGGCGGTAGGTCAGCAGCGACTGCCCGAACCCGATGGCGAACTGCGTGCAGCGGATGCCGACCCACTTGGCGACGAGGAAGTGGCCGAGCTCATGGACGAGGATGAGAAAGCCGAAGCCTGCGACGACGGCGAGAATGGCGAGGGGTGTGGTCAGGTCCATTTATGATTTCTATGGCGAATGCTGAGGTTAATGGCTATTCAAGCTGCTGCGCGACGAACGCCCTTGCTGCCCGGTCGGCTTCGAGCACGCCGTCGAGGCTGTCCGCCGCCGCGATTGGCACGCGGCCGAGCGCCTCGGCGGCGAGCTCGCTGATCCGCCCGAAACGGATGCGCCGTTCCAGAAACGCCGCGACCGCCGCCTCGTTGGCGGCGTTGAGCACAGCGCCCGCCGTCCCGCCGCGGCGAATCACATCGTAAGCCAGCCGCAGCGCCGGGAATCGCTCCGCGTCCGGGGCGTGAAAGTTGAGCTGCGACAGCCGCGACCAGTCCATCGCCTTGCCGCAACCCGCCGGGCGATCGGGGCAGGTCAGCGCGTACTGGATCGGGCCGCGCATGTCCGGCTCGCCGAGCTGCGCCAGGATCGAATGGTCGGCGAACTCGACGAAGCTGTGGACGATCGACTCGGGGTGGATGATCACGTCGATCCGTTCGGCGGCCAGCTCGAAGAGCCAGTGCGCCTCGATGATCTCCAGCGCCTTGTTCATCATCGTCGCCGAGTCGATCGTGATCTTGCGCCCCATCTGCCAGGTCGGGTGCTTGAGCGCCTGCTCGACCGTGGCGTTGGCGATCGTCTGCTGATCGGCATTGCGGAACGGCCCGCCCGAGGCCGTCAGCACGATGCGCTTGAGCCGCTGGCGCGGATGCTCGCGCAGGCACTGGAAGATGGCCGAGTGCTCGGAGTCGACGGGGATGAGCGTGGCCTCATACCTGGCCAGCAGCGGGCGCACGAGCGATCCGGCGGCGACGAGCGTCTCCTTGTTGGCGAGGCTGACCGTCAGCCCGCGCTCGATGCCCGCGAGGGTGGGGGCGAGCCCCGCCGAGCCGACCATCGCCGCGGCGAGGTCGGTCGCCTGCGTCTCCATGACGAGCTTGACGGCGGCATCGGGCCCGGCATGCACCGTCGCGCCAGGCACGGCGGCTTCGAGCTTGCGCTTGAGGCTCGTCTCGGCGATCGCCAGGTGCTTGACCCCCAGTCGCCGCGCTTGCTCCGCCAGTCGTTCGACGCTGCGCGACGCCGCGAGGCCGACGACCCGGATGTCGGCGGCGCCGATGCGGGCGAGGTGCTCGACAACGTCGATGGTGTTGACGCCGATCGACCCGGTGCAGCCGAGGACGATCAGCCGGCGTGGTCGCCGACCCGCGGCCGTGGTCGCATACGACATCGTCGCCGGTGGCGCCTGCGGCGGAGGCGCCACGGCGGGCGCGGTGGCGCGGGTCGTGGCGGGGGCGGTCGTGCTGCGGCTGGGCGCGGTCATGACGTGGCGGCGTCCGTCTCCGGGGTGGTCTTGAGCAGCCGATTCGCGTAGCCGGCGCTCGGCGTCGACGTCTGGCCGTTGCCGGCCTCCGGCTCGGGGCCATGGGCGGCGCTGCTGTCACCGTTGGTGCTCTCACCGCCGGCGTCGCTTGCGCCGGTTGCCCCATCCGCGCCGCCAGCGCGCGACTTACGGCTGCGCCCACCGCGACGACGGCGCTTGCGAGGCCCGGCAGACTCGCCGGCCTCCGTCGCCTCGCCGGTCTCGGGGGCCACGCCCGCGCCCGCTTCCACCGCCGCGCCGTTGTCTTCCGTTCTATCCGGTGTCTGATCCTTGACCGCCGCCTGCGATGCCTTCGTCGAGCGCCGGCGGCGCGGTTTCTTCGCGGGGGCAGGCTTCGGCTCGCCGTTGGTGTCCGCCGGCAGCTCACCGGCGTCGTCGCTCGCCGCGGGCGGCGCGGGCGCGTCGTCGGCATCGCTGCCGGCGGCGATTGACTTTTTGCGCGACCGCGACCGACGCGACTTCTTCTTGCGCGGCGGCTCGGCGTCGGCGGCCTCGTCGCCTTCGGTTGCTGCGCCCGCGGTCGCCGGCTCGGGTTCGCCGGGCGTCGGCTCGGCGTCACGCGCCGGCTCCGCACCGCCGTCGTCCGTCCGCCGCTCGCCGCGGTTGCGCCCGCCCCGGCCGCGCCGGCGACGTCGGCGCCGCGACCGGCCGGCCTCGCTTTCGCCCGCCTCGCCACCTTGCGCCTCGCCCTCCGGTTCGCTCTCCTCGGCCTGCTGCGTCGTCGCGGCCTCGCCAGCGTCGTCGTCCTCCACGCCGGCCGCGACGAGGTCACCTTCCGCCTCCATCGTCTCGTCGGCGAGTTCGTCGTCCGCGTCGACCTCGACTTCCACGTCCGCCTCCGCCCGCGCCAGCTCGCGATACGACGCCTCCGTCTCGGCGCGCAGCTTGCCGGGGCGCGACAGCGCCTCGAGGTCCGCGGCGCTGCCCCGCTCGTCATAGGCCTGCAGGTGCAGGTAGTCGATGCTGTGGCCGCCGACGCGCACCGTCACCTGCTTGCCGTAGCGCTGCTCGAGCTCGCTGAGCTTCGCGCGCTCGCGGTTGAGCAACTGGAACGCCACGTCGGGGCTGATGGTCAGGTCGACGCGCGCCACCTGGTCGTGCTGCAGCGCCAGGGCGAGGCGGCGCATGACGTCGAGCACCACCGACTCGGCGCTCTTGACATAGCCGGCGCCGGCGCAGTGGGCGCACTCGCTGAAGATCGAGCTCTTGAGCGAGGGTCGCATGCGCTGGCGTGTGAGCTCAAGGATGCCGAACTGGCTGATGGACCCGGTGCGCGTGCGCGCCCGGTCGTGGCGGATCGCGCCGCGGAAGCGCTGCTCGACCGTCCGCCGGTTCTTGCGGTCGCGCATGTCGATCAGATCGAGCACGATCACGCCGCCGAGGTCGCGCAGGCGCAGTTGCCGGCAGATTTCGTCGACGGCTTCCTTGTTGGTGTTGAAGGCGTTGGACTCAGCGTCGCGGGCTTCGCGGCTCTTGCCGGAGTTGACGTCCACGGCCACCAGCGCTTCGGTCTGGTCGATCACCAGCGAGCCGCCCGAGGGCAGCGGCACCTCGCGGGCGTGGATCTGGTCGATCTGGCTCTCGATGTTGAACCGGTGAAACAGCGGCACCGGGTCGTTGTAGTAGAGGATCTTGGAGCGCGATCGCGGGCTGGCGACGGTGAGGAAATCATGCGCCCGCCGCGCTGCCGAGAGATCGTCGATGACGATGCGGTCGATTTCGCTCGAGAAGACGTCGCGGATGGTGCGGATGACGAGGTCGGACTCGGTGTAGAGCTCGCCGACCTTGCCGATGCGTTTTCGCCGGGCTTCGATGTTTTTCCAGAGTCGCTGGAGGTAGGCGAGATCGCGCTTGAGGTCGGTTTTGGTCTGCCCGATGCCGGCCGTGCGGACGATGAAGCCGAAGCCCTCGGGGGGGTTGAGCTCGGCAAGGAGCTTGCGTGCTTCGCGGCGCGTGTCGTCGTCCTCGATCTTGCGCGTCACGCCCAGCCGCTGCATGTGCGGCATCATGACGATGAAACGTCCGGGGATGGACAGATAGCTTGTGAGGGTCGGGCCCTTGGTGCCGATGCCCTCTTTGAGCACCTGGACGAGGATCTCCTGGCCCCGGCGCAGGCACTTCTGGATGGGCGGGCGCTCGCGGTGGGGCGTCTTGGAGCCGACCTGCTCGAACTCCTCGCGATCCTTGCCGGGGAAGTACATGGGGTGCAGGTCGGAGACGTGGAGGAACCCGTTGCGTTCGAGGCCGAAGTCGACAAACGCGGCTTGGATCGAGGGCTCGACGTTGACGACGCGGCCCTTGTAGATGTTGCCGACGTGGGATTCGGCGCTGGCGCGCTCCTGGTAGAACTCTTCGAGGCGATCATCGCGCACGATCGCGATCCGGCACTCCTGGCCGGACACGTAATTGACGATCATTTCGGTTTTGGGCACGGTAAATGCAGTTCCAGGTACCCGGCCGCGCGTCACGCTCCCAACCATGGGCCCGCCGGACGCGGTCAACGGGAGAGGGGTCCGGCGTGTGGCACGAGATGGAGCGAAGCGGGCGCAGGCCCGGAACATCCTTGTTGCTGGCCGGCCTCACCCCGCTCCAGCCGCGGTCCGCGGCGAGCGGGCGCTTGGCCCGGCAATGTCTGACGCCCAAGTCTCAATACGCGATGGACCGACCATCGAAGACCTCGGGCAATATCTTTCCAACCTCGTCACGCAGGTAGTTCATTACCTCGCGGTCCGAGTCAAACCCCCCCGCTTTGCGCGCCACCTTCTGGCAATGCTCCGCGGACACCGATCGTACGATCTGCTTGATCTCCGGGATCGCTGGCGGCGTGATCGACAGGCAACGGAGCCCGAGACCCAGCAGGAGCATCGTGAATTCCGCCTCCCCAGCCATTTCCCCGCACAGGCTTACATCTATCTTAGCACGCGTGGCCGCCCGGACGACTTCCTTGATCAACTGAATCACCGCCGGATGAGCCCCGGAATACAGGCTCGCGATCCGCTCATTGCCCCGATCCACCGCCACCGTGTACTGGATCAGGTCGTTCGTCCCGATGCTGAAGAAGTCCACCTCCCGGGCGAACGTCCATGCCTGCAGCGCCGCCGACGGCACCTCGACCATGATCCCGACCGGCACCTCCCGGTCAAAATCGATCCCCTGCTCCTCCAGGTCCTCCATCACGTCATGCAGAATCATTTTTGCTTGACGCAGTTCCATGATGTTGCTTATCAGCGGGAACATGATCTTCACGGGCCCGCGCGTGCTCGCACGCAGGATCGCGCGGAGCTGCGTCTTGAACATCGGCAGATTCTGCAGGCAGAGTCGAATTGATCGGCAGCCCAGGAACGGATTCCGCTCATGCGTGTCCCCGCCGGCGAACGTCAGCGTGTCGCTGATCTTGTCCGCCCCCAGGTCCAGCGTCCGGATCGTCAGCGGACGCCCCGCCAGGTGGTCGATCGCCTCGATGTACGTCTCGTACTGCTCCTCCTCGGTCGGCTCCGTCTCGCTGGCGAGGTAGAGAAACTCCGTGCGGTAGAGACCGATCCCCACCGCCCCGTTGTGCAGCGCCTGCGGAATCTCGCTGGGAAACTCCATGTTCGCCAGCAGCGTGATTTCCGCCCCGTCCTTCGTCACCGCCGGCAGCTCGCGCAGCTCGCCGAGCGTGTCGGCAAAGGCCGCCATCCGCCGCAGCTCCTGGCGGTACTCCATCAGCTTCGCGGCGTCCGGATCGATGACGACCAGCCCCCGGTTGCCGTCGATGATCACCTGCTCGCCCGTCGCCACCTGCTGCGTGACGTTTTCAAGGCCGACGATGGCGGGGATGCCCAGGGCGTGGGCGAGGATGGCGGTGTGGCTCGTCCGCCCGCCCGCGTCGGTGGCCAGCGCCTTGATCTTGCTCTTGTCCAGTGACGCCGTCTGGCTGGGCGTCAGGTCGTGGGCGAGGATGACGGCCGGGGTGTCGAGCTGCTGAAGCTCGCTGTGCGTGTAGCCCACGAGGTGCTTAAGCACCCGCCGTTCCAGGTCCCAGACGTCGGAGACGCGTTCGCGCAGGTATTTCTTGTCCTGCTGAAGGAAGGTCTGCGCCAGCCGCCGCATGACCTGGTAGACGGCGAACTCGGCGGTGACGTGGTCGGTGCTGATGGTCGAGCGGATCTGATCGAGCAGGTGGCGGTCGCCGAGCATCCCCAGGTGGAAGTTGAAGATGTTGGCGAGCTCCTCGCCCAGTGCCGAGGCGGTCTGGTCGCGAAGCTGCTGGATCTCGTGCCGGGATGCCTCGATGGCTTCCTCGAAGCGCTCCTGCTCACGGTCGAGGCGCGACGCGGCGACCGTGCGATGCGGAATCGGCTGATCCTCGGCATTGAGCACGACGGCGGGGTAGATCGCCACGCCTGGTGAAACCGGGATGCCCTTCTTGATCTGCATGGGTGCGGTTGCCGGGAACTGGTGACCGGCATTGTAGGGCTTGCGACGCGGCGACGCGCGGCTGAGGGGCCCCCGCACGGCCCCGGCCGGAGCCATCAAAAAGCCGAGGGCGGGGCTCGGCAGCGCGGGCGGGCGCGGCCGAACCCGCCCTCGGGCGGGGGGTGGTTTATCGGGCCGGGCTCAGACCTTGGCGGTCAGCCCCGCGGCGTCGGCGAGCTTGGACGCCACGTCCGTCTTCTCCCACGAGAAGGCGCCGTCCGGCTCCGGGGCGCGCCCGAAGTGGCCGTGGGCGGCGGTCTTCTGGTAGATCGGCCGGCGCAGGTCCAGGTGCTCGATGATGCCCTGCGGCGTCAGCGGGAACTGCTCACGGACGAGCTCGGCGATCCGGGCTTCCTCGATCTTCGCCGTGCCGAAGCAGTCCACGTGCACGCTGGTGGGCTCGGCCACGCCGATGGCGTAGGAGAGCTGGACCTCGCACGTGTCCGCCAGGCCCGCGGCGACGAGATTCTTGGCCACGTAGCGGGCCATGTACGTCGCCGAGCGGTCAACCTTGGTCGGGTCCTTGCCGGAGAACGCCCCGCCGCCGTGCCGCCCGCGCCCGCCGTAGGTGTCGACGATGATCTTGCGGCCGGTCAGGCCCGTGTCGCCGTGGGGTCCACCGATCTCGAACTGGCCCGTGGGGTTGACATGGATCGTCACCTTCTTCGGGTCGTAGAGCTCCTTGGGCAGGACCGGATCGATGATGTGCTTGATGACCTGGTCACGCAGCTCCTTCTGCTTCGCCTCGCCGTTCCATTCGGCGGTGTGCTGGGTGGAGATGACGACGGTGTCGATGCGGACGGGGCGGTGCTGGCCGTCATACTCGACGGTGACCTGGCTCTTGGCGTCGGGGCGCAGGCCCTTGATCTTGCCCGACTCGCGGATGAGCACGTGCTGGCGCATGAGCTGGTGGGACAGGTCGATGGGCAGGGGCATGAGGCTGTCGGTCTCGCGGCAGGCGAAGCCGAACATCAGCCCCTGGTCACCCGCGCCCTCCTTGTCGACGCCCATGGCGATGTCCTCGCTCTGGGAGTGCAGGGCGCGGAGCACGCCGCAGCTCTCGGCGTCGAACTTCATCGCCGGGTCGGTGTACCCGATCCGGCGGAGCGTCGCCCGGACGGTGTCCTCGACGTCGTTCAGCGCCTTGATGGCGGCATCGTTGTGGACGGTGACTTCCCCGGCGACGACGACCAGGCCGGTCGTGCAGAGCGTCTCGCAGGCGACGCGGGCCTTGGGATCGACCTTGAGCAGGCTGTCAAGGATAGCGTCGGAGACCTGGTCCGAAACCTTGTCGGGGTGGCCCTGGGAGACCGACTCGCTGGTGAAGAGGTAGCTGTCGCGTTCAAGATTCTCAGTCATGCTTCTGTGATTCCTTATCACTAACAGAGGCTCATGTTACGGTTGATCGGACGCGATCATCGGCCTCGCGAGACGTCCGCGTCCGGCGACCCGTGGCCGCCTGGAGCCCGGCCGCCCCTCCTGATCGCTGACGCAGACAGGATGGGGATTTCAGCCGTCACGGGCGACCTGCGCGGGTGGCGCGGCCGATCTGCCGGGGCGGCTGGCGAGCGGATGGTGGCCGGCGGTGCCGGGTCCGACTGAACCCGTCAACCTTATCGGGTCCTGCCCCGGGTTGCAACCGGAATTCGCCAATTCCGCCTGTGGCGCCGGCGGGTATCGCGTTGTTGCGGTGATGCCCGCCGCCGGGGGCGCACCCGCGGCGCAGCGTGATACCGATTGGTGTAGATTTCCTCCGCCGTGAGGCCAGAATGTCGTACTCCCTTATCAGGACCCGGCCATGACGCAGCAGCAGGGCGAGACGCGGATCGAGACCGACTCCATGGGCGAGATGCAGGTGCCCGCCTGGGCGCTGTGGGGCGCCTCGACGCAGCGGGCGCGGGAGAACTTCCCGATCGCTGGCCGGGGCGTACCCGTGGAGATCGTCCACGCCTTCGGACACCTCAAGGCGGCGTGCGCGGCCGCCAATCGGGAGCTCGACAAGCTGCCCGCCGCCATCGTCGATCCCATCATCGCCGCCGCGAACGAGGTCGCGGCCGGGAAGCTCGACGATCACTTCGTCGTGGACGTCTACCAGACCGGCTCGGGCACGAGCACGAACATGAACGCCAATGAGGTGATCGCCAACCGGGCCAACCAGATCCGCGGTGAGCATGGTGGCGGGGGTGAGGGCGGGGCAGAGAAGATCCACCCCAACGACCACGTGAACATGGGGCAGTCGTCGAACGACACGTTCCCGACGGCGATGCATCTCGCTGCCGCCCTGGCGATCCACCACCGGCTGCTACTGGCGCTGGAGCGGCTGCGTGCCCGGCTGAGCGAGCAGGCCCGGCGGTGGGACGAGGTCGTGAAGATCGGACGCACGCACCTGATGGACGCCACGCCGATCCGCGTCGGGCAGGTCTTCGCCGGCTACGAGGCCCAGGCCCTCTACGCCGAACGCCGGGCCCTGGAGGCGGCGGAGCGGCTGCAGGGGTCGCTGGCGATCGGGGGCACGGCCGTGGGCACCGGGATCAACACCCACGAGCGGTTCGCCAGCCTCGTCTGCCACGAGTTGACCGCCCGGTTCCAGGAGCAGTACCCCGGGGCCGTCTTCGAGGAGGCTGACAACCACGTCGAGGCGCAGGCGACGCGCGACTCGTTCGTCGAGGCGCATGGGCATTTGAAGACGATCGCCGTGTCACTCTCGAAGATCGCCAACGACATCCGGTGGCTGGGGTCGGGCCCGCGCTGCGGCCTGGGGGAGCTGAGGCTGCCGGCGATTCAGCCCGGCAGCTCGATCATGCCCGGGAAGGTGAACCCGGTGATCTGCGAGTCGGTGATGCAGGTCGCCTGCCGGGTTGTCGCCAACGACCACGCGGTGACGCTCGGCGCGTTCGGCGGCGTCGGCTCGCTGCTCGAGCTCAACGTCGCCATGCCCATGATGGCCGACGCCGGCCTCGAGTCCATCAACCTCCTCGCCGCCGCCTGCGACGTCTTCGTCGACAAGCTGCTCGACGGCCTGGAGGTCGACGCCGAACGCTGCCGCTCGCTCATCGAGCAATCGCTGATGATGGTCACGTCGCTCGCGCCCGAGATCGGCTACGACACCGCCGCCAAGCTCGCCAAGGAAGCACTGGAGCAAGGCCGCACCATCCGCGAGCTGGTGCGCGAGCGCGGCCTCATCGACGACACCAGACTCGACGCCCTGCTCGACCCCGCCAGCATGACCCGACCTTCGGAAGAGTAGGGGGGCAGGCGCCCCCCCCCCCCCCCCCCCCC
>JBBDRN010000022.1:5353-8530 GCA_040905445.1 Phycisphaeraceae bacterium | reverse complement strand
CCCCGAAGCCCACGGATTCCATCCGTGGGCCCCCCGCTCCCATTTCACCAACCGCCGTTCTCAATCTCGATGGGGCGCCTGAGCTCGTGACTGGTGCAACCGAAAGTGGTTCTGCTGGGCCGGTGCATGCCGGTGCACGAGGTCGGTCGGGCGTGAGGGGTGCGCACCGCAACCCTTCAGTGTGCCCACGCTTACGCTGCCTTCGATGCGCGACGGCGCCGCAGGGCCAGCACCCCGCCCAGCCCCAGCAGCAGGGCGCTCGTCGGCTCCGGCACGATCGTCCAGACCACACCCTCCATCGCGTCCGATATGTAGAGGCGGCCGCGGCTATCGAAGGTCATTCCGGTGATCGCTCCGAACCCGCCGCCCACCACTTGCACTGTGCCCCCCGCCTGCGGGAGTCGCAACAACTCGGTGCCGTCGCCGATCAGAAACGAATCCGTTGCCGGCTCGTACACCATGGCCTCGGGTGCCGCCCATGCGTAACCCCCATCCGGCACGTTCGTCAGGTCGCCGTTCGCATCGATCGCCCACACACCCTTGGTTGCTTCCAACGACTCAAGGCCCGCCTCCAAGGCGTACAACGTTCCCTGCACGAATTGCAGCGCCCGTACGACGAACAGATCGTCCGACGAAACCAGAGTGCTCGCGTTCGCTGCCCCTGCCTGGATGACGTGGATGTCACTCGTGTGGCGAGCATTGCCCACCACAGCGGTCCCAGCCGTGAAGTAATCGCCCAACTCGTCGATTACAAGCGTGGTCTGGTTCGGGCTTCCTGAAACGCTGCCCCAGGCGCTCGTCGTGGATGTGGCCGTGTTGGTCCGCCACACCGTCCCTTCGCTCGAGTTGTAAACGTACGAGCCGTACACGTCGATCCCGTCCGGGTCCTGCGACTCCAGGCTTCCCCACGCCTGAGCCGCTCCGCCGCCCGCCGGGATGCGATACAGCCTCGCCGCGTCGAATGTCGGCGAGCTATGGCCGGCGTACAGCGTCCCGTCCTCATCAAACTCGAGCTCGGACGGGTTCGGCGCCGTCGCGTAAACACTCGCGGCTCGACCGTCCCACATCGGTGTTCCCCAAGCCGCCGATCCCTCCAGCAGCATGACGGCCGCAACAATCCAGATTCGCAGCATGTGTTCGCCCTCCCACGCCAACTCCGCTCTCCAAGGGAGCGCTGCTGACGCCGTAACAAAGTGCCATTAACGGGCCACGCGGCCACGTTCGTGTGATAACCTGCTCTCAGGCTACTGCGCCACGGCTTCGGCGCCTAGAAAAATGATGACGGGCCTTAAAAAATGACAAATACGCCAAACAAGAGCTGATCAAAACAGAGGGGAGTTCAGCACGCCAACTGAAGCCGGTGAAGGTTGCCCAAGCCGCCCCGTCTTCCCCTCTTTCCCTCAGATGAACTTGGGCCCCGCGCCAGGCGCCCGTGGTCTGAGCGAGTCCGCGAGCGAAGGCCACGAACGCCAACCCCCCCCCCCCCCCCGCCCCCCCCCCGGGGGCGGGGGCGGGGGGGGGGGCGCCCCCACCCCGCCACCCCTGTACCCCGCCAGACCCCGCGACCCCCGCCTCCGCCTTCCCCCTCCGCGCCTCCGTCCCTTCCCCTCCCAACTGCCCCCTGCAGTCTGCCCCCTCTCCCCCGCCCCCCGCCCCCTCACCCGCGCCCATGCGGCAGCACCTTCGGGCACTCCTCCACAACGCGCAGCCGTCCACCCTCGACAAACCCCTCCGGCCGATCGCGCAGCCGCTCCACCAACCGCTCGCGCCACGGCTGCACCCGCGCCTCCGCCTCCGCCCCGGCCGCGAGATCCACGGACTCGTGCGGGTCGGCCTCCAGGTCAAAGAGCTGCTCCTCACCCGTCAGCGGTCGCCAGATGTACTTCCACCGCCCGTCGGTCAGGTAGTGGTTCGCCTGCTCGCGGCTGTACTGCGTCGCATGTTCGCCATGCAGCACCTCGCGCACGCGACCGCCCTCGCCGCGCAGTGCCCCCACCAGGCTCTTGCCATCCACACCCTCGGGTATCTCCACACCTGCCAGTTCCAGGCACGTCGGCATCACATCCTCCAGGCACACCGGCCCGTCGAGCACCTGCCCGCCCTTGAGCCCCGTGTCCGCGCCGCCCGCGATGATCATCGGCACGCGCGCCGAGCCCTCATATGGCTCACACTTGCGGAACATGTAATGATCCCCAAGCATCTCGCCGTGATCCGAGATAAAGATCACCACCGTGTTTCGCACGTCATACCCCGCCTCGCCGCGTACCGACAGCAGGCGGTAGATCTGGTTGTCGACGTGATCGATCGAGCCGAAGTACCCCGCCTGCGCCGTGCGCAGCCGCTCGCCCGTCAGCACGACGTCGCGGGCGGCGTCGACGTCAGCGGCCGGGTGGTTGGGCGCGGCGCACCAGTCGCCGATCGTCGGCTCGGGCATGTCCTGGCGCAGGTAGCGCTCCATGAAAAAGGGCGGCGGGCACAGCGGCGGGTGCGGCGCGTAGAACGAGACGGTGAGAAAAAAGGGGCACGTCGGGTCGCGCATGGCGAGGAAACGCAGCGCCTCGTTGACGGTCCAGTTGACGGGGTGCTCGTGCTCGGGCCGGGACCAGGGACGCGCGGTCCAGCCGTTGAAGCTCAGGCCGTGGCTGCGGAACCCGTCGAGCTCGGGCGTCTGGCGTTCGATGTAATGAGCGTAGTCGTCGCCGTAAAGGTGGGTGGAGCCGAGGTTCACCGACTCGTAGCCGAAGCGCTTGCGCATCGGGTGCTGGTGCATGTGTCGGCCGACGAGGTGGGTCTGGTAGCCGGCTCTGGTCAGCTCGCCGGGGAGGGTGTGGTCCGGGTGCCAGTCGACGCCGGTGCGCATGCCGACCATGCCGTTGGTGGCCGGGTGCTGGCCGCAGAGCAGGGCGCGGCGGGCGGGCACGCACGACGGGCAAGTCGAGTACGCGCGGGCGAAGCGTGAGCCGGCGTTCGCGAGGCCGTCGAGGTTGGGCGTCTGCAGGACGGGGTGACCATCGGCACCGAGTGCGTCGCCGCGCTGCTGGTCGGTCATGATGAGCAGGATGTTGGGGCAGTCGTCGGTGAGCATGGTGGGGCGAGTATAGAGCGCGGCGCAACGAAAAGCCCCCGTCCGTGGGGGCGGGGGCCGCGGTGATCCGCCTGAATGCTTTTGCGCGGCGT
>JBBDRN010000022.1:0-5253 GCA_040905445.1 Phycisphaeraceae bacterium | reverse complement strand
GCGTCGCCCGAGGGCGATCGCTAACGGGGCGAGATTACTCTTCCTTGCCGCTGAGCTTGGCGATGACGTTGAAGTCCTCGAGCGTCGTCGTGTCACCCTTGATCTCGCCGCTGGTGGCGACCTCGCGCAGCAGGCGGCGCATGATCTTGCCCGAGCGCGTTTTGGGCAGCCCATCGGTGAAGCGCAGTTGATCGGGCTTGGCGATCGCGCCGATCTCCTTGCCGACGTGGGCGATGAGCTCCTGCCGGAGCTGCTCGCTGGTCTGGTGCGTGCCGCGGAGCGTGACGAACGCGGCGATGCCGGTGCCCTTGATCTCGTGCGGGATGCCGACGACGGCGGCCTCGGCGACGCTGGGGTGGCTGACGAGTGCGGACTCGACTTCCGCGGTGCCGAGGCGGTGGCCGGCGACGTTGAGCACGTCGTCGACGCGTCCAATGACCCAGAAGTTGCCGTCTTCATCCTGGCGTGCGCTGTCACCGGCGAAGTAGACGCCTTCGATCTCCGACCAGTAGGTCTTGATGAAGCGCTCGCGGTCGCCGTAGATCCCGCGGAGCATGCTGGGCCAAGGCTTGCGGATGACGAGGAAGCCGCGCGTGTTGGCGGGCTGCTCGTTGCCGGCCTGGTCGACGATGGCGGCGTCGACGCCGAAGAACGGGTACGTCGCCGAGCCGGGGACGGCGGAGGTCGCGCCGGGCAGGGGGGTGATCATGTGCCCGCCGGTCTCCGTCTGCCACCAGGTGTCGACGATGGGGCACTTCTCCCGGCCGATAATGCGGTGGTACCACATCCACGCCTCGGGGTTGATCGGCTCGCCGACGGTGCCGAGCACGCGCAGGCTGGAGAGATCGTGCTTCTTGACGTGCTCCTCGCCCCACTTCATGAAGGCACGGATGGCGGTGGGCGCGGTGTAGAACTTCGTGACCTTGTGCCGGGCGATGATGTCCCAGAAGCGGTCCTCGGCCGGGGCGTTGGGCGCGCCTTCATACATCAGCGTCGGCACGCGGTTGGGCATGATGCCGTAGACGATGTAGCTGTGCCCGGTGACCCACCCGATGTCGGCGGAACACCAGTAGAGCTCCGAGTCGTCCTCGGGGTGGAGGTCGAAAACGTATTTGCTGGTGAGGTAGGTGTGGACGAGGTACCCGCCCGTCGTGTGCATGATGCCCTTGGGCTTGCCGGTCGTGCCCGAGGTGTAGAGGATGTACAGGAGGTCCTCGCTGTCCATCGGCTCGCAGGGGCAGTCGTCGCTGGCGTCGGCCATGACGTCGTGCCACCAGTGGTCGCGGCCGGCGTGGGTCTCAACCTTCTGCCCCGTGCGCTTGAGCACGATGACGTGCTTGACGATGTCGGCCTGGGCGACGGCCTCGTTGACGTTGTCCTTGAGCGGCACGGTCTTGCCCCGGCGCCACCCACCATCGGCAGTGATGAGCACGCTCGACTGCGCGTCCTCGACGCGATCCTTGATGGCGTTGGCGCTGAAGCCGCCGAAGATGATCGAGTGCGGCGCGCCGATGCGGGCGCAGGCGAGCATGGCGATCGCGAGCTCGGGGACCATCGGCATGTAGATGGTCACGCGGTCGCCCTTCTTGACGCCCAGCGACTTGAGCACGTTGGCGAACTTGCTGATCTCGGTCTGGAGCTGGCCGTAGGTGTAGCGCCGGACCTCCGGCTTGCCGCCCTCGATCGGCTCGCCCTCCCAGACGAGGGCGAGCTTGTCGGCAAAGCCCTCGTCGACGTGGCGGTCCACGGCGTTGTAGCAGGCGTTGATCTTGCCGCCGACGAACCACTTGGCGTCGGGCAGGTTCCACTCGAGCACGCGCGACCACTTCTTGAACCAGTGGAGCTGCGCGGCCTGCTCACCCCAGAACTTGTCCGGGTCCTCGAGCGACTCGCGGTGCAGACGCCGGTACTCGTCCATCGACTTGATGTGCGCCTGCCGCGCGAACGCCGACGGCGGAGGAAAGCGGCGGTCCTCCTGGACCATGTCGATGCCTTGCTCACTGGTCTCGGGGCTCAGATCGGCACACATGACAGGCTCCTTCGTGGTGCGAGATTCGCTTGGCGACCCGCGTCCGGGCGGCTCGAAGCCGCGGCCGGGCGGTGTGGGCGCGTGCCTTCCAGCTTACTTGTGCGCCAGGGGCTGGACAAGCGGGTCCTCCAACCCGCGGCGATCGCGGATGCGACGGGGCATAGGGTCCGCTGTGCGGACCTTGCTCTGGGGCTCCGCCGGCACACACGGGGATGGTGTAACGGTGGCAAGGGGGGTCCGCACAGCGGACCCTACAGCCGCGGGCGCGGCTTCGCCCCGGAGCCTTGACCCCCGCCGTTGGCGCGGCGATAGTCCATGCTCCGTCCGTGCTGCCGCCGCCCCCATCCCCCCCCCCTGGACGCATCCCATGAACACGCAAACGCTCGTGCTGCTGCTGATCGTCGTCGTGCCGGCTGTCCTGATCGTGCTTTACGCGGTGGCGGCGTACAACGGGCTGGTGCGCAAGCGCCTGCAGGTCGACGAAGGCTGGTCGCAGATCGACGTGCAGCTCAAGCGGCGGCACGACCTGATCCCCAACCTCGTCGAGACGGTCAAGGGCTATGCCGCCCACGAGCGCGAGACGCTCGAGGCGGTGATCCAGGCCCGGCAGCAGGCGGTCGATGCGTCGGCGGTGCAGGACCAGGCGGCCGCGGAGAACATGCTCACCGGCGCCCTGCGCCAGCTCTTCGCCCTGGCCGAGAGCTACCCTGATCTCAAGGCCAACCAGAACTTCATGCAGCTCCAGGAGGAGCTGACGAGCACGGAGAACCGCATCGGCTTCGCGCGGCAGCAATACAACACGACCGTGCGGCAGTACAACGCCGCCTGCCAGTCCGTACCGACCAACATCATCGCGTCGATGTTCAACTTCGCGCAGCGCGAGTTTTTCGAGATCGAGGATCCGACGCAGCGCGAGACGCCGCAGGTCAGCTTCTGAGCAGCAGGGGGGCAGGCGGGCGGGGTGTGGCGGGGGGCACCGGATCTTCAGGGATCGTCCGAAAGGCGTGCCACTGGTGGCTCGCCCACCAGTGCCGGGGCGCACGGTGCGCCCACTGGCGGACAAGCCGCCAGTGGCACCCGACGTATTTCAACGTCCCCTGCTGTTCGTCGACGTTCCCCTGCCCGGTTTGGTTGATGTTCCTGCCCGGGGCGCATAACGTCCGCCACGCGGTGTGTTGTGGGCTGGGCGAGCACCGGAGCGTTGCCGAGGCTTACGTCGGCATCGCCCCGGGGGCGATTTTGCAAAAGGGGTTCTGCCGTCATGGTCAGCCAACCATCGCCGAGGCGGGTCCGGTCGATCGTGGACCGGTCGCTGCGCAAGTCGCTGTCGCTGATGAAGCGGGTGCTGGTCTCGCATCCGACGCTGCGCAACGCCCTCATGGACGTGTCGAGCACGTCCGAGTTCACGAACCTGTACGAGCATGAGAAGATGCTCGCCGACCAGGATCGCATGCGGGCCTACGAACGGGCGATCGCACGGTATGTCAAGCCCGGCGAGACGGTGGTCGACCTTGGGACCGGCAGTGGCATCCTCGCGCTGTTCGCGGCCCGCAACAGGCCGGCCCGGATCTACGCCATCGACCACTCCGACTTCATCGAGGTCGCCGAAGCGATCGCCCGGCACAACACCGACTACGCGATCGACTTCGTCAAGGTCAACAGCCGGCACTTTGAGCCCGCGGAAAAGGTGGACGTGATCGTGCACGAGCAGATCGGCGACGAACTGTTCGAGGAGAACATGATCCAGAACCTGCTCGACCTCCGTCGGCGAGTGCTCAAGGAGGGTGGGCGGATCATTCCCGGCCGCTTCGAGCTTTACATGGAGCCGTTTGCGTTCAAGCCCGCCTTCCGCGTGCCTTACATCTGGGAGATGCGCTACGGCGAACTGGATTTCAACTGCCTCCGGGACAGCGCGCTGATCGAGCGGTACAAGCCCGCCAGCCACCGCTTTCGGTACATCGAGCCGAACGCCGTGGACCACCTGCTCTGCAAGCCGGAGCCCGTCTTGGCGTTCGACCTGAACGACCCGACGTTCGACGGCCGCATCGCGATCGGGCGGCAGGTGAAGGTGGTCGATCGGCCGGGAAGAATGGACGGGGTGTGCATCTACTTCAAGGTGATCTTCGACGACGAGATCCGCTTTGACACGTCGCCGCTGCATTCGCAGGGGTCCAACTGGGGCAATCGCTGCTTCCGCACGCCGGAGCGAGCATGCGACGTCGGTAGCACGATCACGTTCGACGTGAAGATGGGCAGCTACCTGTTGCCCGAGACGTGGGAGCTGATGCTTGGCGAGGCGGGGGAGGTGGTGGGGGACGCGAACGGTGGCAAAGAAGCGCGGGGGGTGGCGGGCGTGACGGGAGGCTAAAGCGAGTTTGATTCAACGGTAGCGGGTGACACGGACAAGGCCGTCATCGGCCTTGTCCGTGTCGGCTGCAATTCGCACGGACAAGCTCCGCGGACTCCGCTTGTCAGTGGCGCCCCACCCGCTACGAATGGTCGCCCGCGTCGCCCCGAGGTGACCGCCAACAGAGCGGGAGCATGGCGTCCACCTAGAATGGCTGCATGCCCGTTTTGATCGACTGCTACAACGTCCTGCACGCCGCGAAGCCGGAGGTGCTTGCCGGCCTCGACGTTGCGGAGTTGTGTCGGCTGCTGGCACGCGGGCCGTGGCGGGAAGAGCGGGTGAAGGTCGTTTGCGATGGCACGCCCGGGCCGGCGGCGGTGACGCGGTCGGCGGATGAGGCGGTGGAGTTGGTGTACGCCGGGCCGGGCCGGTCGGCGGATGACCTGATCATCGCGCTGATCGATCGCGACACGGCGCCGCGGCGGCTGACGGTCGTGTCGTCCGACAACGAGATCCGCCGCGCCGCCCGCCGTCGCCGGGCGCGGGCGTGGACGAGCGAGGAGTTTCTGCATCGGCTGGCGGGGAACCTCGGGGGCGGCGCAGCGGGGGGTGAGGCGGGGGGTCCGGGCAAGCCGATGCCGGGCCCGCTCGACCCGGAGACGACGCGCCGGTGGATGGACGCGTTCGGGCTCGAGCCGCCGGAGGAAGAGTGACGTGGCTGTCGCGCCATACGCAGGCCGCGCATGCAATGGGAAGACGCGTCGTTCGCAGGGCGACCGCTAACCAGGCTCGGTCCGACAACGTCGCACCCCTTTTCGGACGCAGCCTAGTACTACAGTCGCGCTTCATGGCGCCCGCGCCTGATGGTGGCACCGGC
>JBBDRN010000021.1:0-36110 GCA_040905445.1 Phycisphaeraceae bacterium | reverse complement strand
GCCGGCTCATGGGCTATTGTCGAGCAACGGGTTTTTCATGCCCATCTGTGGTTGTGCCTCCTGGCGAGTGTGACGTGGACGTGCATGGTTTGATGAGCGGTGCGTCGCGCGGCGTCGGGCCGGCGGCGGTGCGGGCGGCGCTGGCGGCGGCGGAGCCGGCCTACGCCGGGGCGGTCCGCGTGCGCAACGCGCTCTACGACCGCGGCTGGCGGCGGGTGGTGCGCCTGGGGCGGCCGACGGTGAGCGTGGGGAACGTGACGGCCGGGGGCACCGGCAAGACGCCGATGGTCATCGAGCTGTGCCGACGGCTGGCAGGTGATGGGGCGGGCAGCCCGTGCCGGCCGGCGGTGCTGATGCGCGGCTACGGCGGCGACGAGTCGCGGGAGGTCGCCGAGACCCTGGGCGATGCGGCGGCGATGGAAGTGAACGTTGATCGCGCGGCTGCGGCGCGGGCGGTGCTGAGGCGCGATCCGCGGGTTGGGGTCTTCGTGCTCGATGATGGGTTTCAGCATCGGCGGGTGCATCGCGACCTGGACCTGGTGCTGGTGGATGCGACGCAACCGTTCGGCTATAACCATGTGCTGCCGCGAGGCTTGCTGCGCGAGCCGGTCGCCGGGCTGCGGCGGGCGAGCGCGGTGATCGTGACCCGTGCCGAGGCGGTGAGCGATGTTCACCTCGCCGCCCTCGACGAGCGAATCGAGGCGATCACAAGCCGCCCCGCGGCCGCGCATGCAGCCTACGAATGGGCCGCCCTGCGGGATGGTGATGAACAGCGTTCCGTCGCAGACCTTGCCGGGCGGCGCGTCGCGGGGGTGTGTGGCGTGGGGAATCCCGCGGCCTTCGAGCGGGCGCTGCGCCAGGCCGTGGGCGAGCATGGCAGCGTCGTGTTCTGCGCGGCGGGGGCGGATCACCAAGCCTACACCCGCGAGGCGGTGCGCGGGCTGGGTGCGCGGGCCCGCGCTGCCGGGGCCGAGCTGGTCGTGACGACGGGCAAGGACTGGGTCAAGTGGCGCGACACGCTTGGCGGTGAACCGGCTCCACTACCGGTGTGGCGCGCCGAGGTGGCGGTACGGTTCGTGCGCGGCGAGGCGGCGGTGGATGCGATGCTGGCGGGGGTCGTTGCGAGGGACGGGAGTGAAGCCGGGGGTAGTGGGGGTGTGGGGTGATGTATATTGAGCGCGGGGTGGCGGCGCGCTTCAATCCATGAGAGAGGTCTAGGCGTTGACGAGCACGCGCGAGTTGATCGGGTTGCTGGACGGGTGGCGCAGGCGGCGGATCGTCGTCGCGGGCGACTTCATGCTGGACCGCCACGCCTATGGCAACGCGGAGCGGCTGTCGCCCGACGCGCCGGTGCCCGTCCTCTCGATCCAGCGGCAGACCGACGAAGCCGGCGGCGCCGCGAACGTGTGCCAGAACCTCCTGGCGCTGCGCTGCGACGTCGCCGCGCTGGGCGTGGTCGGACGCGACGAGCCGGGCGAGCGGCTGCGTGCCAGCCTCGTCGCGTCCGGCTGCGACACGACGGGGCTGATCGTCGTCGACGATCGCCCCACGACGGTGAAGCAGAGCTTCGTAGGCCTGGCGCAGCACCGCCATCCGCAGAAGATGTTCCGCGTCGACTATGAGCGCAAGGCTCCGCTGGAGGACGGCGCGGCCGGCGAGCTGCTCGCCAAAGCCGAGGGGCTGCTCGCCGACGCCGAGATCCTCTGCCTCGAGGACTATGACAAGGGCGTGCTGGACGAGCGGGTCTGCCAGTCGCTGATCGCGATGGCGCGTGAGCAGGGGGTGGAGGTGCTCGTCGACCCGGCCGCCTGCCGGGACTACAGCCGCTACCGCGGCGCGGCCTGCCTGACGCCCAACCGAACCGAGGCGGAGCTGGCGACCGGGCGCGGCGACGTCAGCGCGGATGGCGGCGGCGCGGGCACTGGCGGAAGTGGCGGGGGCGGGGCAATCTACGAAGGCGCCGCCGCGATGGCACGCCAACTGCTCGACGAGCTGGGGTTGGGGACGATCGTGCTGACGCTCGATCGCCACGGCGCGCTGCTGCTGGAGGCGGGCGGCGAGCCGACGCCCGTACCGACGCAGGCGCGCAGCGTGTACGACGTGACCGGGGCGGGCGACATCGTGCTGGCGACGCTGGCCGCCGCCCGCGCCAACGGCGCCGGCTGGCCCGAGGCGGTGGCGCTGGCGAACACCGCGGCTGGGCTGGAGGTCGAGCGCTTCGGCTGCGTGCCGGTCGAGCTCGACGAGCTGCTGCTGGCGCTCCTGCGTGAGAACGAGGCGGGCAAGCTACGGTCGGTCGATCACCTGCTGCCCGAGCTCGCGGCGCTGCGCAAGGCCGGCAAGCGTATCGCCTTCACCAACGGGTGCTTCGACATCCTGCACGCCGGGCACGTGCAGTTCCTGCGCCAGGCGCGGCGCGAGGCCGACTTGCTCGTCGTCGGCATCAACACCGACGAGTCGATCACGCGGCTGAAGGGCGCCGGGCGCCCGGTCAACCGCGCCAGCGATCGCGTCATGGTGCTCAGCGAGCTCGAGAGCGTCGACTACATCATCCTCTTCGAGCACGACACGCCCATCGAGCTCATCGCGGCGATCGAGCCCGACGTGCTCGTCAAGGGCGCCGACTACACGCGCGAGCAGGTGGTCGGCCACGAGATCGTCGAAGCCCGCGGCGGCGCCGTTGTGCTCGTGCCGCTCGTGGAAGGTCGAAGCACGACGAGCATCATCGAGCGGATCGGATCGGGCTCGAACCGGGAAGGGTGATCAGCCGCACGTCGGCGCTGCAGCACGTCTATGCCCTCAAGCGGAATGCGATGCTCGACACGCCGGAGCAGGGGCTGCGTCATCTCGCCACGCCGAGGCGCGATAACCTCGCGGGGATCCTTTTTCCAGTTGTGATCGCGTGCGTGCCGACGTACACGTGGGCTCGAAGCGGGTGCGTCGTCGCGCGTGTGGCGTAGGCCCTCGTTTGGTCGGCGTCGCCCTGTGTGGTTATCGGGCTCATCCAGCTCCCGGACACGATTCAAGGAGAGATCCAGATGCGCAGCCACGGGAACATGGATATCACTCGCGCGCTGGCGGCAGCGATTTTTGTGACCGTCGCGACGTGCGCCTCGACGGCGGCGGGCGCGTCGCTCACGGTCGACGAGACGTACGCCGGCATCCAGGGCCAACCCGTTGTCGGCGCCGAAGGCGACCACGCCCCCGGCTTCGCCACCGGCAGTTGGCAAGCCGGCGGCAACGGGTGGACGCAGATCTATCTCGACCCGATGGACCTCTTCGGCCGCGCCGTCACCGTCGGCGAACTGCAGAGCATCAGCTACTGGACCCGCAAGGACAACGCCGGCACCGAAGTCGACTGGTACCTGCACATCTACACCGACCCCTACGCGGGAAGCCCCGGCTCGGCGTGGTATGGCAACCGCATCAACACCGAGCCCTACTTCGCGCAAAACCTCGACGCCCCCGCCGACCAGTGGAACGAGTGGGTGACGGACGCTGACGAGGACAACCGCCTGCGGTTCTATGACTCGTCCACCGGCTATTTCGGGTCGTACACGGATGGCTTTCTCCAGGATCTCGTCAATGATCCCGCTTATGCCGACCAGAGCATCCTGACCTTTGCCCTGGCGATCGGCAGCGGCTGGGCGGACGGCTTCACGGGGCAGGTCGATGGCCTGACGATCACGCTCGCCGACAGCACGACGGCGACGGTGAACATGGAGGTGATCCCGCTCCCGCCGGCCGCGCTGGCGGGCCTGGCGCTGCTGGGAGCGGTCGGCCTCGGCCGCGTGCTGCGACGCCATCGCAGCACCGTCCGCGCCGATGCGAATGGCTGAACCGCGACGCGACCGCGCGGCCCGTGACGCGGTGGTTGGCTCACGAAAGCGCGAACACCAAAGCAAGGGAGCGGGCCCCGCCGCCACCGCCGCGAGCCCTGTTCACGTGCGGCGGCGACGCGCCGCGGGCGGGTGGCGGGCTGCTCGATCGGGCGAGGAGGGGAGCGGTTGCCGAGGCCGGGACGGTTGGCGGTGTTCGCCTTGACGCGTCTGTTCGGCCTCACTACGCTTTGCTGCTCGAAACAGTGCACCGCCCGCCGGCACGCGCCCGCCCCCTTCGTCTAGTGGCCAAGGACGCCAGGTTCTCATCCTGGAAACAGGGGTTCGACTCCCCTAGGGGGCGCTTAACTTAAACCCCGTCGAAACGGTAGCTTACCGTTACCTGCTTCCCGGCAGTGCGACACTCCCAAACATGGGTCGACCCCTGTTTTAAGGAGAACGCACTGTGCCGAGGCTTAGAAACAGAACACCAAAGATGTGCCGCCACCACCGGGGGCAGGCTTTCGTCTGGATCAACCGGAAGCAGCGTTGGCTGGGGCCGTGGGGCAGCGAAGAAGCTCAGGAACGGTACGACCGGCTGATCGCCGAGTGGTTGTCCAACGGCCGGGAGCTTCCCCAACCGACGGCCGAGTCCCGGGACCGGGTGGTCAGCGTGGCCCGGGTGTGCGTGGACTTCTGGAAGCACGTCGAGCAGCGGCAGCACCCCAACGAGGCCGCCAACTACAAGTCGGCGATTGCGGTCGTCCGGGAGCTCTACGGCCGGGAGCCCGCCGAGTCGTTCGGCCCCAAGCGGCTCCGGGTGGTCCGCGACCGGTTCATCGAGAAGAACTGGGCCCGCAGCCACATCAATTCCCAAGTCAGCCGGGTCCGGTCGATGTTCAAGTGGGCCGTGGCGCATGAAATGGTCCCGTGGAACGTCCACCAGCGGCTTCGGACGCTCGAACCGCTCCGCAAGGGGGAGGCCCAGCGGGAAGGCCGTAAGGTCACCCCTGTAGCCCAACGCGACATCCGACGGGTCCGGCCCCACCTCAGTCGGCAGGTGCGGGCGTTGATCAACCTGCAACTATTCACCGCTGCCCGGGCCGACGAGCTCGTGCGGCTCCGGGCCAGGCGCCTCGCTGGCTGCGTTTGAACAACGTGCCTTGGCCGTTGCCCCGTCGCCGGCTCCCCCTCGATTTCCGGGCTGCGTTTTTTCCCATTATCCTCTCCTTGACCTTGTTGTCTTAAATGAAAACGGGTGACGGCGCGCCAACAGGCCCCCTTACGGCTTGCCCCACCGCTCGCTGATCATTGAATCGACTTGCACCGGAATATCCGTGCCCAGTACTCGTCTCATTTCGCCTTTCAAGATGTCCGAGATCGCCACCTCTGCCTCCGTGGCCTGCTCCGTCGGTACCTCGACGATCACCTCGTCGTGCACATAGCCGACGACACGGTAGCCGCGCCGGATCAACTCGAACAGAGCCAGCTTTGCGCCGTCGGCGGCGAGACCCTGGAACGGCGTGTTGCAGGCCTGGGGGCTGCTGAGGCGGCCGCGAATGCGCCCGGTGGGTGTAACCGCTTGGCCATCAAACAACTCCGCCGCCAGGTCCTCGCCGGGCTGGCGGGCGATGAGCTTAGGCATCACCGCTTCGTTCGGGTGTGCGCCAAAATCGTGGCGCGATGACAAAAAAGGTGGTACCACCTGCGGGTAAGTGTCCAAAAACCGCAAGGAGGCACCACCATGGATCGGATGCAGCAGCAGAATGGACAGTCGATGGATATCGTCTGCAGCTTCGAGCAGTGGGTCAAGCAGCTGCAGCAGCAGGTGGCTGAGCTGCGCGATGAGCAGGCCCTGCAGGCCGTGGAGCAGCAGGTGCGCAGCGAAGGCCAGGCGTTCCTGGGTCAGTTGCTCCAGGGCCTGGTGCAGCAGGCGTTGGCCTGGCATGAGCCGGCGACGCGGGCGTGCCCGCGCTGCGACATCCGCCGGCGACACAAGGGCCGCCGTCCACGCAAGCTTGTCAGCAGCCTGGGCCGGCTCGATGTCCACGGCGTCTACTGGCAGTGCCCGGCGTGCGGGCTGGGTGAGCATGCGCTGGACCGCTGGGCCAGCCAGACGCTCAGCCCGCTGCTGGTGGAGCTTTTGAGCTTCACCGCCGCGTCTACCACGAGCTTCGCCAAGGCGGAACAGGCCACCGGCAAGCTGATGGGCGTGACCGTGGATGAGCAGACGCTGCGTCGCGTGGCGCTGGCGGAGGGACGGCGTCTGACGCGTGCATCGTCGCCGGCGCCACCTTCAACGCCGCTGGCCGGATCGACCAATGAGCCGCAGCCGCTGGCGGTCGGCAGTTGTGACGGCACGATGGTGCATATCGCATGTTTTATGCCCACGCGATGCCGCGCCTGCAATGGCTGGCGGCCTACGTCCGTCGGGGCGTGTCGCCGCCATTACTGTCGTGATGCGGCGTGCGGGCATGGCATCGCCACACCGAAGGGCTCTCCGCGGGCCGTGCCTGCCGATGACACTTGGATGAAATGGTACCTCACCAATGCCCACGTTCAGTGAACTCGCCCCTGAGATCGCCGCGTTTCTCGCGGCCTCGCGCACCGCCACCCTCGCCACGTCCGACGTCGAGGGGATACCACATGCTGTCAGTTTGCGGTTTGCGTCCGACGCCCGATGGCGCCTCTACTGGGTATCAAGTGAAGGATCGCTGCACAGTCGCAACTTGGCGCACCGCCCTCAGGCGGCGATGACGATCTACGGCCACGAGGATGAGCCGGCGCAGATCCATGGCTTGCAGATTCGCGGCCGCGCGCAGCGTGTCGCCGATGCCGATCACCGCGCGGCGTTGCACGTCTATGCCGCACGCCATCGCGCCATCGCCGCTGACCCCGCGCTTGCCGCGCTCATCGCCCGGCAGAGCTTCTACTGCTTTGAGCCGACCTGGATGCAGTGGATCGACAACCGGCGCGGATTCGGGTTCAAGGTGGAGCACGACCTACTCTGACGATGGTTCGTCGAGTACCCGTTCGGGCTCAACGACGAGGTCGAACACGACGGTGACCTGCGGGTCGGCGCGGATCAGGCCGAACAGCGCGCTGGGCGGCTCGATGCCGAACGTTTTCATGTCGATCTGCTTGCGACCCAGCAGGGTGTAGCGGCCTGGCCCGACGCGCTCGACGCGCACCTGCATCTCGATCGTCTCGGTGTGTCCGGCCAGCGACAGCCTGCCCAGAGTGTCAACAACGAACACACCGCGCTCGCCATCGTCGCCAAGCGACCACTGAACGTCGGCCACCTCGTCGAGCTCGTAACGGATCTCGGGGTGCTCGTCCGCCTTGAGCGCGTCGTGCATGTCACGCTCCATCGCCGCGTTGCCGCAACCGAGTGAATCGATCCGCACGTTCAGCGATGCGCGCGGCGTGTGTTCTCGCCTCAGGTCCACCGCCGCCGGGACCGCCCCGCCGCGCTGCAATCCCATCTCGACCTGGTCAACGGCGTCTCGGAGCGCATCGACCGATGCCCCGGGCGTAAATGCGGCCTGCGCCGTCTGCCCGATGCAGTCCCATGAACCGATCGTCGCGCTGCCCGCAAGACGAATCCGGCTCGCGTCCGCCAGGCTGAACGTGGTGCTGCTGCTCGCTTGCTCCCGGTCGGCGGGCGCGGCCTCCGGCGACGGTGAGGCGGTTGGCCCGCCGTCATACGCGCACATCGACATGGCCAGAACGGTCGCCGTTGCGAGCAGCAGGGCGGTGGCTTGCATGGCTCGGCTCTCCTTCAACCTTCGGTAAATGTGGCTGATTCGCATGGCGCAGGCTCGCGAGGCAATGCCCGCCCGGACGCGTCAGCGCCCCGGCGGGCGAAGGATGGTCACTCCGCGTCCATCGTCGGCCGCTGCCCCGCGTATACCGCCACGATCTGCGGCAGGCTGCGCGTCACCGTCGCGCTGTAGGGCGATCCAGCCCCACCGCTCGTCTGCACCCACGTCGGCCCCGCGCTGCCGCGATGGTCAACGTAGCGGTACGCCACGGCCCCGGGATGGTCGTGGCCGACGATCTGCACCGCGTCGCCGACCGCTCGGGACAGGTCGGCGAACGCGGTGCGGGCGGCGGCGATGGTACGCGCCGCGGCAGCGTTGGACGCGGCTGCGTTCAGCCGCTGCGCCGCCGCGTTCCACGTTGACTGCGCCCCCTCGTCCAACGCGGCCGCATCCAAGCCCGCCAGCACTTCCGCCGCCGTCGCGGCGTCACCGAGCGCCGCCCGCGCTTCCGCCAGGTTGTCGACCGCCAGCGCCGCCCGGGCGGCCTCATACGCGTCAAGCACGTTGGTCATCGCCTCACGATGCGCCGCCGAGTCACCGCCACTGGGGAAGATCGGCTGCGGCGTCGCGCGCTCGAGGCGCCACGTGATCTGCACCTCGACCTCATCCGCAGCTCGCGCCATGCCCATCATCGCCCGCGGCGGATCGATGCCGAAGTCCGTCATCAGCAGGTCATGTGCCACGCGGATACGAAGTCGGTCCTCGACGAGCGGCGTGATCGCCACGTCGAGTTCGACCGGCTGTTGCGATCCCGCGATGGCCAGTTGCCCCAGGGCGGACCAGTGTGCCGTGTTGTCCGCCCTCGTCACCTCGCGAAGCTCTGTAAGCGTGAACGTGACGTAGGGGTGGTCCTCCACCTCGAGCGCCTCGTGCATGTTCGACGCCAGCCCGCGTCGGTTGCCCTCGAGGACGCCCGTCGGAATCTGCACGTGAATGCTCGCCGAGCCCTCCGCCGATAGCAGCGCACGCTCGAGGCGCAGCTCACCCTCCCGCTCGACCCATCGCCCCGGTACGTCCACCCAGCCGAGGATTCGCTCGCTCGTGCCCGACCAGTCGTGAATGTTGGACGTGCCCTCGACGAGCACCTTGTGCCCCGTCTCCGCGCTGTGGTACCGAACGGGAGGGGCCTCGGCGTGTGCGGCGCCGGCAAGCGCGAGGCTGAGCGTGAGAGCGGCGGCGGCGAGTGTGGCGGGCGTGGCGAGGGTGGCGGGGGAGCGGGTCATGATGCGATTCCTTGTCTCGACGGTTGCAGGAACGAAGCAGGATTTCTCGAAAGCCCGCCGTCGGCGGCAAAGCCGACCGCGAGCGGTACGAATGAGTCAGAAGGCGAAGGAGACTTCCGCGATCACACCGTTGAAGGCGGGATCCAGCCCGGCGTCGACACCGCTGACCGTCTGCCCGGCGTCGAAGCCGTCGTAGACCTGGTGGACGTACTCGACCTTCGCGAGCACGGTCGAGTAGAGCCAGTAGCCGCCGCCAATCTGCGCCCGGTGGACGTGGCCCGACGCGGACTCGCCCATCAGCCGCTCCGCCACGGCGCCGCTGTAGCGGGCGGCCAGGTGCAGACGCGGGTTGAGGTAGTAAGCGCCTTCCAGGCCGTAGTAGATCCACTCGTCGCGCCCGCCGGCACTGGCTTCGTCACGGATCCAGCCGACGTTGCTGTAGATCTCCAGGTCGCCGACGATCCACGTCACGTCGCCCTGGAATGCGAGCACTTCGCGTCCGGAGCCGGGGAACACCTGCCCCGGGGCATTGCCGGTGAATACGCCTTGATACACGCCACCGTCGCGGCTGGTGCGATACAGGTTCGACATCGCGCCGGAATCGGGGGCATGGTGCACGTGATAGCCGGAGCCGGCGATGCGGAGGCTGTCCAGGTTCGCCCAGATTTTGGCGTGCGTGCTGATCCCGCGGCCACTGGTGAAGCCGCCGGTCTCCGACCCGGAGCCGAAGCCCACGAGCCAGTTGAACGTGCCGGGGTTCGCGTTGAACACCTCCATGCCGATCTCGGTCGTCTTGGGGTCGACCACGTGGTTGCCGATGAGCCGGTTGCGCTGCGCCCGGGCGTTGTCCGTGCGGCGGTAGCGATGGTCGCCAAAGTCGATCTCGAACTGTCCGGCCTTCACGTCGACGACGTTGAAGAGCGATCCGAGGATCGTGTCCTCCGCGCCGGGCACCTGCCGCATGAGCATGTACCCCTCATGGCCCTGCGGGCTGTCCGGGTGCGGTGGGCTGGACAGGTAAACGTCGAAGTAAACCTCCATCGCGCCGTCGTAGAGCTCGGCGAGGAAGTCGATGCTGCCCCAGGCCGTCTGGAAACCCGGTTCGAGCGAGTTGGGCCTCGCCTCCCCACCGACGACGACGTCATCCTGGTGCAGGTACTGGAGCCGGCCGGCGGTTTGCAGCCCCATGTAAAGGTCGATCGGGCCGCCGCGGCCGATGAGCACGCTCATCTCCTCGAGCTTGCCCTGCTCCATCCAACCGTCGTAGCGCGTGCGCTCCCACCCGGGCTTGAATGCGTTGGTGTCAAGGGTAAACCCACCGTCGGGGCCCACCTGCTGCTCGAGGCCCTCGATCCGGTGCTCGAGCGTGTTGACTTCGGTTCGCAGTTGCTCAACCTCGGTGCGGGGCGCGACGTCGTTCTGCGCGAGCGAGCTGGTACCGAGGCCGAGAGCGGCGACGCTGCCGATGGTGATCGCGGCGATCATCGCTTGGGAATCGTGGCTGGTCATGGCAATCTGTCCTTTCTGATCAAACGTCTGTCTGTTGCCTGTCTGTTTCACCTACCGTGGCGGGTACTGTGGTGGGTTGCTTCGGCGTCCATGCCTGGGGCGCCGACGTTGAAAGCTGCTCACGTCATGCGCGTTCCTCCTTGCCGGTGCGCCCGGCCGCGGCCTCGATAATCTGAAGCAGCGGGGTGCGCGGCTTGCCGGTCCAGTAGTAGAAGAGCCCTTGCTCGACGATCCCCGCGTCGTTGGCCGACGAGTCCCGGCTCATGGCGATCACCCGCGCCTGCGGGTGCGATTGCTTGAGCAGCGCGATCTCCGCGTGCGCCGCGTCCGGGCGCTGGTCGATCCGATCGATCACCGCCACGTCCACCGGCGGCCGACACACCCGCGCCGTCGTGTCGGGCCCGGGTCGCACCGCCTCGACGGCGTACCGCGCCGCCGAAAGGTGCGTTGTGAAGAAGCCGCCGACGAGCGGGTCCGGGCTGATGATGAGAAGGTGAATGCGGTCCACGGCGAGTTCCTTCGAGCTGGTGCTCCGGCCGGGTGACGGCGTGGCGGGGCGTGGCGGGGCGTGGATGGCCGGGCTCGGTGTCCGACTGCGGAGGAAGAAGTGCAACCACGACGCCGAAACGGACATCTAAAGATAAAATTATCGATTATTCTAAGTCCCTTTATCTCCGGAGGGTGCGCCACGCGCCACCTGCCGGCCTACCGCGCCGCCCGGGCCGCCCGGGCCGCCCTGTCGCGCCACTGTGACAACCCGGCTAACCCCTCCGACGCGAATATGATATAAAATTTTATATAATAACTAATTACAGTAGTTTCGCCGGCGCGGAAGCACCGGCGCCGGATTCGCGCCGCTGTGACAACGTCGGCCGCGTTTCAGCCTCCGGATCCGCCCCACCCACGATCAGCAGATAAAGTGGTGACGATTTGAGCCGTTCTGACCTTACCGCTGATCCTTGGCCAAGGCTGCGCCGCCCGCTCGTGCTCGCGCTGCTCGCGGTCGTCGCTGTCTTCCTCGGCTACGAGCTCGCGGAGCGACTCTGGCTCGCCGACCTCGACGCGGACCGCCTCCACCTGCTGCACCGGCTGCGCGGCGTCACCGCGTCGGTCCTCGCCGCCGCCATCGTCGGCTGGCTGCTGCTCCGCGCGGCCCCGCCCCTGGCTGAGCAATGGACCCGCACCGAAACCTTCAGCCACGTCGACCACCCCAGCCGCGACCAGCGCCGCCGCGCCTACGCCGGCTGGTTCATTCTCTTGCGCTGGATGGCGCTGCTCGTCGCCGTCGCCTTCGTCCTACCCTTGGCCCGCGCGCTGGACCTGCTGCCCGCGGAGGTCTGGTGGCCTCTGCTGGTCACCTTCGCCGCGCTCACCGGTCTCAACGTCGTCTACCTTGTGCTCCTGCGCCGCCCGCGCGTGCCCTCGACCCTCTTGCCGATGCAGGCCTATGGCGACCTCGTCGTCCTCGCCATCCTCCTGCACCTGACCGGCGGCGTCGAGACGCCCCTCGCGCCGCTGATGCTGATCCACGTGATCATTGCCGGCATCGTCCTCAGCCCGCGTCACTGCTTGGCCGTCGCCGGGGTCGGCAGCCTGCTGTTCGCCGGGCTGGCCGCGGGCGAAGCGGGCGGCGTGCTGCGGCACCACGCGCTGGCGATCTTTCCGCACGACGACGCGGCGCTCCACGCCGCCGAGCAGCCGCTCTACGTCACCACGCACGTGCTGCTGCACGCGGTGATCCTGTTTCTGACGGCGGGCTTCGTGAGCACGCTCGGCCGGCGCATCCGCCGCGACGAGAAGCAGCTCGTCGCCTTCGCCGACGACGCCGTCGCCCATCGTCAACTGGTCGAGCAGGCGCTCGAAACCACCGAGACGGGCCTGTGCGTCTGCAACCGCGACGGTTCGATTGTCTGGACCAACGAACGATGGCGCGCCTGGTTCGGCACCGCCAACGCCGACGAGGTCGCCCGCCGATGCCGCTGCGCCGTCGGCTCGCCCGCCGAGCAGGCGCTGGCGGACGGCCACCGCCACGTCACGGAAGTGACCTGGCCTACCGAGCCGCACCGCGTCTACCAGATCACCACCGCGCCGCTGGGCGGCCAGGGCCAGCCCAGCCACGTCGTCTCCCTCGCGCGCGACATCACCGAGCAGCAGGCCATTCAGGCCCGGATGCTTCGGGCCGGCAAGCTCGCGGCCGTGGGCGAACTCGCGGGCCAGGTCGCCCACGAGGTCAACAATCCCATCGCCATCATCAGCGCCAAGGCGCGCCTGCTGCTCGAGGACGACCGCGAGCCGATGCCCGACAAGTTCCGCCAGGAGCTGGTCAAGATCAGCGACCTCGCCGACCGCGTCGCGCAGATCGCCCAGGGCCTGCTCTCCTACTGCCGCCCATCACCAGCGACACGACAGTTGCTCGACGTGGCCACGCCCATTCGCCAGGCGCTGCGCACTGTCGATCACCGCGCCCGTAACCTGCACGTCACCATCGACGATCAGTTGCCCGACCACCTGCCACCCTTACGCGCCAATGCTGGCGAGCTCCAGCAGCTCTTCCTGAACCTCCTGCTCAACGCGCTCGACGCCATGCCCGACGGTGGCGAACTGACCATCAGCGCCGAGTCCGCCCAGCTCGACGGCAACGCCCGCCTGACCGTCTGCGTCGCCGACACCGGCCACGGCATCGACGAGGCGATCCAGGAGCAGGTGTTCGAGCCCTTCTACACCACGAAGTCCGACGGCAAGGGCACTGGCCTCGGCCTGTCCATCTGCGCCGGACTTGTGCGCAGCCACAGCGGTCGGATATACCTGCACAGCGCTCCGGGGCAGGGCACACGCATCTACGTCGAGTTGCCCGTCGACGAGGAGCAGATCCATGAGTAAGGCGCGCGTGCTGGTGGTCGACGATGAGCCGGGCATGCTCGAAGTGTGCGCCGACACCCTCGCCCGCGTCGACGGCCTGGAGGTGACGGTCGAAGCCAGCGGCAGCCGGGCGGTACGCCTGCTCACCGACCAGACTTGGGACATGCTTATCAGTGACGTGCGCATGCCGGACATCCACGGCGTGGACCTGCTGCGCATCGCCCGGCGGCACGACCCGAACCTCGTCGTGCTCATGCTGACGGCCTTTCCGTCGGTCGAGACGGCCGTCCAGAGCATGAAACTCGGCGCCGCCGACTACCTCACCAAGCCGTTCATGCCCGAGGAGCTGCGCGCCACGGTTGGCCGGCTGCTCGAACAGCGCAAGCTCCGCGAAGAGAATGACCTGCTCACCCGCCAGGTCGAGCGCGGCAAGCGCTTTGGCGACATGATCGGCGCCAGCGACGCCATGCGCCGCGTCTTCGACGTCGTCGAGCGCGTCGCCCCCAACGACGTCGACGTGCTCATCCTCGGCGAGACGGGCACGGGCAAGGAACTGATCGCCCGCACTGTCCACCAGCAAAGCCGACGCAAGGACAACCGCTTCGTCCCCGTCGACTGCGGCGCCATCCCCGAGCAGTTGCTCGAGAGCGAGTTCTTTGGCCACGAGCGAGGCGCGTTCACGGGCGCCGATGCCCGCAGCCTCGGATTGATGGAGTTCGCCGACGGCGGCACGTTCTTCCTCGACGAGATCGGCCAGCTCCCCATCAACCTCCAAGCCAAGTTGCTGCGAGCCCTCCAGGAGCGCCGCATCCGGCGCGTCGGCGGCACGCAGGAGATCGAGCTCGACGTGCGCGTCATCGCGGCGACTTCGCTGGACCTGACCGCGGAGATCGCGCGCGAGCGATTCCGCAGCGATCTGTATTACCGCATCAACGTGGCACGGATCGATCTGCCCCCGTTGCGCGAGCGGTTACAGGACGTGCCGCTGCTGGCACACCATTTCATTCAGCGTCATGCCCAGGAGATGGGTCACACGCAGATCAAGCTCGCGCCCGACGCGCTCGAGGTGTTGTGCAGCTACGCCTGGCCGGGCAACGTGCGCGAGCTTCAGAACGTCATCCGCCGCGCGCTGGCGATGACCCGCGACGACGAGCTGCGCGTTGATGACCTGCCCGACGAGGTCGTCACCGCCGCAGGCGTCGGTTCGGCCGACAACGACCAGGGCCTGTTCGAGCTGCGCGATCAGCACGTGACGGCGTTTGAGAAGCAGTACCTGACGGAGTTGCTGCATCGGCACAACGGGGACGTGGCCGAGGCCGCCGCCGAGGCCCGCGTGCCGCGCGGCACGCTTTACCGGCTGATCAAGAAGCACGGCCTGACCCCGGGCGCGTTCCGCGACGACGCGACATGAGCCTCGTGTCGGCGTGGTCCCCGTCGGCCCCCGCCCCCGCCGACCAGCTCCCATTCCCGCCGTCGCCGCGCCCCCCTGGGGCGCGTAGGCTGGCTCTCGCGCCGATTGCGTCGACGCGCCACGGCCGGTAAGCTATAATCAGACTAATTAACCTTTTGTTGTCGTCCAAGCGACGCATGCCGGCCCGGCGGCCGGCATCCAGACCTCCACCCCGATCGGATCCACCTTGCCCGACTTCCAGATCATCCAGGGCGGCATGGGCGTCGGCGTCTCCGGCTGGCGGCTCGCCGGGGCCGTCGCCCAGACCGGGCAGCTCGGCGTCGTCTCCGGCACGGCGGTGGCCGTCACGCTTGCCCGACGCCTCCAGCTTGGCGACGCTGACGGCTCGATCCGCCGAGCGCTCGCCGCGTTCCCCGTCCCCGGCGTCGCGGACCGGCTGCTCGCGCGCTACTTCATCGACGGCGGCAAGCCGGCCCATGCGCCGTTCAAGCTCACGCCGATGCCCCACGTCGCCTACGGCCGAGCGTTCACCGAGCTGACCGTGGCGGCGAACTTCGCCGAGGTGTTCCTCGCCAAGGAGGGCCACGTCGGCCCGATCGGCATCAACTACCTCGAAAAGCTCCAGATCCCCACGCTGCCATCGCTGTTTGGCGCCATGCTCGCCGGCGTCGACTACGTGCTGATGGGCGCGGGCATCCCCCGCACGATCCCCGGCATCCTCGACAACCTCTCGCGCCAGGAAGCCGCCGAACTGCGTATCGACGTGGACGGCGCCGTGGCGGGCGAGCAGACCGTTTGCCGCTTCGACCCCGTGAAATTCGCGGGTGAGGCCCCCGCCTCCGCCCCCGTCCCCGCGCTCCGCCGGCCGCAGTTCCTGGCGATCATTTCGTCCGCGACGCTGGCGATGACCCTCGCGCGCAAGTCCGACGGGCGGGTGGATGGGTTCGTGGTGGAAGGCGCGACGGCGGGCGGTCACAACGCCCCGCCGCGTGGCCCGATGCGCTTGAACAGCCGCGGCGAGCCGATCTACAGCGAGCGTGACGCCGCCGACCTTGGCAAGATCCGCGATCTTGGGCTGCCGTACTATCTCGCGGGCGGCTTCGCCGAGCCTGCAAAGCTTGCCGAGGCGTTGCACGCTGGCGCCGCCGGCGTGCAGATCGGCACGGCGTTCGCGTTCTGCGAGGAGTCGGGGATCGACCCGGCGCTCAAGGCGCGCGTCATCGCCGAGAGCCTCGCAGGCCGGGCGCAGGTGCGAGCGGACCCGGCCGCCTCGCCGACCGGCTTCCCCTTCAAGGTGCTCCAGATCGACGGCACCGTCTCGCAGCCTTCGGTGGCGGGCCAGCGCGAGCGGGTGTGCGACCTCGGCTACCTCCGCCGCGCCTACCGCAAGCCCGACGGCACGGTTGGCTACCGCTGCCCCGCCGAGCCCGTGGACCAGTACGTCGCCAAGGGCGGCGAGGCGGCGGACACCGTCGGGCGTCTGTGCGTGTGCAACTCGCTCGTATCGACGATCGGCCTGCCGCAGATCAACGAGGCGGGCGACCCGGAACCGCCGCTGCTGACCGCCGGCGACGACGTGGCTCACCTCGCCCGCTTCATCAAGCCGGGCCGAGATTCCTATACCGCCCGCGACGTGGTGAACCACGTGCTGAACCTCACCGAACAGGAACACCATGGGACTGCTTGACGGCAAACGGGGCATCGTCTTCGGCATCGCCAACGACCACAGCTACGCCTGGCATATCACGAAGGAGCTGCGGGCCGCAGGCGCGACATGCGCCTTTACGCATCTGCGTGACGCCAGCGGCAAGATGGAGCGCCGCTGCCGACTCGCGTTGGAGGAGCTCGCGATCGCGAACCCCTGGCTGATGCCGTGCGACGCCGCGCAGGATGACGACCTCGACGCCGTCTTCGAGCAACTCGCCGCCGAGTGGGGCGAGATCGACTTCGTGATCCACTCGATTGCCTATGCCGACCGGCAGTTTCTGCAGCCGGGCACCTTTTACACCACGTCGCGCGCGGCATGGAACCAGGCGCTGGACATCAGCGCGTACAGCCTCGTCGCGATGGCGCAGCGGGCCAGCGCGATCATGCCCGGCGGCGGGTCGATCCTCGCGATGACCTACTACGGCGGCGAAAAGGTCGTGCCCGGCTACAACGTTATGGGCGTCGCCAAGGCGGCGCTCGAGCACACCGCACGCTATCTCGCCGCCGACCTCGGGGTCCGGGCGATCCGCGTGAACACGATCTCCGGCGGGCCGCTGCGCACGCTCGCGGCGTCGGCGGTCGGCGTCAGCCACGACATGTTCGAGCAGGTCCAGCAGCGGGCGCCGCTGCGGCGCAACATCGCCGGCGAGGACGTCGGCCGCACGGCCGTCTACCTGGTGAGCGACCTGGCGAGCGGTGTGACCGGCGAGGTCCTGCACGTCGACGCCGGCTTGAGCATCATCGCGCGATGACCGGACGCCGCGCGCGTCATCAACGCCTCGAGCGCGCCGCGTGGGCGCGGCGGCTAAACGGAACTGTGTTTTGCGGCCGCGTGGGCGAGGTCCTCGGGCGTGTTGGCCTGGGCGACTTCGGGCCAGTCGGGGGGCATGGGGGCGGCCGTGGCGACGTCGGTGAGCAGGTGCTGCATGCGCAGCTCGCCCGCGGCAAGGCGGCGCTCGACCTCCGGCAGCAGCGAGCGGTGGTAGAGGCCGGGGAACGGATGCCAGTAGCGCTCGCGGAAGGCGACGGCCTGGATGGTAGCGGGGGCGGGGGCGGTGCGCGTGGCGGCGAGGGCGGCGAGCCAGTGGGGGCGACACTGCAGCATGTCGCATGAGGCGAGCAAGAGCCAGGGATGCTCGGCGTGGTGCAGCGCGGCGTGCAGGCCGGCGAGTGGGCCGCGACCCGGCTGGATGTCGGCGATCGTGGTGAGGCCGAGGTCGGCGTAGGCGTCGCGGGTGTGGGCGATGACGGTGACGGAGGCGGTCAGCGGCTGGAGCTCTCGGGCGAGGCGCACGAGCAGGGGCACGCCGTCGAGCTCAGCGCGGGCCTTGTCGGAGCCGAAGCGGCGCGACTGGCCGCCGGCGAGCAGGTAGGCGGGCACGGCGGCCGGCAGGCCGCCGCGGTCGGCGGTGGCGGGGTCAGGCATGGTGGATGACCTCGCCAGTGCGGCCGTCGTCCTTCACGTCGCCGCGGAGGGTTTCGATGGCGTGCGGAAGGATGTCGAGGAGGGCCTCGAGCATCTCGGTGGCGCCGCGCTGCGAGCCGGGCAGGTTGATGATGAGCGTCTGTGCGATCGTGCCGGCTTCGCCGCGCGAGAGGTAGGTGCGCGGCGTGTTGTCGTAGCAGCGGCGGCGGGCGAGCTCGAGCAGGCCGTCGTGGCGGCGCTCCAGCACGGCGGCGGTGGCCTCGGGGGTAACGTCGCGCGGGGCCAGGCCTGTGCCGCCGGTGGTCAGCAGCAGGTCGGGGCGCGGCTCGTCGCGCGCCCAGGCGCGGAGCTGCGCGATGATACGCTCGACCTCATCGGGCACGCAGGCGGTGGCGACGACGTGCGCACCGAGACGCTCGCGGACGAGCGCAGCCAGCGCGGGGCCGGAGGTGTCGTCGGCCTCGCCGCGCGAGCAGCGGTCGCTGACGGTGAGCACGGCAGCGCGGATGGGCGGCGCGTCACTCATGGGCGTCATCCTGGGCCGCGTCGACGTGGTGGTCGCCGCTGCGGCCGCCGGTCTTTTCGACGACGCGGACAGCTTCGATGACCATCGCCTTGTCGATGGCCTTGCCCATGTCGATGACGGTGAGCGCGGCGACGGTGACGGCGGTGAGGGCTTCCATCTCGACGCCGGTCTTCCAACTCGTGCTCGCCGCGGCGCGGAGGCGCACGAGGCCGGGCTCGAGCCACGCCTCGACGTCGACGCTGTCGAGCGGCAGGCTGTGACAGAGCGGGATGAGCTCGTCGGTGCGCTTGGCGGCTTGGATGCCGGCGAGACGGGCGACGTCGAGGAGGTTCCCCTTGGCGAGCGTGTGCGACTCGATCGCGTCGGCGAGGGCCGGGCTGATGCGCACATGGGCCTCGGCGACGGCGCGGCGGCGGGTGACGGCCTTGTCGCCGACGTCCACCATGTGCGCCCGGCCGGCGTCATCCATGTGGGTGAGCTTGTCGGTCATGTGACGCTCCAAGGCCAGCAGGGCCAGGGGCCTTTGCCGGCGGTGTCGGGCGGCAGTTCGATGAAGCCGTCGCTGCGCGCGGTGCTCGCGACATCGCCTGAGCCCATGGTGGCGACGAGCTCGGCCTCGCCGGGCGCGGTCATGCGCACAGGGCGGTGCCACCATAGCGGGATGGTTTTGTCGTCGGCGTCGACGAGGCGGACGACAGGCCGCGGCGGGTCGGCGCTCGCGAAGCCGGCGCGCTGGCGCAGGGCGGCGGCGGCGAAGCGACGGGCGGTGACCATGACGGAGACGGGGTTGCCCGGCAGGCCGAGGATGGCCTGGCCTTGCGGGCCGACGGCCGCGAGCAGCGGCTTGCCGGGGCGGATGGGCAGTTTGTGAAAGATGACCTCGCCGCCGCTGGCGCGCACCGCGGCGGGCACGTGGTCGTGGTCGCCCATCGACACGCCGCCGGTCAGCAGCAGGGCGTCGCAACTCGCGAGGCGGTCGCGCACGGCGGTGGTCAGCTTGTCGAGCGCGTCGCGCACGTGGATCGCGCCCTGCCAGTCGATCCAGGGGAGGTGCGCGAACATGGCGTGCAGGGCCGGGCCGTTGCTGTCGCGGAGCTGCCAGGGCTCGGGCGCTGCGGTCGGCGGGAGTAGCTCGTCGCCGGTGATGAGCGCGGCGAGGCGCACGCGCCGGTGGACGAGCGGCCGCGCGTGGCCGAACGTCGCGAGCGCAGCGGCTGCGGCGGGGTGGACGGGGTTACCGGCGTCGAGGACGGTCGCGCCGGCGGTGAGATTTTCACCCCGGCGGCGGATGTTCTGACCGCGGCGGATGGTGTCGGCGGGGACCCTCAGTCGAATGTGGCCGGGCCTTTCGTCGACGTCCTCGCGGCGGATGACGGCGTCGGCACCCGCGGGCACGCAGCCGCCGGTGAAGATGCGCAGCGCGGCGGCGCGCGGCATCGCGGGTGGGTCACTGCCGGTGATGACTTCGCCTGCGATGGGGAGTTGCGTGGCGGCGAAATCGGCGAGGCGCACGGCGTAGCCGTCCATCGCCGAGACGTCGTGCGCGGGGCTGTCGCGATCCGCGCGCACAGGCTCGGCGAGGACGCGGCCGGCCGCGGCGTGCGCAGCAAGCGTTTCGGTGTTGACCGGCTCGAGCCGATCGAGCAGCGCGGCGAGCGCGGCGGCGGGCGTCTGCGGTGCGGTCGTGGTGGTCATGGCGTTGCGCCCTCGGGATGGGTGGGCGCGCTGGTGGGGGCGCTGGCGGTGGCG
The DNA here is from genome assembly GCA_040905445.1 of Phycisphaeraceae bacterium. GTDB lineage: Bacteria > Planctomycetota > Phycisphaerae > Phycisphaerales > Phycisphaeraceae > SKPT01. The sequence goes on along the minus strand of JBBDRN010000021.1, from coordinate 16,058 downwards.
TACACCGGGAGCTTCCAGAGCGGCACCTCGCGCTTCAGGCGGTTGATGAACGCGTCCATCGCGGCGAGGCCTTCGGCGCGGTGCTTTGAGGCGACGTCGAGGCGGAAGGAGACCTTGCCGACGGGGACGCGGCCGTGGCTGTGCGCGACGCGCAGGCCGAGCAGGCCGTGCTGCTGGGCGATCTGTTCAGCGAGGCGGCGCAGCTCGCGCTCGGTCATGGGCGGGTACTGCTGATAATCGAGCGCCACAAGCGGCTGGCCCTGCTCGGTGGGGCGAACGACACCTTCGAAGCGGATGGCCGCGCCGGCGGTGTCGATGTGCCAGGGTGGTGCTGGCGGCAGGGGGCCCGGGTGTAGCTCGACGTCGACTTGCATGTGCAACTGCTCTCAGCCGCCGCTGATCATGCCGATGAGCGCGAGCTCATCATCGGTGCTGATGCGCTGATCGTCGGGGACGTATTCGTGGTTGACGGCGAAGCGGCTGGCGGGCAGGCTCGGGGCCAGCGGCGGCGCGGCGTCCGCGAGCGCTATACGCAGATCGCCACAGGTCGGCTGCGGTGCGTCGAGCGTCAGCGTCAGCGTCTCGCAGCCGGCGAGCTGGGCCTGGGGTCCAAAGAGCTTAACGGTCACCTGCATCGGTCTGCTCCATGTCACTCTCGGCGCGGTTGCGCTCGAACTGCACCTGCGCCCAGCTCCACGCCGCGACGGTGCGCGGGAAGCCGACGGTGTTCATGCCCAGCAGGATCGCCTGCTCGACCTCCTCTTCGCTGGCGCCGGCTTCCATGGCGCGTCGGACATGTGACCGCACGGCCGTCTCGAGCCCGGCGCCGAGGCTGATGCCGATCTTGACGAGCGCGCACGCCTTGGCGTCCATCGGGCCGAGGTTTTCGACCTCCTTGCCGACGCGCTGGTGCGCTTCACCCAGGGCCGGGTACTTGCTGACGAACTGCTTGAAGGTTTTGGGCAGCTTGGCGGGGCTGGTGGCGGGGGCGGGGTCGTTGGATGCGTCGGGGCCTGGGCTCACGGTCAACCTCCAATGTGGGTCATGACGACGAAGCCGTCGTGTGGGTGCTCGGCGCGCTTGCCCGCCAGGCCGGCGGCGATCAGCTCGTCGAGGTGGTCGGCATCGAAACGCGGACGCAGCGCCGGCAGCAGCGAGTGGGCCGGCTCGTCCATGAGGCAGGGGTAGAGCACGCCGTCGGCGGCGACGCGGATGCGGTTGCACGCGGCGCAGAAGTTGCAGCTCATGGGCGTGATGAAGCCGACGGTCGCGCGCTGCCCGTTGTCGAGCGTCACGCGATAGCGCCGCGCGGCATCGTGACCCTGCTCGAGTGGCTGCCAGTGGTCCACGATGGGATCGAGCCGGGCGCGCATCTGCGCCTCGGGAACGTAGCGGTCGGCCCATTGGTCGGCGAGCGGGCCCATGGGCATGAGCTCGATGAAGCGCACCTCGAAGCCGCGGCTGGCGGCGAAGCGGACGAGGCTGGGCAGGTCGCGCTCGTTCTGGTCGCGGACGACGACGGTGTTGATGCGGATGGGCGCGAGGCCCGCGGCTTCGGCGGCGTCGAGGCCGGCGAGCACGCGGGCGAGGCCATCGACGCCGGTGAGCCGGGCGAAGCGCTGCGGGTCGAGCGTGTCGAGCGAGAGGTTGATGCGGTGCAGGCCCGCCGCGGCGTATTCGCAGGCGCGGTGCGGCAGCGTCAGGCCGTTGGTGGTCATGGCGAGGTCGGTGATGCCGGGCACGCCGGCGACGCGGCGGATGATGTCGGTGAGCTCAGGTCGGCTGGTGGGGTCGCCGCCGGTTAGCCGGACCTTGTGCAGGCCGTGGTTGGCGGCGAGGTGGCGGACGAGGGCGTCGATCTCGTCGGCGCTGAGCATGGCCTCGCCGCGCGGGTGGGTGAGCGTGGCGGGCCGGCAATAGGTGCAGCGCATCGCGCACGCCTTGGTGAGCGAGAGGCGGAGGTAGCCGATGCGTCGTGCGTGGGCGTCTTGAAACATGCGGGGCTCGTATCGGCGGGTCGGGGGGCGACGCAAGTGGGGCATTACGAATTGGCGGCGACGGCCGCGGCGGTGTCGTCGCGCGGGTTCATGCGCCAGAGCAGGAGGAGGCAGGCGATGGCGGCGGCGGCGAGCAGGACGAAGCCCGGCGCGTAGGAGCCGGTGGCCTGGCGGATGAGGCCGACGGTGAGCGGCGGGAAGAAGCCGCCGAGGCCGCCGGCGGCGCCGACGAGGCCGGTGACGCTGCCGACGGCGGCGGGGAAGTGCTGGGGCACGAGTTTGAAGACGGCGCCGTTGCCGAGGCCGATGGCTGCGGCGATGCCGAGGGCGCCGAGGGTGAACGGGAGCATGTGGGGCACGGCCATGAGCAGGGCGAGGGCGGCGGTGAGGGGGAACACCCAGCGGAGGATCGTCGCCCCCCCGATGCGGTCGGCGAGCGTGCCGCCCACGGGGCGCATGAACGTGGCGAGCACGACGAAACCGGCGGTGCGCAGGCCAGCGTCGGCGGGGGTGAGGTCGAAAAGGTCGGTCAGGAACGTGGGCAGGTAGATGCTCATGGCGACGAAGCCGCCGAACGTCAGAAAGTAGTAGGCGCTCAGCGCCCAGCTCATGGGGGCGCGCAGCGGCTCTAAAAGCTGGGCGAGCGTGCGGCGGGGGGCGCGGCGCGGGGCGTTGCGGGCGCTGACGAGAAACAGCACAGCCCACGCGGCGGTGAGGATGCTGAAGACCCAGAAGCCCCAGGCATACCCAAGCGCGCCGGCGAGCAGCGGCGCGGTGGAGGCGGCGAGGGCTTGGCCGGCGTTGCCGGCGCCATAGATGCCCAAGGCCGTGCCCTGTTTCTGTGGCGGGTACCAGCCACTGACGAAGCCGACGCCGACGGAGAAGCTGGCGAGCGCAAGGCCGACGAAGAAGCCGCACACGAGCAGGCCGACGTAGCTGTCGACCACGCCGAGCAGGATGGCGGGCGCGGCGGAGGCGAGCATGACCACGGTGAAGACGAGGCGGCCGCCGAAACGATCGGTGAGCATGCCGAGCGGAATGCGACCAAGGCTGCCGAGCAGGACGGGGACGGCCAGCGCGATGCTGACCTGCATGGGGCTGAGGCCGAGCTCGTCGCGGATCTGCGGCATCATGGCGGAGATCGAGCCGAAGACGGCGAAGCAGACGGCGAAGGCGCCGGTGCCGAGGGTAAGCTGCCAGACGTTGCCTGTGGGCGGGGCGGGGGTGTCGGGCGGATGGGTCGGTGCGGCGGGCATCGTGGCTCCGTCAAGGGCGTTCCATGGCGTAGAGGTAGCGCAGCAGGCCGAGGTTGAGCGCGAGGCAGACGACGCTGGCCAGGCCCGCGGGGATGATCAGCGACGCGTCGCCGCCAAGGTACGCGTGCATGGTGGCGGTGAGCAGCCAGAGCTGGACGACGACGAGGATGAGCACGAAGCAGAGGATGCCGTACATGATCGTCGTGCGCTGCTCGCGCGAGAAGGCGCGCTTGCGGTGTGGCGGGGTGCGTGGCGGGGTGTGTGGCGGGGGGTGTTGTGTTTCGCGTTCGTTCATACCGGTTGCACCTCCACGCCGGTGGCATAGATGACGCCGTCGCGGACGTCGAGGGTGATGCGGTGCAGCGGCCGGCGCGGCGGGCCGGCGACGGGTCGGCCGGTGAGATCAAAGTAGCCGCTGTGGCACGGGCACTGGAGCGTGTTGTCCTCGAGCTGCGGCCGAACGGGGCAGTGCAGGTGGGTGCACTTGGCGTTGAAGGCGACGAGCGTGTCCTCGTCGGGGCGCAGCAGCAGGCAGTGCTCGTAGCTGGGGTAGCGGAAGCTCATCGCGCCGCCGACGGGGATGTCGTCGAGGGCCATGATGGCCTGCTCGGCCGGCTGGCCGCGGGCGCGGCGCATGAGGTTGTGAAAGCCGATCCACGCCTGGCCGAAGACGAACGCGCCGCTGGTGAGCACCATGAACTTGGTGAAGTCGCGGCGGGCGACGTAGTTGTCCTGCGGCACGTCGATGGGGAAGTCCTGCCGCCACTTGGGCTGCTGGTCCATGGGCTTGCCGTCGGGTGTGAGCGAAAGATCGTCAGGCTTTCGTGGCATGGTGGGGTTCCGGGAAAAGGCACAATGCACAATGCACAATGCACAATGCACAATGCACAAGGCACAATGCACAACGGGGACTTGAGCGTTCAGAAAACGGTGATCATTGGCCATTGCTCCGGCATTGTGCATTGTCCATTGCTCATTGTGCATTAACCTTACGGTTCGAACATGCTGTCTTCGAGGACGTTGAGGCGCACGCGCCGGCCGGCGTCGGGCTCGTCGTGCATCGCGCTGGTGACGTCAACGTGCTCGGCCGTGCCGGCGGCGGGAACCATCATGTTCACCTTCGTGGTGATGGTCTGCTCGCCGAACTGAAACGTGTTGACCGCGCGTGAACGCTGGCGCTGCTGCTCGACCTGCTCACGTGTGCCGAAAAAGAGCGCGCCGCTGGGGCAGACGGTGGCGCACATGGGCTTTTTGCCGACGCTCGTGCGGTCGTAGCACATGTCGCACTTCATCATCATCTCGAAGTCCGTCTGCATCTTCGGCACGCCGAAGGGGCAGGCGATGACGCAGTTGGAGCAGGCGATGCAGCGCGGCTTGCGCGCCGACTGGACCACGCCGTCGCCGGTCTTCTTGATCGCGTCCGCGGGGCAGACCTCGGCGCACGTCGGCGAGTCGCAGTGCATGCAGATGACGGGCGTCGTCTGCGGCGACTCGCTGCGCTCGATGTACTCGAGGTGGATCATCGGCCGGCCCTTGTGCGTGTCGCACTCGGCGCACGCCTGGACACAGGCCTGGCAGCCGATGCAGCGGTTGGGGTCGACGAAGAACTCCGCGTGTTCAGGGACTGGCATGAAGTTGGCTCGCGTCTCGGGGTCGCGGCTTGAGCGCCGCCTGAAGGCGGCGGCGAACGGCTACTGCTGGGCTTCGAGCTCGGTGGCGTAGGCGGGCGCGGCGTCAGCCTTCTTGACGCGCACGGCGCAGACCTTGTACTCGGGGATCTTGGAGATCGGATCCTGGGCGGAGATCGTGAGCTGGTTGGCGCTCTTGCGGCCGGCCCAGTGGTAGGGGATGAAGATCGTGTCCGGGCGAATGGTCTGCACCACCAGCGCCTTGAGCGTGCACGTGCCGCGCCGGCTCTCGGCGGTGGCCCAGTCGCCGTCGACGATGCCCAGCTTCTCCGCCAGCCGCGGGTGCATCTCCATGCGCGGCTCGGGGTATTGCCGCACCAGCGGACCGATCCGCCGCGTCTGCGTGCCCGAGAGGAACTGGCTGACCACGCGGCCGGTGGTGAGGATGACCGGGTATTCGTCGTCCACATCCTCGGTCGGCGGCGTGTAGGCGGCAACGTTGAACCGCGCCTTGCCGTCGGGGAAGTAGAACGGCCCGGCGCCCTTGGCGATCGGGTTCCACGAGCCGGGCTCGAAGAGCCGCAGCGTGCCCGGGTGATCAATCGACCGCCCTTGGGGGTCTTCGCTCGGGCAGGGCCAGAACATGCCGTAGTTCTGATCGACCTTCTCCCACGTGATGCCGGAGTAGTCGGCGATGCCGCCCTTGCTCGCGGCGCGGAGCTCTTCAAAGATCTCGCGCGGCCCACTGAACGTCATGCCGTGCGTGCGCCCCAGGGCGCCCGCGATGTCCTGGATGATGCGCCAGTCCTGCCTGGCGTCGCCCGGGCAGTCGACGGCCTTGTTGATCTTGATGACCCGGCCCTCGATCTGCGTGACCGTGCCCTCGTCCTCCTCGTGCAGCGAGCCGGGCAGCACGACGTCGGCGTGCCGCGCCGTTTCGTTGAGGAAGAAGTCGATCGCCACGTAAAAGTCGAGCTTTTCCAGGCAGCGCTGCACGAAGGCGTTGTCCGGCAGCGAGACTTTGGGATTGAAGCAGATCGACAGCAGGCCCTTGATCTCGCCGCGGTCGATCTTGCGGAAGATTTCGTAGGCGTCGACGCCCTTGCCCGGGATGTCATCGGGGTCGACGTCCCACACTTTGGCCACGTGGGCGCGGTGCTCGGGGTTGTCGATATCGCGCCCGCCGGGGAGCTGGTCGCACTTCTGGCCGTGCTCGCGGCCGCCCTGGCCGTTGGCCTGGCCGGTGATCGTGGCGTAGCCGCAGCCCTCGCGCCCGATGCGGCCGGAGGCCAGGACCATGTTGATCGCGCCCATGACGTTCTGCACGCCGTGGCTGTGATGCTCGATCCCCCGGGCGTGCATGAGAAAGCTCGTCTTCGCCTGACCCCACCACTCCGCGGCATGGCGTATGGTCTTCTCCGCGATGCCGGTGACCTCCGCGGTGTGGCGCGGCGTCCACTGGCGCACGTGCTCGGCGAGCTCGTCAAACCCGACGGTGTGGTTGTCGATGAAGTCGTGGTCGAGCCAGTCGTGCTCGATCATCAGGTTCAAAATGCCGTTGAACAGCGCGATGTCGCGCCCCGGCTTGACCGGCAGGAACAGATCGCACGTGCGGGCGATCGGCGTGATGCGCGGGTCGACCACGATGATCTTCGCGCCGTTCTCCCGCGCCTGCCAGACGTAGTTGGTGGTGATCGGCGCGCACTCGGCCACATTCGCCCCGGCGATGAAGACGACCTCGGCCTTGGGGATGTCGCTCCACGGGTTGGCGGCCCGATCGACGCCGAACGCCTTCTTGTTGCCCGCCGCGGCACTGACCATGCACAGGCGGCCGTTGTAGTCGATGTTCGCGGTCTTCAGGCACACGCGGGCGAACTTGCCCATGAGGTATGTTTTTTCGGTGGTCAGGCTGGCGCCGGTCAGGACGCTGAACGCGTCGGGCCCATGCTCGCGCTGGATGCGGTCGATCGCGCTGGCGACCTGCTTGATCGCGTCGTCGTAGCCCACGTCGCGAAAGCCGCCTTCGGTGCTGCTGTCGCGCACCATCGCGTGCAGCAGCCGGTCCGGGTGCGAGCCTTGAAGGTAGCGCTTCACCCCCTTGGGACAGAGCATGCCTTTGTTGAACGGAAACTCCTCCCACGGCTCGAAGCCGATGACCTCGTTGTCCTTGACTTTCAGTTGAATGCCGCACTGCTGGCCGCAGAAGCAGCAGTGCGTCTTGACGACGCGATCGGGCTCAACGCCGCTGTCCATGCGCATGCCCGCCATCTCGGACAGGTGAGGGCCGAAGCGGTCGATGATGGGAAGGGTGGTCGTCGGTTCGGTGGCCATGGTCAACTCGTTTCCACGTCAGAGCGGGCCGTCTGCCACATGCGGCCCTGAGCCAGGGCGAGCATCGCGCGGCGGCACTGCGGGCAGATCCGCTGGTAGTGGTCGACGCCGGTCGCCGGGTTCATCTCGTAGCGGTAGCCGAGCTGTCGCTCGACGGTGATCAGGTCGTCGACATGAATCTGCGACGCGTACGCCTCCCCGCACCGCGCGCAGTGAGCCTGGTCGCCGCGCTCGCCCGCGTCCTTGTAGAAGGAGACGCCGAGCTGCGCCGGCCGCTGAAAGATGTGAAAGAACTTGCCGAACGGCAGCCAGAGGAGGGTGAAGATGACGGTGATGGCGTGGAGGATGGCGAGGAAGTCGTAGGCGTAGCCGTGCATCCACTTGTAGCTGGCCCACAGCGCGAGGCCGGTGATGCTGATGGCGAACAGCAGCAGCAGCGGCAGGATGTCTTCGCCGAACTGCTGCACGGCCGCGGCGCCGTGGTCGCGCATGCGTCGGCGGAAGGCGAGCATGACGCCGGCGATGACGAGGAATGACGCCCAGACGAGGCCACTGAAGACGAAGAAGGCTTCCCACGAGTCGACGTGGAACGTGCGCGCCGGAAACCCGAAGAAGTAGGCGGTGTAGTGGTCAAAGTCGTTGTCCGCCATCTCGAAATGGACCCAGCCGAACACGAGCGGGAACGTGATCAGCACGGCGATCACACAGCCCCACATGATCAGCCAGTGGGCGCCCCAGCGCATCGGCCCGCGCTTCCAGATAAAGCGGTTCAACGCGAAGCCCGAGACCAGGCGCTGCGCCCACACGACGAGGTTGCGGGCCAGGAATCGCGGCTGGAGGAAGATCTGCCACCCGCGCTTGAAGTACAGGGCGGTCGGCGGCTTGTGCAGCCACATGGCGTAGCGGTAGGTGACGCCGAAGAAGGCGAAGAGTGTGGCGAACGTGTAGCCGACGAGCGCGGCGTCGAAGTTCTGGAGCCGGCGCGAGCCGATGATGATGAGCACCGCCACGAGCCCGGCGGTCAGCAATCCCCATCCGATCGATCTGATCACCTCGGGCTTCATTGATGGGCTCCCATTGGTTCGCCTGAAGCCGATGCGCTTTCGCGCTTCGCCGCACAGTGGCACGGGGCGCAGCCGCTGGAGCACGATGGTAGCCCTTCAACAGGCGGCGCGTCGATCGCCTGGTTGAGTGCGGCGAGCAGGTCGGCCAGCGGGATGCGCCCTATCATGGCCGCCTGCGCGAGTGTAACACGCCGGGCGAGCGTCCGGCGGAGGAGGCGGCTGCGAACCGGGGTGAAGCCGAGGGCGACGAGCACGTCGATCGTCTGTGGATGCCAGTGCACGACATCAGCGACGATGTGGTGCGACGCGAGACGCGCCGGGGTGACGGCGTGGTCGGGCCTTTCGTCGGCCATCGCGGCGGTGTGTCGGCCGCGCCACATGATGGCGAGGAGGTGCGCGGACCACCAGGCGAGGCCGGCGACCTCGAGCACGCCGCTGACGCCGACGAGCATGAAGGCAGTATCGTGCCAGTCGGTCAGGGACTGAAGGCTGACCCGGAGCAGGCAGCCGGTGTTGACGAGAATGAACGGGCCCCAGAGCCCGGACAGCGTTCGCCGGCCGACGCCGTTGAGCGAGGGGACGATCTTCGCGGCCATACCCATGATCATCAGGGAGATGAAGCCGACGGTGATCGCGTGGCGGATGGCGCCGTAGTAGGCGTGGCTGAAGGGCAGGCCGGAGAGCAGGTGGTGGGCGGGCAGGAGCATCAGCATGACCAGCGAGATCGCCAGCCAGAGGTACGCGGCGCGGATGAACTTGATCGACCGATCCGAGACGCGCGGCCGGCGCCACAGCCGCCACGGCCCCGCCACGAGCGCGACGCCCACGGCGAGCATGACCCACGGCAGCATCAGCCCTGTCGCCAGCCAATGGTTGCCGGTCCAGCGGTAGGCGACGAACAGGACCGACTCCGCCACGACCGCCAGCGACAGCGCGCCCAAGGCCGTCCAGCCCGCGCACCGCGGCGTCGGCCGGGTGCGGAGTAGGCCGGGGACCATGTGCATCGACACGCCGAGAATCATGAACAGCGCCAGGCCGTGGATCTGTACATCACGTAGCACCGCCTGGTAGGTCGCCAGATACCAGAGCAGTTCGCCCTGCGTCCCCGCCGTCATCAGGTTCCACGTATGCCAGGTGGAGAACCCGGCCTGGATCACGAACCACATCAGCGCCGCCAGGGCGAACGCGCTCCACGGCTGGAGGTTCGCCGTGCTGCGACGAAAGGTGGCGACAAGTTGGCCGGCAAACACCGCTGCCGCGGCGACCGTGATCAGTCCGCCTGCGAGCGCCGTCGGCGGGGCCCAGCGTTGCCCGGGGAAGGGCATCGCGAGGGTGCACATCACCAGGCCGACGAGCATGGCCAGGAACGTCGCCGCCGCCAGCCGCGGCGCGAGCAGTCGGGTTTTCCAGAATCGCGGGAACATCTGGTAGGCGAAGCCCATCATGAACAGGCCGACCCACCCGAAGATCTGGGCGTGGCCATGGGCGTTGACGTGGTGGATGGAGATGCCCGTGAACGAGCCGGCGAAGCAGATCCGCCAGAGCAGGTAGGCCCCCCACGTGGCCCCGGCGGTCAGGATGACCGCGATGCCCGCGAGAAAGTAGCGTCGATAGATGGTGTCGACGGGCGGGGGATCGACCGGCGGGGGATCGGCGGCGCTGGCTGGCCGGGCAGCCAGCGGGATGGACGCTGCAGCTTGCGACGGTACGGCCATGGGGGGCTTGGCAGGCGGAATGAAGACTTGAAACCTTGACATGCAGCCTAGCCACCGATAAGATGACAGTCAAGGATATTCATACCCTCTTATCCATAGAATCGCGATCTTGTCCGGCCCGTCGTGATCCAGCCCCACGGAGCGTACATCATGCCGATCAACCTGGGACAGCAGGCCTTGGCGGGCTTCGACGAGCCGATCCGCGTCCTCATGGACTGCCACCGACGGATCGAGAAGTTCCTCGCCCTGCTGCTCCGCGTGACCGACGAGTGCGGCGGACAGGCGCTCAGTGCGCAGCATCGTGACGCCGCCGAGGCGGCACTGCGTTACTTCGCCAACGCCGCGCCCCAGCATACCGCCGACGAGGAGCAGGCGCTGTTCCCGGCGTTGCGTCGCCATGCTGCCGATCCGCGGGTCGCCGCGGCGTTGCGTCGCATCGAGCAACTCGAAGCCGATCACGACGAGGCCGACGCCGCCCACGCCCGCGTCGCCGAGCTGATGCAGCAGTGGCTGGAGCAGGACGCGTTGCCCGCCGACGCGCTCGCCGAACTGCGAGAAACGCTCGCCAGGCTTCGCGCGACCTACGCCCGTCACATTGCCGAGGAGGACGAGGGGATTTTTCCGCTCGCCGCCGAGGTTCTGGCCCGCGAGGCACTCGTCGAGGTCGGCCGGTCGATGGCGACCCGGCGCGGCATCGCGCCGAGCACCACCGGTCCTCGCTGCAAGCACGCCCGGCAGAATCGTCCATAGACTCGACTTTCATTCATGAACACGCGCTCGCGCGTCCAGCCCTGGAGTCCTGCCATGACCGCCATCGACATCAACACGACCATTGGCCAACTCGTCGTCGAGCGCCCCAGCCGATCGCGCCTGTTCGAGCACCTCGGGATCGACTACTGCTGCGGCGGCAATCAGCCGCTGGCGGTGGCCTGCCAGGCGCGTGGCCTCGACGCGGGGACCGTCATCAAGCTCCTGTCCGCCACCGAGCAGGACGCTACGGAACAGCCCGACCACGACTGGGCGCAGGCGCGCCTCGCTGCGCTGGCCGGCCACATCGAGCAGACCCATCACACGTACCTCCGCCGCGAGCTGCCGCGTCTGACCGCCATGATCGACAAGGTCGCCCATGTGCATGGCCAGCACCATCCCTGGCTGAGCGAACTCCGCGGGGTGTTCGTCGCCTTCGTTCAAGAGCTCGATGCCCACATGCTCAAGGAGGAGCGCGTGCTGTTCCCCATGATCCGCCAGCTCGAAGCCGGCGAATCCCACGCGGCCGATCACTGCGGCGGCGTGGGCAACCCCGTGCGCATGATGGAGCACGAGCACGACCAAGCAGGTGCCGCGCTGGTCACGATGCGCGAGCTCACCGACGGCTTCACCCCGCCGGACGGTGCGTGCAACACCTTCCGCGCCATGCTCGACGCGCTGCGTGAGCTGGAGCACGACATGCACCAGCACGTGCACAAGGAAAACAACATCCTCTTCCCCCGCGCCTGTCGACTCGAGGCCCGGCAGCAGGGCATGTGCGGCTGATGCCGCCGCGGCAGACGCGCAGCAGTGCGCCCGCCTCGCGCTGTGCCGAGGTGCTTCGTCGACTGCAACGTATCGATCCCGACAATGCATGAAGCGACAGCCCAACCCGCACGCCTCGACGTCGGTCGTCTGCGCCGCGACTTCCCCGTGCTTGCGCGGCGCGTCCACGGCCAGCCGCTGGTCTACCTCGACAATGCGGCGACCATGCACAAGCCGACGGTGGTGCTCGAAACGCTCGATCGCTTCTACCGCGAATACAACGCCAACATCCATCGCGGCATCCACGCGCTGGCCGAGCAGGCGACCGAGGCCTACGAAGGGGCACGGGCGCGCGTGGCGAACTTCCTCAATGCGCCCAGCGCGCAGGAAATCGTCTTTACCCGTGGCACGACCGAGGCGATCAATCTCGTGGCCGCGAGCTGGGGAAGCGCCAATCTCGGCCCCGGTGACGAGGTGCTGATCTCCCACATGGAGCACCACAGCAACATCGTGCCCTGGCAACTCATTTGCGAGCGCACCGGGGCCGCACTGAAAGTCATCCCGATCGACGATCGTGGCCAGCTCGAGATGGAGACGGTCGACGCGCTGCTCACCGACCGCACCAGGTTGGTGAGCATCGTGCATATGTCCAACGCCCTGGGCACGATCAACCCGATCGAGACGATCATCGCCAAGGCTCATGCCGTCGGCGCGAGGGTGCTGGTGGACGCGGCTCAGAGCGTGCCGCATATCGGCGTGGACGTGCGCGATCTCGACTGTGACTTTCTCGCCTTCTCCGGGCATAAGATCTTCGGACCGACCGGTGTCGGCGTCCTGTACGGTCGACTGGAGCTGCTCGAAGCCATGCCGCCTTACCAGGGCGGCGGGGACATGATCAAAGATGTGCGGTTCGAGCGCACGGTATACAACGACCCGCCCCACCGTTTCGAGGCGGGCACGCCCAACATCGCGGGCGTCATCGGGCTGGCCGCCGCGATCGACTATGCCGTAAGCGTCGGACTCGAAGCGATCGCCGCGTGGGAGGCGGAGCTGCTCGACTACGCCACGCAGCAGCTCTGTGAAGTGAAGGGTCTTCGGCTGATCGGAACCGCCGATCACAAGGCGGCGGTGCTGTCGTTTACGTTCGACGACGCCCACCCGCTGGACGCGGCGATGATCCTGGACCGCCAGGGCATCGCCGTGCGGGCCGGCCACCACTGCGCTCAGCCTGTGATGGATCGTCTCGGCGTCCCCGCCACCGTGCGGGCGTCGCTGGGGCCGTACAACACGCGCTCGGAAATCGATGCCCTCGTGCGCGGGCTGGAAAAGGTCCGTGAATTCCTGTAACGACGTTTCACCTGCTGGAGGCACGGGGCTTCGGACACGGGAATCCCGGCCAAGATCATGAGCATCGCGCACCGCGCTGAAATCCAGGATCTGGAGGACACGTTCTCCCTGCTGACGGACTGGGGAGACCGGTATCGCTTCGTCATCGCTCTGGGCAGGGAGGTTGAGCCGATGGACCCCGCGCTGAAGACCGAGGACCACCGGGTGTACGGCTGCCAGGCGACGGTCTACCTCGTGCCCCGCGTACGCGCCTCACAGAATGGCAAGCCGACGATCATCGAGTTCCTGGCGGAAGCCGACGCGGCGATCGTCAATGGGCTCATCGCCATCCTCAGGAAGGCTTACGCCGGCCGCACGGTCGATCAGATCCTTGAGTTCGACCTCGATGGTCTGCTTCAACGCCTGGGGCTCGAAAAGAACTTGAGCCCGACGCGACGCAACGGCCTGCACGAGATGGCCAAGCGCATCCGCACGGTCGCGCATCGCCACGCCGCGCCGTCGTCGGCTGCGTAGCCCCGCCGGCAGCGTGCCGTCGCTGGCGGTGGGCACGAATCAGACGCGCGGCCGGAGCTTGCGGTGAACGCCCGCCTGCGCCGGTCACAGCCCCGGCGGGACAGTACGTCACCTCCCGGGTAGACTGGCCCTCTGACCACATCGGCGGGGTATTCCGGGAGCCTGCGCCTGGGCACCACGCACACACGCCGAGCGTATCATCGGTCAGTTCTTTGCCGAGCTCGGCTGGCAGGTGGAGGTGAAGTGGGCCCCGTGATGGTGAACGGGCACCGAGGTCGCCCGGCAAGCCTCCCCCGCCGATCCCGTTCCGTCTCGCGCCCATCCGGGCCGGGACGGAGCGGGCACAGCGGGGCTCTTCCGTGCAGTCATTCTTTTAGCCATCGATTGCCGCAGGCCGGCGTCCCCTGACACCGCAATATTACAGGGCCGACCGCCCGCCGCGACCGCGTCACTCCTTCATCCGGTAGAGTCGTCGTCCCTTCTCCTGCAGTGCGGACAAGGCACTGTTCGTGCTCCTGACGCTGCTCGGCCTGGCTACGCGCTGGATGGCCATCGCCGCCGACATGGGCGCGTCGCTGGTGGTGATCTTCAACGGCTTGCGCCTGCTGCGGGAGCCATGAATGCCGCCCGCAGTCAAGCTACTTGCGCAGCACGAGGCCGTAGTGGTACGGCGGCAGGTCGATCCGCGGTCGGCCCTGCAACTGGAAACCCACCGCCTCGGCCCACGCCCGGCACTGCTCGGGGCTCGGGCGGATGTCCATCGACGGGCCTCGCGGTGTGGTCGCGTCGCGGTTCCAGTGCATGATCGCCACCAGCCCGTCGTCGCACAGGATTCGCCACGCTTCCTGCAGCAGGCTTGTTGGTTGTTCGCAGTGCAGGATGTTAAACAGCATCGCATAGCCGACGCCGCGACCTCTGCCTTCTGCGCGGTGGCGCGAATCATGGCGGGTTCAATGTCGAAGGCGTGGACGGTGCCGCGTGCGATCCTGGCGGCGGCAACAGTGATCCCGTAGCCGCAGCCGAAGTCGGCCACATCACCGACCGCCGGCTTCAACATCAGTCTCGCCAGTACCTGCTCGGGGTCGAAGAACGACTTCCACCGCGATTCCTCGGGCATGCCGCTTTCGCGTGTTTTCATCCTCCCCATCATAAGGCGAGGTCGCACTGTCATCAGACCATGTTCCGGTCCACAGGCGGTATCGCTCGGCCTTGGGGCCGCAGGGCGGGCTCTGGGTGAGGGGCGAGCGTGTCGACGTGAGCCACATGGGCACGTGACCCCTTGACAATGGCCAGGGAAAGCTACCATCGTCACGCTTGGCGCTCGCCTGCTCGGGTACAATGGCGGCAACCACCACACCGCAGGCGGCGGCGCCGCTCAGTCCGCCGGCCCGGCGCACGATATTTCTCATGCCGGGCTGCATCGCATGGGTACCGTCGGCCGCCTCGCGTACGATGGCCGTGAACCGATCGACCCCCTGCACTTCCTCACCGCTTTCAACCAAGCCGAGTTCCCCGAGACCCCGCCCGGGCCGTTCTACAAAGAGTCGCGCCTCCCCACCGGCCAGACCCTGCGCGAATACCTCTTCGTCGCCTACGACAAGGAGAGCCGTGACTGATTCGCGGACGATTCAGCAACCGGACGATGACCCGCCGCGCGGCTCGCGCCTCGCGGTGCTGGGGCGCTCGCGCTGTTGCCGGTGGTCTTGCTCGGCGGCTTGCTCGCACTCTTCGGGTTGATGGACCCGATGCGGGCGCTCACCCACCAGCCCTTCCCGCCGGTCGAAGAGCTTTCGATCCAGCGCACCGAGCTCACAGATCAAGGCATCACCGCCCAGGTCGTCAACGGCGGCCCCGACCCGGTCACCGTCGCGCAGGTTCTCGTCGACGAGGCCTACTGGGCCCACGAGATCGAGCCCTCGCACACCATCCCCCGCCTCGGTCGCGCCGGGATTCACATCCCCTACATGTGGGTGCAGGGCGAGGCCCACGTCGTCAAGCTCATCAGCTCCACCGGTGTGACTTCTTCGAGCACGAGATCGAGGTCGCCGTGCCCACGCCACAAGCCTCGCTGGCGATGTTCGGCTTCTTCGCGCTGCTCGGCGTCTACGTCGGCGTCATTCCCGTGGGTCTGGGCCTGTTGTGGTTCCCCGCCCTCCGCCGCACGCCGCGCAGGTGGATGGACTTCTTCCTCGCGCTGACCATGGGGTTGCTGCTGTTCCTCGGCGTTGACGCCGTCGCCGAAGCGCTCGAGGTTACGCAACGCATCCCCGAAGCCTTCGAAGGTCTGGGCATCCTGCTGGTCGGCATCGTCGCGACCGTCGGCCTGCTCACCGTCGCGCAGAAGCTCATCGCCACCGGCGGCGGCCGGCGCACCGCCTGAACCAGCCCGCCGACACCAGCGACGCCGACACATTCCGCACCCACGCCGCTTCGTCCTCGACCACCTGCCCCGCGCCTCACCACGCGCGTCGAGCACATCGCCGAACTCCGCCAGACCATTCTCAACCTCGCCGTCCGGGGCAAACTCGTCCGCCAGGATCCAAACGACCAGCCGATATCGGAAACGCTCGCAGATATTCAAGCTTTAAAAAAGATATCTGCAGGAAAAGGTAAACTGCGTTGCTCCAATGACGCAGTGACCCTTAGTACTACAGTCGCGCTTCATGGCGCCCGCGCCTGATGGTGGCACCGGCGG
>JBBDRN010000020.1:304040-359855 GCA_040905445.1 Phycisphaeraceae bacterium | reverse complement strand
GATGACGCTTTGTTATGCGCCCCGGCGGCGCCCGCGCCCCCGCCGGGGGGGTGCGGGGCCGACGTGCCGCCAGGCCCTAGAATCGGGGCATGGCCGTCCCGACCGACCGCGCCGAAGCCCCGCTCCGGCTCGCCGACCGTGTCGACACCCTCGCCGGTGTCAGCCACCGTCGTGCGCGCCTCTTCGCCCGCCTTGGTATCCACACCGTCAGCGACCTGCTGCGCCACCTGCCCGCCCGCTACCAGCGCGAAGCCGCCGAGGACGCTATCGCCAACCTCGCCGCCGACACCGTCGGCTCGGCGCGCGGCGTGATCGCCGCCATGCGTTGGATGCCGCGCTCCCGCCCGGGCAGCCGCCCGCGCCTCGAAGCCACCATCCAGGACGACACTGACACGCTCCGGCTGGTCTGGTTCAACGGCGCGTACCTGCTCAAGAGACTGGCCGCGGGTATGCACGTGCGCGTCCAGGGCAAGGTCCAGCGCTTCGGTGAGGGCCGGTACTTCGAGATGACCAACCCCCGGATCGAGGTGCTCGACGACCCCGACGCTGCGCCGGCCCACGAGGAACGGCTGCGGCCGATCTACCCCGCCACCGAAGATCTCTCGTCGGGCCAGATCGAACGGATCATCGCCGACGCCCTGCCGCGCCTGCTGCCGCTGGTGCGCGACCCGCTGCCGCCGGCGGTGCGCGAGCACCATGCGATGCCCGAGCTCGCCGATGCGTACCGCATGGCGCACCAGCCCGAGGACGACGAGCAGGCCGCCGCCGCCCGCCGCCGCCTGGCGTTCAACGAACTGTTCCTGCTGCAGCTCGGCATCGCCGTCAAGCGCGCTTACGTTCACGAGCGTCTCACCGCGCCGCCGCTGAAGCACAACGACGCGATCGCCCGCCACATCCGCGCCCGCCTGCCGTTCGAGCTGACGCCCGGCCAGCAGCGCGTCGTCGAGGAGATCGCCCGCGACCTGACCGCCACCCATCCCATGAACCGCCTGCTCCAGGGCGACGTCGGCTCGGGCAAGACCGTCGTCGCGCTCTACGCGCTGCTCATGGCCGTCGCCGACCGCAAGCAGGGGGCCCTCGTCGCCCCCACCGAGCTGCTCGCCGAGCAGCACTTCGCTTCGATCGGCGCCATGCTCGAAGGCTCGCAGGTGCGACTCGCCCTGCTGACGGGCGGTCAGCCGCCTGCCGCCAGCGCCGAGCGGACCGCGCTGCTGCGCCGCCTCGAAGCCGGCGAGGTCGACCTGCTCGTCGGCACGCACGCCCTGTTCACCGAGAGCGTCCGGTTTCGCGACCTCGCCGTCGTCGTCATCGACGAGCAGCACCGCTTCGGTGTCCAGCAGCGCGCCGTCTTCCGCGGCCGCAGCGCCCCCAGCGACGGCGACGCGCCCGACAGGAGGCGGACGCCCCACCACCTTGTCATGACCGCGACGCCGATCCCGCGCACGCTCAGCCTCACCATCTTCGGCGATCTCGACATCTCCACGATCGACGGCCTGCCGCCCGGAAGGGGCCCCATCGTCAACCGCATCGTCGAACCCGACCGCGCCGACCTCGTCTACGACCACATGCGCCAGCGCCTCGAGCGTGGCGAACAGGCGTACGTCGTCGTCCCCACCATCGACGCCGACGCCGGCCGCGCCGAAACCGCGGCGCAGCTCAAGAACGTCGGCGACCATGCCCGCATGCTCCAGCAGCGGCTGGGTGACGCGTTCCACGTCGCCCACGTGCACGGCCGCATGAAACGCACCACGCGCGAGCAGGTCATGGACCGCTTCCGACGCGGCAAGGTGCACGTCCTCGTCGCCACGACCGTCATCGAGGTCGGCGTCGACGTCCCCAACGCCACGATGATGGTCATCGAGCACGCCGAGCGCTTCGGCCTGGCGCAGCTCCACCAGCTCCGCGGACGCATCGGCCGCGCCAGCGACGCCCGCACCAGCGTCTGCGCGTTCATCAGCGACCCCACCACCGACCAAGCCCGCCACCGCCTCGACGCCATCGCGTCGACCAACGACGGCTTTCGCATCGCGGAGCTCGACCTCGAAATCCGCGGCATGGGCGAGTTCTTCGGCACGCGACAGGCCGGCCTGCCCCCGCTCCGCGTCGCCGAGATCCCCCGCGACCTCGAACTCCTGCAGCTCGCCCGCCGCGACGCCATGAAGATCGTCGAGCAGGACCCCATGCTCGAAAATCGCGACCACGCCACCCTACGCCGGCTGCTCCTCGTCCAGTACGGCGAAGCGCTCGGCCTCATCGACGTCGGCTGACCGCGGCGCTGGCTCGAGCGCGTTCGATCCAACCGTCGGGGGTGCCACGGACAAGGCCGTCCTCGGCCTTGTCCGTGTTGGTTGCCATTCGCACCGACAAGCTCCGCGGACTTCGCTTGTCAATGGCACCTCACCCGCTACCCGCATCACCGGATCCACCGCTCCCACTGGCCGTACGTCTCGCGGATCCGCCCGCGCGGCAGGCTCACCATCGCCAGCAGCGCCCCCGCCACCGTCGCGCTCAACCGCGCCGCCACATCCGCGCCCGGCAGCAGCCACACCGCCGCGATCATCGCCAGTCCGAGCGCCACGTTCACCCACCGAACCACCTGCGCCACCTCCGCCAGCGCGATCGCCGCCACCGTGATCGCCAGCGCGCCGATGACGAAATGCGCATCGCCCGCCACCGCCTCGATCCGGTACATCGGCGGGCTGAGCATCAGCCAGACGCCCAGCGCGAGCGATGCCGCGAGCGTCCACGGCAGCGTCACACCCTGCGTCATCGCCCGCCAGACATGCGATGGCGGATCGCTCAGGCGAGCCGCCCGCGGTTCGGCGGCCGCGTCATCCATCGGCCCGCCGCGCCAGAAGCTCTGCCACAGCCCGTGCCCCTGACGCCGTCGCTGCATGAGGAACAGCAGCATCGCCACGACCTCCGGCAGCGTGAGCACCACCATCGCCAGCATCGCCGCCGCCGACGCCAGGCACAGCGTGCACCAGTCGCCGACCGCCACCGGCTGCAGCACGATCAGCACGATGCTCACGATGCCCACCGGCACCACGAGCACGCCGAACAGCGCCACCACCCACGGCGCCGTCCGCCACCGCGCCGCCCCGCCCATGTACCCGATGAGCGCCTCGAGCGCGTAGGCCGCGGCTCCCAACCCGGCGTCGGAGACGGGGAACGCCTTGGACACCTCCGACGTCAGGATGTTCTCCGTGCCCTCGCCGAAGACCGGATCCCACGCGCTGTCGCTGTGGCCAAGCTGATATCCCGCCATGTGCCGGGCCATCAGAAAGCTCAGCCACGCCAGGGCGATGATCGGCGCGCGCTGCACGAACGAGGAAGGATTGAAGCTCCAGCCCGGCGGGATCGCCGGCTGATCCGCCGCCTGCCGATCCACCAGCCGCGTGACGACGACCGACATGGCGATGAGCACGATGCCCGCTGCCGTGCTGTTGAGATAGGCCGCCGGCTCCGCGGCCCAGAGCAGCAGGGGGGCGAACAGGGCCCAGAACCCGGCCGCGAACACCACCCACGCCGCCCATGCCCGTCGCGGCGAGATCGCCAGCAGGCCGAAGATCACCGCCGTCGCCCCGACCACGCGATCGCTGATCGCCATCGCGCTCTCGCCGTAGCCGAACGTCCCCGGGCTCGTCAACAGCCACGCACCGACGAGCACGGCCGTCGTCGGCCCCCAGCCGGAATGCTCGCGGAGTGTGGCCATGGCGCGGACGGCCCATGCTAGGCGCCGTCCGAAAGCGCGTGCCACTGGCGGCTTGCCACCAGTGCCCTCGCGTTCTCGAACACCTCCTACGCCGACCGCGCCGCCATGGCCTCGCGTCCCTCGACGCACTTGCGGATCAGCGCGATCGTCCGCCGCGCCCCCTCGATCTCGTCGACCGCCCGCGGCACGCTCTCGACCCCCCAGGGCCCGGCATACCCCGCGTCGAGGAGCAGGTCGATCACTGCCGGGATGTTCTGCGTCAGCTCCTGCCCGTCGGCGGTGAAGTGAAACGTCTTGATGTGCGTCGACGACGCCCGCGATGCACAGCTCAGCCACCCGTCACCCTGCTTCCCCGGCGCCCAGTTGTAGCTGTCGAACAGCAGCTCCAGCCCCGGGATCTCGTCAAGCAGGCGCACGACGTTGGCCGGGTGACGCGACGGCCCCCAGTGGTTCTCCGTCAGCACGGCGACCCCGTCCTTCGCCGCCACCTCGATCAGCTCCCCGTACCCTGCCTTGATCACCTCGAACACGTCGTCCGGCATCTCCTCCGGCCCGCCGGCGTCGATGCGCACCCGCGTCGCCCCCAGCCCCGCGGCGATCGCCAGCCACCGCCGCGCCATCCGCCGATTCGCCTCGCGCTTGGCGGGCTCGTCCTCGTAGATGTGCGCGCCGTCGACGGCGATGCACCCCATGGGCAGGCCGGCGTCCACCGCGGCCTGCGCCACGGCGTCGATGTACCGCCGATCGTCCTCGCTCAGGTCCTCCCGACCGGTGCGGTCGCCCTCGCGCAGTGGCTCGAGGTGCCCCAGCCACGGGTCGAGCTGCGTGCAGCCGAGCTCCCGGCAGGTCGTGATGTACCCGAATATGTCCTGCTCCCCGCGCTTGAGCAGACGATTGAAGCTGTAGGAGCAGATGGCCAGTTGCATGAGTCGGTCCTCGCGTGGGGGATGTGGCTGGGCCGGGCTTGGTCCGGCCGAACCATTATGGGCCCATTTGGAATTGACACAATCCCCTCCCCCTTGAGCCGCCTCGCCCACGCCATCCTCCCCCGCCACCCCGCAACGACACAAACGTCCTCGCACGACGCCACTCGCGCGTCTTGCTGGGCTACCCTCTCTAATAAGGCCTGGAGCGTCGATCATTCAAGCGTCGCCGCGCTCTCGGACCGATCAGGAATGTATCATGGGGCCATCACCGATGCCGCCTGACCCATACCACGCACGGCTCCACCGTTCGCGCCTGCTCGCCGGCGTGCTGCTGTTGCTCCTCGTCGCCGGGGGGTGCGCCGATTTCATGAAGCCCCGCCTCCGGGCCGGCAGCGTGCCCCGGCCTGGGCGGCTGACGCTCTACACCGTGGTCGATCCCGACGCCATGGGCACCCACCGCTACGCCGGGCTCGACGCCCCCTTCGTCGAGCGCACGCGCGGACTCGTCTATACCGAACGCGCCGGCCTGCTCGACATCGCCCACGTCCGCATGACCATCGACTGGACCTGGCACTACTACGAACGCGTCCGCCACGCCCTGGCCGAGGGCGACGCGCAGGCCGGTTCCGACGACTGGCTCGTCCTCGACACCTCCAAGCCCACACGCATCCACCTCCAGTTCAACCACGACCTGCTCGTCGACGACCAGGGCGACCGCCTCCACGATGCCGCCCTCGACGAGCTCGCCTTCCGCATCGGCCAACAGGTCGCCTGGCACCTCGGCGTCTGGCACGAAATGGCCCAGTGGCACGGCTACCGCTCCACCGGCATCTTCTCCGAGCTCGACTCCGCCTTCACCCACGACGACACCACCTCCCACCTCGTCGGGCTCTACGTGGTTGAACGCGCCTGGCGGCAGCGCCACGACGCCGAGTTCGACGACGCCGTCACTGCCGCCCTCGACGAGCTGCTGCGCGAGTTCGGCGCCCTCACGCCCGCGCAGACGCGCGACCGCGTCGAGTGGATGCGCGGGCGCTGGTGGGATGGCTCGGGTGTTCTTCGCCGCCACATCGAGCCCTGGATGGCCCAAGGCGAGCTGCATCCCTGGCTGGTCGCCGACGAGCCCGCCGGCCCCGGCCGATGGGGCCAGCCCATGCGCCTGCCCGACTGGGACAGCAGCGGCGTGCCCCTGGCGTCGTTCCTCACCATCCACTTCGAGCCCAACCTCTGGGAGACGGCCGCCCTGATGGTCTCCGCAGGCAGCGACTCGCCCCTCCTCTCGCCCGCCCACCACTTCCCGCGCATCAAGGAATCGATCCGTCACGACCTGCTTGCCACCTACGGCCCCGATGCCGACCAACCCTGACGCCCCGCTCACGCCGGTCCTGAGCGAGTCCGCGAGCAAACGGCCGAATCACCCCCGTCCCGCTACGGGGCCGGAAAGGGGAGGCGGGGCGCCCGAAACAACTGACCCACCACGTGAATCCCGGCCCCCGGCGCGTTACCCTAGAACCGGACCGCGACACCCCGCGCCCAAAGCCCCGTGGGCTCCCGCCCCCTCCCAGCGCGACCCAACGCGAAAGGCACCGCCATGACGCAATCCACCCCCGCCACCTCCGCCACCTCCACCACGTCGATCCACGCTGAGGAGCGAACCCTCACGCTCACGCTCTGCTCGATCGCCTTCCGCAACGATCCGATCGAGGACATCGTCACTCGGGCTGCCGCGCTCGGCTTCGACGGCGTCGAGGTCTTCGCCAAGCAGATCGAGGAGCACGACGACGAAGCCTTGCTCGCTCTGCGCCGCCTCGCCGACGAGCATCGCATCGCCTTGCCGGTCATCTCGCCCTACTTCGCCTTCACGCGCGGGCAGAAGGAGTACGACGACGCCATCGCCACCGCCCGCCGCTGCGTCCACGCCGCGCAGATCCTCGGCGCCACCCGCATCCGCACTTTTACCGACGTCGCCGCCACCGGCATCGGCAGCGACATCGCCACCGACGCCCACTGGGAGCAGTGCGTGCGCGGCCTGCGCGTCGTGACCGCCCTGGACCGCGGCCTCCAGTTCGTCGTCGAGACCCACGGTCACACGCTCGCCGACACCGTGGACGCCACGCTCAAGCTGCTCGAGCGCGTCGACGCGCCCAACCTCAAGGTGCTTTACCAGCCCACGACCTTCCGACATCACGAAGGCGTCGACGCGTCGTTCGACGCGCTGCGTCCCCACACCGCCCACCTGCACCTCCAGCAGCAGGGCACGGCCGACGGCCAGGGCTGGCTCGAAGCGCCCGGCGAAATCGACTATCCCGCCTTCTTCGACCGCCTCAAGCGCAGCGGCTACCGCGGCACCGTCTCGCTCGAGTATTGCTTCAAGGGCGTGACCTGGGAGCGCGTCGAGGCCGGCTATCGCTACCTCGCCAAGCACCTGCGCGACTGATGCCGAGCGTCGCCACGTTAGGGGGGTAGAGCGACGCGATGGCTTCGGCAGCGGCTTTGCCGCTTAAACCCACCGCGAACGCCGGGTAGCAACGTCCGTGTCCGTCGGGACCTCAATGGCCGGCGAGCGGTGGCGCTCGCCCCCATCATCGCCGCGCGGTACGGTAGGGGGGTTCCATCGAAGAAAGGGCGACCACCATGACCAGGGCCTGGACCGCACGTTTCGCGACGACTTGCCTCACCGCCGTCCTCCTGACTGCGTGCGCCGTGCCCGTCACCGCCGCGCGGGCCGACGACATCGTCGATCCGCACCGGCTGCTGCTGACCTGGCAGCGTGACCCGACGAGCACCATGACCATCCAGTGGTTGATGCGCGCCGCGTTCCTCCCGGCCGTCGAGAACGAGGCCCCCGAGCCCCGGCCGCACGATGTGCCCTACGTCGGCGACGTGACGATCGACGCCGCGGGCGACGACTGGTGGGATGCCGGCCTGGCGATCACCTTCCTCGCCGACGAGAACCACCAGCTTCCCGCCGACGAAGCCGACCTCACCGCCGACGCCCGCCTCGCCTGGAACGAGGACGGCCTGCTGCTGCTCGTGCGCGTGCGCGACAGCGTCGCCGTCGAGATGGATGAGCCCAGTATGTTCTGGTCCGGCGATGGGCTGGAGATCTTCGTCGCCGACGCCGTCGGTTCCGACTACCGCTACCAGGTGGCCGTCACGCCCGGCACCGACCCGGACCACGACGCGCCGCGCCACAACTTCTATCCCAAGGACGGCGGGCCCGCGGCGGACGACCTCACCATCCAACATGCCGCACGCACCAGTGACGACGGCTACATCCTGGAAGTGCTGCTGCCCTGGTCCAACCTGCCCGAGCTGGAGGTCGACCGTGGGACGCAGTTCGGCTTCCAGTTCTACGTCAACGACCGCGACGGCGACGACGCCTACCAGTCACTCGGCATCCACCCGGCGCGCAACGCCAGCGGCAACGCCGACGTGGCCTACGCCTTCCGTCTCGCCGACGACCGCGGCACGCCGATCCAGACCCGCGCCGAGGTCCGCGAGACCGAGGACGCCCTCGTCGTCAGCGTCCACGGCCGACCCGAGCTCGCCGGCCGCACCGTCGCCGTGCGCTCCGGCGACGAGGATCTCGCCGCCGCCGCCCTCGAGCCCGATGGCCGGCGCGCCAGCGTCGAGCTGACCCTACCCGATCCGCCCGAGGGGCGGCGCTGGGGTCGGCTTGAAGTCGTCCTTGACGACGCGACGAGCCTGGCGACGATCGAGACGCCCGCCGGCGTCGGCGCGATCGAGCCCGGGCCTGTTGAGCTCGCCTACTGGCCCGCCGACGACCCCGACGCGGCCGACACCCTGCTGACCAACGTCGCCCGCATCGAGGCCTGGCCCGGCCAGTTCCGACACCGCGTCGAGATCGTCGGCCTCGAGCCCGATACCGCCTACCGCTTCAAGGCCGTCGGCGACAACGTCGACCACGGCTTCCGCACCATGCCCGTCAACCTCGACCGCCCCCTGCGCATCGCCGTCGGCGGCGACGTGCGCCACAATCAGACCTGGATGGAGCGCACCAACCGCGTCGCCATGACCTACGAACCCGACTTCATCGTCTGGGGCGGCGACCTCGCCTACGCCAATGGCCGCGAGGACCTGCTCCACCACTGGGAGGAGTGGTTCGACGCCGTCGGCAACACGCTTATCGACGACGACGGCTACGTCGTGCCCATCATCGTCGCCATCGGCAACCACGAGGTCCAGGGCGGCTTCCGCGCCGATGACCCTGACTTCCAGAACACCGACGAATGGCGCCTCGGCATCGCGCCCTACTTCTACCAGTTCTTCGCCTTCCCCGGCCATCCCGGCTACGGCGTGCTCGACTTCGGCGACTACCTCAGCATCGTCCTGCTTGACACCGGTCACGCCAACCCCATCGCCGGCGAGCAGACCGAGTGGCTCAGCGACGTCCTCGCCCGCCGCGCCGACGTCCCCCATGTCATCCCCGTCTACCACGTCCCGGGCTACCCCACGCACCGTCCCGCACGCGGCGGCGCCGAAAGCAGCGTCCGCGAAAACTGGATGCCCCTCTTCGAGCAGTACGGCGTACGCCTCGCCTTCGAAAACCATGACCACACCTACAAACGCACCCACCCCATCCGCGCCGGCGAGCTCCACCCCGACGGCGTCGTCTACATCGGCGACGGCGCCTGGGGCGTCGGGGTCCGCGAGCTGCACAACGTCGATGCCTGGTACATCAAGCGCGCCGAGTCCCAGCGCCACGCCATCATCCTCACCCTCCACGGCACCCACCAGCACGTGCTCGTCGTCAACGACGACGGCCAGGTCATCGACGAATACCCCGACACCGGACGCGTCGACGCCGCGGAATAGGCCTCCACTGGCCGCACCCGCCAATGCAACAGCACGGCTCGTCCCGCCGGGACAAGCCGTGCCATCATCTGTCTGAGCGTGTCGCCCCCGCCGCGCGCCGGTCAGCCGGTCGGCTCGGCCTCGACGTGCACCCGCCGACCCTGGAACCGCACCCGGCCGTCGATCAGGGCAAAGAGCGTGTCGTCGCTGCCCCGGCCCACCTTGAAGCCCGGCTTGAACTTCGTCCCGCACTGCCGCACGATGATCGCCCCCGCCCGCGCCTGCTCACCGCCGTAGAGCTTGATCCCGCGGTACTGCGGGTTCGAGTCGCGCCCGTTCTTCGTCGAGCCCTGTCCTTTTTTATGTGCCATGTCGTCGTCCCTGTGGTCGTCGTTCCCTGGTAGGGTCCGCTGTGCGGACCTCTCCGGCCTGGGGCTCGCGTCAACCGCCGCCCTCGACGGTGAGCCGGGCAGTATAGCGAACCCCGCCCAGCCTTGGCAACCCCGGCCTGCCCGGGTATACTCTCCGGCTCACCCCGTCGTCCCGGCGCGCGTCCGCCCGGGGCTACTCAACCCGTGACGGAGACCCCACCCATGGCAGAATTCAAACGCTTCAGTCCCGGCGGCGAGGCCCAGATCAGCTTCAAGACCAGCACCGGCGTCATGCATGTCGACTACCGCCAGCCCGACGAGCTGCGCCGCTTCATGACCCCCAACGGCAAGATCCAGAGCCGCAAGAAGACCGGCCTCTCCGCCCGCGAGCAGCGCACCGTCGCCCAGGCCGTCAAACGCGCCCGCTACATGGGCCTGCTGCCCTACACCAGCGCCACGCTGTAAGCCCCCGCCGGGTCGCACCACTTCGAAATCCGAAATTCGAAATCTCCCCCGTGCCGCGCTACCAAAGCCCCTACTCCACCTCCACCCGCTTCCTCCGTGGCAACCTCCACGCCCACACCTGCTGCGGGCGCTTTATGGACCTCGCTGAGAGCGGCCGCATGTACGCCGGGCTGGGTTACGACTTTCTCGCGATCACCGACCACAACCGCACGCATCCCCCGGGCCAGATCGCCCACTGGCAGCAGCAGGCCGGCCTCGTCATCGTCCCCGGCGAGGAAAACGGCGGCACGGACCACATGATCGAGATCGGCGTCCACGACGTCACTTCCACCCCCACCCCCGCCCCCGCCACCACCACCTCCCCATCACGCAACGGCGACGGCTACGCCGCTCGCGCCCAGGCCCTGCGCGATGCCGGCGGCTTCGTCTTCGGCTGCCATCCGCAGGAATATGCCCACGGCGACGAAAACATCCGCGCCGGCGCCGAACCCCTCCACGCCGTCGAGATCTACAACGGCCTGCGCGAGGGCCGCGGCACCGACGAAACCCGCAACGTCGCCCTCTGGGACGAGCTGCTGACCGCCGGCCATCGCCTCTGGGCCGTCGCCAACGACGACTTCCACTGCGACTACGTTTCGCCCGGCCACGGCTGGGTGCAGGTGCAGGTCCCGGAGGACGCCGAGCCCACTTGGCGACTGATCGTCGACCAGCTCAAGGCCGGCGCGTTTTACGCCAGCACCTATCCCAGCTTCCGCCGCATCGAGCTGGCGGGTGGCACGCTCCGCGTCGAGGCGGATGGCCGCACGCAGCAGGTCCAGGTCATCGGCCCGGGCGGCGCGGTGCTCCACCAGCAGGCCGGCCACGAGCTGATCTGGCCCATTACCGGCGACCCCAGCTACTTCCGCGTCGAAGCCGTTTCGGGCATCAAGCGCGCCTGGTCTCAGCCGTTCTACCGCGAAGCCTGAGCACGCGACGGGCTCCGCCCCTCTGCCGGTGAGCAGGGGGGTCGGCGTCCGCCTGAGTCTGCCCTCGCGCCTAGAATATCTGTCTCATGCCCCTGACCACCATCTCCATCCGCGGCGCCCGCGAGCACAACCTCAAGGGCATCGACATCGACATCCCGCGCGACAAGCTCGTCGTCGTCACCGGGCTCTCCGGGTCAGGCAAGTCCACGCTCGCCTTCGACACCATCTACGCCGAGGGCCAGCGCAAGTACATGGAGTCCCTCTCCGCGTACGCCCGCCAGTTCCTCGACCAGATCGACAAGCCCGACGTCGAGTCGATCGAGGGCCTGCCGCCCACCATCGCCATCGAGCAGCGCTCCGGCTCGCAGAACCCGCGCTCCACCGTCGCCACGACCACCGAGATCTACGACTACCTCCGCTTGCTCTTCGCCCGCGTCGGGCAGCCGCGCTGCTGGCACATGGATGACAAGGGCCGGGTCTGCGGCCATCCCATCGCCAGCCAGTCCGCCACGCAGATCGTCGACCAGATCCTGGCGCTGCCCGACGGCTCGCGCCTCATGATCATGGCCCCGGTCGTCCGCGGTAAGAAGGGCCATCACAAGGAAATCTTCGCCGGCCTCGCCCGGCAGGGCTACGTCCGCGCCCGCGTCGACGGCGAGGTCATGGACTTGCGCCAGATCGCCAACACCAAGGCCGGCACACCCTTCACCACGCAGAAGCAGCGCTACCAGGCCCACACGATCGAG
Organism: Phycisphaeraceae bacterium; assembly: GCA_040905445.1. Classification (GTDB taxonomy): domain Bacteria; phylum Planctomycetota; class Phycisphaerae; order Phycisphaerales; family Phycisphaeraceae; genus SKPT01. Next base: position 347,849 of record JBBDRN010000020.1, on the reverse strand, counting down.
GCCGTCATCGACCGCATCGTCGTCAAGCACGAGGCCGTGGACGATGGGGAGATATCGAGCCTGCGCTCGCGCGTCGCCGACGCCGTGGAGCTGGCGCTCAAGCTCGCCGAGGGGCTGGTGCTGGCGAGCCACCAGTCGCCGGACCGGAAGGGGGGCGACGGTAGCGGGTGGACCGACGTGCTCTTCAGCGAGAAGTACGCCTGCCCGCTGCATCCGGAGTGCAGCCTCGAGGACCTCGAGCCGCGGCTCTTCTCCTTCAACTCGCCCTACGGCGCCTGCCGATCGTGCGGCGGGCTGGGCACGATCCTCGAGTTCGACGCCGACCTCATCGTCCCCGACCCCGAGCTGCCGCTGGCCGAGGGCGCGGTCGAGGCGTGGCGCAAGCATGGCCACCGGATGAACATCTACTACAACCGGCTGGTCCGCCGCTTCTGCCGCGACTTCGACGTCAGCCCGCAGACGCCGTTCCGCAAGCTCGGCAAGCCGATCCAGCGCATCCTCCTCTACGGCACGAGCCCGCGCGACGAGACGCGCTACGACACCCACTTCGAAGGCGTGATCCCCAACCTCCAGCGCCGCTTCGAAGGCACCGACAGCGAGTACGTCAAGTCGCGCCTGCACAACTATCTCTCCGAGGCGCCGTGCGAAACCTGCCACGGCGCGCGCCTGAAGCCCGAGGTCCTGCACGTATTCCTGGAAGTGCCCGAGGAGCGCGAGGCGGGCTCTGCCGTCCACCGCTCCAGCGCACCGCCTCCCAGCCGCCCCCGAGGGGGGAGGGACCGGAAAGGCCGCGCCTCATCCAACGGCGACATCACCCCCGCCACTCCCGCCGCGACCCAGCGCTACCACATCTCCAACGTCACTGCCATGACCATCGAGCAGGCGCTCGGCTTCTTCGGCCGCGTCCGCCTCTCCACCGAGCAGACCCACATTGCCCAGCCCATCTTGAAGGAACTCCACGCCCGCCTCGGCTTCCTCCAGAGCGTCGGCCTCGGGTACCTCAGCCTCGATCGCAGCACGGGCACGCTCTCGGGCGGCGAAAGCCAGCGCATTCGCCTCGCCACCCAGGTCGGCTCCGGCCTCGTCGGCTGCTGCTACGTCCTCGACGAGCCGACCATCGGCCTGCACCAGCGCGACAACGACCGCCTCATCACCACCCTCCGACATCTCACCGACATCGGCAACACCGTCATCGTCGTCGAGCATGACGAGGACACCATCCGCGCTGCCGACCACCTCATCGACATCGGCCCCGGCCCCGGCCGCCACGGCGGCCGCGTCGTCGCCGAGGGACCCATCGACGAGGTCATCGCACACCCCCACTCGCTCACCGCCGCCTACCTCCGCGGCGATCGCCAGATTCCCGCCCCCGCCCCCGGCGAGCGCCGCCCGCTCGACCCCGACAAACGCGCCCTCGTCGTCCGCGGCGCACGCGAGAACAACTTGAAGTCCATCGACGTCGCCTTCCCCCTCGGCGGCATCGTCGTCGTCACCGGCGTCTCCGGCTCAGGCAAGTCCACGCTCGTCAACGACATCCTCTTCAAGGCCGCCAAACGCCAACTGCTCGGCTCGCGCATCAAGCCCGGCGAGCATGACAAGCTCGAAGGCATCAAGCACATCGAGCGCATCATCGACGTCGACCAGTCGCCCATCGGCCGCACGCCCCGCTCCAACCCCGCGACCTACACGGGCGTCTTCGACCTCGTCCGCGACCTGTTCGCGAAGACCAAGGAGTCGAAGGTGCGCGGCTACAAGCCGGGGCGCTTCAGCTTCAACGTCAAGGGCGGCCGCTGCGAAGCCTGCCAGGGCCAGGGCACCAAGAAGATCGAGATGCACTTCCTGCCCGACGTCTACGTCGAGTGCGAGCTGTGCAAGGGCAAGCGCTACAACCGCGAGACGCTCGAGATCACCTACCGCGGCAAGAACATCAGCGACGTGCTCGCCATGACCGTCGAGGAAGCGCTCGCGTTCTTCGACAACTTCGCCGACATCAAGCGGTTGCTCACGGCCGTCAACGACGTCGGGCTGACCTACGTCCAGCTCGGGCAGGCGTCGACCACGCTCTCCGGCGGCGAGGCCCAGCGCGTCAAGCTCGCCACCGAGCTGGGCAAGCGATCCCACGGCAGCACGCTCTACATCCTCGACGAGCCGACCACCGGTCTGCACTTCGCCGACATCGAACGCCTGCTCGCCGTCCTCCACCGCCTCGCCGACGCCGGCAACTCCATCGTCATCATCGAGCATCACCTCGACGTCATGCGCGCCGCCGACTGGCTCATCGACCTCGGCCCCGAAGGCGGCCAGCGTGGCGGGCAGCTCCTCGCCGCCGGCACCCCCGAAGCCATCGCCGCCCGCGGCGATTCCTACACCGGCCAGTTCCTCCGCCGCCACCTCGACCGCCCCGTGCCGGTGGGGTGAGGCGGAAGTTCGCGCAGAGGCCGCGGAGAGCGCAGAGGTCGCAGAGCAGGGGGGCAAGCGAAGCGCAACCCACCAAGCGAAGGCCATGCGATCCCGCCCTCGGCACCCCCCACGATGGGCTCGCCTCGCTCCACCCACCCCTACCGCCTCCGCGCCCTCTGCGCTCTCCGCGTCCCCTGCGCGAACTCCCCCCCCGCTGGCAGCCCCGCCGCCGGCGCGATAACATCCCTGTCTCACCCAAGGAGCCCCACCCGTGCCCGGCAACTTCGTCTGCACCGTCATCACCCCCGAAGAGCAGCTCCTCGAGCAGGAAGTCCGCCACGTCAGCATCCCCGCCTGGGACGGGCAGATCGGCCTCCTCCGCGACCGCGCCCCGCTGCTGGCCCGCCTCGGCTACGGCGTCATGGACCTCGAACTCGCCTCCGGCCAGCGCCAGCGCTACTTCGTCGGCGGCGGCTTCGCCCAGATGCGGGGCAACGAGCTCGCCGTCCTGACCGACGAGGCCCGCCCGCTTGCCGACCTCGACGAGGATCAGGCCGAGGCCAACCTCAAGCAGGTGCTCTCCCGCACCGGCAGCGACCGTGATCCGGCCCGCCAGGAGCGCGACGTCGAACGCGCCCGAGGGCTGCTCGCCGCCGCCCGCCACAGCGCGTGAACCGCGCCCATACCGCCGTTGAAGTCCGGCCCCCAGACCGACCGATAACCACCCTATGCGCCTGCCATGCGGGTGGCGTTTTCGGTGCGCGCAGCCCGTTCGCCGTTACGCCGCGGGCACCCGTCACCCCGCTCGCCTTGCCCAGTGCCCTGGTGCCTCCGTGGTCCTCCCATGCGTCGCCTGTTCCGCCGCCTGATCCCGAGCATGTTTCATCGCCGCCTGGCGCTGCTGGTCATCTTCGCCAGCCTCGTCGCCCTCGCCGTCGGTGCTCAGGCCGCCCGCATGAGTGCCGGGCAGGCCGGCGTCCACCGCCTCGCCGAGGCGGAGCGGGCCCTGCGCAACACCGAGCTCATCCCCACCATCCGCGGGCGCATCCTCGATCGCCACGGCCGGGAGCTTGCCGTCGACGCCCCCGCCTACGACGTGGCGGTCAGCTACCGCGTGCTCTCCGGGCAGTGGGCCTACGACCGCGCCCTCGCCGCCGCCGCACGCGCCCACCGCGACCGCTGGGGCGAGCTCAGCCAGGAGGAGCGCGAGGACCTCATCGCCGCGCACCGCGAGCCGTACGAGGAGCAGCGGCGTCAGCTCTGGGCCCGCCTTGCCGAGCTCGCCGGCGTCGCCCCGGTCGAGCTGACCGAACGGGCCGACCGCATCGTCGCCCGCGTCCACCGCGAGGCGAACTATCTCTGGGCCTACTGGCACGCCCGGCGCCAGGCCGAGCTCGACCAGCCCGTCCCGTTCGCCGAGACCGTCCAACCGACCGTTGCCCAGCGGCAGGCCCACTCGGTGCTCGATGATGTCTCACCCGACGTCCGTGCCGCCGTCCGCCGCCACATCACCGACGCCGACCGCGACGACGAGCTGGCCATCTGGGACGAGGTCGAGCTGCGCCGCCCGCGCCACCGCCGCTACCCCCACGAGTCGATCACCGTCACCCTCGATCGCAGCACGCTCCCCGAGCCGCTGCGCAGCGAGGAGCCCATCGACATCACCGTCGACGGCGTGGGCATCCACCTCATCGGCATGATGCGCCCCGCCTGGCGCGAGGACATCGAGCCCAGGCCCCTGCGCACGCACGGCCCGGACCGCGACCTCGCCGGCTACCGCGACGGCGACCACGTCGGCCGCACCGGCATCGAACGCGCCTACGAGCAGACCCTCCGCGGCCGGCGCGGCCAGGTCGTCCAGCACCTCGACACCGGCCGCGAGCAGCGCATCGAGCCCGTCGCCGGCCGCGACGTCACCCTCACCATCGACATCCAGCTCCAGGCTCGCGTCCAGGCCATTCTCGACCCGGCCTTCGGCGTCATGCGCGTCCAACCCTGGCACGATCCGCCCGGCCCTGATGAGGACACGACCAAGCCCCGCCTCGGCGAGCCGCTCTATGGCGGCGCCGTCGTCCTCGACGTCGAGACCGGCGACATCCTCGCCGCCGCCACCGCCCCCGGCTACAGCCGCCAGCAGCACCTCGATGACCCCGCCTCCGTCTGGCGCGACGCCGAGCGCATGCCCCACCTCAATCGCGCCCTGTCGCGCCCCTATGACCCGGGCTCGACCCTCAAGGCCATGACCCTCGCCGCCGCCTCGCGCGAGCAGCTCGTCCGCCTCGATGAAACCATCAACTGCGTCGGCCACTACTACCCCGACCGGCCCAACGAGCTCCGCTGCTGGATCCACAGCTACAACGTCGGCGGCCACGGCTCGCTCGCAGGCGCCGAGGCCCTCGCCCGCAGTTGCAACATCTACTTCTACGAGCTCGGCAACCGCCTCGGACCCCACCGCACCACCGCCTGGCTCGAAGCCTTCGGCCTCGGCCGCCGCTCCGGCATCGGACTCGCCGAGGAAACGCCCGGCCACGTTCCGGCCTCCGACGACCTCGGCCGCACCGACCCGATCATGCTCGCCATCGGTCAGGGGCCCGTCTCCTGGACGCCCCTCCAAGGCGCCACCGCCTACGCCGCACTCGCCCGCGGCGGTGAGCTGCTCTCCCCACGCCTCGCCCTCCCCTCCGATCCCCCTCCCTCGGACGAGGGGTCAGGGGAAGGTGACGTCCGCAAGCCCGCCCATCTCGGCCTCGACCCCGCCACCCTCGACGTCATCATGCAGGGCCTCGACGACGCCGTGAACGCCTCCATCGGCTCGGCCCACTCCATCAGCCTGCCTGACGGCCGTGGCCGGCAGCCCATCTTCAACGTCCCGGGCGCCCACGTGCTCGGCAAGTCCGGCACCGCCCAGACCGCCCCCACCCGCCGACCCACCAGCGACGACGGCATCCCCCGCGCCGGCGACCCCGTCATCCGCAGCGGCAATCACGCCTGGTTCATCGGCCTGCTCCAACCCGACGGCGAGCCCCGTCCACGCTACGTCGTCGCCGTCGTCGTCGAGCACGGCGACAGCGGCGGCCGCACCGCCGCCCCGGTCGCCAACCAGATCATGCATGCGATCATGGAGATGCGAAATTCAGAATTCAAAATTCAAAATTCAGAAACAGGAAACGCCTCCTCTCTGAGTTCTGAATTTTGAATTCCTAATTCTGAATTCACCCATGCCTTCCCTCCCCACCGAGCTGCGCCGCCTCCTGCACTACCACCCCGGCTGGTGGGGTCTGCTCGCCGCCCTCGCGCTCGTGGGCATCGGCATCATGGCCATCGCGACCGTCGCCCCCGAGCTCGCCGCCGCCCAGGGCATCCGCTGGCTACCCATCGCCCTCGTCGCCGCCGCCGTCTGCTTCCTGCCCCATCCGCGCGTGCTGGGTTTGACCAGCTACGCCATCGCCGCCGCGTCGCTCGCGCTGCTGCTCGTCCTGCTGCTGCCGTTCATGCCGCGCGCCATCGTTCCCGTCATTCACGGCGCCCGACGCTGGATCGACCTCCAGTTCATGCTCGCCCAGCCCTCCGAGCTCGCCAAGGTCGCGCTCGTGCTCGCGCTCGCCTGGTACCTGCGCTATCGCGAGAGCTACCGCACGCTGCGCGGCCTGCTCGTGCCATGGCTCATCGTGATGGTCCCGCTCGCCCTCGTCGTCAAGCAGCCCGACCTGGGCACCGCCATGATCTTCCTGCCCACCGTCGGCGCCATGCTCGTCGCCGCGGGCGCGCGGTTGCGCCACCTCGGCGCGCTCGCCTCGGTCGGCGTTATCGTCATCGGCGCCAACGTCAGCCTCGTCTACTTCGACGCGCCGCAGTCCATGCGCGTCCTGCGCCCCCACCAGGAGGCGCGCATCGCCGCCATGCTCTGGCCCGAACGCCACCGCGACCGCGGCGCGTACCAGCAGCACGTCGCCACCATGCTCGTCGGCGCCGGCGGCGTCACGGGCCTCGGCGAAGAACGCTCGCGCACGCTGCTGCGCTTCAACCACCTGCCCGAAGCCCACAACGACATGATCTTCGCCGTCATCGCCAACCGCTGGGGGCTCGTCGGCTGCGGCATCGTCATCGCCCTCTACATCGTCATCGTCCTCTCCGCCTGCGCCGTCGCCGGCCGATCACGCGACCCGTTCGCCAAGCTCGTCTGCGTCGGCTTTGCCGCCATGATCTTCGCCCAAGCCGCCATTCACATGGGCATCACCGTCGGCCTGCTGCCCGTCACTGGCTTGACGCTTCCCTTCGTCTCCTACGGCGGCTCCAGCCTCGTCGCCACCTTCGCGATGGTCGGCCTGATCCTCAACTTCGCCTCCCGCAGGCCGACACCCCTCGCCCGCGCCAGCTTCGAGTTCGACACCCGCGCCACCGCCGAACCCGCCCGCGCCTGATACGCCCCGCGCCCCGGTAGCGCGCCTTCAACCCATTCGTAGCGGGTGAGGTGCCACTGACAAGCGGAGTCTTCGGAGCTTGTCAGTGCTGGTCGCGTCGAACACGGACAAGGCCGAGGACGGCCTTGTCCGTGGCACCCGCTACAAATCGACGGGATGCGATCTAACCCGGGCGCGCGCCGCCCCCGCCGCCGGTATCATCGCCCACACTTTCTCTGCCCCACCTCGCCATCCGGGGGACGCCATGACCACCGAGCTCGCCGGCCCAACCGCCCCCGCCCAACGCATCGACGCCCTCGACGTCCTGCGCGGCCTGGCGATCCTCGGCATCCTCGTCGTCAATATCCAATCCTTCTCCATGCCCTCGGCCGCCTACTTCGACCCCCACGCGTGGGGCGACCTGACCGGGTTCAACTTCCTCGTCTGGCTCGTCAGCCAGGTCCTCTTCAAAGGCAAGTTCATCGCCATCTTCGCCATGCTCTTCGGCGCCGGCATCGTCCTCATGGCCCAGCGGCACGCCCAGCGCACCACCTCGCCCGGCCCCGTCCACTACCGACGCATGGCCTGGCTGCTCGTCATCGGCCTCGCCCACGCCCACCTGCTCTGGTACGGCGACATCCTCGTCACCTACGCCCTGTGTGGCATGGTCGTCTACCTCATGTGGCGCCTTCGGCCGGCGTGGCAGCTCGCGCTGGGCATCGTCGCCTACCTCGTCCCCATCGGATGGTCGGTGCTGTTCGCGCTGGCCATTACCTACGCCAGCCCGGAGTTCGCGCAGGCCATCTCCCCCGGCAGCGAGATGGAGCTGGAGCTCGCCGCCTACCAGGGCGGCTGGCTTGAACAGATGCGCGAGCGTGTTCCCACCAGCCTCGAAATCCAGACGTTCGGCTTCGCCTTCTACTTCCTCTGGGGCGCCGGCGGGCTGATGCTCATCGGCATGGCGCTCTACAAGTGGCACATCCTCACCGGCCAGGCGTCCAACTGGACCTACCGCCAGCTCCTCCTGCTCGCCGTCGCCGTCGGCCTGCCGCTGACCCTCCTCGGCGTGCTCGTCGCCGTCCCCCGCGGGTTTGCCGGCGCCAGCGCCTGGATCGCGATGGCGATCAACGATCTCGCCGCGCCCCTGGTCGCCCTCGGGTGGATCAGCCTCGTCATGCTCGCGTTGCCCCGCGCCACGGCCGTCAATCCCGCGCGCCAGTACCTGAGCGCAGCCGAAGGATCCCAGCCCGTGGGTGTCGAAGCACCACCCGTGCCGCCACGCGATGAGGCAGAGCCGGGCAGCAGGGGGGGCGCCGCCGCGCGGCACCGCCTGAGCACCCCGCTCGCCGCAGTCGGACGCATGGCCCTGACCAACTACCTCATGCAGACGATCATCTGCACCTTCATCTTCTACGGCCACGGCCTGGGCTACTTCGGCCAGGTGGAACGCACCGGACAGCTCGCGGTCGTTCTGCTCATCTGGGCCGCCCAGCTCACCTGGTCGCCGCTGTGGCTGCGGCGCTACAACTATGGACCGATGGAATGGCTCTGGCGCGCCCTGACCTACCGCCGCTGGCCCGCCATGCGCCGCCGCGCCGCAGCCGCGCCCGCCTGAGGCTACCGCAGCCACTCGCCGGCAGGGCACACGCATGCGGCCCGTGCTCAACGGCGCGCGGAGGCACCTAGCCGCGCACCTGCCCGCTGCCGTACGCCACCCACTTGCACGTGGTCAGATCATCCGCGCCCATCGGCCCGCGGGCGTGCAGCTTGTCCGTGCTGATGCCGATCTCCGCGCCCAGGCCGTACTGGAACCCGTCCGAAAAGCGTGTCGAGCAGTTGACGAACACGTTCGCCGAGTCGACCCGTCGCACGAACGCGTCGGCCGCGGCCAGCCGCTCGGTCACGATCGCGTCCGTGTGCTTTGAGCCGTACCGGTTGATGTGCTCCACCGCCTCGTCCAGGCCCGCCACGACGCGCACCGCGATGATGCTGTCCAGGTACTCCGTCGCCCAGTCCGCCTCGTCGGCGGGCTTGGCCTGCGGATACAGCCCGCACGTGGCCGCGTCGCCGCGGATCTCCACGCCGCGCTGCGCCAGCTCGCCGCACAGCGTCGCGAGCAGGCCGCGCTCCGCGGCGTCGGCGTGCACGAGCAGCGTCTCCGCCGCGTTGCACACGCCGGTGCGCTGCGTCTTGGCGTTGACGGCCAAGGCGACCGCCATCGCCTCATCGCATGCCGCGTCCACGTAGAGATGGCAGTTGCCCGTGTAATGCTTGATGACGGGGATGCGCGCCTGCTCGACGACCGCGCGGATGAGCGACTCGCCGCCGCGCGGGATGCACAGGTCGATGAGCCCCTCAAGCTGCAGCAGGGCGCCCACGGCTGCGCGATCCGTCGTTTCCACGAGCTGCACGGCGTCGGCGGGCAGCCCGGCCTGCTCGAGCCCCTGGCGCACGCAGGCGGCGATGGCGGCGTTGGAGTGCTTCGCCTCCTTGCCGCCGCGGAGAATGGTCGCGTTGCCGCTGCGGATGCACAGGGCGGCCGCGTCGGCGGTGACGTTGGGCCGGCTCTCGAAGATGATCAGCACCACGCCGATCGGCACGCGCAGCTTGCTCAGGCGTATCCCGTTGGCGAGCACCTTGCCCTCGATGACGCGGCCGACCGGGTCCGACTGGGCCGCCACCTGCCGCACACCGGCCGCCATCGCCGCGATCCGCTCATCCGTCAGCGCCAGCCGATCCAGCAGCGCGTCGCCGAGCCCCGCCTCGCGGGCGGCGGTAAGGTCGCGCCCGTTGGCTTCCTTGAGCGATGCGGCCGAGGCTTCGATCCGCTCGGCGATCGCGTGCAGCGCGGCCTCGCGGGCCGCTCCCGCCGCGTCCGCCAGCGCCCGCGACGCGACAACCGCCCGCTGGGCGAGGCCTCGGCAGTAGCCGGCCACGTTAGCGTCGGTCGCTTCGGGTCGATTCTGCGAAACCGCGGACTCACTCACGACGGCACTCCTCGCACGCGGCAACCGCCGCGAATCCCCCATGTTACCGATGGGCCGTCAGCCATTCCAGTGGTCCGCACGCGAACGCAGGGCCATCGCGCATAGATCGGCGAATCTCGCCTGAGCAGCCCCCGAAAACCTCTGAAAAACCGCGAAGGAGCGAAGCGGGCGAAGGACGCGAAGCAGCGGGCGAAGGACGCGAAACAGAGATTCAATCAATGACCTTCTGTATCTTCGCCACTCCGCTTGCCTTCGCTCCTTCGCGGTTGATTGATGGACCGGCGTCGCACACGCCACGACATCTCGTCAGCGGTACACCAGCCGGCGCGTTTGCCCCGGCGCCAGAGCCGCGGCGAGCCCCCCCTCCTGTCCAATTAAACATAACATGCATTATCGGACTTTCGATCGGGGCAAGTCCGGCACCAAGCCAAGCCGCTCGTGGCTTCGGGCGCACGCGGGTCACCGGCTTCATCCGCTTCCCGCCGAACTGCTCACGCCGCCATGAGCGGCGCCAGATCCTCCGGGCCAACGGGTTGCTGGCCAACCTCGACCAACACCTCGTTGAGCTGCACCAGGTCGAAGCCCGACGGTGACGAGATCTCGATGCCGATCGCCCGACCGGTGCGGTCAAAGTCGATCAGCAGGCCCCCCGCGATCCGCTGGGTCCGGGCGCTCACGTCCCCCGTGAGGCGCGGCAGATAGTAGTAGGCCGCAATCGGGCGGCCCTTGCGATAGGTCACTTCCAGGTACGCGTGCTTCATGTCCGGTCCACGGGATAAGCGGTGATGACGACCAGCACCTGATCCGCCCAGTCGGGCTCGACGATCACCTCCCAGCGCCCGCCATCGTGGGTGACGCTCAGCGCCCACCGCCCCGGCTCATCGTCCTCACGCCAATAATCGGCCGATTCCATCATAGCCCGAAGATCAACCTCGGAGAAGGATCGATCGATCATCCGCTTGAGCAGATGCGGGCTGAGCTCCAGCTCCCAGCCCCACCAGATCGGTCGAGGATCGTCATGGTCCGCGGGCATGCCTACCGCTCCGGAGCGTCGCCGATCCACGTCCGCCCCTGCGCCAGCCGCACCCGTCCCGCCGCGATCAGCCGGATCGCCTCGGGGTAGGCCTCGCGCTCCTCGGCCTGCACCCGCGCCGCCAGCGATGCCGGCGTGTCGTCCTCCGCCACAGGGCACGTCCGCTGGAGCAGAATCGGCCCGCGGTCATACTGCGGGTCGGCGAAGTGCACCGTGCAGCCCGTCACCTTGCACCCGGCCGCGAGCACCGCCTCGTGCACGTGCCGGCCATACATCCCCTGCCCGCCGAACGCCGGCAGCAGCGCCGGGTGAATGTTCAGCACGTTGCTTGCGTAATCATCCGGGATCTGCAGCAGGCTCAGAAACCCGGCCATGCACACGAGATCCGCGCCCGCGTCGCGCGCGACCCCGAAGACGTGCGCGCTGAAATCGGCCGTGTTGTCGTAGCCCTTGCGCGGCACGACGAACGTCGCCAGCCCGAGCCCCTGCGCCAGTTCCACGCCCGCGGCGTCAGGCCGGGAGCTGATGACCACGCTGATGCGAGCGTCGAGTTCGCCGCCTTCGATCAGCCGCGCCAGGTGCTGCATCGTCGTGCCACTACCGGAGATAAGCACCGCCAGGTGGATCGGCGCATGACGGACGATCGGCGCGATGAACTCGGCGTTGGCGGGCGCTGGGCGTGGCATGGCCGGTACGATATCGCCCGCTGCGATCGTCGCCAACAAAACCCTTGCCCGCGCCGCGGCGTGGGGGTATATTCGCCGGCGTCCGCACCCGTCGATCGAACAGGGCCTGCCGTTCATCTCTGGCTCGTCGACCGACGCTGGGGGCCGTTCCCATGTTTGCGATGCCCGCATCGTTTCGACCCATTGCGACCGCGCGATTCGTGCGCCCCCTGTCCATCGCCCGTCACATCATCCCTGCGCAAAGGAGGCCGCCATGCGCCCGTCCCACTGCATTGCCGTGCTTGCCGTCGCCGCCGCCGCGCCAGCCAGCCACGCGCTGACCATCGATCTCAACGACACTGGCGCCACGCCGATGGCGGCCCACCAGTTGGCCGCGTTCGAGCAGGCGGCCGCCATCTGGGAGAACGCGTTCGGCGACCCGATCACGGTCAAGGTCAACATCGAGTTTGCGAACCTGAACCCCAACGTGCTGGGCTCGACGCTCACGCAGCGCACGACGCACTCGCTCGGCGCCGTCCGCGCCGCGATGCACGCCGACACCTTCGGCACCGAGCAAGGCGTCGTCAGTCAACTGCCCACGGGCAGCCTGCCGGTGCAGGACATCAACGGCTCGCGCAACACCGGGTCGGTCACGCTCGCTACCGCCAACGCCAAGGCGCTGGGCCTGGGCACGGGTCTGGACCCGGTCTACGGCGCCCCGCTGCCGGGCGGCGCGGACGGCCGGATCCAGTTCGCCAACGCATTCGCCTCCAGCTTCGACTACGACCGCTCCGACGGCATCACGGCGGGGCAGACCGACTTCGTCGGCGTCGCCGCGCACGAGATCGGCCACCTGCTCGGGTTCTTCAGCGTCACCGACGTCCAGGACAACAACGCCGGCTTCACGCTTCAGCCCAACACGCTCGACCTGTGGCGCTTCGAGGAGACCGGCGGCGGCCACGTGCTCGCCAGCGGCACGCGACGCATCACCCACGGCCCGGCCGAGTACTACGACACCGTGCTCAACAACCGCCAGATGTCGCGCGGCGTGCATCCCGCCGAGCCCATCGACCCGCTCGCCAATTCCTCCACCGGCAAGGCGCAGGCCAGCCATTGGCGCGACAACCTCGACAACATGATGGATCCGACCATCGCCGCCGGCGTGCAGGTGGTGCTCCGCCCCGACGACCGCCACGCGATCGACTACATCGGCTACAACCGCCGGCTGCTGTTCATCCCCTACATCCCGCGCGAGATCCTCATCGGCTGGTTCCCGTGGCTCCCCGACCCGCCGCCCTTCCTGCCCGATTTCAACGGCGCCTTCGAAGCCTTCGCGCCCCCGCCCGACCCCAAGGACGTCCAGCCGCCGTTCGAACCCGACTTCGCCATGCGCCTCGGGCTCAACTTCGGCATCGAGGGCTTCGAGAAGCGCAGCGGCCTGGGCTTCGTCCGCTTCGCACCCGAGCAGTTCAACCAGTACCCGGTCATCGAAGGCGTGCCCGCGGAACGCGGCGAAGGCACGCTCGAGCCCGATCGCGAGCGCGCCGAAACCCTCCCCCCCTCGCTGCTCGATTTCTACTTCGAGTCCGATCACGAGGGCGTCCCCTTCCGCGCCCGCGCCATGCTCGCCGACAGCGGCGCCGAGTTCGACCCCAGCCTCGGCAAGTTCGGCGGCTACCGCGTCCCGATCGCCATCGACGGCCTGCGGGCGCCCAACTCTCCCATGGACGCCACCGCCACGCTTGTCCTGCTCGCCGACGAAGCCGGCGTGCCCGACCCGGAGCGTATGAACCTCTTCAGCCTCGCCCCGGAAGTCGGCGACAACTTCATGCACGTGCTCAACCCCGAGGCCCTGGGCCTCAAGGCCAACCTGCTTGGCGACATGAACCTCGACGGCGCCGTCGATGCCGTTGACGTCGCTCCCTTCGTCCTCGCCCTGACCAACCCCGCCGCCTACGTGGAGCAGTACGGCATGGACCCCCACCTCATCGGCGACATCAACCAGAGCGATGGGCTCGACGCCGTCGACGTGGCCCCCTTCGTCGCCCTGCTCGTCGACGAGAAGGGCGCTTTCGTCCCCGAGCCGGGCAGCCTCGGCCTGCTCGGGGTCGCGCTGCTCATGGTCCCGGCCCGACGACGGCAGCGGGCCGGACTACAATGACCCCTTCGTTTCCGTGAGAAGCCACCGGCGGGGGTTGTTGTGACGGTCGAGACCTCCAGCGCCACGAAACACGACGCCGTCGAGCGCGTGACGCGCCTTGCCCCATCCCCCACCGGCGCGCTCCACCTCGGCAACGCCCGCACCTTCCTCGTCAACTGGGCGCTCGCCCGGCAGCGTGGCTGGCGCATCGTCATGCGCATCGAAGACCTCGACGGGCCCCGCATCAAGCCCGGCGCCGCCGAGCAGACCCTCGACATCCTCCGCTGGCTCGGCATCGACTGGGACGGCCAGCCGACGCTCCAGTCGCACGACCTGCAACCCCACGCCGCCGCGCTGCGGCAACTCCGCGACGCAGGGCTCATCTATCCCTGCCGCTGCACGCGCAAGGAGATCGAGCAGGCCCAGTCGGCACCCCACGAGGAGGGCGCCGAGCTGCGCTACCCCGGCACCTGTCGGCCCACGCGGCGCGACGGCGACGCGGCGACGACGGGTGAGGCCGGCGTGGCGGGGGTGGCGTGGCGGTTGCGCGTGCCCGAAGGTCCGATAAGCTTTAGCGACCACGTGGCCGGCCCGCAGTGCTGCGACGTCGAACGCGACCTCGGCGACTTCGTCGTCGCCACCAGGGGCGGCCTGCCCGCCTACCAGTTCGCCGTCGTCATCGACGACATCCGCCAGGGCGTCACCGACATCGTCCGCGGCGACGACCTGCTTCCCTCCACCGCCCGCCAGCTCTGGCTCTACCGACTCCTCCCCCCCGCCACCTCCGCTGCCGCTCCCCCTCCCTCGACGGAGGGGCCAGGGGAGAGCGTCCCCCCTGCCGCCCGCACACTGCCGACCTATTATCACCTTCCGCTGATCGTCGGGCCCGACGGTCGGCGGCTGGCCAAGCGTCACGGCGACACGCGCCTCGACGCCTACCGCGAACGCGGCGTGCCGCCCGAGCGCGTCGTCGGCCTTCTGGCCTACTGGTCCGGCGTGACGCCGGACCGCGAGCCGATGGCCGCGGCCCGGTTCGCCGAGGCGTTCGCCCTCGACCGCCTGCCGCGCGAGCCGATCGTGCTCGGCGAAGCAGATGACGCGTGGTTGTGCGGCCGATAATGGGAGCGGCGGCGACGCCCCGGCTGGGCCGGTGGCCAACAGGGATGAGCGCGTGACGAGCAACGGACCACCCTTGAACACACCACGAACGACCGCCCTGCCATGGGCGGCGCTGACGATCGCGCTGGCCCTGACGCTCGCCGGCTGCCCGCGCGCCGATCCGCCGCCGGCCGGCGGCGAGCCCCCCCCTGCCGACCGGTGGCTCCAGGGCGACGCCGAGCGCATCGAGATCGCCGGCGAAGCGTTCCTCCTCGAGCTGGCGCTGGACGAGGCGAAGCGTTTCCGCGGCCTGTCGGACCGCGCGACGATCCCCGCCGACGCTGGCATGCTCTTCGTCTTCCCCGACGCCGCCGAACGCGCCTTCGTCATGCGCGACTGCCTGGTGCCGATCGACATCATCTACCTCGATGCGGACGGCCGCATCCTCACCATGCACGAGATGCAGGTCGAGCCGTACGGCCGGGCCGAGTTCCTCCTTCGGCGCTACCGCAGCAACGGGCGGGCCCAGTTCGTCATCGAGCTCGCCGGCGGGTCGATCCACCGCCTCGGCCTGTCCGAGGGCGATAACCTCGAGCTGCCGCTCGGCGAGCTCAAGGCCCGGGCGCGATGAGTCGATGATGCCTGCATTGGGTTCGACGCATCATCATCGTCCGCGGCGGGGGCCGGGTCGATACAGCTCATGGCGCACCCCTCGCAACTCATGATCGTCGCCGACCGCCGCGTCCCGCGCGATCGCCTCGCCGGCGAGGCCCGCACGCTGCTCGAGCCTTGGCCCGCCCGCGAGCGCCCCGAGCTGGCGGTTGTCAGCCTCGACACCCTGCTCGCCGAGCCGGACCGGCTCAAGGCCGCCGGCGTCGTCTGGCTCGTGCTCGATCAGGCCAGCCAGTGGGAGCTCTTCGAGCTGCTCGGGCAAGTCCAGGAGCGCCACATCCCGGCGATGCTCATGCGCGTCGGCTGCGACGGCCCGGCCGGTCGGCTCTACGACGAAGGCGTCGTCGTCTGCCCGCCCGATGCCTCGCCCGCCACGGTCACCTGCCTCGTCCGCGCCCTCTGGAGCCAGGCCGGCCCCCTCAGCGACCTCCAGACCGAGACCCGCACCCTGCGCACGCAGACGGGCGGCCTCTGCGGACAGATCGACCGTCTCGACGAGGAGCTGCGCCTCGCCGCCCAGCTCCAGCGCGAGTTCCTGCCGGCCGACATGCCGCAGATCGAGGGCGTCAACTTCCACGTCCTCTGGCGTCCGGCCAGCTACGTCAGCGGCGACATCTATGACATCATCCGCCTGGACGAGCATCACGTCGGCCTGTTCGTCGCCGACGCCGTCGGCCACGGCGTGCCCGCGGCGCTGCTGACGATGTACATCAAGCGATCGCTGCTGACCAAGCAGGTCGACGCCAGCCTGCCGGGCGGCTACCGCCTCGTCGAGCCCAGCCAGACGCTCGCCCAGCTCAACCGCGACCTCGTCCTGCGCCAGGGCGAGCGCGTCCGCTTCACCACCGCCTGCTACGGCGTGCTCGACTGCCGCTCGTGGCAACTCACCCTCGCACGCGGCGGGCATCCCTACCCCCTGCTGCTCGCCGCCGACGGCAGCACCCACACGATCGAGTCGGACGGCCCGGTGCTCGGCGTCTTCGAGGACGAGGCCTTCGAGCAGACGACCATCGACCTGGAGCCGGGCGACCGGCTGCTGCTTTACAGCGACGGCTTCGAGCTCGCCTTCCCCCACGCCGCCGAGCCCGGCAAACGTGCCATCGCCGCCAACGCCGACTATGCCAAGGCCTTCGAGGATCTGCGCCAGGGCCCGCTTGAGCACGCGATCCAACGCCTCGAGCAGCGCCTCGACGATCAGGCCGGCTCGCTCAACCAGCGCGACGACCTGACCGTCGTCGGCATGTCGATCGGCGATCGCGTGGCCGCGCCCGCGCCACCTCTCGCCCGCCGGATGGTCGAGTCTTCATGACGCTCCGGAGGCCCGCGGATTGCAATCCGTGGGCTCCACCTGTGCTATCGTCTCGTGATGCCACACCCGGAGTCGCACCGCCGATACAGCGGCCGCCGCGTTCTGCTCGCGCTCCTCGCAGCGCTGGTGCTGCTGCCGTTCGTGACGTGGGTGACGCTGCGCTGGGTCGAGGGGCAGGTCGGCGACCCGCCGCCGCTCGAGTGGCGTGAGCGCGACGAATGGCGTGCGCTGCCCGTCCGCTGGACGGCGGTCGCCGAGGATGGCCGCGTCCCCGGCGCCGGGGCAGGCTCGTGGCGCGACCTGGATCGCACCGTGGAGCGCGACGCAGCAGCGGCGCTGACCCGCGCCGCTGCGCTCGCCGCCCGCGGCCTTGAGCCGGGCGACTGGCGGCCGGTCACCGCGCCGCCCGGGCGGACGTTCACCCTCCCGTCGTGGGCCCAGCCGCAGGCGGACGCGGGTGAGCCCCCCTTCCGGTCGCCGGCGACGCGCGACGAGCTCGATGCCTTGGCCGAGCAGTCCGTCGGCCGCTTTTACGTCGACTACCTGCTCGGCACCTGGCACCGCCTCCAGACCACCCCCGCCACGCCGGCCCCGCCCGCCGCATCGGCCCCGGCCGACGCCGCCTACAGCCGCGCCTTTGCCGACGCCGAGGCCGTGATCCGCCTGCGCTACGTCGACGAGGCAGGTGCTCCCGTCGCCGGCCTACCCGTCGGCAGCCTCGCCCTCACCGTCGAGCCCAGCGTGCTGCTTGTCTACCCCGCGCTCGTGACGGACGATCGCGGCCGCGTCCACCTGCCCGTGCCGGCCGGCGTCTATCGCGTCGTCGCGGCGCCGCAGCCCCGCGGCGGACGCACCGTCCGCTACAACCTGCACCACTGGTTCGACTTTCCCGGCCGCGTCGGCGCCCTCCCGACCGCCATCGTCGAATCGGCCGACTGAGTCATCCCGATGGTTTTCCGCGTCGCGCTGGTGCCCCCCTGCCCGGGTTGCCGATCAGAGGAAGGTGGCGGCGTCGGGCGTTCTTGTGGCGAGGCCCGGCTGGCCATACGATCTGCCCCGAGCGGCGGATGCCGCCGAGACGGAACCAAGGAGCAGCAGCGAATGATGAGCACCCCCTGGGTCACCCGTGCGGCCGTGACCGCCCTCGCCCTGACGCTGGGCCTCGCCCACGCCCAGCCCGCGCACGCCTTTTTCGACCACTTTCAGGCCAGCGGCTTCTACGTTGCCGGCAGCGGCTCCTACACCATCGTCCACGAGTTCGACATGGATGATGCGCCCAACCTCTTCGGCATGCCGCTCAGCGGCCGCAACAAGATCTTCGCCGACGACGGTGCTGGCTTCGCGGTCGCCTTCGGCTACGACGCCGACCCCTTCCGCATCGAGGGCGAGTACTCCCGCCGCAGCAACGACATCGACCGCATCGAAAGCGACCCCACCATCCCGCCCGTCTACAGCGACGCCGGGGGCGACATTACCTTCTCCTCCTTCATGGCCAACCTCTACTACGACTCCCAGGTCTACGAAGGCACCGACTTCTACTTCGGCGGGGGCATCGGCGTCTCCCGCGTCCGCGCCGACATGCACCTGACCGAGGAGACGTTCTTCGGCCCCATCGACATCGAGATCGACGGCCGGGAGCACGTCTTCGCCTACCAACTCATGGCCGGCATCGCCCACAGCCTCACCGAACGCCTGACCGTCAACGCCGGCTACCGCTTCTTCTCCACCGAGAGCCTCGACATCGACGACGCCCGCTTCCAGGCCCCCCGCGTCCACATCCTCGAGCTCGGCCTGCGCTGGGATTTCTAAGCGCTGTCCGAGAGCGTCCGGGTGCCATTGGTGGCTGGCCCACCCGTGTGCGCGCCAACCCCCCCTCCGGCCGGCGTAGACCCGACCTCACACCGCGTCGGCCACGCTATCATGCCCCTGATACGTGTTCCGAATTGCTGTCCGCGCGCTGCCGCCGGCGAGACGGCCGCCGCCGCGTTCCGTGAAACAGCGTCAACCATGACCACAGCAGCGACAGCCCGGGCCAGCACCCCCGCCGACCCGCGGCGGGTGCATCGCGTCGAGGTCTGGACCCACGCGGGGCAGGTGGACCCGCTCGGCGACGCCGCCCTGGCCGAGGCGCGCGCCCAGATCGATGTGGCAGGTGCGGCGGGGGTGGCGGGGGCGCGGGTGTACCTGATCGAGGCCGACCTGACTGATGCCCAAGTCGCCGAGCTCGGCCACGCCCTGCTCGCCGACCCGGTCAGCCAGCGGGCGGTCGTCGGCGTCGAGGCTCCCGCCACCGACGTCAGCGTCATCGAGGTCCACCACAAGCCCGGCGTCATGGACCCCGTTGCCGAGTCCACCCGCGACGCCGTCGCCGAGGCGATCCCCGGCCTCGACCGCGACGAGATCGACGTCCGCACCGGCGTGCGCTACGACCTGCGCTTTGCCGCCCCGACCGCCCGGCCGGACGCCGCCGCGCTCGAGCGCTTCGCCCAGCGAAGCCTCGCCAATCCGGTCATCGAGCAGATCCACCTCGAGCCGCATTGGCCCGAGGCGTTCGTGCACGGCCAGCCGTACGAGCTCAAGCTCCGCCACGTGGTGATCCGCGAGCTCGACGACGATGCGCTGGCGACGCTCTCGCGCGACGGGCACCTGTTCCTTAGTCTCGACGAGATGCAGGCCATCCAGCGCTACTACCGCGACGCCGAGCGCGAGCCGACCGACATCGAGCTCGAGACGCTGGCGCAGACGTGGTCCGAGCACTGCGTGCACAAGACGCTCAAGAGCACCATCCACTACCGCGGGCCCCGTGGCGACGAGACGATCGACTTCACGGATCGCCCGGGCCACGAGGTGCACGCGGACGGGTCGGTGACCATCCACAACCTGCTCAAGTCTACTGTCGCCGCCGCCACGCATGAGTTGATGCGCGAGCCGCCGCACCGCGACTGGTGCGTCAGCGTCTTCGAGGACAACGCGGGCATCGTGCGCTTCGACGACGAGCTGGGCGTGTGCATCAAGGTCGAGACGCACAACCATCCCTCCGCCATCGAGCCGTACGGCGGCGCGGCGACGGGCATCGGCGGGTGCATCCGCGACATCCTCGGCACGGGCCTCGCCGCGCGACCCGTCGCCAACACCGACACCTTCTGCGTCGCCCCGCCGGAGACGGGTGCGGCAGGGAAGCTGCCGCGCGGCGTCATCGATCCCAGACGGATCCTCAAACAGGTGGTGGCGGGCGTGCGCGACTACGGCAACCGCATGGGCATCCCCACCGTCAACGGGGCCGTGCACTTTCACCGCGACTACCTCGGCAACCCGCTCGTCTTCGCGGGCTGCGTCGGCACGCTGCCGCTGGACAAGTGCTTTGGCGACGCGAAGCCGGGCGATCGGATCATCGCGCTGGGCGGTGCGACCGGCCGCGATGGCATCCACGGCGCGACATTCTCCAGCGCCGAGCTGACCGACACCCACGCCGACGAGTTCTCGCATGCCGTGCAGATCGGCAACGCGATCACGCAGCGGAAGGTGATGGACGTCATCCTCCAGGCCCGCGACTACGCCGGCGGGCCGCTGTTCAGCGCGATCACCGACTGCGGCGCGGGCGGCTTCTCGAGCGCGGTGGGCGAGATGGGTGAGAAGGTCGGCGCGTGCGTGACGCTGGAGCAGGCGCCGCTGAAATACGCCGGGCTGAGCTACACGGAGATATGGATCAGCGAGGCGCAGGAGCGGATGGTGCTGTCCGTGCCGGCCGAGCGCATCGAGACGCTGCGCGAGCTGTGCGCGTCGGAGGATGTGAGCTTCGCCGACCTCGGGCAGTTCGGCTGCGGCGAGGTCGGTCCCACGCACGAGCCGCCCGACGAGCCGATGCTGCTGCTGACGTACGAGGGAACGGAAGTCGGCCGTCTCGCGATGCGCCTCCTGCACGAAGGCATCCCGACGCCGGTGCGCGACGCGGTGTGGGGGGAGGATTTCGGATTTCGAATTTCGAATTTCGGAGGGGAAGAAGGCACGAAGGGGCGGAACGACGCGGGCACGGACGGCGGTTCGTCCGAAATCCGAAATCCGAAATCCGAAATTTCCCCCGCTCTCCGTGCCTTGCTCGCCCACCCCAACATCGCCTCCAAGCACTGGATCGTGCGCCAGTACGACCACGAGGTGCAGGGCGGCTCGGCGATCAAGCCGCTGGTGGGCCCCGGGCAGGATGGGCCTGGCGATGCGGCGGTCATTCGACCCCGCCACGACTCCCACCGCGGCGTCGCGCTCGCCTGCGGCCTCGCGCCGCACATGTCCGAGAAGGCGACCGCCGACGGCCTGGCGAGCGATGGCGACTCCTACTGGGCGACGCTGGCCGCGATCGACGAAGCGATCCGCAACGCCGTCTGCGTCGGCGCCGACCCGGAGCGGATCGCGCTGCTGGACAACTTCTGCTGGCCGCGCTGCGACGACCCGGCGCAGCTCGGCTCGCTGGTGCGCGCGGCGGAGGCGTGCTACGACGGGGCGAAGGCGTACCGCGCCCCGTTCGTCTCCGGCAAGGACTCGCTCTCCAACCAGTTCACCACGGAGGATGGCCGGCTCATCACCATTCCCCCGACGATGCTCATCAGCGCGATGGGCATCGTCGAAGACGTGCGCCGCTGCGTGACGATGGACGCCAAGCGCGCGGGCAACGTGCTCGTGATCGTCGGCGCGGAGACGGCCGCGGCGATGGGCGGGTCGCATTATCGCGCGGTGGCGGGGGCGGCGGGGACAGACCACATTCCGCGGATCGACCTGAACCAAGCGGCCGCATCCGCGCGGCTGGTGGCGAGGTTGATCGCACAGGGGTTGGTCGTCTCCGCCCACGACTGCTCGGAAGGCGGGCTGCTCGTCGCCGCGGCGGAGATGGCATTTGCTGGCCGCGTCGGGCTGGAGTTCAGCCTGAGTGCGCTAGCCACCGATCATAAGGATGTCATCGCCGCGAGCTTCGCCGAGACGCCGGGACGGTATCTGCTGGAGGTGGCGCCGTCGGATCTCCAGGCCGTCGTTGACATCTCTCGGACGGTGATTGGGGACCAACCGGTGTTCATCACGGTGCCGGGACGCTTCGCTGATCACGATCGGCTGATGGTGACCGACTTTGAAGGGGAGACGGTGGCCGATGAACCGCTGGACGAACTGCGGCAGACGTGGCTGGGGCCGCTGGACTGGTGATGCGGGGGCGGCGCGGGCCCAGTCGATCAAAAGAGGCCCGAGGAGCCTGCGCTCCCCGGGCCTGGGTGACTGGCACGTCAGGTCCGGCCTACTCGACGATCAGGTCGGCGTTGAGCTGCACCGCGCGGCTGAGGTTCCAGTAGTTGGGGCTGGTCGCCTGGACCAGCTTGTGCAGCCGCTGGAACTGCTCGGGCGTCCCGTTGCCGGCGATGTGCACGGTGTAGTGCAGCTGCGTGTAGCCGTTGGGCGTCTTCGGGTCGATACCCAGGAAGCCGCGCAGGTCGATGTCGCCCTCGGTGCGGATCTCCAGCTTGGACAGCTCGATGCCGAAGAGCGTAGCGCCGGCGACATAGCCCATCATCATGCAGGCGTTCAGCGCCGCGAGCAGGTGCTCCTGCGGGTTCGCCGAGGTGTTGGAGCCGCCGAGCTCGACCGGCTCGTCGATCTTGATGGTGAACTGGCGGTCGACGCGCTCGCCGCCGATCTCGAAGCCGTCGACGTGGCTGACGGAGCGTCCGCCGTTGTCCCAGACCGTCCTGACGTTCCAGCGCGTCGCGCCGGCGTCCTTGTTGGCCTTGACGGTGCTGATCAGGCCGTTGACGGCGTCGACGTCCAGACCGTTGAGAATGTGCTTGCTGGTGGTCGTTTCCATGGCTCTTGTCCTTGCGATTGGATAAAATGCAGGGTTGAATATGCCGTCCAGCGGGGGGCGGCGACGTTGACCGGTCACCCGTAAATCTACGATGCGCCTGGGCCGTGTACAGGGCACCACAAGTACACCCGGGGGTGACTTGGAGTCACCCTCTCTGGTATGGGAACTGCGGCCATGACAACGACGGCTCACAAGGCGGCGGCCGAGCTTCTCGGTGCGGTCGAGACACCGCGCAATGCCCGGGATCGACTGGTCGACAAGGCGATCGATCTTTTCTACCGCCACGGCTTCAACGCGGTGGGCCTCGACCGGATCATCACCGAGACGGGCGTGACAAAAACGACCTTCTACAAGCATTTTGCGAGCAAGGACGATCTGATGGTCGCCGCGGTCGAGAAGCGCGACGCCTGGGAGCAGCGGGCGTGGCGCCGCGCCGTTCAGAAGCTGGCGGGCGACGACCCGCGGGCGCAGCTCCTGGGCATGTTCGACGTGCTCGACGCGTGGTTCAACGACCCGGCGTTCGGCGGGTGCATGTTCATCAGCGCCGCGTCGGAGTTCCCCAACCCGCACGACCCGGTGCACCAGGCGGCGGCGGAGCACAAGCGTGCAGGGCGCGACGAGACGCGCGACCTGGCTGTCAAGGCCGGGGCCTCGGATGCGGAGGCGTTTGCCGATCAGTACACGATCCTGCTGGAGGGGGCGCTGGTGATGCGTCAGGTGCACGGTCGCGACGACGCGGCGCGGCTGGGTCGCACGCTGGTCGAGCGGCTGGTCGAGGCATACATGCCGACGGCGAAGCGGCGGCGCCGCGCCACCGGTTGATCCGGCTGTATACGGCGGGGCCTGCGGCGGGCCTATAATCCGGGCCATGCTCGACGCCGACATCCCCCCTGCTATCCGCACCGATGCGGCCGCCGACCCCGCGGCGAGCCCTCCTGCCCAGACGCTCTACCTCATCGACGGCCACGCGCAGATCTTCCGCGCCTACTACGCCATCCGCTCCGGCATGACCAGCCCCGTCACCGGCGAGCCGACCAATGCGCTGTTCGGCTTCACGCAGATGCTGCTCAAGCTCTTCGACGTCTTTCGGCCCCACTACGTCGCCATGGCGCTCGACGCGCCGGGGCCGACGTTCCGCGACGAGATCTACCCGCAGTACAAGGCGCAGCGCGAGACGCCGCCGGAGGACTTCGCCGCGCAGATCCCGCGGATTCAGGAGATCACGCAGCGCTTCGGCATCCCGATCATCGAGCAGCCCGGCGCCGAGGCCGACGACCTGATCGCCACCCTCGTCCGCCGCATCCTCGACGACCCGCGCTACGCTGACGTGCATCTGCGCCTCGTCTCCAAGGACAAGGACCTCGAGCAACTGCTGTGCGACCGCGTGACGATGTTCGATATCCATACCGACACGACCATCGACACCGACTGGCTCATGAGCCAGCGCGGCGTCACGCCCGCGCAGGTCGTCGACCTGCTGGCGCTGACCGGCGACAACGTCGACAACGTCCCCGGCGTCAAGGGCATCGGTCCCAAGACCGCGGGCAAGCTGCTGCAGGAGTTCGGCTCGATCGACGGCCTGCTTGCCAACCTCGACCAGGTCAAGGGCAAGCGCCGCGAGAACATCGAGGCCGCGGCCGAGTTCCTCCCCACTGCGCGTCGGCTGGTCACGCTCAACGAGGAGGTCGACATCGCGTTCGATCTTGAAGACGCCCGCGCCGGTGGCGTCGACGCGGCCGGGCTGCGCCGCCTCTTCAAGGAGCTGGGCTTCAACCGCCACCTCAGCGAGCTCGATCGGCTGCTCGGCGAGGGCGCCGCCGAGACGGCGGGCGATCGCGACGTCGCCACCGAGGCGGAGCGCGACGGTGGCGGTGGGGGTGGCGGGGGCGGGGGCGGGGGCGGGAGCTTCGCGAGCACGCTCTTTGACGCCCCTGAGGCGCTGCCTGTCGAGGCGCCTCGCGATCCCAATCTCGCCACCGCCGCGGATTGCGACTACCGCGCCATCACCACACAGGCCGAGATGGACGAGCTTGTCGCGACGCTGCGCGCGCAGCGCCTCATCGCCGTCGACGTCGAGACGATCGGGCTCGGGCATCGCAGCCAGCCGTGCGGCATCTGTCTCGCCTGGCAGGAGAAGGCGGGCGTCTACGTGCCCATGTGCTCGCCCGAGTCGGAGACGCACCTTCCCAGCGAAGCCGTGCTCAACGCCTTGCGACCGGTGCTCGAAGACCCGGCCATCGGCAAGTGCGGCCACAACCTCAAGTATGACATGCTCGTCCTGCGCCACGCCGGCGTGCGCCTGCGCGGGCTCGTCTTCGACTCGATGGTCGGCGCCTACCTGCTCGGCGCGCCGGGGCAGGGCATGGACCATCTCGCGCTCGCCTTGCTCAAGCACGAGACCATCCCCATCTCCAGGCTGATCGGCCCGGGCGGCCGGGGCAAGGAGCAGCGCACGATGGACCAGGTGGCGCTCGATCTCATCACGCCCTACGCCGCGGAGGACGCCGACCTGTCGCTGCGCCTAACCAACCTCATGCGCCCGCAACTCGACGTGCTCGGCATGGCGCGCCTCGCCAACGACGTCGAGATGCCCCTGGTCGAGGTGCTCGCCGAGATGGAGACGCACGGCGTGGCGGTCGACCCGGCCGTGCTCGACGAGCAGAAGCACGCGCTCAGCCAGCGCATCACCGAGCTGCGATTCCAGATCCACGAGGCCGCGGACGAAGTCTTCAACGTCGACTCCCCGCGCCAGCTCGCCGACGTGCTCTTTACAAAGCTCGGCCTGCCCGTGATCAAGAAGACCAAGACCGGTCCGTCGACCGACTTCGAGGTGCTCGAGCGGCTGCGCGACATGGACGAGCTCGATGACGCCCAGCGGTGCGTGCCGGCGCTGATGGTCGAGTACCGCCAGCTCACCAAGCTCGTCGGCACCTACCTCGAAGCCCTGCGCGAGAGCATCAACAAGGACACCGGCCGCATCCACGCGTCGTTCCATCAGACGGGCACCGCCACGGGCCGGTTGTCATCGAGCGGGCCCAACCTCCAGAACATCCCCATCCGCACGGAGATCGGCCGGCAGATTCGCAAGGCGTTCATCGCCGACCAGGGCCACGTCCTGCTGAGCGCCGACTACTCGCAGATCGAGCTGCGCATGCTCGCGCACCTCAGTGACGACGAGGCGCTGATCGACGCGTTCGAGCGCGGCATGGACATTCACACCGCCGTGGCGGCGCAGGTCTTCAACGTCGAACCCGAGGCCGTCACCAGCGAACAGCGCGGCCACGCCAAGACGATCAACTTCGGTATCGTCTACGGCGTGACGCCCTGGGGCCTGGCGCGGCGCATCGAGGGCCTCGACGTCGACGCCGCCAAAACGCTGATCACCGACTACCGGAACCGTTTCAAAGGCATCGACCGCTTCCTGGAGCGCTGCATCGAGCACGCCAAGGACAAGGGCTACGTCGAGACGCTGCTCGGCCGGCGGCGCGAGATCAAGCAGATCACCTCGCGCAACGGGCAGACGCGGGCCCTCGGCGAGCGCCTGGCGATCAACACTGTCGTGCAGGGCTCGGCGGCGGACCTCATCAAGCTCGCGATGGTCAACCTGCACCGGCGCATCGAGCACGAACGGCTGCCGATGAGGCTGCTGCTGCAGATCCACGACGAGCTGGTCGTCGAAGTGCCCGAGGCGCGGGCCGCGGAGATGGGCGAGGTCGTGCGCGGCGAGATGGAGGGCGCCATGCAGCTCAAGGTGCCGCTCACCGTCGAGCTGGGCAGCGGCAAGGACTGGCTCGCGGCCAAATGAACCGCCGCGGCGCTACGCCTGCCAGCGCCGGAGCGTGTCGAGGCGGGCGATGATGCGCTCGCGGCGATGCTCGAAGCCGGCGAACAGCAGCAGGATCAGCACGCCCAGCGCGAGGCCCGCAGCATACCAGACCCACGTCCAGCCGAGGTTGGCGGACGCATGGTAGAGCATCGTCAGAAGCGCGAGCACGAGGAAGCCGCAGCCCATGAACAGGAACGACTGGACGCGCAGGGCGATGCCGAGCATCACGCCGGCGATCGACAGCCCGGCGAGCACGAGCGGCAGCCACGGCGCATCGGCGACGCCCTGGATGAACATCTCCACCGTCGAGGCGAGGTAGGCGAGGCTGAGGCAGGCGTAGCGGATCGCGGCGAGCTGCCCGGCCGTGAGCTGGGCGCGGTTGAGCTGCGCGGCGATGAGCACGGACAGCGCCAGCGGAATCAGCCACAACTGCGGATGATCGATCAGGCCATACCCCTCGGCGCGGTCGAGCACGTACCAGAGCGCGCCGTTGGCGGCGATCGCGGCGAGGATGCCCAGGACGAACGACCGGCGGTTGAGCGCCAAAAGGCCGTAGAACACGCCGACGATCAACAGCAGCGCGGAATAGTGAATGGACGTGTCGGCGACCCAGAAGCCGAGCACCGGAAGCAGTGGAAGAAAGAGCGCCGTGCGCGCCACCGGCCGGGCGAGCACGTCGAGCCGCCGCCGCTCGAACCACGCGCCGAGCCCCACGCCGGCGAACGCGATGACCATCACCAGCAGCGGCCAGTAAGGCTCGAACATGCCGGCGAAGAGCCACGGCGCCGCGAGTCGCACGTGGACGAAGATCAGCGCGACGAACGCCTCGGCGGCGTAGACGTAGACAGGCCGACGATGCGTCGGCAGCCGCAGCGGATCGTGCTGCGGCGCGACGGCCCACTGTATCGCCGCGGCCGCGGCCAACGCCAGCGCGATCGCCACGCCGACGGTGGTGAACGCGGGCAGCACCACCTCGCCGTGGAGCGTGAACGCGAGCAACTCGAGCACCAGGGTGGCGACGAGCGCGGCGGCCGCGGCGGGCAGGAGCCAACGCGCCGATTCGCCGCCCGTCTGGCGCCATGCCGGTGCGGATGCAAGCCCGCGCGGCAGCGCCATGGTGTAAAGCCCGACGGCGGCGACCAGCGCGAGCAGCGCCAGGGCGGCGTACTGCACGGCGTGTCCATGAGGACCGGCCGGGTCCGTGCATGCCCAAGCCGCGAGAACGCCCGCCAGCGCACCCGTCGCCAGCGCGACATGGTGCGTCGGCTCCGGGCGCCGCCCGTGCGCGAGACAGGCGAAGCCGAGCGCCGTGAGCAACAGCCCTGCCGCGGCGGTCAAGCGCCAGGCGAGCACACCCGCGCCGGCCAGACCCGCGGGCGGTAACGCCTCGCCGAGCACGATGCGAAGGATCAGCGCGATCTGCGCGACCGCGAGCGTCGCGGTCGCGGCGAGCAGCCAGGCGCGCGGTTGCGCGGGTTGCGCAGCCACGCCGGCACGCTGCAGCATCGGCACCCAGCGCAGCCGCAGCGCCCACGCCCCGCCGCCGACGAGCGCGAGCGCGCCCAGACCGATCGCGGCGGCGAGGTGCAGCCACGGCGTGGCCGGCCGCGCGACGTCGATCGCCAGCACCGCGGCCGCGGCCAGCAGCAGGTACAGCGCATGCGACGCGTAGACGCCACGCGCGTCCCAGAGGCATCCCGCGGTGACGACGACAGCGGCGAGCAGGCCCGCGGCGTGGAGGATCGCCCAGGCGGCCGGCTCGATCGGCGAGCCCAGGACGCGCAGCAGCAGGAGCGCGACGATGCCCAGCGTACTCGCCGCCGCGGCAAACAGGTGCGCCACGAGCGAGCCGCCCGCGCCGTGGCGCGCGTCGCGATCGACGCCGAGGCTGACGGTCGACGTCGGCAGCAACGCGATGACCTGCACCGCGAGCAGGCCGGCGAACCAGGCGCGCCAGGCGGCGTCCGTGGGCGCCCAGTGGTGCGCCCAGAGCAGTGCGGCCGCGAGATTGACCAGCACCATGCCGCCCCACAGCATGGGGCGCGGCGTGGTGATCGCGTGGTGCAACGCGCGCAAGGGCGAGCGCGTCAGCACGGCCAGGCTCAGCAGAAGCGCACCGGCCGCGAGCATGGGGCCGGCCGCCCACCAGATGGCGGAGCCCGTGAAATCGAGCCCGCTGAACACGCTGCGCAGCGCCAGCGCACCGCTTACCACGGCAGCGGTGACAATCCAGCCGATCACCGCGGCTGCGCAGAGCGTTGCGACGCCACGCGTCGGCTTGCGCATCGACAACCCCGCCAGCGCGGCGAAACCAAGCCATCCGCTGGCGACGAGCGCTATCACGAGCGTGACGAACGCAGAGCCCGGCGCCGGCCCCGCCATGGCGAGCGCGATCAACGCCGCGACGGTCACGATGCCCGCGGCGACGAGGTGCACGCCGGTCCGCCACCCGCCGCGCCGGTCCACGAGCGCCACGGCGGCGAGCGCCCCGGCGGCGGCAAACCACCCCGGCGCGTCTCCCGCGGCGGCGAGCACCGGATGGCCCGCGCGTGGCTCAACCAGCAGCAGGCTGATCGCAGGCAGCAGGGCCGCCAACGCAAGCGTGGCCGCGGTGATCGTCTGCACGGTCAGCCACGTCGACGGCGCGCCCGGTGCGGCAGGCGGCTGCCGACGGGCGACGTGCATCAGCAGGCCCACCCACGCGAGGCTGAACAAGCCCGCCCAGATCGCGTTGAGCTGCAGCAGGTGGATGATCGCAGGCCCGTCGACGTCGCGCCCGGCCGTCGTCAGTGCGAGCAGGTAGGCCAGCGTCACCGTGAGATTCCCGACCAGCGCCCCGGCATGGGCAAAGCCGCCGCGGCACTCGCGCAGCGCATGGCCCACCAGCGCCAGCGACAGCGCCGCCAGAGGGAGGGTATAGGCGAACGTCGGGCCCATGCGCGCAAAGACGGATGCCTCGCCTGGGCCGACGACGCCGAGCCCCGCGAGTTGGCGCAGCGCCGGGATCACGCTCAAGAGGACGATCGGCGTCCCCGCCAGCGCGATGACGAGAGCGCGGAGCAGCGGTGCTTGATGCCCCCCGGCCAGCGCGGCGCGGGCGTTGTCGTTGAGCAGCGGCAGCACCCAGAGACGACGCGCGAGCGGCCCGCGCAGCCAGATGAGCGTTGACCCGACCAGTACGAACCCCGCGGCCGCGAAGCGCAGCGCCGACGCCCCGGCGTGCGTGTCGATCGCCATCGCGGCGAGCAGCGGCATGAGCGAGCCCGTCGCGACGACGACTGCCGCGGGCGCGAGCGTACCGACGCCCGGCCGTGACCCGAGCGGCGTCACCGCGGCGACTGCAAGCAGGATGGCGAGCAGCGCCCATGAACACAGGTCGAGCCCCCACGCAGGCGGCGCGGCGCTGCCGGGCGATCGCGTCCACTCATGCTCGACAAACGGCATGATGCCCGCCCACGTCAACCCCACGAGCAGAAGCACGAGCGTGCCGGCCAGCACCTGGTCGAAAACGACGGGTGAGGCGCCGCCAGGTCGCAGCAGGCCGACGCACCGCGTCAGCAGGGCGCGCTCCGTGCCGTCCGGCCGCGGCGTCAGGTGCAGCGGTGACGCGCCGTTACGCGCCGACGCATCCTCCGCTTCACACGGCACGACGAGCCACCGCAGCGCGGCCCACGCCAGCGCGACGAGCGCCAGCGCGATCGCCTGCCGCTGGACAAGCCACGCGTCGACCTGCACTGCATCGGTGAGCGCCGCGACATACGCCGCCGCCGCACCGGCGAATGCGATCTGCCCGAGCGTAAACATCACCCGGTTGCCGCCCATCGCGCTGAGCACGAGCCAGAGTGCCGCCAGCCACGCGCCGCGGTGGGCGATCTCCATCGCGTGGTCGAAGGAGAGTTGCATCATCAGCAGTGCGGCAGCAAGCACGGTGGTGAGCCAGATCGTCGTGACGGCGGGACGATGGAACGTCGCCCACGTCGGACCGGGCCGTCGCCACGCGATCCCGAAGCCGACGCTCGCCAGCGTGGCGAGCGCGAGCAGCGCCGTCGGCCAACTCCAGTCCAGGATGAAGACGCCCAGGTGGACCGTCGCAGCACCCACGAGTGCGGCCGCGGCCCATGCGGGCGCTGCGTGGTGCAACGAGCGCGCCGCGGCGATCGCGAGTGCCGCATACAGTCCGCACACCGGTGCGACCCACTGCGCATCAGCCCCGCCGCTGCGACCGATGCCGTGCCACACCACGAGCGCGATGCTCACGCCGATGGCGACAGCGGTCGGCAGCGCGAGCCAGCGCGCCTCGCCGGTGCGGCCGCGATGATGCAGCCGCGCGGCGATCGCCGCGAGCGCCACCGCGCCGGGCACGAGCGTTCGCCCGCTCAAGCCGGACAACAGGGCGGCCGTCAATTGCCGTACGCTGTCGACGCGCCAGTGCAGTTGCGCGTCGAGCAGCACGAGCAGTGCGATCTGAGCGGCGAGCAGCGCCAGGGCCGCGCCGAGCGCCTGGGCCTCGGCAAACCGTAGGCGCACGCCGATCGTCAGCACGATGCCCGCCGTCGCTACCGTGGCGGCCAGCAGGTAGCCCGGCTGAGGCCACGCCAGCGCGATGCCGGCCAGCATGACGAGCAGCCCGACCACGCCGACCGTCGTCCCCGTCAACCGCAACCAGGCCGCGCCCTCCTGCCGGTACCGGGCGCGGAAGAACAGCAGCCCGGTCGCCAGCCCCGGCAGGCCGTGGAGCGCGACGAGGGTGGAGAACGGGGTCGCAAGTTCGTGCGGCCCGCCCGCCAGGTGTACGAGCAGGCCGCCGGTCATCGCCGCGGCAAACGTCGTGACGCCGAGCACCACCAGCAGCGCGCGCCCGCGCCTCGTCGATATCACCCCCCGCCGCGCGGTGGCCACCAGCGCCGCGCCGACGCTAGTCCCATAGACGGCGAGCGGCAGCGTGCCCAGCAGCCACAGCGAGGGCAGCGCCAGGCCAGGCCCCGTCACGCGCCGTGCCAGCAGTTGCGCCGCGCACAATGCCACGACGCCCACGCTCACGTGGGTCGTCATGCCCCGGGCGTAGACGGCCGCGGCCTTGTGCAGCAGGTAGCCGAACAGCGCCACGGCCACGATCTCCAGCGCCACGACGCGCGGGTCGAACATCGTCGCGTCCTGCCCGAACGCGCTGATGAGCAGGAAATTCAGCGGCACGAGCAGCGTGGCGATGATGAGCAGCCCGCGGCTCGTGTTGGGCAGCCGCCACTGGCGCTCGACGTACAGCCCGGACGCAAACAGCGCCGCCGTAATCGTCGTGAACAGACCGAGCTGCGCGAGCGGCAGGCGGGCGATCTGGGCCCACAGGCTGATGACCAGCGCCGCGGAGCAGAAGACGATCAGCAACCCGCCCACGAGCTCGCCCCAGCGAATGTTCTTCTCCTGCATGAACGCCGTGAGCAGGTCGCCGACGCTGAGGCGCGGAGGCTTGGGGCCGACGATGGACGGCGGCGCCGGCCGCAGAGACGACGCCTCGGCGGCGACCGGCGCAGGCGCGGGCTCGGCCATCGGACCCGTCGTCGCGCGGGGCGCGATGGGAGGCGTGGCGGGAGGTGTGACGGGGGGTGTGGCGGGGGGCGACGTTGGCGCGGGCGCTGGGATCGACGTGGCGCGAGCCTCCGTTGTGGCGGGGCGACCCGGCGACATCGGCTCACGACCGTCTGCCTGCAGCACTCGGTCGGCCGTGCGCTGGTCCAGCAACGCCAGGCGCACGAGGCGACGCAGGTAGCGCTGCGTCGCCTCTCGGTCCGTGTCTGGCGCGGGCTTGGTTCTGTTGTCCACGCGGGCCGCACCCAGCAGCAGGCGGAGCAGCGCTGCGGCTGCGAGCCAGATGGCGTGGCCGACCGCGGCGATGACCGCCAGGGCCAGCAGCAGGACGAGGATCATCTCCATCGAGACGTGCGCCCTTCATGCGCGAGACGGTCGAGGATCACGGGCACGGCCGGGGGGAGCGGAGAGTCGACGCGCCCGCCGGTGAGCCCTGCCCAAGTCTGGCGGCCCGAGGCGAGGGCGGAGCTGGTCAGCAGTGTACGGTGATGGCCAGGCATGACGCGATGCGTCACCCTCGCCCCCGCCACCCCCGCCACCTCCGTCTCTACGACGCGCTCCGCGGCCTGGGCGTCGGGCAGGCGGGTCGAGGTCAGCGAGACGACGCCATCGCCAAGGCCGTCGCGGAAGGCGGGGCTGACGGGTTGTCGGAGGAGCCGGTCGGGCAGGAACTGGCCGGCGATGATGGTGATGTCGACGGGCCGGGGCAGCGGGCGGGCGTTTAAGGACTGGAGGTAGTCGCTGCCGGGGACGAGGTCGCGGCCGGCCTGCCCGTCGCCGTGGACGACGAGCTCCTCGGCGTGCCAGCGGCCGGCGAGGATGGCGCTGGCGTGCTCGCGCAGCTCGAGGAAGCCGCGGAAGTGGGCCCAGTGCGAGCCCTGGTTGGGCGGGGCGACCATGATGAGCTGGTGGATGTCGGGCAGGTCGTCGTGGCCGGTCGTCTGGCCGGCGTAGGCGTCATCGCGCGTGAGCGCGTCGCGGGCGACCAGGCCGCCCATACTGTGGGTCACGAGATCGACGCGGTCGACGCCATCGGCACGCAGGGCGCGGAGCTGGTCGGCGAGGAAGCGGGCAGAGGCGTCGATGGCCTGATCGTTGGGGTACTCGATCCGCATGACGTGATGACCGCCAACTTCGAGGGCGGGGGCGGTGCGCGCCCAGATGGCGCCCGGCTCATCGAGGCCGTGAACGAGCAGCACGACGCGGTCGGGCCCGGCAGGATTGGCGGAGGCCGCCGCTGTTACCGATGCCGCCGGTGTCGCCGGCGTGGCGGGTGTGGCGGGTGTGGCGGGGGCGGTGGTGGGGGCTTGCCAACCCTGGCCGGACTCGTACCGACGCAGGCCGAAGCGCTGCTGCGCGTAGGCCGGCGCGCCCGGAAGGGCTCGTGTCAGTGTCTGGTAGACGGCCGTGCGGATGGCACCGTGGATGCGCGGGTGGTGCTCGCGCAGGACGTCGACCTTGTCGTGCAGCCAACCACGGAACGAGGCGCGGGTCTCCGCCACGGCGAGTCCTCCGTTGATGATGAACCCGAACGCGAGAGCGATGAGCAGCAGTGAGCAGGCGACCTGTGTCGCGCGTTGGGCGGGTGAGCATCGTGGCCAGGCGGCACGCCGCTTGTGGGCCGGGGCTGGGGTGTGTGGTGGGGTGTGTGGCGGGGTGCGTGGTGGGGTGCGTGGGCGTCGCATCGCGGGGGTCTCCCTTGCGGCTTGCATGGTGTGCTCGCGTGAGCGGGGGCACCATGGGGTAACGCAAGGGGTGTGCCAGAGAAGATGATGCAGCGTAAGTCGTGCTGCGCAAGTGGCTTGGCGATCGAGATCGATCGGGAGCCTGTCGGCGGAGACGTCCGGCGCGTACATGAGATGTTGGTGGGCGTGCGTCGGAGGGCGGTCACACCTCAACCGCGACGAAGTTCTCGAGGATCGTCAGTCCCACGCGCTGCGACTTTTCCGGGTGGAACTGCGTCGCCCAGAGGTTGCCGCGCCAGATCGACGCGCAGAACGGGCCGCCGTAGTCGGCCGTCGCGCTGGTGACGGGTGCGTCGCCGCTCTCGCGCGGCTGGGCGTAGTACCCGTGCACGAAGTAGACGCTCTCGCCCGGGCTTAACCTGGCAAGCAGAGGATCGGGCCGCGTCCAGTCGAGCGCGTTCCAGCCCATCTGCGGCACCTTCAGCCGCGTGCCATCGGGCGCGACGTTGCTGAACCGCACCACGCGCCCCGGCAGCACCGCGAGCCCCGGCACGGGCGCGTCCTCCTCCGAGGCTTCAAACAGCAGTTGCATGCCCAGGCAGATCCCGAGCATCGGCCGACCAGCGTCGATGTAAGCCCGCACGGGGTCGACCCAGCCGCGCTGCTGCAACTGGTCGATGCCGTCGGCAAACGCGCCCACGCCCGGCAGGACGAGCTTGTCCACCTCGCCGAGCTGCCCCGGGCGCGTCAATATCATCGCCTCGGCGCCGACGCGCTCAAGCGCCTTCTGCACCGAGCGCAGGTTGCCCATGCCGTAGTCGATGATCCCGATCATGGCGTTGCAGGTTCTGCCGCGGTCAAGCGGGTGCTACTGACAAGCGGAGTCCCTGGAGCTTGTCAGTGTGAATTGCGGCGAACACCGACAAGGCTGAAGACAGCCTTGTCAGTGGCACCCCATGCATTGTTCGACGTTCCGTGGTCGACCACGTCCGCGCTCACCGCCGCAGCTCGACGACGATCTCCACCCGCCGGCTCTGCTCCTTCGTTCCGCGGGGCCGATGCTCGCCGAACGCCGCGGCGTACATCCTCCCCGGGTCGATGCCCTGCTCCTGGAGATGGCGGTAGACGGCCAGCGCCCGCTGGGCGCTGAGCTCCATGTTGTCGGCCCACGAGCTCTGGCGGATCGGGTCGGTGTCGGTGTACCCCTCGACACGGATCGTGTCGCCGGCGTGCTCCTGCTCGAGGACGCGGGCGATCTGCTGGAGCGTTTGCCGCGAGCCGCTGCGCAGCTCGACCTGCCCGGAGGCGAAGAGCACGTCCCCGGGCACGCGGACGGTCAGCGTCCCGGCGCCGGCGATCGTCTCGACGCCGGAGATGCTGTCGAAGCCGCTGGGCTGCGCCGCCCGTTCTTCGAGCCCGTCGCCGATGCGGTCCAGCCGCGCCAGCAGCGACGAGCGATCGCCGTCCGAGGCGTCGAGGGCCGCGCGCGTGCGGTCGAGCTCGTCCT
Source organism: Phycisphaeraceae bacterium (assembly GCA_040905445.1). GTDB lineage: Bacteria > Planctomycetota > Phycisphaerae > Phycisphaerales > Phycisphaeraceae > SKPT01. The sequence goes on along the minus strand of JBBDRN010000020.1, from coordinate 312,705 downwards.
GGAGCTCCTGGTTCTGCACCCAGAGGGCGTCGCGCTCCTGCTGGACGCGCGGCGGCGTGCAGCCGCCGACGAGCATCACCGCGAGCGTGGCCATCACACCAACCGTCCAAAGCCGTCGAGCATACCCGTCCATGGATGATCTCCCTGTCGCCGCAGCGCACAAGCCGTTTGGAGCCCCCGCGCCCACGCAGAGGCCGCCCCCGCCATGTCACCGACCCGCCGGCGCGTCCGCGCACCGTCGGCCACTGGTGAAATGGATCGGCCCAACCGGGCCGACAACGCTAAACAATAACAAAAAACGAGATCAACGGCTCGCGAAAGACCATGACGAACAGCGCCCCGGCCGCGAGATACGGCCCGTAAGGGATGACGCGGATCTGCCGTCCCGCCACCGAGGAGACGAGCGTGATGAGCAGGATCGCCGCCAGGCCGAAAAACGGCGCCGCGAAAAAGACGAACACCGACTCGATGGCCCCGAGCACGGCCCCGATCGCGCCCAGGAGGTGCACGTCGCCCAGCCCGATCGCCTCCTTGCCGAATACCAGTGTCCCGAGCACCCGCACGACCCACACCAGCGCCCCGCCGACCAGGTACCCCATCAACACCCCCGCCAGCACGCTCCAACCCGCCGGCAGCGCATCCGGCGTGGGCAGCAGGGGCGTCACCCCCCGCCAACCCAGCAGCGCCCCGGCCGCGGGCGGGGCAAGGAAGAGCAGCTCCTTGAGCACCTCCCGCCTCGGGTGCGGATGCGCCAGCCACGACTCCGGGTCGCTCGCCGATCCGCCGGCCTCGGTGGCGGGTGTGGCGGGCGCCGTGGTAGCAGGGGCGGGGGCGTCGTCTTCGAGTTCCGCCTCGTCAAAGCTGCGCGGCAGCAGCCCCGCCAGCAGCAGCGCCACCGCCACGCCGAGCCCCGCCAGCGCCCCCAGCGCCGCCGCCAGGGCGCCGGGGCCCATTGCAGGCACCACGCCCGGCAGCACCGGCTGCCAGCCCAGCGCCACCGCCGCGGGCAGACCGACGACGGCCACGACGGTGACCAGCCACGGGATCTGCAGCGGGATGATGTACAGCCGCGCGTCGATCAGCGTCGCCGCGATCAGCCCCGCGATCAGCACCAGGTGCATCACCAGCACCGGCCACGTCGCCCCCGGCCCGGCGTCGGCCAGCCCCGGCCGCAGGTCCGTCATGTAGTAGACGACGTAGACCCCGCCGAACAGCGCCGCCGTCGCCGCCTCGACGAGCGGGTACTGCACGCTGATCGGCTCGCGGCAATACCGGCAGCGCCCACGCAGCATCACCCAGCCCAGCACCGGAATGTTGTCGTACCACGCGAGGTGATGCCCGCACCGCGGGCACGCGGACGGCGGCGTGACGATGCTCTTGCCCTCGGGCAAGCGATACGCCACCACGTTGAGGAAGCTGCCGACGCAGGCGCCGACGCCGACGACGAAGATCAACCAGATGAGCAACGGGTCCAACTAGGCTTCTCCCACCAATACGACGCGCGTCCGAAGCAGTCGGCGTGCATTACGAACCGCCCCGCAGCGCGACGACAAGAGCCGCTAGCAGCAGGACCCACAGCCCAACATGCACGCAACCCACAACGAGAAACCGCGTCTTCGCCGAACGCAAAGCCGCCGCTTGCTGAGGCTCCAGTTCAGGGTAACGCCGAAGCAGCCATCTGCTCTCGGCCCCGTACAGCAGGCACGCGATCACCAGCACCGGGCTCAGTAACGGCAACATTAGCGTGACGAACGCCAAAACGGTCGCGCCGCGTTGCGCGGCGATGAGATCATGGATGCGTCGGGCATGCTTTTCCAGGACATCGGCCATCGATGTGCCTCCTCATTCGCCGTGGGCCTCGGCGATGACACCCAGACCGCAGGCCTGAAATCGACGGCTTTAGAGCGGCGTATCCTCACTTTCATCGGCCGAATCCCCACCTTGCGCAATGTTGTCCGCCTCCCCCTCGACGACCTCCAGTTTGCCCGCCGCGTCCGCGGTCAGCTCGGCGATGCGCTGCTCGGCGGCCCCCAGCACGGTCCGGCAGCGGTCGATCAACGCAATGCCCCGCTCGTACTGCTTGAGCGCCTCCTCCAGGCCCACCTCGCCCGATTCGATGCGCTCGACGAGCGCCTCGAGCTCCGCCAGGGCCTCGTCGAACTTCATCTGCTTGACCGCCTTGTCGCGTTTGGCATCGCTCATCGCCGCGACAGTGTACCGCTTTCGGGCGTGCAGGCGTGTGCAGGCGGCTGTGCGATGCGGCACAATGCACCCCGCCACCCCGCCACCGCCGCCACCCCTCCCTGCCCCCCGCCATGCCCAGCGCAGCACCGCTTACCTTCACCTGCCCCGCCAAGGTCAATCTCGCCCTGAGCGTCGGCCCGTCGGACGCCACCGGGTACCACCTGATCGCGAGCTGGATGGTCGCCCTGGCGTTCGGCGACCGCCTCACGCTCACCCGCCTTGCCGACGGCCCCACCACCTGGGCGATCGCGTTCGACCCGGCCGGCCCCGCCGCAGCGCAGCGCGTCGACTGGCCGCTCGATGACGACCTCGCCGTCCGCGCCCACCGCCTGGTCGAGCACCGCGTCGGTCGGCCGCTGCCCATCGACGCCCGTCTCGCCAAGCACGTGCCCACGGGGGCCGGCCTCGGCGGCGGCTCGAGCGCCGCCGCCGCGACCCTCCTCGCCGTCGATCACCTCTTCGAGCTCCACCTCGGCGAAGCGACGCTGCGCGAGCTCGCCGCCCAACTCGGCAGCGACGTCCCCTTCCTCGTCGCCGCGCTGCATGGCTCGCCCGCGGCGCTCGTCACCGGCGTCGGCCACGTCATCGAGCCCACCACCCTGCCCCAGCCCATCCACCTCGCCCTGGCGATGCCCGCCATCACCTGCCCCACCGGCGAGGTCTACCTCGCGTTCGACGAGCAAGCCGCGTCGCCCGTCGACACCCCGCGCGTCAGCGCGCTCGCCCGCCGCGGCCTGCCTGTCGACGCCGAGCTCTTCAACGACCTGGCGATGCCGGCGACGCGCGTCCGCCCCGCGCTCGCCGACCTGCGCGGCCGGCTCGCGCGCGAGCTCGACCGGGCGGTGCACGTCACCGGCTCCGGAGCGGCCCTCTTCGTCCTCGCTCGCGACGCCGACGACGCTGCCGCCGTCGCGGCCCGGATCACCGTGGTTACCGACGCGCCCGCCATCGCGACCCGCACCCCGTGACCACACGCGGAATCTGGCATCAGCGCCCGGAAAATCGCGGCTCCCGCCGCAGCATCTTGACACACGCACCCCGGGCAAGGATCGTACAGGGGCTGAATTCGCCCCCCCCCCCGCGCAGGTCGCAGCCCATGACCAGGAAGTAACCCCATGCACGCGGACCGTCACCACGCCCTAGCCTCGCGCCTCGTCTCGATCGCGCTCACCACGCTCGCCACTCTGGCATTCGCCGTCACGACCTTGGCCGCCACCCCCTCCCCCGCCGACGCCCGGACGTTCTACGTCGATTACGACGCCGGCTCGGACCGCGCCGACGGCCTGAGCCCCAGCCGCCCCTTCCGCCACGCCCCCGGCGACGAACGCGCCCGCGCCAGCGCCGGCGAGGTCGAGCTCGCCGCCGGCGACCGCGTCATCTTCAAGGGCGGCGTCCACTACCGCGGCACGATCCACGTTACCACCTCGGGCAGCGACGGCGACCCGATCGTCTACGACGGCAACACGGCCGGTGACTTCGGCGACGGCCCCGCCATCATCGACGGCTCCGTGCCCATCGACGGCTGGCGCCGGATCGAGTCCATCGACGAGGCACGCGGCAACCCCAACTGGGAGAACATCTACGTCGCCCGTGCCATAGAGCAGGCCGACGTCTTCCTCCTCAACCTCACGCAGGGCGACAACCTCCTGTCCGTCGCCCGCGACCCCAGCCCCGCCGACCCCTTCTTCATGGACGACACCAGCACGATGCGCTCGATCAATCCCCCGCGCCCCGAGACGCAGGGCCTGGCCCGCATCGAAACCGTCGGCCTGTTCGGCAACTCCAGCCACCCGCACGAGAACATGATCGACGGCTCGGGCTCCTCGTTCGCCATCATCGACCCGATGCAGGACGCGAGCATCACCTTCCACCTGCCCGAGCGCGCCGAGGCCCGCGCCTTTGCGATCACCACCGACCGCCGCTCGACCCGTCCGCGCGAGATCGCCTTCCTTGTCGAGGGCCGCGAGATCATCGTCGAGGAGTTGCCCAACGAGGAGGGGCGCTTCGAGTTCGAGCTCGATGCCCCGGTCGCCTTCGACCAGGTGACATTCGAGATCCGCAGCATCCATGGCGGCGACCCGGCCTACGGTGCGATCCGCGAGATCGAGGCCGTCAACGCGGCGGGCAACAACGTCCTCCGCGCCGGCGGCGAGGACCCACGCACCACCTACGCCGATCCGACCTTCTTCACCCAGGACGATCCGCGGGCCTGGGACGGCGCGTACTTTGCCATCTGGGCCAAGCCCAACCGCATCTACTACCAGCGCGTGCTTGGGTACGTGCCCGAGCGTCACGAGATTCAGATGGAGGCGCTCAAGGCCGAGCAGTACCCCGACGACGAGGGCCTCTTCGCCCTGCTCAACGCGCTGAGCGCGATCACGGCCCCGGGCGAGTACTACCTCAGTCCCGACGGCGACGTCTACCTCTGGCCGCTCGACGCCGGGCCCGAAGGCCCCGAAAACGTCTCCGCCTCGCGCTACGACGTGGGCTTCCGCATCCAGGGCCAGGCCCACATCACCATCCAGGGCTTCATCATCCAGAAGCAGGGCGGCAGCCCGGCCCGCGGCATCCACTCCTCCGGCGGCACCCGACACCTCACCATCCGCGACAACGAAGTCCGCTTTGCCCAGTCCCGCGGCCGCGACTCCGCCATCGCCGTCGTCCACGGCGAGCACGTCCGCATTGAAAACAACTACATCCACCACAACCGCAACGCCCGCGGCTTCCGCCTGACCATCGCCGACTCCGTCGTCACCGGCAACCGCCTGCACAAGAACGGCTCGACCGGCATCGGGTTCTTCGGCAGCGAGCGCAGCGAGATGACCTACAACACCGTCACCGGGCACACGGGCGTCCACGCCAACGGCCTGACCGTCTACGCCAACTCTCGCGACATCCTCGTCGAAGGCAACCTTTCTTACAGCAACGGCATCGCCCTGACCCTCCAGGATAGCGCCAACGTCACCGTCCGCAACAATTTCCTGCACCACAACGGCACCGTCATCGGCATCTGGACCGGCTGGCACGAAAACCTCCGCATCGAGCACAACGTCCTCGTCGGCCCCGAACGCCACACCAGCACCTGGGTCGCCGCCCTCTTCACCAACAGCGACGATATCGACGGCCTCTACGTCCACAACAACATCATGGCCGGCTCCTCGGGCAACCTCCCCGGCGAGTTCAGCCACAACATCTACACACGCATCGGCCAGAGCGACGACGCCGACAACCTGCCCGACGGCTCCCAATACGTCCAGGACCTGCGCCGGCTGTTCGAAAATCCCGCCGAGCTCGACTACCGCCTCCGCCCCGGCAGCCCCGCCATCGACGCGGGCCTTGACCTCGGCATCGACCGCGACCTCGAAGGCAACCCGCGCCACTACGGCCCGGCGCCGGACATCGGCGCGTATGAGTACCAAGGGCATGAGTGACCTTCGACGCGCCGTCGGTTTCGCGGCCGGGCCGTTGCCGCACCCTTCGCTTCGCTCTACCCGCACCCATTGGGAGCGCCGCCATGCACCGCCTCGCCACCGCCCTCGTTCTGGCACTTGCGATCATGAACACCGCCCACGCCGACACGCTCTACGCTCCGTGGGACAACGGGCCGCCCAACGATCCGGCCTACTTCCCCATCGGCGTCTGGCTTCAGGACCCCGGCCGCGCCGACGACTACGCCGACATCGGCGTGAACGTCTACATCGGCCTGTGGGCGGGGCCGACCGAACAGCAGCTCACCGCCCTGCAGGCCGCGGGGATGCATGCGATCACCAGCCAGAACGCGTACACCCGCTCACTTGTCGAGGCCGGTGACCCGCTCGCCGACGTCATCGTCGCCTGGATGCAGCAGGACGAGCCGGACAACGCCCAGGCCGCCGAGGGCGGCGGCTGGGGCCCGCCCGTCACGCCCGAGCAGATTCGCGAGCGCTACGAGGCCATGCGCGAGATCGACCCGACGCGTCCGATCTACCTCAACCTCGGCCAGGGCGTCGCCTGGAACGGCTGGCACGGCCGCGGCGTGCGCACCAACGAGCCCGGCGACTACCTCGGCTACCAGCGCGGGGCCGACATCCTCTCGTTCGACATCTATCCCGCGGCCGCCAATCCGCGCGAGGGCGCGATCGCCGGTCAGATCTGGCGCGTCGCCTACGGCACGCAGCGCCTCCGCGACTGGACCGACGACGACAAGCCCGTCTGGGCCATCCTCGAAGGCTCCGACATCCACGGCCACGGCAAGGCCACCGCCCAGCAGCTCCGCGCCGAGGCGTGGATGGCCGTCATCCACGGCGCCACCGGCATCACCTACTTCGTGCACTCGTGGAATCGCGGCGGCGAGATGATCTCCGAGCACGCGTTGCTGAACGACGATGAGTTGCGGCCCGCCGCGCGCGACATCAACGCCACCCTCACCGCCCTCGCCCCCGTCATTCACAGCCCGAGCATCGAGGACCGCCTCGACGTGCTCATCACCGACGGCGAGCGCCATGACGACATCCGCGCCGAGTACCGCGTCGAGCCCGTCGCGGCAATGCTCAAGGAGCACGACGGGGCGCTTTACCTCTTTACCGTGCGCACCCGCGACAGCGACGCGACCGCGCGCTTCACCATCGCCGGCCTCGAAGGCACGCACGACGCGGAGGTGATCGGCGAAGACCGCACCGTCACGCTGGAAGACGGCAGCTTCGAGCAGACCTTCAACGCCTGGGACACCCACCTCTACCGCATCCCGATCGACGAACCATAAAGCCGGGACCGGTAGTCCCGGCCGAAGCCGCGATACGTGCTGAAAACGCCACCAACCCCACCCGTCACCCACGCCACTCCAAAACAGCGCGACGGATGGCCCGCTGACAAATGGACCGCCACCGAGCCTCGGCCGGGACCACCGGTCCCGGCTTTATACCGTGCGCCTGCATCACCCCGAGCCGCGCACGACCTGCCGGCCGCGGATCAACAGCTTGATCGGCACCTCGGTGTAGGGCAGCAGCTCGTGGAACTTGTTCAGCAGGAACCGCTGGTAGTTGTCGTCCACCAGGTCCGGGTTGTTGACGAACAGCGCGATCGTCGGCGGGTGCGTCTCGACCTGCGTGGCGTAATAGATGCGCGCCCGCCGCCCCTTCTGCGGCGCCGGCCCGCGTTCGGACATGAGCTCCTCCATCACCTCGTTGAGCTCCGCCGTGCCCAGCCGCACGCCCGCCTGCTCGTGCAGCGCGGCCGCCGTCTCCAGCAGCTCCGCCATCCCCTCGCCCTTGTGGGCGCTGACGAACGCGATCGGCGCGAAGCTCAGCCCCTTGAGCGCGTTGTCCAGGTACTCGACGAACTGCTCCTGCGTGAACTCCGCCTCGGTCAGGTCCCACTTGTTGACCACGATGATCGTCGGCCGATGGTGCTTGAGAATCTCGTGCGCGAGCTGGCGATCCACCTGCGACACCGACACCGTCGCGTCGATGACCAGCAGGCACACGTCCGCCCGCCGCACCGACCGCAGCGCCCGGTGATGCGAGTAATATTCGATGTCATCCGCCATGCTCTTGCGCTTGCGAAGGCCGGCGGTGTCGATGGCCATGAACGATCGGCCGTCGTACTCGAAGCGCACGTCGACCGCGTCGCGCGTCGTGCCCTCCTGCTCCGAGACGATCACGCGATCATCCCGCGCCAGGGCGTTGACCATGGTGCTCTTGCCCGCGTTGCGCTTGCCCACGAGCGCGAGCTTGACCACGCCTGCCTCGTCGGCGCGGTCCTCAAAGCGGGTGAAGTCGATCCGCTCGCGGATGGCGCGAAACAACTCGAAACGGTTGTGCCCCGTCGTGGCGGAGACCTTCAGCGGCTCGCCGAAGCCGAGCTTGAGCATCTCGTAGGCCTCGGCCTCATGCTTGAGCTCGTCGGTCTTGTTCGCCACCAGCAGCACGGGCGTCTCGCGGGCGTCGCCCTCGCGCAGCAGCCGCGCCACCGTCTGGTCCAGCGGCAGGAGCCCCGCCTGGACGTCGACGACGAACAGCACCAGGTCCGCGTCCGCCAGCGCCCGGGCGATCTGCCGCTCGACATCCGCGCTCAGCGTGTCGTTGTCGTGCAGCCCGTAGCCGCCCGTGTCGATCACCTCGACGAGCTCGTCGCGCTCGTCGGGGCCATCGGCGAGCAGCTCGACGTCCGTCGCCACGCGGTCGCGCGTCACCCCGGCGGTGGGGTCGACGATCGACACCCGCCGCCGCGCCAGCATGTTCAGCAGGCTCGACTTGCCGACGTTCGGTCGACCCACAATGGCAATCCGCGGCATCATGAACAAGACCTCAATAAAGCCGGGACCGGTGGTCCCGGAGCAGCGTCGACCGGCGCTCCCGGGGCGGGGGTCACGACTCGTGCAGCCGCTCCCACTTCTCCACCGCCTCCGGTCGACGAGCATAAAGCGGGGCGAGCGCGGTCGGCT
>JBBDRN010000020.1:226740-304030 GCA_040905445.1 Phycisphaeraceae bacterium | reverse complement strand
GAACTGACCCGCCCGCCCCCCCCCCCCGCGCCACACCGCCGATGCCCGCACCCGCGCCAACTCGCCCGGCAGCACGCGCACGCGGCTGGCAAGCTCCGCCCCCACCTCCGGCCAGACCTCGCCAAGCAAGGCGAGCGGCTCCTCGCCGGGCCCCGCCTGCGCCACCAACTCCGAAAGTGTATACAGCCCGGCCGCCCCCGTCGCCGTCAGCTCCGCCCCACGCCGCTCAAACACCGCGGCCCAGAGGCGGTCACGCTTGAGATTCAGCCCGGCCGCGACACGATCGACGTCAGCCGGGGCGTTCTGCGCCAGCGCCTCGAGCGTGGGCACCGCCACGATCCGCGCCCCGTGCGCGAGCGCCACCATCTTCGCCGCCGCCACCGCCACGCGCAGCCCCGTAAACGACCCGGGGCCGATGGAGACGTAAAGCTCGCCGAGGTCGGCCGGCTCCACGTCATGGGCGGCACACAGGGCGTCGATGCCGGTCACGAGTGCCACGTTGTGCCGGCGATGCTCGCCCAGCTCGCGTTCCGCCAGCATCTCATCGCCGCGGCCCAACGCGATCGATCCCGCCCGGCCCGAGGTCTCGATGGCCAGGTTGTGCACCCGATCGCCGCGCATTCATCTATTCTAGTCTAGGCCTCTAGGCCCGTAGGGTCCGCTATGCGGACCCTACGGCGCGGCCCCCGCCACTCACTCCACGCGCTCGTCCATCTTCAGGACGACAACGGTCGTGTCGTCGACGCTGCGCCGCCGCCCCGCCCACCGCCGCGCCGCTTGCAGCACGTGCTGGAGGATCTCGCTCGCCGACCGATCCGCGGCTTCGCGCATCGCCTGCTCGACGCGCTTCCTGCCAAACCGCGCGTTCTCCTCGTTAAAGGCATCGACGAGCCCATCGCTGAACAGCAGCACCACGTCGCGGTCGCGCAGGTCCAGGAGCCCCTTGTCGTACACCTGCGCCGGGTCGACGCCCACGAGCATCCCCCCGGCCGCGAGCGGGCGCACCGTCTCGTTGCGGTACAGCAGCCCCGGCTCGTGCCCCGCGTTGCAGTACGTCAGCCGGCGCGAGCGCGGGTCGAACACGCCGTACCACATCGTGGCGAACTCGTTGTCCGACGTGTCGCGGCAAAGCGCCACGTTCACGCGCGCGATGATCTCGTCGAGGTCGTAGACGTCCTGGGCATAGGCGCGCAGGCTCGCCCGCGCGCTGGCCATGAGCAGGCTCGCCGCAACCCCCTTGCCCACCACGTCGCCGATCGCGACACCCAGGTGCCCGTCGAGGTTGATGAAGTCGTAGAAGTCGCCGCCCAGCTCCAAGCTTGGCACGTACCGCGCCGCGACCTGCAGCGGCGGGATGTGCGGCATCGCCGCAGGCAGCATCCGCCGCTGCACGTCGGCGGCGAGGTGAAGCTGGCGCACCATGCGCTCGTTTTCCTGGCGCGCGGCGTTGAGCCTGGCGTTCTCGATGACCGACCCGAGAAGCTGCGCCATGGCGCGCACGAGGTTGATCTCGAAGCCCGTGAACCGCCGCTCAACACCCGTGAAGAGCTGCAGCACGCCGATCGGCTTGCCCTGGTGGATCATGCCCGCGCAGAGCATCGAGACGAGACCCTCCACGGCGGCATCCTCGGGGTAGACCACGCGCGGATCGGTCGCCATGTCCGCGACATACGGCACGCCGCCGGCCAGCGCCTCGTGAAACAGCTCGCTGTCTTCGAGCCGGATCGCGCCCTTGTCCAGGTACGCCTGCGACAGGTTGTGCACCGCTTTGGGCACGAGCTCGTTGTTGGCGGTCTCATCGAGCAGGCGGATGCTCGCGGCCTTGACCTTCATCACCTCCGCCACGCACCCCGCCGCCGTGTCCAGCACCTGCGACAGGTCCCGCCGCGCCGACAGCAGCGTGCTGACGCGGTACAGCGCCGACAGCTCCTCGATGCGCTGTCTTGCGTGGTACTGCTCGTAGCACAGCCGGGCGATCGCGTTGGCCAGCAGGTAGAGGAACTGGATGCTCGCCGCCCGGCTCGGGGCGTAGCTGGCGCCCGCGGCGTCGGCCAGCGCCTCGACGTGTACTTCGTCAATCCCGAGCTCGCGCGCCGCCGCGACAAAGCGCGGGCGCGCCTCCGACGCGTCCGCCTCCATCGCCTCGCGCTCGATCGAGATCGACCCGAGCACCTGCCCCTCCGCGATGATCGGCGCGCTGAACCGTCCCTCGCCCGGCTCGGCGGTGATGAGCTGATCCAGCCAGACGTCCGACTGCGCCACGTCCAACACCGCGGTCGGCGCCGTCACCTGCCGCCCCTGGGCATCGCGGATCGTCGTCGCCAGCCGCGTCACCGCCGTAAAGCGGTCCTGGATGTCCTGCAGCGTCGGGACGTCGAGGAAATCGGTCAACGACAGCGGCACCGCCGTCGGCGTCGGTGCCGGGCCCGTCTCGGCGGCATGTTTCGCGCCCGTCTCGTCAGCCGCTGGCTGTGCGTTCATGGGATCGTTCAATTCACAATGCCAATTCACCATGCACAAGGCAGGCATGCATCAACCGCATTGTGCCTTGCCCCTTGTGCATCATGCATTCTCAGGTGCTCACTTGCTCGCCGGCTCGCGCTCCAGCATCGCCGCCAACCGCTGCCGCGCCGAAACCCCCGGCCGCGCGTCGCCATGACTCTGCCCATTGCTCTGCCCGTTGCCTTCCGCCGCGTGCCCGTTGCTGGGCGCTTCCTTGATCGCCGGCTGCGAGTCGGCCTCGACCGCCTCGCGCGCGATGCGCCCGTCGCTGCCCACCTGGTCGATGCGCACCGACACGCGCCGCGACACGCCGCGCTCCTGCATCGTAATCCCGTAGAGCAGGTCGCACATCTGCATCGTGCGCTTGTGGTGCGTGATGATGATGAAGTGTGAGCGGTCGAGGAACTCGCCGATCACCTGCGTGAACCGCTCGACGTTCGCCTCGTCCAGCGCCGCATCCACCTCGTCGAGCAGCGCGTAAGGCGACGGCCGCGTCTTGAAGATCGCCATCAGGAGCGCCACCGCCGTCATCGTCTTCTCGCCGCCCGAAAGCTGGCTGATCGAGCAGGGCTCCTTGCCCGGCGGCTTGGCGCGGATCTCGATGCCCGACTCGAGCACGTCGACATTGCCCGCCTCGTCCGGCTGCAGCAGCAGGTCCGCCCGCCCGCCGCCGAAGAGCTTTCGGAAGAGCCCCTGCTGCCCGGCGAAGTGCTCGCGGATCTGCTCGAACGTCGCCTCGAATCGCTGGCGCGAGTCATCGTTGATCTGCGTGATGAGCTTTTCGAGCCGGTGCCGCGCCTCGTCGATGTCGCGCACCTGGTCGGCGAGGTCCCCGTGACGGTCCTCGAGCTCGTCCTGCTCCCGGATCGCTTCCATGTTGACGTTGCCCAGCCGCGCAATCTTCCCGCGCAGCTCCTTGATCTCCGCCTCGACGGCCTGCCAGTCGATGGCGAAGCCGTTGGCGACGAACTCCGCGGCGACGGAAGCCCACGGATTGAGATCAGCGGGCTTCTCTGCGTCCGCGTCGACTTCATCACCTTCGGCGTCCTCACCCTCAGCCACTGCGGGGGTGCCACTGACAACGTCGTCCTCGGCGTTGTCAGTGTGAGCCGCTTCCGCGCCATCCACGCCCTGCGTGTCCGCCGCGCCGCCCGTCGCCTCGCGATACGCCGCGTCCACGTCGATATCGAGCTGCTCCTGCGCCCGTTGCCGCACGCCGTCGGCCTTGACCTCGACCTCGCGCAGCCGCACGTCGAACTCATGGACGCGCCGCGCCGCCTGCTCGACGGCCTTGCGCTGCGTTTGCGTCCGTTCGCGCAGGCTTGTCAACTGCTCATCCGCCTCGCCGAGCTTCCGCTGCGCCAGCTCGCAGTGCGTGATCAACTCCTGCAGCTTGCGTTTCGCCTGCTCCGCCTGCTCGTGCGCCTCGGCCTGGGCCGTCTCCAGCTCCGCGATGCGCGAGCGTGCCCCGGCAAGCTGGTCCTCGATCGACTTGTGCTGCCTTGCCACGTCTGCGGCCGCGAGTTCCGCCTGCCTGACCTGCCGCTGCGCCGACGACAACTGCTCCGCCGCCTTGCCCGACTCGACGCGCACGGCCGTGACCGCCTCGCCCGCCTGCTCGACGCGTTGCTGAAGCGACTCGATCTCGCCGGCCAGGGCGTCGACGCGCTGCTGCCGCGACGCCTGGTCGCGCTCGAGCTGCTCGGCGACCTCGCGCCGATCGCTGCGCTGCGCCTCGGTCTCGCGAAGCTGGCGGTGCACCTGCTCCACTTCCTTGGCGATGACCGGCTGCTCCTTCTCGAGCCCGGCGATCTGCCCGCCGAGGCTCTCGATGCGGCTGGTCATCTCGACGCGCACGGAGTTCGCTTCGTACACCGACTGCCGCAACTCGTTGGCGACGCGCTCGACGTGCGCGGCGTGGTCCGACAGCTCGCTCAAGCGCGTCTGCCTCGCGTCGATGAGCTCGTCGACCTCGGCGAGCTCGCGCCGCAGCGAGGCGAGCTCGCTTCGCCGCGAGATCAATCCGCCCGCCGCCTGCCCGCTGGGCCCCGCGAACACGCGGCCGTCGGCGTCAAGCACTTCGCCCGACGGCGTGACGAACCGCCAGCCCGGCCCGATGGTCGCCCGCAGCATCAGCGCGCGGTCGAGATCCTCGACCTTCAGCGTCCGCCCCAGCGTGCGCGCGATGACGGGCCCGAGCCAGTCCGGGTGCTGCACCAGCTCGCTGACGGGCGACAGGCCGTACGGTGCGGGATCGCCCGTCGGCGCGCTGCCGCCCGTTTCATCGAGGGCGAGGAACGCCACGCGCCCGCCCAGTGACGCGATCGCCTCGCGGCCGCCGTCGCTCGAGCAGATGTCGACCAGGCGATCGACGACGAGCGCCTGCTGATAGTCGCCCAGCGCCGCTTCCACGAGCGGGGCATGCTCGACGTCGGCCTCGATCAGCTCCGCCAGCAGGCCGCGCACGAAGTGGAAGGTGCCCTCCCCGTTGCCGCCGGCGCGGGCGAGCACCGCCTTGACCGGATCGCTGAGCCCTTCCTGCCGATCCTGCATCTCCTGCAGGAGCGACCGCCTTGAGTTGAGCGCCGACCGCCGCTCCTTCGCCTCGGCCAGTTCATGCGCCACCTCGCGCTGCTGCGCGTCGTAGCTGCTGGCCAACTCCTTCTGCTTCTCGAGCTGCGCGTTTTCCGCCTCGATCAAGTCGCGCGCCTCGTCCAGCCGCTGCTGCGCCTCGTCGCGCGACGTGAGCAGCCCTTCGAGCTGCCCCGCCACGTCCTGGGCACGCGACTGGAGCTTGTCGCGCGTCGACTCGAGGTTCTTCTCAAACGTGTCGAGGCTGCTGATTTCGTTGTGAAGCTGCGACGCGCGGCGCATCAGGTTGGTGACGCCGGCCTTCTCGTCGTCCAGCTCCGACCGCTTTTCGTTGAGCTCGTGCTGCACCTTGCGATGCGCATCCTGCGCCGCCGCCAGCCGCGCCTCGCTGTCCCTGACCTGGATTTCAAGCCGCTCGGCCTCGCCGGCGTGCTCCGCCTTTTCGTGGTCAAGCTGCTCCAATCGCGCGGTCAACTCCTCCAGCCGCCGGGCGTCGCGATCGATGTGCTTATTCGCTTCCTCCAGTGACGAGCGGGCGAACTGCTCGCGCTGCTCGGCCTGCGCCTGGCGCGACTGCTCGCCCAATCGCTCGCCATCGAGCTGCTGCTGACGCTTGAGCGCTTGCTGACGCTCCAGCTCCGCCTCGCCCGCCGCCTGCTCATGCTGGGTCAGCTCGCGGGTCGCCCGCGCCCGGTCGGCCTCGGCCTGCTCGTGCGCGTCGCGCACCTCGGCGAGCTGCTGCTGCAAGCGGTGATACTCCGCCAGCGCGTATTGCAATTGCAACTCGCGCAGCCGGGCCGTGTGCTCCTGATAGGACCGCGCCCGGGCGGCCTGCATCTTGACGCTGCGCAGCCGCCGCTCCGTGTCCTCCAGCCGCTGACGCACGAGCGCGAGGTTCTGCTCCGTGCGGTCGAGTTTGCGTACGGCCTCCTTCTTGCGGGCCTTGAAGCGGCTGATGCCCGCCGCCTCTTCAAAGATCTCCCGCCGCTCCGTCGCGTTGGACTGCAGCAGGGCGTCGACCCGGCCCTGCTCGATGACCGAGTAGGCATCGGTGCCCACGCCGGTGTCCATGAACAGTTCCTTGATATCGCGCAGCCGCGCGCGCTTTCCGTTGATGAGGTACTCGCTCGTGCCGTCGCGGTAGAGCTGGCGGGTGACGCCGACTTCGTCGAGGTCGACATCCAGTGTGCGCTCGCCGTCGTCGTTGGGCGCGTTGTCGAAGGTGAGGGTGACGCTCGCCATGCCGCTGGGGCGGCGGGTGGACGAGCCGTTGAAGATGACGTCCATCATCGCCCCGCCGCGCAGGCTCTTGGCGGACTGCTCGCCAAGGACCCACTTGATGGCATCGACGACGTTGGACTTGCCGCAGCCGTTGGGCCCGACGATGCCGGTGATCGGCGCGTCGAAGCGGATCTCCGTTTTGTCCGCGAAGGACTTGAATCCCGCAAGTGTCAGTTTGGCCAACCGCATAGGCGACGAGACCTCCATGTCATCCCCGACCGCTGTCCCGGGCGCGGGCCTTGGGCCGAACACACCGCCCGGCCACGCAGCGCTCCGGGCGCTCGACGGGCGAAGGTGCAGCCACGGCCGCCCCCCGCTTTATCGGTCGTTCCCGCGCCGGCCGTCCAATCCCCGCCGGGCCCGATGCTATCGCCCACGAGCGCGAACGATCACATGAAATCGAGGTCAACAGGGCCCCGATTATTGATCCATGCACCGGCAACGTTTGCGCACAGGGGGCCGTCCTCACTCCCTGCCGTCGGCGTCGCCCGGCCGCTGAAACCGCGGCTGAATCGACCCATCACCGTCCGCGCCGCCGCCCTGATGGAGCACGGGGAACGTATCGAGCGAGCGTTGCGGCTGCGGGACGCCGAAGTCCGCCCCGCCCGATCCTGCAGCCGGCCGCGACGGATGCAGCCCGGTGGCAGCATCACCGCCGGAGCCCTGTCGCCCACGCTGCACGCCACTCGAGCGCTGCCCGATCGATGGCGCGCCGATCCGCGTCGGCCCGCGCTCCTCGCGGACGCCCCCGCCATCGCCATCGCCCTGCTGCAGGATCGCCGGGTCGTCGAGATTGGGTGGCTCGACGCCCGGCGCGTCGGTCGCCAGCCCGCCCTCGTCCGCGTCCCATTCCTCGCCGTCGGCCAGTTCGGGCCGGCCGAAGCCCGGCTCGGCCATCGCCTGCGCCACCAACTCCGCCAGCGGCGACCGCCGCACTTGCATCTCCGCGTCGATCACCCCGCGATCCGCCAGCCGCGAGATCACGTCCACCACCTCGCTGTAGCTCAGGTTCAGCCCGTCGTGCGGCAGCTCGACGCTCGGCTCATGCGCGAGCATGAACGCCAGCGCCGCGACGCTCGGCTGAACCTTGTAACGCTGCCCCTCGATCGCCCGCGGCGCCTGGTAGTACACCTCGACATATCCCTGTTCCTCGTCGCCGCGCAGCACCAGACGGTTGTCCCACAGGCTCGCGAAGACCGGGCTCGACAAGCTCATGTCCGGCCCGAAAATCACCAGCCTCGGCACCTGCTCCTGCGTGACGTAGATCAGCGGGCGCTCCGCGTCCACGCGGTCGATGATGAACTTGACCCCCCGCCGGTTGCGCACCACGAACCGCTCCAGCCGATCCCGGTCGCCGATCCGCGCCAGCGTCTCGTACGCCGCCAGGCGCACCGGCGTGGCCTCGTCGTCCACCAGGTGCGCCAGTGCCCGCGCGCCGCGCCGGCTGCGCGGCAGGTGCACCAGCGTCTGGGCCACCCGCTGACGCACGTCCGCGTCCGCATGGCCCGCCAGTTCCAGCAGCATCTCGCTGGCCTGCTCGTCCTCCAGCCGTGCCCCCGCCTCCAGCGCCGCCAGCCGCACCACCAGCTCGTCATGCCCGTAATACTCGCGCACGATCGGCTGAATCGTCCGTCCCAGCGCGTGCCACGCGAGCACCACGGAAGGCGCCTGCTCCACGTCGCTCTCGAGCACGCGCCCCAGGTGCCGCGCGTGCCGCTGCTCAAAGCCCACGCCTCCGCCGATGTACAGGTGCGCGATCAGGTCGATCAGCTCAGCCGGCCGGTCCTGGTACCGCCGCGGAATCTGCAGCTCGATGATCATCGGCGACACGGCGTTGGCCGTCTGCCCCCGCTCACCCGGCTCGGTCGGAAAGCGCTCGTTGATCCGGTCCGCCACCTCCCGGCTGCGCGTGTAGCTCTCCTGGTTGAGCACCAGCTCCATGCCCCGGCTCTCGGTCGCCCGTCCGCCGTTGATGACCACCGCCTGCACCATGTGCTCCGTCGCCGCCCGCCCCTGGGCGTCGTCCGCCTGCCGCGGGTCCTGGTAGATCGGCCCCGAAGCCTCGGCCCGCGGCCGGGTGAACTGCAACTCCATGTTCGCCCCGCCCACGCCCAGGTCCGTCGTCCACAGCATGCCGCCCGCCAGGCTCGTCGTCTGCGTCTGGCGCAGCGCCGAGACGAGCACGTCGAAGCGTGCTCCCGCCGCCGCGCCGGGCGGCACGAGTCCCTGGACGGCGACGATCGCCGTGTCCCGGCTGCGCAGGAACCGCTCGGGGCTCATGCGAGCGAACTCGCGGTACTCCTCGGGCAGGTCGCGCGCCGCCCGGCTGGAGCCGACGCCCATCTGCCGCGCGTGCTGCAGCAGCCGCTCGCGCAGCTCGACCGGCAGCTCCGACGAGCCCGTGCCCTCGAGGCCGATCACCACGCCGTAGCCCTCGACCAGCAGCGGCTGGTAGTTGCGCAGCCCCGCCATCGAACCCACGGTCCCGCGCAGGTAGGCCGGTCCCGACCAGGAGGGCGCCGGCGGCGCGCTGGGCGTCGGGTCGGGATCGCCCTGACACCCGCCCGCCGCGCCCGCCACCGCCGCCACGGTCAGCGCCAACGTCCACGCCGTGGCGCTGTGGGCGGCGCGGCGCACGGGACAATCACTGCGTCGCCTGTGCAAGCTCTTCATCATGCGGATCGCCTCGGGTCTGGACAAGGCGCCGCAGTGGCGGGCGGACCGCGCCGGCGCAGCCGACACGACCCGGGCCCCGGGCGCCGATGGCAAGACGCACATTGTCCAGCCTCCCCCCGCGCCCGTCAAGTCCCTGCACCAGCCGCCACTTAAAAGCACCGCCCCGCCGAACGCGACGATTCCACCGGTATCCCGCGTGACGCACCCACGATGCCACTGGTGGCTTGCCCACCCGTTCGGGGCCTCGCGCGACCCCGCCCCCCCCCCCCGACGGGTAGCTCAATCGTGCCGGGTCCAGTCGATCGCCTGGATCGCCTTGGCGAGGTCCACATCCTTGCTCGTGACCTTCCCGCCGGCGTCGTGCGTGCTGAGCGACAGCGTCACCCACTTGTAGACGTTATGCACCTCGGGGTGGTGATCCCGGGCCTCGGCTTCGAACGCGACGCGCACCAGGAAGCTCATCGCCTCTTTGAAGCTGCCAAACTCGAATTTGCGCACGAGCTTGTCGTCCTCGACGCTCCACCCCTTGAGCTCGCCGCCTATCGCCGCGTCGATCTGCTGCTTATTCAATGCCTGGGGCATGGATAACTCCTGTGGTTTCAGGCTGCGTTCGAGCCGTCGGCAACTCTGTAGCCGGTCCAGGTGGGTATCGCTTCGCTCTACGCACCCTATAGCGGCGGGCCGCTCTTACCCGTCGCCTTCCCACGGGGCGAGGCTATCTCCGATGCCGCTGGCGAGATACCCGCCGTCGATCACCAGCGTATGTCCGTTGACGAACGCGCCGGCCTTCGAGGCGAGGTATACCGCCCCGCCCGCGATCTCCTCCGCCACACCGAACCGGCCCATGGGCGTATGCTCGATGATCCGCCGGCCGCGGTCCGTGCCCTCGATCATCTTGCGGTTGATGTCCGTCGGCACGAACCCCGGCGCGATCGCGTTGGTGCGGATGCCATGCTTGGCCCACTCGTTGGCCAGGCTGCGCGTCAGCCCGAGCACCGCGCTCTTCGCCGAAGCGTACGCCGCCACTTCCACGAGGTCCACGAAGGAGCTGATCGACGCGAGGTTGATGATGCACCCCTCGTGCTGCTCGCGGAAGATGTGCCCTGCTGCCTGGGCGACGCGCAGCGAGCCGGCCACGTGCGTGTCGTAGATCGCGTTGAACTCGTCGTCGCCCAGCTCAAAGCTCGGCTTTTTGAGCATCATCCCTGCCGAGTTGACCACGATATGCAGCCCGCCGAAGAGGTCGACCGCCTTGCGCACCGCGCGATCGACGCTTGATCGGCTGGTCACGTCCAGCGCCACGCCCGCCGCGACCGGGTCGTCCCCCGACACGTCGGCGATGGCGTCGAGCTCGCGGGCGGCGGCGTCGACCTTCTCCTGCGTGCGCGAGCCGACAAGCACCTTCGCCCCGTGCTGGACGAGCGCGGCGGCAATCCCTTTGCCGATCCCACTCGCCCCGCCGGTGACCAGCGCCGTCTTGCCCGTCAGGTCAAAAAGGTCCGTCTTGACCGCCATCGCACATCTCCTGAGGGAAAGGGAAAAAACCACACCGGCGCGGAGACACGCAGGTCACCGCGCGGGTTCGCCAGCATAGCCGCGCCAGTGCACGCGTGCGCGCCCGCGTTAGCCGTCGCCCTCCGGGCGACGCGGCGCCGAACTCGCCCCGCGCGTCCAACCTCAATCCGCGGGATGCGTTCGGCGCGCGATCAGAACCTCCAACGCCAGTGACACGGCGATTGAGCCAATCATCGCCACCAGCACCAACGCCACCTGCCCGCGCACAAAGCCGCCCAAGGCCATCGTGTGATCGAGCGCAACCGGCAGCGTCACCGCCCACAGCCCCCCCAGCACCGCCGCCGCAAGGTACGCCACCCGCCGCACGCTCCTGCCGAGCGCGGCCAGCAGGCACATCGCCAACAGGAAGCCAACCGCCCCGATAAGGCCAAGGTACAACGCCTCGACCAGGGCGCCTGCGAGACCTGATCCGCCGACCTCGAATCCGTGCCGTGATCCGGTGGGCGCACCGATGACATCGAGAGCGCCCCATGCGCCATATGCGGCCACCGCGATCATGTAGAACAGGAGCGTTGCACGGTAGTAGCTCGCGCTGAACGTCATGAAATGCGACCCCGTTGCCGAGCCGTCCGGGCGACGCGGACACATGCACCGTAGCACCACGTGAAAACGTGGTGCCGGAACGCCATGCGCCCCACGAGTGCCATGGGCACGGCGGCTAAACGTTCGATGACGCCGACATCTGCGACGACTTGTGCGCCGTGTGATCCGTCGGCTTGCGAAACTGCCGCAGGTCCAGGCCGCGGAAGTACTCGATCGTCTTCGCCAGCCCCTCGCGCAGCTCCACCCGCGGGTGCCAGCCCAGCTTTTCACCCGCCAGCGTGATGTCCGGCCGACGCTGCGTCGGATCGTCCTCCGGCAGCGGCATGTGCACCAGCTTGCTCTTCGAGCCCGTCATCTCGATCACCAGCTCCGCCAGCTCGCGGATCGTGAACTCGTGCGGGTTGCCCAGGTTCACCGGGCCGGGGAAGGCCGGCTGCGCCTCCATCATCGCCACGATGCCGTCGACCAGGTCGTCGACGTAGCAGAACGAGCGCGTCTGCTTGCCCTCGCCGTAGAGCGTGATGTTCTCGTCGCGCAGCGCCTGGATGATGAAGTTGGAGACGACGCGCCCGTCGTAGGGATGCATCCGCGGGCCATAGGTGTTGAAGATGCGGATGACGCGCACATCCAGCCGGTGCTGGCGGTGGTAGTCGAAGAAGAGCGTCTCGGCGCAGCGCTTGCCCTCGTCGTAGCACGCCCGGACGCCGATCGGGTTGACGTTGCCCCGGTAGCTCTCCGGCTGCGGGTGCACGTCCGGATCGCCGTAGACTTCGCTCGTCGACGCCTGCAGGATGCGGGCCTTGCATCGCTTGGCCATGCCCAGCAGGTTGATCGCGCCGAGCACCGACGTCTTGGTCGTCTTGATCGGGTTGAACTGGT
The DNA here is from genome assembly GCA_040905445.1 of Phycisphaeraceae bacterium. Taxonomy (GTDB): domain Bacteria; phylum Planctomycetota; class Phycisphaerae; order Phycisphaerales; family Phycisphaeraceae; genus SKPT01. Next base: position 291,982 of record JBBDRN010000020.1, on the reverse strand, counting down.
AATGCACCGGCGAGGCCGGACACGCCAGGTTGTAGATCTGGTCGACCTCCAGCCACAGCGGGTGGGTGATGTCGTGGCGCAGCAGCTCGAAGTTGGCCCGCTCGAGCAGGTGGGCGACGTTGGTCTTCTGGCTGGTGAAGAAGTTGTCGGCACAGATCACGTCGTGCCCCTGCTCGACCAGCCGCTCGCACAGGTGCGAGCCCAGGAAGCCCGCCCCGCCGGTGACCAGGATGCGGTGGATGGTGTCGTTCATGGTCGTTGATCTGCGGTTGGAACAGGGGGCAGGGGGCAGTCTGCAGACTGCAGTTAAAGAGGCAGCAGGGCCGCACGATCTGGCTTGACTGCCCCCTGCAGTCTGCCCCCTGCCCCCTTTCTTCCGCCTCACACCACCTCGAACGTCGCCCCGGCCTTGACGTCGAAGCTCACCATCTGCCCGACGGCGAAGTCGCCCGCGCTCTGCGCCGGCTCGAGCTTGACGACGAGCCCCGTGCCCGCCTTGAGGTGCAGTTCGTTGGCGGCGACGTCCCCGCCGACGATCCGCCCCTGCACCCGCCGCGGCCGGCCGAACACCGGCTCGATGAACCACCCACCCGCGGGCACGACATCCACCCGCCGCGCCTCGATGCGCACCACGCCACGCACCCGCGCCCCCACCGCCGCGTCAATCGGCCCCGCGGGCACCAGGTGCAGGCGATAGTCCGTGCCCTCGACCGCCAGCACGATCCGCTCGTCGGTCTTCTCTTCCAGCCGCCCGACCACGGTCGGCGCCGCCGGCGGCGCAGCCTGATTCATGATTTCACTCCCAGTAGGGTCCGCTGTGCGGACCTTCCGCGGATTTTGCATGCGCCCGGCGAAGGTCCGCACAGCGGGCCTTACTGAAATCCGTGCACCCCCCGTCAAGGCGACATACCATACCGCCGCGCGCCCGCCGGCCACAACTCCGGCTCGCTCTGCGGCCTCCGCGCGCTCTCGGCGAGCTCTGCGAGAACCTCCCAAACCCCCCGAGTCGGCCCGTGGCCAGCCAACGCCGCATCAACCGCAGATACGCCACCGATCGCCTCCGCGTCGACCAGGCCCACGTCGGCCTGCTCGACGTCGAGACGCTCACTCCCTGGATCGCCCGCCGGCGCCTCGGCACCGTCCCCTTGCGTGTCAGCCACGCACGCCTGCTCGCCGGCGGCACGCAGTCCACCTCCACCGCCGAGAAGGACCGCTTCCTCTGCTACTGGTTCCATACGCCCAACACCGGCGAGGGGTACGTCCACGGCTACCCGATCGAGTGGGACGAAGGCCACATGCTCATCCGCCTCGACCCCAACTGGGACCACCGCAACGCCACGTTCATCCCCGGCACGGACACCGCCCGCGTCGAGGCCAACATCGACCGCCAGTTCGACTGGGCCCGTCTGCTCTTTGAGATGTATGTCGAAAAAGGACCGCGCTTCCCGCTGAGCTGGCACATGATCGGCCCGCGCGCAGCCGACTCGATGTTCTACGTCAAGCGCGTCGAGGCCCAGTAGGGTCCACGCGGAGGCCGCAGAAGAAGAACCATCTCTACTTCTTCCGCGATCTCTGCGCTCTCCGCGCCCTCTGCGAGAAGGTCGGCTCAGTCGTCGCTCAGCCGCACGACGCCCTTGATGTACCCATCCTCGCGGGCCGCGGCCTTGGCCAGCAGCTCCGGGTACGCCTCCAGCTCCACGACGTGCGTGACCAGCGGCTCGAGGTCGAACAGCCCCTTCTCGATCAGCCGCACCGCCGGCGGGAACGGGTCGCGAAGCTGCGAGTTGGGCGCCGAATTCACCACGGTGATCCCGCCCATGTGCCACAAATCGCCTGGGAACTCCGCCCGGCCGTGGTTCCAGCCGAAGAGGTTCAGCCGCCCGCCCTGGCGCACGAGTTTGGAGCTAAGGTCCAGCCCCGCCTGCGAGCCGGTGGTGTCGACGACGGTGTCGAAGCCGCGCTGCCGCAACGCCGCGGCGTGGTCGTCGAAGTCGGCCGCCCGCGCGTTGAACGTCTCGTGGGCTCCGAAGGTCGTCGCCAGCGCCAGCCGCTCGTCGTCGAGGTCGATCGCCACGAGCTCGTCGATCATCGACCGCGCCAGGCCCTGGACCAGCAGCAGCCCCATGAAGCCGCAGCCGACCACCGCGACGCGGTCCGCGGCCTTGAGCTGGCAGTGGTCGAGCCCGGTGATGACGCAGGAGACCGGCTCGACGAGCCACTGCTCGTCGGGCAGGTGGTTCTCGGGCAGGTGCAGGAGCTGCGAGGCGTGCACGTTGGCCCGCTGAGCGAAGCCGAGCCCCCGCCCGGCGACGCGCTGCCCGGGCTCGAAGCTCTGCACGCCCGGTCCGACCTCCATGACGCGGCCGACGCCCTCGTGGCCGGGGATGCACCCGTTGGGCGCCCCGTGCTGGTAGACGTGGATGTCCAGGGCGCAGATCCCGCAGGCCAGGCCCTGGATCTGCACCTGCCCGGGGCCGGGCGCGGGCGGGTCGATGTCGATCAGGTCGAGGCCGCCGTGCGGGCGGTACTGGATGGTGCGGGCGGAGGCTACGCTCACGAGGGTGGCTCCTGGGGAGGGTACGGTCGCCGGCGATGCCGGCAGGGCCCCATGACGGCCTAAGGGGCGATCCTACCCTCCTTACGACACGCACGGAAGAAGGATCAGGCGTGCGGCGGGAAATCGGGGTTCCGGGATCGGGCCTCCTCTGCGGATCCCCGATCCCGGAACCCGGAACCCGATTTCTGGGCCCCGCCGGTACAATGCCCGCCGCCGCTGCTAACATACCCACTCGCCCGGACGTACCCTTCCCATGCACAGCGATGAAGCCAAGCACAAGTGCGGCGTGTTCGGCGTGTGGGGCTCCCACGAGGCCGGCCACCTCGCCTACACCGCCCTCTACGCCCAGCAGCACCGAGGCCAGGAGTCGGCGGGGATCGCCGTCAACGAGCAGGGCCACCTCCACGCCCACGTCGGCATGGGGCTCGTCCCCGAGGTCTTCCCCGAATCCATCCTGAAGACCCTCACCGGCGCGGCCGCGATCGGCCACAACCGCTACTCCACCACCGGCTCCTCCAGGTCCTGCAACGCCCAGCCGCTCCTGCGCGAGTATGTCGGCGGGCAGGTCGCCCTCGGCCACAACGGCAACCTCATCAACGCCGAACTGCTCCGCAAGCATTACGAGGACCGCGGCCACATGTTCCAGACCTCCACCGACACGGAGGTCATCCTCGTCCTGCTCGCCTCGCATCATCTTTCCAAGGAAGACCCGCTCGCCGAGACGCTGCAGCACCTGCAGGGCGCCTACTCGCTCGTCTTCCTCTTTCACGACCGCGTCGAGGCCGTCTGCGACCCCTGGGGCTGGCGGCCGCTCGTGCTCGGCCGCACCGAGGACGGCGCGCCGTGCGTCGCCAGCGAGACGGTGGCGTTCGACGCGATCAACGCGACCTATGAGCGCGACGTTGAGCCGGGCGAGATCGTGACGCTCAACGACGCTGGCGTCACGTCGCGCCGCTTCGCCGAGCCGCAGACGCCCGCGCACTGCATCTTCGAGCACGTCTACTTCGCCAACCCCAGTTCCCGGGTCTTTGGCGACACGGTCCAGGCGGTGCGCGAGCGAATGGGCGGCAAGCTTTCGCAGGAGGCGCCGGTCGACGCCGACTGCGTCATCCCGATGCCGGACTCCGGCCGGTCCGCCGCGCTGGGTTACGCCGAGCGGTCGGGCATTCCGTACCGGGAGGGGATCGTGCCCAACCGGTACGTGGGCCGGACGTTCATTCAGCCGACGCAGTCGCAGCGGCGCAGCGCGGTGCAGTTGAAGCTCAACGTGGTGGACGAGCTGATCCGCGACAAGCGGATCATCGTGGTGGACGACTCGATCGTGCGCGGGACGACGACGAAGGGGAAGATGGCGCAGATCCGCCGCGCCGGGCCCAAGGAGATCCACCTGCGCATCAGTTGCCCGCCGATCCGCAACGCCTGCTACTTCGGCATCGATTTCCCGGACCCGTCGCAGCTCATCGCCAACAGCCGGACCGTCGAGCAGATCCGGCAGTACCTGGGCGTGGACAGCCTGTCCTTTCTTTCCCTCGACGGCATGCTTTCGTGTGTCAGCCGGCCGGCGGGCAGCTATTGTCACGCGTGCTGGTCGGGCCAGTACCGCATCGAGCCCGATCGGCCGGTCAACAAGCTCGACCTCGAGCGCCATCAGCTTCGCATCTTTCAGAACTCGTGATTCGCTGAAACCGCGAAGGGGCGAAGAAAGCACGAAGAAAAGCCGTAAACGCTAAGGCGCCAAGGGTGGAGAGGGAGTGATCGACCAAGGTGGTGGATTGCGCCGAAAGTCGAGCCGCTGTTCAGGATTCCTTAGCTCGCTTTCCGTTCCTCGCTTGGCGTCTTGGCGTTAAACCCGGTAAGGCATCCCTTTCTTCGCCCCCTTCGCGGTTAATGGAAGAGGAGAACGCGCATGAAGCTCTACACCGGACGCGGCGACGAAGGCCGGACCGACCTCTTCGGCGGCCAGTCCACCACCAAGCACGCCCCCCGCATCGAAGCCTGCGGCTGCGTCGACGAGCTCAACGCCACGCTCGGCCTCGCCGCCAGCGGGTGCACCGACGACGACCTGCGGGCGCTGATCCATGACCTCCAGGCCCGCCTCTTCGAGCTCGGAGCCGACCTCGCCACGCCCCGGCCCACGGGCGGCGAGACGAAGGACAAGGCCGCGATCCCCCGCATCGCCGACGAGCACGTCAAGGCCCTGGAGCAGCGCATTGACGCCATCGACGCCGGCCTCGAAGCGATGCGCCACTTCATTCTGCCCGGCGGCAGCGAGCTCGCGAGCCGCCTGCACCTGGCGCGCACTGTCTGCCGCCACGCCGAGCGCTGCGTCGTCGCCCTGGCCGAGCAGGAGGACGTCGGCCCGACGGTGATCGTCTACCTCAACCGCCTCAGCGATCTGCTGTTCGCGATGGCGCGCCAAGCCAACAAGCTCGCCGGCATCGCCGACGTCCCCTGGCACGCGCCGAACCGGTAGGGTCCTCTACGGCAGCGCGGCCGCGAGATCCACGTGATACCCCTCCGTCACCACCGGCCCGGCCTCCAGGTGCTGGCGCAGGGCATCAATCACGTCGCGCATCGGTGACGGCACCGGGGCGGTGAACGTCATCGCCTTGCCCGTGCCGGGGTGCACCATGCGCAAGAGCGCCGCGTGCAGCGCCGGTGTATAGAGCAGCATGTCCTCGCGCGCCGCTGATGCGGCCTCCAGCTTCTCCCCCTCCGTCTTGTCCCGCGCATAGGTCAGAAACGCCCGCGCCCCGGCGGCCAACGGCGGGTCGTCGATTTCCGCCCGGCCGATCGGCTCGCCGCCGTACACGATGTCGCCCACGACCGGGTGCCCGATGTAGCTCATGTGCACGCGGATCTGATGCGTGCGGCCGGTCTTCAATTCCAGCTCGACGAGGCTGTAGCCGCGGTAGCGCTCGCGCACGCGGTAGAGCGTCAGCGACCGCTTCGCGGCGGCGTCCTGGCGCACGGCCATGGCTTCGCGGATGGTCGGGTGCTTGCCGATGGGCTGCTCGATCGCGCCGCCGGGCGGGTCGGGGCAGCCGTGGACGAGGGCAAGGTAGGCCTTGAGGTTGCTGCGCTCCTCGAACTGGCGGGCGAGCTGCCAGTGGGGCTCATCCTGCTTGGCGACGATGATGACGCCGGTCGTGTGCTTGTCGAGGCGGTGAACGATGCCGGGCCGCGCCTCGCGCTGGCCGACGGTGCTCAGCGCGGCGCCCTGGTTCTGCTGCTGGAAGTGGTACGCCAGGCCGTTGAGCATCGTGCCGGAGAGCTGGCCGCGCGCCGGGTGGACGATGAGATTGGCGGGCTTGTTGAGGACGATGAAGCCGGCGTCCTCGTAGAGGATGTCGAGGTCCATCGGCTCGGGCTGGAGCTCGCGCGTCGGCTTGGGCGGGAGGATCACGTCGACGACGTCGTCCTTTTTCAGGCGCGTGCTCGCCTTGGCAGGCCGATCATTGACGCGCACGCCGCCCTGGCCGATCAGCTTCTGGATCTGGTGCCGGCTGATGTGGCGCAGGCGGTTCTGAAGATACTTGTCCAGCCGATTCTTCGCGTCGCGCGACAACCGGTAGCGCACGTGCTCGTTGCCCGTCTCGTCCTCGAGCGCGTCGGCAATCGCCTCGTCGTCCGCGAAGGCGTCCGCCGATGGGTCTTCGCCAGGGGGAGTGGCGGGACGCGTGGCGGGGGCGGCGGGGTCCGGCTCACGTCCACCCTCCGCCGGCGGCTGACGCGCTGCCATCAATCCGCGCCGCCGTCGGCGTCCTCGGCAGGCGTGGGGGGCGTGGACGAGCGCGTGGCGGGGTCGGTCGGCATGCCCGTCTCATCCAGCCGTTGCTCGACTTCCACCGGCTCACCCTCCGACGACTCGGACGCGGCGGGGGTGGCGCGCGGGGTGATCGGAGTCTCGAAGTCCAGCAGCTCGCTGATGTCGAACGGGTCCGACGCACCGCCAAGGCCCGGCAGCGCCGGCATGGGCGACGCCGATCGCGCCGGCGCAAACACCACCGGCTGGCGGATCGCGGGCAACAGCTCGCGCCGCTGCCGCGCCGTCCGCGCCAGCCCCGGCAGCACGTCGCCGGCAAGCTCCGCGGCCGCGTCATAATGCTCCGCCGCCTCGTCCCACGCCTGGTGCGTTTCCGCCACCGCCGCGAGCCCCAGCAGCGCGTTGACGCGGAACGTCGGCTCGTCGGCCAGCTCCATGACCCGGCCATACGCCTGCTCCGCCCGCTGCGCCGCCTCCTCCGCGGGCATCTCGACGTCGACCGGCGGGGGCAGTTCCTCGTTGCGCGACCGGGGCGTCGGCGCGTCCGCCGGCAGGCGGGCATGGGCGAGGTACAGGTCCCCGCCGCGCAGGTAGGCCAGCACCTGGACCGCTGGCTGCTCGTGCGACGCCGCGACGTCCATGTACTGCGCCGCGGTCGTCGCAGCCGCGAGCTCGCCCCACGCCGTCTCGTGCCGCATCTCGCTGCGGTAGCTCACGAGGCGGTAGGCCGCGAACGACCCGGCGACGAGGACGAACACGATCAGCACCGTGTTGCCCCACTTGGCCCACCACTCGCCGAAGTTCTGGAAGAACTCGGCGAGGTCGTTTTCCTTGAGATCGTGTCGTTCCTGGCTGTCCATGTGACCCTTTATCGTGCGGATGCCGCCGCGCGTGCAGTGGCGCACGCCCCGGCCGGGCGAGTCGGGAAGTTTAGCGGGCTCACCAGTCCCGGGCCACGTCCGCCGCGTCGAGCCACATCGTGAGCGTCAGCCGCTGGTACCGCTGCTGGACGTGGATCTGCAGGTTTTCCTGCCCGTTGGTGTACGCCAGCGTGATGCTGCCGTCCTCCTCCTCGAACGGCCGCCGCGTCCGCTCCCAGCCCCGCCGCGGCAGGTTCTGGCGGAAGAACGTCACCGCGTCCGGCTGCCGGCCCCGGCCCTGGTACACGTGGTGCACGCTCCGTCCCCCGCCCGAGACGTCGACGTGCCCCCGGTCCTGCAGCAGCCTGAAACCCACCGGCACCGGCACGTCCGGGATCGGCGACTCCGGCTGCGCCACCAGCCCCGGGCTGACCTGCGGCGGCAGGTACTGCCCGTCATCCGTGTAAAGCAAGCGCGGCGGCCCGCCGCCGTCACAGCCAACCACCAAACCCACCACGCCGACCAGCAGCCAGAACATAAGCCTGGGCATCGCATGCGCCCTTCATGAGAGGATGCCGCGAGTTTAATCACGCCCGCGCAAGCAGGCAACTACCCGCCGCGCCCGGCCGCAGGCCAACATCCCCAACCCACGCCACGCGCCCAGACCACCCCCGCCAGGGGTGCCGTGAACCCCACCTGCTAAGATAACCGTTTCATGACGCGCCCCGTTTTCCCGCAACAGCGTTTGCGCCGCCTCCGCCGCACGGCCGTGCTGCGCGACGCTGTCGCCGACGTCACCCTTCAACCGGCGCAGCTCATCTATCCGCTGTTCGTCGGCGATCTCGACGCGCCGCAACCCGTTGCCTCGATGCCCGGCGTCGCGCAGCTTCCCGTCAGCGACGCGCTGAAACGGATGACCGACCTGACCGCCCGGGGCCTGCGGCAGTTCCTGCTCTTCGGCGTCACCGCGCCGGGCCACAAGGACGCGGTCGGCTCCTACGCTGCGGCCGCCGACGCCCCGGTCAACCAGTTGCTCGCTCGGGCCCGCGACGCGGGCCTCGACGCCATGCTCTACGCCGACCTCTGCTTCTGCGAATACACCGACCACGGCCACTGCGGCGTGCTGACGGCCGGGGGTGAGTTGGACAACGACGCGACGCTCGAGCACCTTGCCCGCACCGCCGTCGTCCAGGCCGAGGCGGGCGCCGACGTCGTCGCGCCGTCGGGCATGGTCGACGGGCAGGTCGCGGCGATCCGCGCCGGGCTCGACGCCGCGGGGCACGCCCATACCGCCATCCTCAGCTACAGCGTCAAGTACGCCTCCAGCCTCTATGGCCCGTTCCGTGAGGCGGGTGAGGGCGGCATGGCCTTCGGCGACCGGCGCGGCTACCAGATGGACCCGCGGCGGTCGCGCGAGTGGCGCAGCGAGTTGGCCGCCGACCTCGCCGAGGGGGCCGACCTGGTCATGGTCAAGCCCGCGGCGACGTACCTGGACATCGTGCGGCAGGTGCGTGACGCGTGCGACGTGCCCCTGGTCGCCTACCACGTCTCGGGCGAGTACGCGATGCTGCACGCCGCTGCCGACCGCGGCTGGCTGGAAATCGAACCGGCCGCGCTGGAGGTGACGCACGCGATCCGCCGCGCCGGGGCGGACCTCGTCATCACGTACTTCGCCCCGCAACTGGTCGACTGGCTGTAGGGTCCGCTGTGGACCTTCCCGCGGGGTGGGCGCGAAAGCTCACGGATTACTGGCACCGGCGGATGCGCGCCGTTGGACATTCCGGCCGCAACTCCCAATACTGCCCCCTACCCGGCCATGGCTCCGGTGCCGTGGGCGGTCCGCACAGCGGATCCTACACGCCGTCCCTGCCCCTTACCGTCTGCCCCCCCCCCGCTCTCCCCCATGCCATCGCCCTTCCACCAACGCGTGCTCGTGCTGCTGCTGGCCTTGGTCGCCGGCCTGATCTGGTCGCTCGCCGCCGGGCCGCTCGAAGCGGTCGACGCCGCGCCGGGCATCAGCCTCTTCAGCGCCCGTGTGGGGTTCGTCGGCGGTGTCGCGGTGCTCCTGCTGGCGGGGCTCCCGGCGCTCGGCCTGGCATGGCTGGCCGGCGCGATGACCCGGTCGCTCCGCTCCGCCGCGTTCGTCCTCGGCACGGCCCTCGCCTTTCCCGCGGGCCACGGCGGCAGCATGGACGGCTGGTTCTGGCGCGCCTCGCTGCCGGGCAGCTACATCCTGCTGATGCTCGAGATCATCCTCCTGTTCGCCGGGATCGTCGTCGCGACGATGCTCATCGCTCGCACCGCGTCGGGACGCGACCGTCTATCCGCCGGGCGCGCGCCTGCCGGCGCCCAGGCCGCCGGTGTGGCGATCTGTGTCGTCGTCGCGGCCTTGCTGGCGAGCGTGCTCATCCAGTCGCGCGAGGTCAGCCAGGTGCTCGTGGGCCTCGGGCTGGCGTTCGCCGTCGGCGCGGGCGTGGCGCAGAGCGTGGTTCCCGCCGCCCGCACGTTGCCGCTGCTGCTCGCCCCGCTGGTGCTGGGGCTCGTCGCGTACATTTACAGCCTGGTGAGCTTCCCCGACCATGACGGGCTGCTCGCCGCGGTCTACACCAGCGCGATCTGGGGCCCGGCGCTGGCGCTGCCGATCCACTACGCGTCGGCGGGGCTCGCGGGCTGCGCGCTGGGCCTTGGCATCGCCCGGGCGGCGCAGGCCAGCGCGATCACCGCCGGGCACGATGCCGCCGACGCCCCGGCCGGTCAGGCCGAGACGCGGTGACATCTACTGCACCGCCATGCGGCGCCAACCGAGCGGGCCCCGCCTTGATCGACCCCCCCCACCGCTACCGACCCGAACAGCGGCTGCGCCACCGGCGGCAGTTCGACGCCGTCTTCGACGCCCACTGCCGCAAGAACGTCGGCCCGCTGGCCGTGCGCGGACGCCCCAACGACCTGCCCCACAACCGCCTCGGGCTGATCGTGCCCCGCCGCGTGGGCAACGCCGTCGTGCGCAACCGCGTCAAGCGGCTGCTGCGCGAATCCTTCCGCCTCCTGCAGCACGAGCTACCCGCCGGCTACGATGTCGTGGTGCAGGTGCACCCGCACCCGCCCGGCACGCTGGGAGACTACCAGCGCTGGCTCGCCCGGGCCGTGCGCGACCTTGACGACGAGTGGCGGCGGCGTCGTGGGTAGCCACCAAGACGCGACGGGCGCCCCCCCGGCCAACACGACCATGCTCGCCCGCCTGCTCATCAACCTCGTGCACTTCTACCGCGCCACGCTGGGGCACGTGATCGGCGGGCACTGTCGTTATCTGCCCACGTGCAGCCAATACATGATCGACGCGATCGAGCGCTACGGCGCGGTGCGCGGCCTGTGGAAAGGCCTCAAGCGCATCGCCCGCTGCCACCCCTGGGGCGGCTCCGGCTACGACCCGGCGTGAAGTGAATTCAGAATTCAAAATTAAAAATTCAGAAACCGAGCCCCATATCTGCCCCCATTTCTGAATTTTTAATTTTCTCTCACGGTTCCAGCAGCACCTTCAGCACGCCCTTGCGCCCCGCCGCCAGCGCCTTCTCGCCGTCGGCGAGCTTCATGCGCCGGCTGATGAGGCTCACCACGTCCACCTGCTCCGCCGACAGCGCCGCCAGCGCGTCCGGGAACGGGCCGCACCGGCTGCCCATCAGTTGTACCTCGTTGATCACCAGCGGTGAGAGGTCCGCGTCCATGTCGTTCGGCGCGACGGTCGTCTTCATCACGATCGTCCCGCGCGGCCGCACCATCTGCATCGCCGTGGTCAGCCCCGTCGGCGAGCCGGTGCAGTCGACGACGATGTCCTGGTCCTGCCTGAGGCCGACCTCGCTGACGAGGCGGTGCTTGATCCCCCATCGCTCGCACAATTGCAGCTTGTCGGCATGCTTGCCCAGCAGCCGCACCCGGGCGTTGAGCCGGCTCATCACCTGCGCGCACAGCAGCCCCAGCCGCCCGTCGCCGAGCACAGTGATGTACGGCCGGCCCTCGATGTTGAGCTGGCGCAGGATCTGGAACGCCGCGGCGAGCGGCTCGGTAAACACCGCCCGATCGTCGTCGACCGAGTCGGGTACCTCCAGCAGGTTCCGCGCGGGCAGCGTGAACGCCTCGGCGAAGCAGCCGTCGCGCCCCGCGATGCCCAGCACCGTCCGCTGCCGGCAATGCTCGCGCAGGCCCGAGCGGCACATGTCGCATCGGCCACACACGCAGTTGATCGTCCCGACCACCCGCTTGCCGACCCACCGCTTGGCGTCCTTGGAGGCGGCCTCCTCGACGACGCCCACGAACTCGTGGCCGAGCACCCCCTTGAAATTCATGTAACCCTTGCAGAGCTCGAGATCAGTCGCGCACAGGCCCATGCGCAGCGGGCGAATGAGCACTTCGCCGGCGGCGGGGACGGGACGGGGACGGTTACTTACGAGCCTGGCCTGCTTGCCGTCAAACGTAATCGCCTGCAATGGGGGCTCCTCGATGCCGGGGGGGGGAGTTCTCGCAGAGGCCGCGGAGAGCGCAGCGCACGCAGGATAAAGCAAGCTCTCGCTCCCGCGGCCTCTGCGCTCTTGGCGGCCTCTGCGCGCATGCCTTGCCGCGCGCCGATTCGCACTGCGCACAGCCGTTCCATATGCTCTTGATCGGCTGATGCCGGCCCCGGCATTCCGAAAACCGCGTCGCCCGCGATGGAAACGACCGCCGATGGCCCAGCGATACGCCTCCGACGCCACCGCCCTGCCGCCCATCCGGCGGGTGATGATCCTCGCCAACAAGACCAAGCAGCCGGTCACCGACGCCCTGCGCGCCCTGCGGCCGTGGCTGGCGGAGCGCGTCGAGATCGTCGCCGAGGCCGACACCGGCTCGCTCACGCCCCAGCGCGTCCACGAGCTGCCCCGCGCCGACCTCGCCCTCGTCCTCGGCGGCGACGGCACGATGCTCAGCCAGGCGCGGGCGCTGATCGAGCGCCAGATCCCGCTGCTGGGGATCAACTTCGGCAAGCTCGGCTTCCTCGCCGAGTTCACCATCGATAGCCTCAAGCAACACTGGGAAGCGCTGGCCGAGGGCAACCGCCGCATCAGCGAGCGCATCGCCCTCGACGTCACCGTCTACCCGCCCGACGCCCCGGAGTGGGGCGGCGACGGCGATCCGATGCCGGAGCCCACCTTCACCTCCATCGCCATGAACGACGCGGTCATCGCCGCGGGGCCGCCCTACCGCATGATCGAGGTCGAGCTCGCCATCGAGCCGCACACCTCGCGCACGAGCGCGACGAGCTTCAGCGGCGACGGGGTGATCGTCTCGACGCCGTCCGGCTCGACCGCCTACAACGTCGCCGCGGGCGGGCCGATCGTCAGCCCGGGGATCAACGGCCTGTGCGTCACCGCCATCTGCCCGCACACGCTGGCGTTCCGCCCCATCGTCTACAACGCCGAGTGCGAGACGTGGCTGAGCATCCGCCGGGCCAACGTGGGCACGGCCCTGGTCATTGACGGGCAGGTGTCGTGTCACCTCGACGCGGGCCAGCAGATCCGCGTGTGCAAGCATGACAAGGCCGTGCTGCTCGTGCACAATCCGGATCTGAACTACTGGAAGATGCTGGCGCAGAAGATGCACTGGGCGGCGCGTCCGCGCTCGGAGTGACGGGCGTCGGTTCCGGATCGACACACGCGTCCGCGGCGCGTTGGATCGCGTGCCACAGTTTCGTAGCGCCGGGGTGGCACTGACAAGCGGAGTCCGCGGAGCTTGTCAGTGCGAACGATGGCAAGACACTGACAAGGCCGAAGGCGGCCTTGTCAGTGCCACCCGCCGCGCTCGGGGTGACGCACGCGATGCGTCACCCCGCAAGCAGTCGATAGATCCACTGGGCGGTGAGATCATCGACCCGCGGGGGTTCGACCGCCGACGACGCCGCCGCGGCCGCTCCGTACCCGCTGCGCACCGCGCCCTCCATCGTCGCCGGCCAACCGGTGTCGACCCAGTCGCCGGCGAGCAGGAGGTTGTCGATCGCGCCGCGCGTCGCCGGGCGCGACCGCTGCGTGCCGGGCCGGGCGCTGAACGTGGCGCGCTTCTCCTTGATCACCCGGCCGTGTGTCAGCGCTGCCTCGCGCGCGGCGGGGAACACGCGGCGGACCTCCGCCAGCGCCATGGCCAGCACGTCATCCGCCGATTGATCGACCCACTCGTGGGCCGCGCTGATCACGCCATGCAGATGCTGCGCCCCACCCCCCGCCACATCCGCCACATCCGCCACACCCGCCACACCCGCCGCCCTCGCCACGCCATCCCCATCGGCGACGCCCTTGTTGAAGATCCACTGCAGCGGACTCTGCGTCAGCGCCGCGTGTGGTAGGTCCATAATCGGCTGCCCGTCGCCGCGGTGCAGGAACAGGTGCACGCCGATGATCGGGCTGACGGCAAGCTCATCAAGCCCGGTGAGGCGCGCGTCGGCCTGGCGCATCGCTGCCGTCACCAGCTTCGCCAGCCGATCGTGCGGCAGGGCGGCGATGAACGTCTCGCCGGCGATCTGCTCGCCATCGCCGAGGCGCAGCCCGCGGACGCGGCCGGCGTCGTACAAGAAGCCGGCCGCGCTGCACCCGAGCCTCACGCGCCCGCCGCCGCGCTCGATACGATTGACCGCGGTGTCATACAGCGCCGCCAGCGGCACGGCGGGCAGGCCCATCGTGCACGCCTCGTTGTGCTGGAGGAAGCCCTGCTGAAAGACCTGCACCGCGCCCGCCGCCGAGACGCGCTCGGGCGTCTCGTTGCACGCGCTCGTGACGATCGGCGACCAGAACTTCTCGACCGCGCCGACAGGCTGATCCATGGCGCGTAGCCAGTCGGCGAAGCTCCTGTCGTCAAGCTGCCGACGTGTTGCGGGCGTGATCTGCATGACGCCCATCATCGCCCGCAGGATCGCCCACTTCTCACCCCACGTGAGGCTGCCGAATCCCATCAGCGACGTCAGCAGGTGCAGCGGCGCCGGCAGGTCGTCGCGGCGCAGCGTGTCGAGGCGGCCCCGGCCGTCGATGAAGTGAAACGCGCGATGCCAGCGGATGCGGTCGACGACGCCAAGGCGCTCGTACAGGTCGAGCAGGTTGGTGCACGCGCCCATGAGCACGTGCTGGCAGTTGTCGAGCAGTTGGCCGGTCTCGGGATCGACAAAGCTCGTCGCCCGGCCACCGAGGCGCTTGCGCGTCTCGATGAGCGTGACGGGCTGGCCGGCGTCGGCGAGGCGGACGGCCGCGGCGAGGCCGGACAAGCCGCCGCCGACGATGATGGTGGAGGAGGCGGTGGTCATGAATGGTTGCTAACTGTTAACTGTTCGCTATCAGCGCCTGGGTCAGTCCGCGGCCGGTGGCCGGCCGGTCGTTGTCGCAATCCGAAATCCGAAATTCACCCCCGCCCCCGCCACGTCGCCTGGCATGCGATGGCGAGCTTTTCCAGTGTGCCCAGCCGCACGCGCCGCTGCAGCACGTCGCGCGGGCGGCGGGCGATGCGCTCCAGCAGCCGACGGTAGATCTCCATCATCGCCCAGCTCGTGCCCCGGCAGCCCGGCTCGATCGCCCGCTCCAGACCCGCCGACGCGCGGTAGTAGCCCCGCGCCCGCTCGATCTGGAACCGCATGAGTCGATCGAACCCGGCCGTCGCCGGTTCCTCGCCGCGCAGCATCGCACCGGTGACATCGAACCGCGCCAACTCGTCGGCGGGCAGGTAGACGCGGCCGCGCTGCGCATCCTCCGCCACGTCGCGCAGGATGTTCGTCAGTTGCAGCGCCACGCCGCGCTGCTCGGCGAGCCGCCGCGTCGCGGCCCCGCCGCGATAGCCCCACACACTCAGGCACACGAGCCCGACGACCGACGCCACGCGGTAGCAGTAGGCGTAGAGCTCGTCGAAGCTGGCATAGGCTTGCTCGAGCACGTCGCACCGCTGCCCGTCGAGCATGGCGTGCAGGTGCGCCGTGTCGATGCCGTAGCGGTGCACGACATGATGAAACGCCGGCCAGAGCGCGCCGGCAGGCAGTGCGTCGGCGGTGGCGGCGTCAAGAGCGCGCTGCATCGTCGCGCGGAAACGCTCGATCCGCTCCAGCCCGGCCGCGGCGTCCACCTCCGCGCCCGCCTCGTCGGTGAGATCGTCGCAGGCTCGCATGAATGCGTAGACGGCGTACATCGCCGACCGCCTCGGCTCCGGCGTGAGCTTCAGGCCGTGGTAGAAGTTGCCCGCCCGCGTGCGCGTCACCTGGTGGCAGTAGCGGTGTGAGGCGTCCAGCGCGCCACCGCCAACCAGCGTTGCGCGCGGCGCGCTGACCGCCGTCCCTGCCGCGGCAGGCGGGGGTGGAGGCGGGGGTGGAGGCGGGGGTGGAGGCGGGGGTGGAGGCGGGGGCGCCTCGCGAATCGCCGATCCGGTCGATGCGTCGTTCAACGCGCGTGCTCCTTTGCTGGCGTCGCGGCGCGACCCCGCCCACCGGGCCGCAACCGCCCGGCGAGCGCCCGCACCAGCAGCGCCGCCTTCGTCGCCCGCCCGATGCGAGGCCGGCGCAGCAGCGTCTCGTAATTTATCCGCTCGATCCGGCGCAGCACCGCCTCGCCGCCGAGCGTGAACAGCTTGATGTCCGTGCGAATGCCCGGCTCGACCAGCGGCCAGAGCCCGCGTCCGCGCTCGAACAGCGGCCACGTCCGCCGAACCAGCTCGCGGATCGCTCCGCGATACGCCGGCAGCATCGCGCGCATCCCGGCGCCGGGCCCGGCGGACGCGCAGCTCCCGCACGCCGCATTGGCGGGGTCCGCGTCGAGGCGCACGGCGTTGACCATCATCCCCACGTGCAGCCCGTGCCGGTGGGCGACGTCGGCGGGCAGATAGACGCGGTCGCGCTCGACGATGTCCCGCCGCACGTCCTGCCAGAAGTTCGCCAGTTGCAACGCCGTGCATGTCGCATCGCTCAGCCGCTGCCGCTCGGCGTCGTGGTGACCGCACAGGTAGAGCACCAGCCGCCCAACCGGATCGGCGCTGCGCGTGCAGTAGTCGAGCACCTGCTCGAAGGTGTCGTACCGCGTGACCTGCTGGTCCTGCACGAACGCGTCGATGAGATCGTCGAAGGGCTTGCGCGGGATGTCGTGACGCTCGATGGTCGGCTCGAGCGCTACGAACACCGGATGGCGCGGCCGACCGGCATAACAGCGGGCCAACTCGTCGCGCCACCACGCCAGCAGCTCCAGGCTCCGCGCCGTGTCGCCCGTCTCGTCGCCCAGGTCGTCCGCCCA
Organism: Phycisphaeraceae bacterium; assembly: GCA_040905445.1. Lineage (GTDB taxonomy): Bacteria > Planctomycetota > Phycisphaerae > Phycisphaerales > Phycisphaeraceae > SKPT01. Next base: position 275,527 of record JBBDRN010000020.1, on the reverse strand, counting down.
ACGGCAGAAGGCGTAGACGTGCCTGAAGTCGGCGCGGAGGCGGCGCGGCAGCAGCCACGAGACGACGGTGAAGTTCTCGCCGTGGGCGCGGGTCAACGCAGCGGTGTACCGGTCCGCCTGCGCACGATCGAGCTGCCGGCAATGGTGCGGGCCGAACGTCGCGAGTTGATCGAGCACGATCGAAGCCATGGCCAATGAAACCCTGGCCTTGATCATACCCGTCGCGATATGCGGCTGCACGATGCGCTCGGGCCACCGGCACGCCGCCGCGCCGCCCGAAGGGTGACCGCGAACCGCACATCGCGCGCAGTACAGCCTTCGGCACCGCGTCACACGCGCTGCCCCCACGGGCGGGCGCATCGGGCACGCACCTATTGCAACGTCAGGGCCGGCCCCTCTTCCGTCTGCTCGATGTCCAGCGTCCGGTCGGCGAGCAGTTCGGCGATCTGGGCGTCGAGCAGCAGCACGGTGCGCCCCTCGTGCTCGAGCGTCTCGTCGCCGGGTCTCGGCTCGTCGACGTGAAGGCTCAGCCCCTCGTCGCTGGCGACGAAGCGTGCGGCGGCGCCCTCGGGGGCCTCCGCGTCCTCGAGCAACTGGCTGAGGTGCTCGCCGGCGGTTTCGGTGATGGTCAGCATCGCGATGCCTTTCGCGTACGGGTCGACCGCCGACGCCGGGTCACACACCCGGGCCAGCGAGGCCGGAACGCCCCTTCGCCTTTCAGGCCCGCAAGAAGCGAGCCACGGCGGGCCGAGCGGGCGGAATCATGGCCCGCCCCTGCCAGCATCGGTCGTCGCCCGCCCTGCGGATGAGCCCGATTTCGAACAGCACGCCGATCCTGACGTACCATGGTTTCCAGGCGGGGCACGCCCGGCACCCATGCTAGCGGCGTCATCCCCCCACCGGCTACCCCCGAGCCGCCACACCGATCAACCCGCGCGTCGGCCGCCGCGCGCTCCGGAACCAGCCATGACTCACCGCATCCTGCCGGCCATCCTCCTCGCCGCCCTCCCCGTCGCGAGCGCCGCCGCAGCAGCCGCCACCGCCCCCGAGACGGAGTACCGCATCGTGCAGCAGCGTGAAGACCGCCTCATCGTCGAGCTGCCCAATCGGCTCATCATCGTCGCCCAGGAGATCCCCACCGCGCCGGTCGTCTCCGCCCAGGCCTGGGTGCGCACCGGGTCGATCTATGAGCAGGAATTCGTCGGGGCCGGCATCAGCCACTACCTCGAGCACCTCGCCTCGGGCGGCACGACGAGCACGCGCAGCGAGGCCGAGAGCAACGCGATCCTCGGGCGCATCGGCGCCCGCACCAACGCGGCGACGGGACTGGACAACGTGCGCTACTTCATCAACACGACGGCCGAGCACACCGCCGAGGCCGTCGACCTGCTCGCCGACTGGATGGCCCACAGCGAGCTGGGCGCCGACGAGGTCGCCCGCGAGCGCGACGTCATCCAGGAGGAGTTCCGCATGGGCGAGGGCGATCCCGGCCGCCTGCTGTGGCGCTACACCCAGCAGGCCCGCTACAGCGCCCACCCGGCCCGGCACCCGACGATCGGCTACATCGACGAGTTTCTCGACATCACCCGCGACGACATCGTCGCGTTCTACCACCGCATGTACGTGCCCAACAACCTCGTCTTCGTCGTCGCGGGCGACATCGACAAGCAGGCGGTGGTCGACCAGCTCACGGCGATATGGAAGGACCAGCCGGCGCGCGAGCTGCCGGAGCTGTCATTCCCCGTTGAGCCGGTGATCGACGAGCCGCGCAGCATCACGACGCATGCCGACGTCTCGCGCCCGCGCGTGCGCCTCGCTTTCCCCGGCACACGCCTGGCGGGCGAGCACGACTACGCGCTCGACCTGCTCGCCACCGTGCTCGGCCGCGGCGAAGCGTCCGTGCTCGTGCGCGAGCTGCGCGACGAGCGCGGGTACGTCAACAGCATCTCGGCCTACAACCTCAGCTTCGACTGGGGCGAAGGGTTCTTCGGCGTCGACGCGGAGATCCGCGGCTTCGGCGGCGAGTCGCTGACCGACGATGAGCGCATCGAAACCGTGCGCGAGGGCGTGCTCGACACGCTCACCCGCCTGCGCGACGAGCCGGTGACGGACGAGCAGCTCGCCCGCGCCAAGCGCCAGACGCTGGCGTCGATCGTGCAGGCCAACCAGACCGTCGAAGGCGTCGCCTCGCGGCTCGCGCGCGACATCATCGCCATGAACGACCCGGACTACCTCGACCGCTACGCCGAGGCGATCGACGCGCTGACGGCGGAGGACCTGCAGGCCGCCGCCCGGGCGCACCTCGACCCGGATCGGCTCATCAGCGTGATGCTCAAGCCGCTCGAGGCGGAGCAGGCGCAGCCGGGGCTCGCGAGGCCGGACGACGAAATCGACGCGGCCGCGTTCGAGCAGGAGGCGATCACGCTCGACAACCGCGAGACGATCGCCGGCCTGCGCGCGAATCTCGCGGGCCGCGAGCATGACGCCCGACCCATCGAGGTCGACCCGCTCGTGCGCTATGAGCTGGACAACGGCCTGCGCGTGCTCGTGCAGCGATCGACCGTCGTGCCCGCCGTGTCGATGCAGCTCTTTTTCAAGGGCGGCCTGCTCAGCGAAGAGCCGGGCCGCGAAGGCCGCGAGAACGCCATGGCGGCGATGATGATGCGCGGCAGCGCGAACCACACCGCCCAGGAGCTCGCCGAACGGTTGGCGAGCCTCGGGGCGCAGATGGGCGTCTCCGCGGGCAACAACACGACCTACGCCCAGGCCAGCGCGCTGACCGACGACTGGCGGGAGGTGCTGGGCCTGCTCACCGAGGTCGTGCGCGAGCCGACGTTCCCCGAGGACGAGTGGCAGCGGCTGCAGCCGCGCCTGCTCGCTGCGATCGAGCGCCAGGCGGACTCGTGGTATGGCGAGCTGAGCCTGCGCTTCCGCGAGGCGTACTACGGCGATGACCACCCGTGGTCGCAGAGCGCGCTGGGGCGGCGCGAGGTGGTCGAGGGGCTCACCGCCGAGGCCCTTCGCGCCTATCACGAAGGCCGGCTCGCCGCGGGCGACGCCGTCGTCGCGGTGGTGGGTGACGTCGAGCCCGACGCCGTGCGCGACGCGGTGGCGGCGCACTTCGGTGACCTGCTGCGCGAGCCGACCGAGCGTTTCGAGTTGCCCGCCACGCCGGAGCCGACGCCGCGCATCATCCAGCACACGACGCGTAAGCCGCTGACCGCGGTGAAGGTCGGCTTCGGGCCGGTCATCGACCGCGCGGACGAGGACTACGCCGCGATCCAGGTTGCGTCGCGCCTGATCAGCGCGTTCCCCACGGGCTGGCTCAACCAGGCGCTGCGCGGCGAGGGGCCGGGCTTGGCCTACGCCCAGTGGGCCCGCCTCGTCACCGGGCTCGTCCCCGGCTACTTCGAGCTGACCTTCAACACCAACGCCGGCAGCGCGCCCGAAGCGCTCGAGCGCTCCATGGCGGTGATCCGCCGCGCCCAGGACGGGCCCATCGGCGAGGCCGACCTCGCCCGCGCCAAGGCCGCGCTGCTCACCAGCGAGTTCTTCGGCCGCCAGAGCAACGGCGACCGCGCAATGACCGCCGCGCTTGATGAGATCTATGGCCTGGACGACCCGGACGGCGAGAAGTTCCGCGCGGCTGTCGAGCGCGTCGACGCCGACACCGTGCGCGCCGTCGCCAACCGCTACCTGCGCGAGGCGGTGGTGGTGACGATCAGCAATGAGCCGATCGACGAGGCCGCGCTGGAGGCGGCAATGACCCCGCGCGAGGACGTCGACACCAGCGCGACGCCGTAGCCGGCGGCATCCGCTCGCACGCGGGGGTGCCACTGGCAAGCGGAGTCCGCGGAGCTTGTCAGTGCAAGCGGCATCAGACACTGGCAAGGCCGAAGACGCCCTTGTCAGTGGCACCCGGCGCGCCGTAGGCTCCGTCCGAGAAGGGTGCCACTGGTGGCTTGCCCACCAGTGCCCGGACGCCAGGCACGCACACTGGCGGACAAACCGCCAGTGGCACCCGCCATCCGACGTTTATCGACGAAGCCGCAAGCGGCGCGCGTCACGTGCTGCTCGCGACATCCTTGCGCTTCGCCGCCTGCACGCGCAGGTTCAGATCGCGCAACTGCATCTCATCCACCGGCGCCGGCGCGCCCGTCATCAGGTCCGCGCCAGTCTGCGTCTTGGGGAAGGCGATGACGTCGCGGATGTTGCTCGTGCCCGTCAGGTGCATGACAATACGGTCGAGGCCGAACGCCACGCCGCCGTGCGGCGGGGCGCCATACTTGAGCGCGTCGAGCAGGAAGCCAAACTTCTCCTGCGCCTCGGCCTCGTCGATGCCGAGCATCGCGAAGACGCGCTGCTGCACGTCGGGCCGGTGGTTGCGGATCGACCCACCGCCCAGCTCCGAGCCGTTGAGCACCAGGTCGTACGCCTTGGACATCACCTCGCCCGGCGTCGATTCGATCTTGTCGACGTCCGCGTCGGTCGGCGCGGTGAACGGGTGGTGCAGGCTGTCCCAGCGTCGCTGCTCGTCGTTCCACTCCACGAGCGGGAAGTCGACGATCCAGATCCACTTCCACTGGTCCGCGGCGATCATGTCCAGGTCGTGCGCGAGCTTGACGCGCAGCTCGCCGAGGACGCGGTTGACGGTGGAATGGATTCGATCAACCGAAAAGCAAATGAGATCGCCATCCATCAAGCCCAGCCGTTCAGCGAACGCCTCCTCTAGTTTGCTTTCGAGAATGAACTTTGCAATGCCAGTCTGCAAGCCGTGTGGCTTGTGATATCGAGCGACCGGCAGTCCACCAGCACCAAACTGCCGGACCCACTCAGTCAGATCGTCCGTCTGCTTGCGAGAAAGGGTCGCGCCTCGCGGGATACGGATCGCTTTGACGATTCCCCCATCGTCAATGGCCTCGCGAAAGATCTTAAACTCCATCTTTGAAGCTAGGTCCGTAACATCAACCAGTTCCATCTCGAAGCGCAGGTCCGGGCGATCGCTGCCGTAGCGGTCTACCGCCTCCGCGTAGGTCATGCGCGGGATGGGGGTGGGCACCTCGACGCCCGCGACCTCGCGCCAAATCCGCGCCATCAGCGGCTCGCACAGCGCCAGCACGTCGTCCGGCTCGACGAAGCTCATCTCCACGTCGAGCTGCGTGAACTCCGCCTGCCGATCGGCGCGCGGGTCCTCGTCGCGGAAGCAGCGCACGATCTGCACGTACTTCTCCACGCCCGAGGCCATCAGGATCTGCTTGAAAAGCTGCGGGCTCTGCGGCAGGGCGTAGAAGTGCGCCTCCTGCAGCCGGCTGGGCACGAGAAAATCACGCGCCCCCTCCGGCGTGCTCTTGCAGAGGATCGGCGTCTCGACCTCGTAGAAGCCCTCCTCGTCGAAGTAGTCGCGCATGATCTTCGTCACGCGGTGCCGGGTGCGCAGGATCTGCTGCATGCGCGGGCGGCGCAGGTCGAGGTAGCGATAGCGCAGGCGCTGCTCCTCGGACTTGTGGCCGTAATCGTCGGGCGTAAACGGCGGCGTTTCACTCTTGTTGAGGATCTCGAGCCCGTCCGCCTGCACCTCGATCTCGCCCGTTGCGAGCTTCGAGTTCGCCATGCCGGCTTCGCGGGCGACGCACCGGCCTTCGATGAGCACGACGTCCTCGTGGCGCAGCTTGTCCGCGGCGGCGTGCACGTCCGGCTGCTCGGGGTGGAAGACGACCTGCGTCAGCCCCTCGCGGTCGCGCAGGTCGATGAAGATCACCCCGCCGTGGTCGCGGTAGTTGTTGACCCACCCGGCGAGGGTGACGCGGGTGTCGACATGCTCGGCGCGCAATTGGCCACAGGAATGACTACGTCGCTTCATCGGATCGATCGCCTTGTGCTTGCGGGCTATGGATAGAACAGGAAATGATACCACCGTCCCGCGGCGCGACCAAGAAGCCTCCCCACCACCCCCACCACCCCCGCCTCCCGCCACCTCCGCGACTCCCCGCCATTCCGCCGCGCGCGCAAAGCAGACGGCCGCCTGGCCGCCTGCTCGCACGCACACCGGAACCGTCGTCCCCCATCGCGCTGGATCAGGCCTCGCCAGTCATCGGGCCGGCGTCGTCATCGACGTCCGCCTCACCCGCCTCCCCGCCGTCGTCCACCTCGTCCGCCTCCTGGGCCTCGTCGGCCTCCTCGAGCATCTGCCGCAGGTACGCGTTCTCACGCCGCGTTGCCTCCAAGTCGAAGACCAGGTACTTGATCGACAGCCGCAGGTAGTCCAGGCTCTCCTGCAGGTTGCCCATGCTCTTGCGCAGGCGCTCGTGGCGCTCCTGTGTTTTGCTCGCCAAGGCCGTGAGCTTGTCGCGCTCGGCCTTGGGCAGGGTCGAGATCTCCCGCATGAGCTCCGCGAGCTTGTGCTGAAAGTGCTGCTCGTTCATCTTTCCGTCTCCCTCAATCCTGGGTGCGTCTAAGGTGCTCTCTTATACAACCGGGCGGCTGGCCCGCGTCTGTCCCCATGGGCAGGCGGCGGGCCTCGGCTGGCGTCCATGCCGGCGGGGATTCATACAGACAACTGGCCTGCCAGCCGGCGCGAGCCGGCTCAAAAAAGCCGCGTCCGGCGGTAAAGATTGACACTGTCATAGGTTGCGATCGTCCGTCATGCCGGGGCCGGCCGTGCGGGCGACGCGGGTCGTAACGGATGTGGCATGCGGACAACATGCGCCGCACGCCCCCGGACGCGTGGCGTCAACGAAGCGTCGTGAGCATCCGGAGTTATGCGCATGTTGCCTCGCCGCGACGCCCCAGGGCCCGTGAGGTGTCGTGGGCGCAGCGCCGCTGTCGCCGCCTCGGCTCGTCGTTGCCCCATCTCGCCCCCGCCCCACCCTCGTCTCCGCTACTTGTGCCCCGTCGGCCCGTCGCCTGCCAGATACTTGGCCCGGACCGCCGCGGCGAGGTCGACGCCGTTGATGTTCGCCAGCGTGCACAGCCAGGCGAGGACGTCGGCGAACTCCTGCTCGAGGTCCTCACCGCCGGAGGTCGCCCCGCCCTCGCCGGCGGCCTTGTGCAGGGCCGTGGCGAGCTCGCCAACCTCTTCGATGAACCACATGAACGTGCCCGGCGTGCCCCGGGCGGCGTCGGTGGCGTGGTAGCGCTCGCGGATGTGGCGTTGGAAGCCGGCGAGGGTGAGGTCCGGGGCATCGTGTGTAGGCATGGGGGCAGTTTAAGGAAAGGGGGCAGCGGGCAGACTGCAGTCGGCAGTTCGGAAGGCGGAGACGGGCGGCTGACAGGTGGCTATAATACCCCCACCGGGTAAGGGTGTTGGGCCCGCCCCTCCCCAACTGCCCCCTGCAGTCTGCCCCCTGCCCCCTTGCTTTCCCCCCTGTCCCCTGGGTCCCGCCGGAGCCTCGCCATGGACGATCAGACCCGCGACAACGCCCTGCGACGACTCGCCATCGCCAAAGGCCAACTCGACGGCGTCGAGCGCATGATCCGCGACGACAAGTACTGCGTCGACGTCCTCACCCAGATCGCCGCCGTCCACCAGGCCCTGCGCGGCATCGGCCGACTCATCGTCGACAACCACCTGCACACCTGCGTCCGCGACGCCGTCCAGCAGGGTGACGACGAGCAGCAGCTCAACGAGCTCATGGACATCATCTACAAGCTCACCAAGTGAAAAAAGTGATATGACCGCCCCTCACACCCACACCCCCACCACCACTTCCCACGCCACCGACCTCCGCGTCACCGGCATGCGCTGCGCCTCGTGCGTCAGCCACGTCGAGCAGTCGCTCAAGAAAGTCCCCGGTGTCCACAACGCGGCCGTGAACCTCGCGACCAATCACGCGAGCGTCCAGCACGAGGCCGGCACCGACGTCACCGCGCTCGTCCAGGCCGTGCGTGCCGCCGGCTACGAGGCGGAGCCCGAGCGTCCCGCCACGGAGCACAACGGCCACGACCACGCCCACCATCACGACCATGGCGACGCCGAGGCGTGGAAGTGGCGGCTGATCCCGTTCGGCATCCTCGCGGCCGCGCTCGTGGTCCTCGGCATGACCTGGCACAGCCCTGCCTCCGCCTGGATCCAGCTCGTGCTTGCCACGCCGGTGCAGATCGGCCTGGGCTGGCCCTTCTACCGTGGCGCTTGGGCCGCACTCAAGCGAATGCGCCCCGAGATGGACACCCTCGTCGCCCTGGGCACCACCGTCGCCTTCGTCTACAGCGCGGTCGTCACCGTCATGGGCCACGCCGAGGTCTACTTCGAGACCGCGGCCGTCATCCTCGTGTTCATCGGCGTCGGCCGGCTGCTCGAAGCCCGCGCCCGCGGCAGCGCCGCCTCCGCGATCCGCGAGCTCATGCAGCTCCAGCCCGACACCGCCAGCGTCATCCGCGACGGCCAGGAGCTCACCGTCCCCGTCGACGCCGTCGAGGTCGGCGACGAGCTCATCGTCCGTCCCGGCGAGCGCATCGCCGTCGACGGCGAGATCACGACGGGCCAGACCAGCGTCGACCAATCCATGGTCACGGGCGAGTCGCTGCCCGTCGAGCTTGGCCCGGGCGACCCCGTCTTCGCCGGCACCGTCAACAAGGCCGGCAGCGTCCATTACCGCGCCACCGCCACCGGCGGCGCCATGCTCCTGTCCCAGGTCATCGAGCTCGTCAAGCGCGCCCAGGCCTCCAAAGCCAATATCCAGCGCCTCGTCGACAAGGTCGCGGGCGTCTTCGTCCCCGTCGTCATCGTCATCGCCATCGCCGCGCTGCTCGGCTGGGGGCTCGTCGACGGGGCGTGGCTGCAAGGGATGCTCGCCCTCGTGGCCGTGCTCATCGTTGCCTGCCCCTGCGCCCTCGGCCTCGCGACGCCCACCGCCATCATGGTCGGTACGGGCCTGGGGGCACGTCGCGGCATCCTCATCAAGGAAGCGCTGGCCCTCGAACGGGCCGGCAAGCTCACCGACATCGTTCTGGACAAGACCGGCACGCTCACCATGGGCAGGCCCGAGGTCACCGACGTCGTTGCCGCGGGAGGGTTCGATGAGCGGGACCTCCTGCAGCTTGTCGCGAGTGTTGAAGCCCCCAGCGAGCACCCGCTCGCCCGCGCGATCGTCGCGCACGCCGAAGCGCGCGGTATCGCGCCCGGCGAGGTCGCCGACTTCGAATCCATCACCGGCGGCGGCGTCGCGGGCCGCATCGCCGGCCGCAGCGTTCTCGTCGGCCGCCCCGGCACGCTCCGCGACCGCGGCATCGCGATCGACGACGCCCTGGCCACCCGCGCCGAATCGCTCGAAAACGACGCCCGCACCGTCGTCGCCGTCGCGGTCGACGGCCAGCCCGCGGGGCTCATCGCGCTGGCTGACCGCCCGCGCTCGGGCGCCGCCGACGTCGTCGCCACGCTTAAGGCACTCGGCCTGCGCACGATCCTGCTCACCGGCGACAACCGCGCCACCGCCGAGGCGATCGGCCACGAGCTCGGCGTCGACGACATCCTCGCCGAGGTGCTGCCCACCGACAAGCAGGCGAAGGTCCGTGAGCTGCAGCAGCAGGGCCGCGTCGTCGCGATGGTCGGCGACGGCATCAACGACGCGCCCGCCCTCGCGGCCGCGGACATCGGCATCGCGCTCGGCGGCGGCACCGACATCGCCATGGACGCCGGGCACGTCGTGCTCGTCGGGGACGACCTGGCCAACCTCCCCCGCGCCATCCGGCTCAGCCGCGCAACCATGCGCCGCATCCACGTCGGCCTGTTCTGGGCGTTCGTCTACAACCTGGCGCTGATTCCGGTCGCGGTGGCGGGACTGCTCAACCCGATGCTCGCCGCCGCCGCGATGGCGCTGAGCTCCGTCAGCGTCGTACTCAACGCGCTCTACCTCCGCTGGTCCTGGCGCGACTGAGCGGGGATGAACCACAGAGGCACAGAGACACAGAGACACAGAGGACAAGGCAGATAAGGAAGGCAGGACAAGAAGGAAAGAAGGTAGGGAGGAGAAGGGAGGAGAAGGGAGGAAAGAGGTAAGAGGTAAGAGGTAAGGGGAAAAAGGACAAGCGCACCACGTTTAGCCGCCGCCCGCCTCTCCTCCCTTCCGTCCTTCCTGCCTTCCTTATCTGCCTTGTCTCTTCTCCCTCACTGCCTCCCCCTCTGTGTCTCTGTGCCTCTGTGGTTCTCCCGCGCCGTGCGCACGGCCTCGAAGTACCACCGGATCCCGGGATCGTCCGGCGTGCCATACCCCCCCAGATCGAACCGCATCGGCTCATCCGTGCTCTGGCACCACGGGTTGTTGTGGAAGAAGATCGACAGCCCCGGCCGCGCTGCCGCCGCCTCGATCTCGCGGATGTACGCGGCCTTGAGCGTTTCGTCGAACACGCCGCGCGGGAACTTGCCCGTCCACCCGCCGAACAATTCCACGTTCACCATCGGCTTGCCGACCGTGCCCGCGTCGCGGTAGCGCTCGTACAGCGCGCCCGTGGCGTGCTGGCTGGTGTCGGGCGCGCCCGTGTCGAACAGCAGCACGTCGACGTCCGGCGAGGGGCCGATCGCCTCGTTGCTCGCCGGCTCGTAACCCCCGCTGCCGACGATCCGCTCCGGGTCGACCTCGTGCACCACGCGGCAAAGGTCGATGATCCGCTCCGGATCGTTGAACGCGAACACATCCGCCACCCCGCGGTAGCCGTGCGAGTTCTGCTCGTTGGCGATGTTGATGATCACGTTGCGGTAGGGCTTGAGCTTGCCCGTGACAGTACGGACCGCATTGTGCACCGCCTCACCGTCCTTCAGCCCGAACGGCGCGTGCTGGTAGAAGATGCCGGCGACGACGACCATGCCGCGCTCGTCGCACGCCTGGATGATCGCTTCCATCCGCCGCTGATGGTCCGCGTCGACCGAGCGGCCGTCGGACGAGAACGGGTCGTAGTTCGCGCCGCGGCAGCCCATATAGAAGACGGTCACCGCATTGACACCATGCGCGAGATACTCATCGAGCTGGTCGATGAGGTGATCGCGATAGACGTCGCTGGCGGTGCCGCTGGCGGTGCGGATGCCCCAGAGGTCGATCGGCCGACCGTCGAGGTGAAAAACGTCGCCATCAATCGTGAGTTGCCTGGTCATGTTCGTCACCTTTGAGAGATGAAACCACAGAGACACAGAGGCACGGAGGAAAGGCAGATAAGGTAGGCAGGAACGGACGAAGATAACGTCAGCGCGCGTTGACGTCCGCCCCCCCGCCCCCCCCCGACATCCCTGCCCTCCTGCCTTTTCTCGGTGTCTCGGTGTCTCTGTGGTTATACCTTACGCCGCCGGCACATCCTCGCTGATCGCCGCCGTCTGCTTCGCGCGGTAGTCCTTGAGGCGCTGCTCGATCTGCGCGTCGCCGGTGGCGAGGATTGCCGTCGCATACAGCGCGGCGTTGACGGCCCCGTGCGAGCCGAGGCTCACTGTCCCCACCGGGATGCCGCGCGGCATGTTGACGGTCGAGAGCAGCGCGTCCAGCCCGCCGGCGAGCTTGCCCTCCATCGGCACGCCGATCACCGGCAGGTGGGTCAGCGCCGCCATCACGCCCGCGAGGTGCGCGCTCATGCCGGCGGCGCAGACCAGCACCTTGAGCCCGCGATCCGCCGCCGACGTCGCGTAGTCGTGCGCCCGCTGCGGCGTGCGGTGCGCCGAGCACACCTTCATCTCGTGCGCAATGCCCAGCTCCGCCAGCGTCTCGGCACACTTGCGCATCGTCGGCGCGTCGTTGGGGCTGCCCATGAGGATGCCAACGATCGGCCCGTTGTTCTTGTTCGAGGTTGCTGCGTTCATGGCCGCAGATTGTGCCGTGGCGGCCCGCATCCTGCAACGCCGCCGCACGCCGGTCCTGAGCAAGTCCGCGAGCGAAGGGCCGGATTCCCCCGGAGTTCCCCCGGAGTTCGCGCAGAGCTCGCGGAGAGCGCCGAGGCCGCAGAAAACCCCCCGCAGGACCGAGGCAACGATTCAGCATGGGCAGTCCTCCGCGCTCTTCGCGCTCTCCGCGCCCTCTGCGAGAGCTTCCCGCCCCGCCCCGCCGCTACCCGTCACCACCCGCCGCCACACTTGCCGGCAGATCGCCCTGACGCTACCATACCGGGCTTTCCCGCCCACGCCCCCCCCCCCAAGGTGCCGCCATGAAGAAGGACATCCACCCCGCGTATCGGCCGGTCGTCTTCCAGGACGTCTCCGCCGACTTCTCCTTCCTGACCCGCTCGACCGTCAAGAGCAAGGACACGGTCAAGTGGGAGGACGGCAAGGAGTACCCGCTGGTGCGCGTCGACATCTCCAGCGCCTCGCACCCGTTCTTCACGGGCAAGCAGAAGTTCGTCGACACCGCCGGGCGCGTCGAGAAGTTCCAGCGCAAGTTCGCCGGCGACTACTTCGGCAAGAAGAAGCCGACGGGCAAGTAGCGACCCGGACCCCTGATCAGCCGCGACGCCCTCGGGCCCCGCGGCTGTTTTGTGCGCGCCCGCAGCGCCGGCCGACGCTTCGAAGCCAGTGGACTGCCTCCGCAGGCTTCGCCCATCGCGACGATGGCCCCACCACGATGGCTGAGCTTCACGACAGACTGATCGCCAGGCTCGACACGCTCGCGGCTCAGCATGACGAGCTGGAGGCGAAGCTTGCCGACCCCGACGTCGTCGCCGACCCGCAGCGGCTGCGCGAGCTCTCGATGCGCCGCGCCCGCCTCGCGCCGACGGTCGAGCTCTACCACCGCTGGCGGGCGCTGCGCGACGAGATCGCCGAGCACGAGCAGCTTGCCGCCGGCGACGAGGACCAGGAGCTGGCGGAGCTGGCGCGCAGCGAGCTGCCCGCCTTGCGCGAGCAGGCGGACACGGTGATCGAGGCGCTGACCAACGAGCTGGTCACCGCCGAGGATCGCGCGGTCGGCGCGGTGATCCTGGAGGTGCGCGCGGGCACGGGCGGCGCGGAGGCGGCGCTCTGGGCGGGGGACCTGCTCGCCATGTACCAGGCGTGGGCGGAGCGGCGCGGCTGGGCGATGGAGCTGATGAGCGCGTCGCCCGGCGAGCAGGGCGGCGTGCGCCACGCCGTCGCCGAGCTGCGCGGCGACGCGGTCTGGCAGGGCATGGGCTACGAAGGCGGCGTCCACTGCGTCAAGCGCGTGCCCGCGACCGAGACGCAGGGCCGCGTCCACACCTCCACCGCCACCGTCGCCGTGCTGCCCGAGCCCGAGCAGCTCGCCATCCACATCCCCGAGTCGGACGTTGAGACGCACGTAACCACAGCGCAGGGCCCGGGCGGGCAGAACGTCAACAAGGTCGCCACCGCCGTGCACCTCATCCACAAGCCCACCGGCATCGAGGTGCGCATGCAGGAGACCAAGAGCCAGCGGCAGAACCGCGAGCGGGCGTGGCAACTGCTCCGCGCCCGCGTCTTCGACCGGATGCAGCGCCAGCTCGACGCCGAACGCGCCGAGGCCCGCTCGGCGATGATCGGCTCGGGCAGCCGCAGCGAGCGCGTGCGCACCTATCGCTACAAGGACAACATGGCCGTCGACCACCGCCTCGGCCAGTCGTTCAATCTGCAGGCCGTGCTCGCCGGGCAGCTCGACGAGCTGATCGAAGCGCTGATCGCCCACGACCGCGCCCAACGCCTCGCCGCGCTGTAGCCGCCGCGTCGCCCTACGGGCTAGCGCTAACCCACTTGATACTCAAACCCACGCGAAATCCGCCGCGGCGCCGGCGCAGGTGACATCCGCCGCCGCCTACCCACCATCACCCCCCCCGCAGCCACCAGCGCCACCGTCCCCGGCTCCGGCACCGTCGCGACAACACTGCTTCCGCCGGTCAGCAGCTCCACGAACGCCGCCACGTCGACGGCATCGAATACAGCATCGTGGTTGATGTCGCCGACCAGCAGAGGCTCGACGCCGTACTGCGTGATGTAGGCTTGCGGGTCCGTCAGAGCGAGGGTGAACGGTGACACATCAACACTATCGACCACGCCGTCCAGGTTCATGTCGCCGAGCAGATAATACTCGACGACTTCGAGCCACACGCTCGTCGCGTCATAGAAGGGCTTCAGCCGCAGGCCGTCGACCTCCTCGTAAAGCGGGTGACGGAAGAAGCCCGTGACACTGGACGCCGTGATAATGTCGAACGTCTGCCCGAGCGTCAGCGTGTCCTCGGGAGCGAGGTCAAGGTCCAAGGCGCCGGCCAGGGTCACGTCGTCGGTCACCGTCATGCTGTCGGCCAGCAGCCCGGTCCCGCTCGTGCTCCTGATGGCCAGATGGGTGAGCCCCGCCTGCGTCTGCGTAAAGCTGTCGACGCTGAGCTGATTGCCGACGGCCTGCTGACCGAGCGAGAGGACGCCCTCGTTGACCAGGGCTTCAATGCCGCTGGCATCCCACTCGAAGAACGCCCGCCCAAGCTCCGCGATGCTCATCTGCTCCGCATCGAGCGTTCCCGTGTTCGTGTCGAACCAGTCGTGGACGAAGTCGCCTCCGTCGCGCACCTCGATGCTCGTGACCGTGATGGAGCTCGACCCCAACTCGTCCAGATCGGTCCAGATGAACAGCCCCGCCTCCGGCTGGGGCGGCCCCGGCGCGGGCGTCGTGCCCTGCACGATGAGCCGATCGGCCACGAGCGCGCCACGCCGCAGGCCGATCTGGCCGTTCGTATCGACGGTCACGTCACCGTTGACGGTGAACGAGCCGGTGTGGTTGAGATCGAACGTCTTGACGTCCAGACCGCGCCCGACGAGCACGCTGCCGACCTCGGTGGAGGTGGATGGCCCGTCGTAGATTGTGCTTGAAGCGCGGTCACCAGTAACGTAGACAGCGGCGGAGGTGCCAGGCGGGGCGTCGAAGGCCCAGGCGGTCGGGTCGTCAAAGCTGCTGCCGGAGACACCAACGAGTCGCGAGGAGATTCCAGTAACTGCCCCGATCCAGTCGAGGATCGTCGTCGGCGCTTCATGCTGCTGCGTGCTCAAGTCGTTCTCTGGAATTTCGTGCAGATTTATAGCATCAAACCACGTCCCAAACTGAACGTCGCCTGCGGTCGCCGAGATCACCGAAGCGATGACGCGTTCACCACCCTCGGCGTTGATAAATATTGGCCCTCCGGAGTCGCCGGGAGCGATTGTGACCTCTTCATCGCCAAATCCGTCGGGAGCGCCCGGATCAAATTTCCAGCCAATCAAAGTGTGATGATTCCGCAGCAGCGGGTAATCTTGGGGCAAGGCGATTTCGTCGAGGCGGTTCTTGCCGACTCGTTTTTCTTGTCCCCAACTCGTGCTCTCGTCGACTCCATTGTGTCCATTGCCCGTACGGCCGTAGCCTGCCATCAGTACCTCTTCGCCGAATATGTGGCTATCTGGCGGGGCGAGTTCATACCTCGTGACATCAGGATCGACCTCATTTGGCAGCTCAAGAATGGCGACGTCATAACCGAACTGTCCAAGAGAGTTAAACTCATAATCGTCGTGGGTCCACACGTTAGCAAAATTGTTCACCTGTGAGTCTATCGGCGGCCCGTCCGGCCGATGCCATTTGACAATCGCCACATCGAAATCCAGTCGACTGCCATTAGGAATATCGAAAACATGAGCGGCGGTAAGCACGTGCCTGCCGGTGCTGAGCAATGCAGCGGTTCCTTCGGATGGATTCGCCGGCTCAATTTCGTTGGTCACCTCGATGCTGGCAACGCCATCATGATCCAGACCATCCATGGCTGCTTGGCCCGGTTCGACTATATGCAGATCGGGGGGGTCGGTGGTTAATATCGCCTGAGCGGAGCCTGCTATACTCAGTCCCGCACCAGCAAACGCGAGATGTGGCCCGATGAGCATTAAACTACCGAAAACGCGCTTCGCGTCGGCTCTGAGTTGGCTCTTTATCGTTCTTATGCTTGCTGTGATCATCTTGTGGATCCTTTCGTTCTGGCTTCACATCAGTGCTCGCTACGTGCTGCCATGGCAGCGCACGTCTGCTGATGGCCGGTATGTACTTGTCGAAGCCGCGGCTGGAAGGGTCACCTTGAAGTATGTCGTCTATTTCGATGTACCCAAGACTTCTACATTTGATTACGCTGCTCGTTACTTGGATTATGCGGAAAGAACCTTCGTACTGGCTTCATTCCGAGCCCTCTACGGCAACCCGCCCAACGACGCGTTTCCGGCCGTCTACTGGTACCACCACCGGCACAGAGCAGGGACCGTGAAAGTGGACACGTGGGGACTCATGCTGGCCCCTTGGGTTTGTGTTCTCGCCTTTCTGACGGCCGTCGTGCCACATCTCGTACTGGCCCTTCAATCGAGGCGACGATGGCGCCCTCACCTCTGCCCTGCCTGCGGCTACGACCTGCGCGGCAGCCTGCACAGTGAAGCCTGCCCTGAATGTGGAGAACGGATTGCGTGGTCCAAGCGGAGAGCCGTCTCCGTTGCGCGCACACAACCGGCAAAGGGAAACTCGCCGCCCGCATAGTTCAGATTCGCCTGCACGCTGGGCCTCCCCGGCGGAACACGTATACCCAGCACACCAAGGCTCAGCCTATCAGACCGGCTCGGCGGCGCAAAGCCCTTTGTTGAATATTTCGCCCGGGGCGCCGGGTGCCTGCCACGGCCGGCTGCCCGCCAGCGCGCCGTAAGAACATGCTGCCCGTCACTCAGCAGATCGCCTGTGCCCCAGCCAGCATGCGCGATGGCGTAACTGGGCCCGATCCAGGCGACCCCGCAGTGATCCAACCCATTGATGGCTGATTGCCCTGGATGAGCCGTGTTGTCTTCGCCGTTCGACGTACAAACGCTTGCGCCGAGTGTATAAGAGGCGATGTGAACCACAGGATCAAGGCAATGGAGCGTAGGAAAGCAATCCGACTTATTAGTCGCATCTTGAGCTGCCTGTTGCTTTTGGTGACCTGTGCGGCGGTCATCGCCTGGCTCCTTTCGTTCTGGTTTCACATGCAGACGCTCTATGTGCTGCCCTGGAAACGCGCCGCGTCCAGCCAACATTATGTTCGCGCGGACGTTGCGAAGGGGAGGCTTCGGATGGAGTATGTCGTCTATTCTTCCAGGTTTCCCATCCCGAACACCCTTTACTACAAACTTACGTATCTGGACGCCCGCGAACGAGCGCTGGTCGATCGAACGGACGAATCGGTGTATCGCTATGCGCCCCGGTTCGGCATAGGTCCGGTTTATGGTTATCGCTGGCTTCAGGGCGCGAGCGGAGCAACGTGGGAGACGCATGGGCTGTTCCTGGCCCGCTGGGCTTGCGCCGCTGTCCTCTTGAGCGGCTGGTCTCTCTCAATCGCGTTGATAGTCTCGCCTCGATACCGCCGAGGAACCGGCTACTGCCATGCCTGCGGCTACGATCTGCGCGGCAGCCGACACAGCGACACCTGCCCCGAGTGTGGCCAGCCGATTGCGCGGTCCAAGCAGAGAGCCGCCTCCGTGGCGCGCACACAACCGGCAGAGGGAAACTCGCCGCCCGGATAGTCAGATTCGCCGGCACGCTGGGCCTCCCCCGCGAAACACGGATACCCCGCACACCAAGGCTCAGCCTATCAGACCGGCCCGGCGGGCGCAAAGCCCTTTGTTGAATATTTCGCCCGGGGCGCCGGGTGCTATTGGCGTCTCGCCCGCCAAGGCGCGCGCCAGGCCACTGGTGGGCAAGCCACCCGTGGCACCCTTTCCGACGGAGCCTGTCCCGCTATTGGCGGAGCGCGTCGGCGACCTCCGCCGCCAGGTCGTAGAGCTGTCGGTCGCGTGCCTGCCAGTCGGATGCGCTGACGTACCACGCGTGGCCGGCGATGCCCGGCCGACCGCGCCACGTCGTGCCGCTGGTGGCGTAGTCGCTGGGGCCGCGCGTCAGCCGCAGCGTGCTGCTGCCGCGCCAGATCGCCGTCAGGCGCTCCGCCAGCGTGTCGTGCACGCGCTGCGCCAAGTCGTCGCCAAGCTGCGCCCGCTGCTCGTCGTCCAGCAGCACGCCCTCGAGGTAGACGCGCGTCTCGGCGAGCTGCGCGCCTTCGCGGAACATCTCGTACCGCTGCGTCGAGACGGGCCCGTCCGGCCCGGGGCCGAGCACGTGGCTGTAGAGATCAAGGTTGCGCCACGAGCTTTGCGGGTAGCGGGTCCAGACCTGCCCGCGGCGGCGTCCGCGCTGGTCGCGTACGGCCGACCAGTAGTCGGCGCCTAGCCGCCCGACGCCGCGCATGTCGCCCGTGATCGTCATCTCGCTGAAGTAGCGCCACGGCACGGTCGTCTGATTCATGAACGTGCTGGAGCGCAGGTAATAGGCGAGCAGTTCGTCGCGATTCCAGCCGTGCAGCGGCTCATCGGCGCGGCTGGCGAAGCTGATGTTCCAGACGCGCGTCTGGTAGCCGGATCGGGCGAGGCCGGCGATCGGGCGCTCCTCGCGGTAGTTGACGCCGTGGTGCGAGTGGTTGACCCAGGGCGTGTCGCCCGTGATGTCGCGCCAGAAGGCGACCTCGTCGCGTGTCGCCCAGACGTCGCTGAGGATGCCGATCATGGCCGCGTCGGCGAGGTCGCGCTCTTCCAGCCGCTCGCGCACGCCGCGCCACAGCTCGCGCCAGTGACGCGGCTCGTCGTAGCCGGGCAGCTCGAGGCGCGACGTGCCGCCATCGGCGTCGACGCGCGTAACGACCGGGCCGTCGCCCAGCTCATCACCCAGGGCCGCCAGCGCCCGCGCGGACTGCCCCTCGCCGCCCGCCGAGGCCCGCCTCGCCGCGCCGATGTAGATATCCCACACGACGAAGCAGACGATCGTCGGCTCGCCCAGGTGCTCGAGCGCCGTGTCCAGGTAGCGCTCCATCGGCGTGTAGTCGAACGTGTACCCGCCTTCGCCATCCTCCACCCAGCGCACCATCGACTCGGCGTTGCCCAGGTTCGTCTCCGCCAGCAGCGGCACGTAGAGCGTCCGCGCCCCGACCTCGCGCATCAGCCGCATCGACTGCGCGATCAGCTCGAAGTGCTCGTCGGACCACAGTTCGACGTCATACTCCAGCGCCAGCGTGTCGGGCGACTGCATCAGTTCGATCCACGTCTGCCAGTCGTGCGGCTCGGGCAGCGCCCAGTCGATGACCTCAATCGAGACGGGCACGCCGCGCGCCGCCTCGCCCGCGACGCTCACCTGAAGCTCGCCCGTGTACGTCCCTGCTGGCGCGTCGGCGGGAACGGCCACGGTGACCCACACGGGCACGACCGCGCCGGGCACGGCGGGCGACGGGGCCGGGTCCAGCTCGTCGTGCGTGTGCTCGATGAGCGGGTACTCCTCCGCCGGCCGGTCCGTCAGCGCGCCGAGGTAGGTGGACGACTGCATGTGGGGGGTCTGCTCGTAGGTGTAGGGGTAGGTGAGCGGCCAACTGCCGAAGCCATGCCCATACCGCACACGCACCGCCGACGCCGGGATCGCCGCCCCGTCGGGTTCGGTCAACGGGGCGGGCTGGACGCTCAACTGGCGGATCGGCTGCGCGTGGCCGATGACCACCTTGCCCGAGTAACGCCCGTTGCGTACGCCCGTCAGCCGCAGCGGCGCGAGTTCGCGGGTGCGGTCGGCCCAGTCGGCGTCGAAGACGGGCGCCATGGCATCGCTGTTCCATATCTGCACCTCGTCGGGCCGCGCCGCGTTGGGCACGACGCCGGCGTCGCTCTCGGCGGTGAGCTGCACCCGTCGGAGAAACGCCGTGGGCCAGCTCAGGTCCAGTTCGGTGCCCGCCTGGCGGGTGTGGCCGTCGGACTGCGGCGCCTGGCGCAGGCGTTCGCTGTAGGCGGCACGCACGATCTGGATCGCCACGACGTTCACCCCCTCGCGCAGGGCGTCGGCGGGGAGGCTCAGCTCGAGCCAGCGTGTGCGTCGCTCGCCGAGGTGCCCCTGGCGTTCCGCGTCACCGCCGGGAAGCACGTCGCCGGCGTCGTCGACGAACGCGTCGGCATCGTAGCCCTCCGCGAGCGTGTCGGCGGCGAGCTCGCCACCGGGCAGATGGCCGCGCGCGACCTCGCGGCCGTTGACGTACACCACCGCGCCGCCGAAGTACCCGACGCGGAGGCGCAGATCGCGGACCTGTTCGAGATCGGTGATCTCGAAACGGCCGCGCACGTACTGCCGGGCGACGTAAGGCGATCGCGCCCCACCCATCGCCGTGGCCCGCTGCCACGCACCGTCATCGAACTCCACCTCTGTCCACCCGTCGGCCGGCGCGTCGGTGCGCTCGCGCAGCCAGGAGGAGCCGGCATCAAGCGGCTCGGGCTGGCCGCCGCGCTCGACGACGGGCGGGGCGAGCTCGTGGAAGTGGCGCCACGGCCCGAGCGTGTCGAGCACGATGGTCGAAGCGGCGGCGGTCTGACTTGCAACGATCGTCACCAGGGTGGCGGCCAGGCCCGGGCATATCAGCGAGGTGGGTATACGCATGGCCGACGATTGTCCGGCCGCGAGCCCCGCAATGCAAACATGGTCCGCCCACGCCGCCACATGATGAGACCAGCGCGATTCTCTATAATCACCGCCCACCTAAACACCACGCTCACCCGAGGAGAACTCCCATGGCCAAGCAGGTCCGATACGTCGTCATCGCCACCGGCGCCATCGCCCAGCGCCGCCACCTGCCCGAGGCGGCCGCCAACCCGAACGCCCAGATCGTCGGCGTCATGGACCCGCGCGAGGACCGCGTTCGCGAAGTGGCCCAGAAGTACGGCTGCCGGGCCTACACCGACCACAAGAAAATGCTCAAGGAGGTCGAGGCCGACGCTGCCGTCGTCTGCGGCCCCAACTACGTCCACGCCCCACAGACGATCGACGCGTTCAAGGCGGGCCTGCACGTGCTCGTCGAGAAGCCGATGGCCACGACGCGCAACGACGCGAAGAAGATGATCGAAGCCGGCAAGAAGGCGGGCAAGTACCTGATGATCGGCCTCAACCAGCGGCTGATGCCGCCGCACGTCAAAGCCCGCGAGCTACTCCAGGGCGGCTCGATCGGCAAGATCCTCAGCTTCCGCACCGCGTTCGCCCATGCCGGGCCCGACGGCTGGTCGCTCGACGGCGCCGCGAGCTGGTTCTTCGACCCCGAGAAGGCGGTGATGGGCGCGACGGGCGACCTGGGCGTGCACAAGGCCGACCTGATGCGCTACCTGCTGGCGGACGAGTTCACGCACGTCGGCGGGTTCATCGAAACACGCGATAAGAAGGACAGCCGCGGCAAGCTCATCGACCTCGACGACAACGCCTTCCTCACCCTCAAGACGAAGAAGGGTGCCCTCGGCTACATCGTCGCCTCCTGGACCAACTACGGCCGCAGCGAAGGCAACTACACCGCGATCTATGGCGAAAAGGGCGTCATGGAGCTCGCCATGGACCCCGAGTTCGGCGTGGTCGTCAAGTACCGCAACGGCAACGTCGAGAAGCACAAGGTCGGCGCCGTCGCCAGCAACACGCGCCAGGTCTCCAGCGGCATCATCGACACGTTCACCGACTGCATTCTCAAGAAGCGCAAGCCCGAGATCGACGGCCGCGAAGGCTACCAGGCCGTCAACGTCATCCTCACCGCGATGGAAGCGTCCAAGCGCGGCTCCATCCTCGCGATCAAGGATTAGGTTCCGTCCGACAACGTCGTGCGGCGGGTGCTACTGGCGGCTTGTCCGCCAGTGTGCGCGCTGGCAGCCAGGTCACTGGTGGGCAAGCCACCAGTGGCACCCTTTTTCGGACTAAGCCTACGTTCCGTCCGACAACGCGGCGAGGCGCTCATCCGAACAACCCACCCTCGTCCGCATCCGCGTCCGGGCGCTTGCCGCGCCGGCGCGGCGGTGTACGCGTCGGCCGCGCCGCCCCGTCGCCCTCGACGCGGGATCGCACCTGGCCATCGGCGAGCACGGTCGTCAGCACCTGCCCGGGCTCCACGTCCCCGGCGCGGCGCACCACCTCGCCGCCGGGCCCGAGTGTGTAGCTGTAACCGCGTGCCAGCACCCGTCGCGGGCTCACCGCTTCGAGGTGGCGGACGACGGCGTCCAGCCGCCGGCGATGCTCGCGTGTCAGGCGCGCCCCGACCGCCCCCAGCCGCGCCTCATGACGCGCCAGCGCCTGCTCCGCTTCGCCGACGCGTCGCGGCCCGGCCGCGCTCAGCCGCCGCGCAAGTTCCACCAGCCGCGCCCTCGCCGGCTCGACGCGCCGCGGCAGCGCCCGCACCATGCGAAGCTCCACCTCCCCCAGCCGCCGCCGCGCCTGCTCGACCAGCGCCCCAGGCCTGCGAAACAGCGGCCGCGCCGCGCACGCCTCGACGCGATGCCGCTCGTGGCGCACGAGCCTCGCCAGCTCCTGCCCGAGCCGACCCGTGAGATACCGCACCTGCTCCGCCAGCGCCGCCCGCTCAGGGATGAGCTGCATCGCCGCCTGCGTGGGCGTCGCGCAGCGGCGGTCGGCGACCAGCTCCGCCACCGTCACGTCCGTCTCGTGCCCGATCGCCGCGACGATGGGCAGGGCGCAGTCGTAGATCGCGTCGGCGACCTCGCGCTCGTTGAATGCCCACAGGTCCTCGATCGACCCGCCGCCGCGCGTGACGATGATGGCGTCGATGCCGAGGCCTGGCCCCTGCTCGGACAACGTGCGGATCGCCGCCGCCACCTGCGGCGCAGCGCTGGCGCCCTGCACCTTGACGTCGTACAGCAGCAGGCGGCAGCCCGGCAGCCGGCGATGCGCGGTGTTGATCACGTCCTGCAAGGCGGCGCCGCTGCGCGACGTGACCACCGCCACGATCTGCGGGAACGCGGGCAGGCCCCGCTTGTGCGCTTCATCGAAATACCCCTGCCCGCGCAGCTCGTCGATCATCTGCCGCAGTTTGAGCTCCAGCGCTCCCTGCCCGACGGGCTCGATCGCGTCGACGTAGAGCTGGACGTGGCCCTGCCGGTCGTAGTAATCCAGCCGCCCCGTCGCCACGACCTCCAGGCCATCCTGCATCGGCGTGCGCACGCGGCGGTTGGCGGACGCGAAGCAGACGCAGCGCAGCGTCGCCTGCTCATCCTTCAGGCTGAAGTACCAGTGCTGACGGTTGGTGAAGTTGCTGACCTCGCCGACGACGCGCACGCGCTGCGGCGTGTGCTCCGCCAGCGCGGTCCGAATCATGCCCGCCACCTGCGACACGGTCATCTCCCCCCCGCCCCCGCCATCCTTCCCGCCACCCCCGCCACTCGCGCCACGGCCGCCGCCGCCCTTGCGCCCCTCGCCTCCACGCGCGGCATCGGGATTGAACGGCAGGCGGGTCATACCCCAAATCCTCCCCTGCCGCAGTGCCACCGTCAAAGCCTCCCCGTTTGGCCGTCGCGCCCACGCGGTCCCGGAGCGCCGCGTCGGCGCGGCGGCTAAACAAGGCTCCACCCCCTCCGCTTGACACTTCCCCCCAAGTCCCTACCTTTGCCTCTGGACGCCCACCTGCCCCGCCTGTGGGCGTGTTTCCCCCACACGCTTCCATTTTCAAGTCTGGAGAAGAGCGATGGCTCTCAAGGTTGCAATCAACGGTTTCGGACGCATCGGCCGCCTCGTCCTCCGCGCCGCCGCGGCTCGCAAGGACATCGAGTTCGTCGCCGTCAACGACCTCGTCGAGGCAGACGGCTTGGCCTACCTGCTCAAGTACGACACCATCCACGGCCGCTTCCCCGGCGACATCCACGCCGACGGCGACAACATCGTCGTCAACGGCCGCAAGATCAAGTGCGTCTCCGAGCGCGACCCGGCCAAGCTCCCATGGGGCAAGCTTGGCGTTGACTACGTCGTCGAGAGCACGGGCCTCTTCACCGACTACGACGCGGCCGTCAAGCACGTCGATGGCGCCGGCGCCAAGCGCGTCGTCATCTCCGCGCCCACCAAGAGCCCCGACACCGTCCCCACCCTGCTCGTGGGCGTGAACCACAGCACGTTCGACCCGGCCAAGCACAAGGTCGTCTCCAACGCCTCGTGCACCACCAACTGCCTCGCCCCCGTCGCCAAGGTCGTCGCCGACAACTTCGGCTGGGTCGAGGGTCTCATGACCACCGTCCACGCCGTCACCGCCACGCAGCCGACGCAGGACGGGCCCAGCCGCAAGGACTGGCGCGGCGGGCGCAACGCCTACGCCAACATCATTCCCGCCTCCACCGGCGCCGCCAAGGCCGTCGGCCTCGTGCTCCCGCATCTTGCCGGCAAGCTCACCGGGATGTCCTTCCGCGTGCCCACCGTCGACGTCTCCGTCGTCGACCTGACCGTCAAGGTCGAGAAGGCCACCAGCTACGACGCCATCTGCCAGGCCATGAAGAAGGCCAGCGAGGGTGAGCTCAAGGGCATCCTCGGCTACACGGACGAAGAGGTCGTCTCCAGCGACTTCATCGGCGACACGCACAGTTCCATCTTCGACGCCGGCGCTGGCATCGGCCTGAGCGACACCTTCTTCAAGCTCGTCTCCTGGTACGACAACGAGTACGGCTTCTCGACGCGCATGACTGACCTGATGACCCACATGGCCAAGGCCGACGGCATCAAGTAAGGGGGCAGAGGGCAGCGGGCAGGGGGCAGACGCCAAGCTCCCCGTAGGGTGGGTGAAGCGAAGCGCAACCCACCGCGAACCGCAGGGCCGGTCAATCACCCCCGGCCCTCCCTGCGCTCTGCATTCTGACCCCCTTGCCTCCCTGCCTTTCCTTTTTCATCCTTCGCCCCCTTCGCGTCTTCGCGGTTAATCCTCGAACCACGCCGCCGCGCGCTCCGTGAACGCCGCGTCGTCGGCCGCCTGCTCGGCATAGTCGAAGTGCCCCGCCTGGCGCACCACCAGTTCGCGCGGGCCCGCCAGCTCGTTGTGCACCGCGAACTGCCCGGGTGGCGGCACCGCCGGATCGAACAGCGCGCACTCGCACAGCGTCGGCGTCGTCAGCCAGCGAGCCGCGCTCGCCGCATCGAAGTACGCCAGCACGCCCAGCACGTCGCCGTCGCGGTGCGCCGCGATGTACTGCCGCACCGACTCGCCGCTGCCCGTGCAAGGCAGCGTCACGCGCAGCGGGTGGTTGCCGAAGCTCGGCACGCGCAGCGCGGCCGCCCGAAACCGCCGGTCCCACGCCAGCGCCAGCGCCCCGATCCCGCCGCCAAAGCTCCCGCCCACGTAATCCAGCCGCCCCGCGACCCGATCCCATGAATCACGTGCGCCGCCGAATTGTTCGGCAGGTCCGGCCGCGCCGATCGATGAAATCCGCGCGCGCAAGGGAAGACTGTGACCGCGTCCGGCCCCGGCACGTCGGCGACCGGCGCCTCGCGCCCGCCGTACCCATGCCCGACCACCACGCCGCGCATCGGCGCTCCGTCCGGCGGCAGCGTCAGCCACCCGCCCAAACGCACGGCGCCCCACGCGTCGAACTCGACCTCGTACACCCGTTTGCCTGCCAGCTCCCCCACCTCGCGCAGCGTCGGCCTCACCGGTACACGCACCGCCTCGTCATACGTCGCCCGCCAGAAGTCGGCGAAGTCGGCGGGCGCCGGCGGCCCCGCCACCGTCCGCAGCCCGTCCAGCCCGTCCAGCGCGTAACCGTACGTTGGATCGAACGCAAAAGAATGTTCCATGGCTGCACTCGGCCGATCAGCCCCCACCCGTCGATGACAGGCTCCAGATCAACATGTTAGAGCGCTCGCACGCCCGACGTGACGGGCCCGCCAGGTCACATTCCCGCGCCTGGCGCCGCGCCCCCTCCGTCCCCGCCGCGCCTCGCCCCTTGGGCCCGCGCCGTGTCGCGGGTAAACTACACGCAGGCAGGCACGCTGGGTGGCTGGAACGGAGGACGGCACGATGGCACGAATGGTTCCCACGCTCGGGCGGCGAGGGTGGTGTCGGGCGCGCGTGACCGCCGCCCCGCTCGCCGCCCTGCTGCTCATGTCCGCCGTCGCCTCCCCCGCCGTCGCCGCGCCGGCGATCCACTTTGGCCAAGGCGACAGCATCGCCATCGACCAGCCGCGCGTCTCCTTCGAGATGTTCAACACCACCACCGGGCAGCCGGACGGCCCGCAGTGGCCCCTGCCCGCCCTGCTCGACACCGGCGCCAACGGTGTCGTCCTCACCCAGCTTGCCTACCTCGACTTCGAGCACCCCGAGTTCATCAACCCCGACCTCTACGAGCGCGCCCAGCGCACCGACGGCAGCTTCGTCCAGTACGCCGAGCTCGGCGTCGGCGGCTTCGAGCTGTTCGACGTCACCGCCGCCTACGAGCTGCGCATCCAGGGCCTGAGCTCCACGCCGCAGGTCCACACCGTCGACGCCGTGCGCGCCCTCGGCAAGCACGACCTGTCCATCGCCAGCCTGCCCGCGATCGTCGGCATGCCCGCCATGGTCGACCGCCGCACCACGCTCGACCTGACCACCCTCATCAACCCCGACCCCGACGTCTACCTCGGCATCCCCTACATCGACGTCGGCCTCGAAGACCTGCCCGCGGACCCGGACCTCGACGCCGCGCCGGGCTCGGCCGCCCACCGCTTTCACGTGCCCTTCGACATGTGGCTCCCGCCCCACAGCGATCCCGAAGAGCCCGGCGACCCCGCCCCCACCTTTGCCCCCATGCCCTTCGTCGACAACGTCACCCTCCATCGCGGCAGCGAGCAGATCTCCCGCCGCATGCTCGTCGACACCGGCGCCCAACTCTCGATCATCTCCACCAACACCGCCCTCGCCCTCGGCATCGACCCCGTCGCCGACGCCGAGGACTACATCGAGATCGGCGGCATCGGCGACATCATCGAAGCCCCCCTCGTCAGCCTCGACCGCCTCATCCTGCCCACCAACCAGGGCCCGGGCCTGGCCATCGATGGCCTCTACGTCGCCATCATCGACATCGGCGAGGACATCGTCGACCTCGACGGCATCATCGGCATGAACATCCTCTCCTCCGGCTACGCCACCGCCATCATCGAGCTGCTTGGCGACCTCGGCGACCTCTGGCCCGGTGAACCCGTCGAAGGCATCGACATCGAACGCCCAGGCATGTTCCGACGCGTCCACTTCGAGTTCGCCGGCTGGGACGACGACGCCACCGGACGCATGGTCCTCGACCTCAACCCCGCGTACGACGGCCTCGATGCCATCCTCGGCGACATGAACCTCGACGGGATCGTCGACGCCGTCGACGTCGCCCAGTTCGTCCTCGCGCTGACCGACCCCGAAGCCTACGTCCAGCAGCACGGCGCCCCGCCCGACCTGCTCGGCGACGTCAACCGCGACGGCAGCTTCGACGCCGCGGACGTCGCGCCGTTCGTCGAGCGGCTCGTCACCGGCGCAGCCAGCGTCCCCGAGCCGGGCAGCGCGGCTCTGCTCGCCGCCACCGCCTGCCTGCTCCTGCGCCGCCGCCGTTAGCCGTCGCCCGCCCGGCGGCGCGTGCACGCGCCAAAGCCGACTGACGCAGCGGTTTCCACGTGTGCGATTTTCACCTTTTTGCTTGGCGCGGCGGCCGGACGTCGGTAGGATAGGGTGCACATGATCGTCCGGGGGCCCTCCAGGGGGCCAGCCGCCGTGGGACCAATACAACGATTCAGCCGCCCGAGCGGTGTGTGTCACCTCGTGTCGAGGTGCGAGAGGCGCGGGCGGCACTGTCTACGCGCGTCTGGACATGCCTGTCAAATGGGCCCGACGCCTCGACGACGCGCGGCGGCGAAATGGCTTTCCCGCACTCTGGGCAGTTGTCACTGTGCGCGCTGCCGCGGAGGTCGTAACCACAGGCGTGGCAGTAGCCGATCCCTCGTCGGTATCGGGGCCAGACGATCAAGGCAATCGACAGAGAACCACCGGCCAATAGGGCAGCGGCGCAAGCCCCGCGGGCCAGGAACAGTCCATGTGTTTCCCATGTTGCTCCACTCGCCCCCTGCGTCCACTGATACCCATAAGCGGGACCGATGCCGAACCGATGGGCGGAACGGTGCATGTTTGAATCGGCTCGCTCGAGGCGGCTTCGCGCCCAGCGATCCGTGTATCTGGCGGCGGAGAATTGATGGTCGCGCGGGGGAAAGCGGTCGGAGAAGACGACATGCTCCATTCGCGTTCTGCCAAAGGCCACGTCCACGAGGACATATCGTGAACTCGACGCCGTCTGTTTCCAAGGCAGCACGTAGAGTGCCTGCAGGTGAAGCCAAAACGAAAGGAGCCAGCCAATGCCCGCCGCACAGGTCACCAAAAGCAACAGGCAACTCAAGATGCAACCGATAAGCCGGATCGGTTTCCTTCGCTCCATCGCCTTGATCCTGTGGCTCACATCGCCTCTTGCGCACTCGGCGCAAGCACTTGTCACATCGAACGGCGAAGACAATATAGCTCATCCAGGCCAACCCGCCATCGATGGGCTCGATCACCATGGGGTTGCCAGGATCCGAGCCAGTTACGTCATCGCGGAAGCAGGCTGGGGCACAGGCGCTCTGTTGAGTGATGGGCAGCATGTTCTGACGGCAGCACATGTCGTTGACGACCTCGTCCGCGACCACGGCGTTGTGGACGAATTCCAGGGGGTCCGGATCGCCTGGGTGTTGGCCGATGGCGAGTTTGTACCCGTAGACGTGGGCCTGAACGCCATTACACGGCACCCTGATTATCAAGAAATTCAGTCGAACCACGACATCAGAGGCCCCTTGGGGGGATTCGACGTTGCGATCATCAAGCTTCCGGAACCCGCGCGCCCCGAGATCACGCGGTATGATCTAATTGACCCGGGAACGGAACTGCTGAACGAGAAAATCTGGATGGCTGGGTATGGGCAGACGGGAGATGGCATAAATGGACTAAACGTGCTATCGCCAGTGGGAGTAACCAAGCGCGTCGGCACAAACCGATTCGAGATCATGCCGGATCCAAACGACCCAAACCTCGCTAACCATCACACGATGATCGGTTGGATTTTTCAGGACAACGGCGAAGAGCACGAGGTTACGAATGTCCGTGGCGATTCTGGCGGGCCGATCTTTTTGAACATCGAGGACGAGTATCGGATCGGTTCTGTGATTTCCTGGTCGCGGCCTGAACCCAACGCGCATAACTTTGGCTTGTACGGTGAGGAAGGATATGGGGTGAAGCTTACCGCGAATAATGTCTTCGATCCAAACACCACCATCCTCGAGTGGATTGGAGACGTCACCGGCCTTTCGGCGAGTCTTAACGGCCCCTCCGGCAGCAGCTTTGACGACGCCAACGCCTGGGCGTTTGGAACTCCGGCCGGCCCGTCGGCCGCAGCCTACATCACCGGCGACAAGGCCGGCACCACCATCTACCACGGGCCCGCAGCCTCCGGCGAGATCGGCAGCCTGCTCGTCGGCCGAGGCTTGGACGTCAAGGCGTTCGACCTCAACCACACTGGCTCATTCGTTGTCAACGGCGACGTGACCGTCGACACCAACGGCCAGCTCGGTCTGCGGCGCGGCGGGTTCGTGGCGGATCGCCTCATCGTCCAGGGTACGACGCCCGCGCCCGGGCCGCCGCAGCCTGAGGCGGGGCTCTTCGTCTGGACCGATCTCGATGAGCTCGGCTCCAGCTCGATCACCGTCACCCACATCGACGTGCGCGCCGGCGGCGACTTCGTCCACGACTGGCTGAACCCGAACACCGGCACGCTTCAAGCCGACGAGATGCACATCGACGATGGCGGGCGGGCGTTCTTCGAGTGGCACGCCAGCGGCATCGGACACCTCGAAAACGACGGCGTCCTCTCGCTCACGACAGCCGTCGTGGGCAATCAACTCACGGTCGACAGCTTCACGCAAAGTGTCACGGGACTAACTCACTTTGCCGTGGCAAGCCCGTCCGGCACCGGCTTGGCCGCCGACCAGATCGTCGTCACCGACAACGTCAGCCTCGACGGGGGCATCGACCTCGAGCTCGGTCTCGGCGCGACCGATACGCTCATCCATGGCCAGACGTTCGACATCATCACCGCTTCGAGCATCACAGGCGTGTTCAGGCCGTCCGAATCATTTCTCCCGGTCGTGGACGACCTGCGCCTGTACGTGTTCTACGACGCCACCAGCGCCTGGATCGAAGTGGTCGAAGATCATCTGCTGGGCGACATGAACCTCGACGGTGTCGTCGATTCGGTCGACGTGGCCCCCTTCACCGCCGCGCTGACAGATCCGGGAGCCTACACGACGCAGTATGGCATTGACCCGGTGCTGGTCGGGGATATCAACCAGGACGGCATCCACGATGCCGTCGACGTCGCGCCGTTCGTTGCCCTGCTCACGGGCGGCGGCAGTAGCGTCCCCGAGCCGGGCAGCGCCGCCCTGCTCGCCGCCACCGCCGGCCTGCTCCTGCGCCGCCGCCGTTAGCCGTCGCCCTCCGGGCGGCGCGGGCTCGTCGCCCATATCATTTCATCTACTTTATCTGAAAGACGTTGCGCGCCACCTCGGCCTGCCGCGCGCCGCCATGTCGCGGAATTTGTTTGCAGAAACAGGGGTCGCTGGGACATACTGATGGTGGGGGTATCCACCCGTGGAACCTCGGCGGCGCTGTGCCGATGGGGTCCGGTAGGTCGCTACGCTCGCAGGAGGGCACCAACCTTGCAGTCGTCGTACCGTCGCGCCAAGCGCACCGGCCGGGGCATCGTCAATCTCACGCGCCACGCCGCGCCCGCCGCGGCTCTCGCCATCCTCTGCGTCCACGCCACCGCCCGCGCCGACGTTCCCGACCCCGGCGACTTCGTCGTGCCCAACCACGTCGTCAGCACCGCCAACAACGCGCCGCTGATCCGCTTCAACCGCAACCTCTCCGGCGGCGCGCACACCCACGGTGCGTGGAACGGCGGATGGCAGGTACCCCTGGCGCTCGCGGCGTGGGGCGGCAACACGGCCAGCGACGCCAAGCTCCTTCAGCAGATCAACTACAACCTCCAGGGCGGCAACAGCATCAGCGCCAACGGCGGCTACCCCGCCCAGCACGAGACGAACGTCACCGGCATGTACGCCGTCCTGCGCCAGTCCGACCGCTTCTGGAACGACGTGCTCACCGCCGACCAGCGCCACAAGATCGACCTCGTCATGACCGCGGCCATCATCGGCTCCGCCTACACCACCGCCGACGCCACCTACGCCGGCGGCCACCAGCACACCGCCCTCGATGGCGACACCAACCTCAACCGCGGCTGGAACCCCAACTACCGCGAGGGCATGTTCGGCAACCTGCTCCAGGGCATGGTCTACTTCGGCGGCGCCGACGCCGTCACCAACATCCTCGCCAACTACGATCACACCGCCTTCGTCGCTCAGCTCCAGGCCGCAGGCCTCTCCAACACCGCCGAAACCTTCACCTGGGCCGCCAACCATCCCGGCTCCGGCGCCCCCAGCGCCAGCAAGATCGAAGACCATGTCCGGGACTATCGCTTCCAGGGCCAGGGCCTGATGGACCCCTTCGAGCTCTACGAATACCTCACGCTGCACACCTACGGCCGCGACGTCATCGCCGGCCTGAACAACGGTGCCGGCCGCGTCGGCGGCAACGGCGTCCGCGGCGGCATGATCGTCTCCGGCGCCGCCAACCTCCCCAACCTCGGCGAGCCCGGCATGCTCCTCGAGTTCAACGGCGTCGACGCCGGCGGACCACGCAGCTCCATCTCCTACGCCTACCACGGCTTCAAACCCAACCTCACCAACCACCTCTCCGTCCTCATCGGCGGCTACTGGCAGGAGGGCGTCACCGCCGACGAGCTGCTCGCCCTGCTCGACGTCGGCGTCACCGACCTCGAGTACAAGCTGGAGCACGGCTACCGCAACTTCGCTCATGGCAACGGCACCAACGACGTCTTCGACATCAACCGCAGCGCCTGGGACTGGTCCTTCAGGACACACCTGCCCCTCTGGAACGAGGTGCTGCGGCCGTACCACTTCGGCGAGGCCGCCGAGCCCCTGCCCGAGCCCGAGCCCACGCCCCCCGCCGACGGCCCCGTCACCAGCAGCGCCGGCTGGCAGAGCTTCGGCCTCGGCGATGAGCACACCCAACCGATCGTTGTCACCTTCGACGTCACCCCCAACGCCGACAATATGGACGGCCTCGTCGGTCTCTCGCGCGGCCAGCCCACCGCCTGGCCCCATCTCGCTGCCATCATCCGCTTCAACACCAGCGGCCACATCGACGTGCGCGACGGCAACGTCTACACCGCCGACCTCGATCTCCCCTACGACGCGAGCGACACCTTCCTCGTGCGCATGGTCATCGACCCCGCCACCCAGACCTACAGCGTCTACATCACCCCCGAGGTCGGCGACGAGATCCTCCTCGCCGCGGGCTACGGCTTCCGCAGCGAGCAGGCCGCCACCGACATGCTCGACCACTGGGCGACCTGGTCCGGCCAGGGGAGCCTGACGGTGGACAACTTCACCATCGTTCCTGAGCCCACCACCCTCGCCCTGCTCGCCCTCGGCGGCGCCACGCTCCTGATCCGTCGACGAACCCGCGCTTAGCCGCCCGCCGCCGCCACGCCGTAGGGGCCGCTGGGCGAACCACGATGAACGCGCGTCGACCAGTCCGAAAGTCCGCAAAGCGGACCCTACGACAACAAACGCGCCGTGCATCCCGATAAGCGTGATGCGGTACGCCCACCCCGCAAGCGCGCTTGCCCCGCTTTCCACGATCCATACGATGGGTTCATGACGCGCCCCCGGCAGCGCGACCACTCAACACCCGCGCCGATCTTTCCGGAGCCGCCCCATGCACAACTTCGCCGCCGCACTCGCCGTCCTGCTCATCCTCTGCGCCATCACCGACCGCGCCGGCGCCGAGTCTTCCAGCCACTCCGCCCTCTGGGGCGAGCATGGCGAGCGCTGGTCCGACGACAGCCAGCTCCCGGACGTCTCCTTCGCCGGCTATCGCCACGGCGACCGACTCATCCCCGACTACCCCGTCATCGCCAACGTCCGCGACTTCGGCGCCGTCGGCGACGGCGAAGCCGACGACACCCAGGCCTTCCGCGATGCCATCGCCGCTGCCGACCCGGGTGACGAAGGCGGCGCCGTGCTGGTCCCCGCCGGCACCTACCGCCTCACCGACATCATCAGCCTCGACAAGCCCAACCTCGTCCTCCGCGGCCAAGGCCCCGCCGCCACCACCCTCCACTTCGAGCGCTCCCTCGAAGAGATCGACCCGCGCCCCTCCCAGACTGGCCACGGCACGGCCACCACCCATTACGCATGGTCCGGCGGGCTGCTGCGCATCGTCGGCCACGACGCCGGCAGCGAGCTCACCACCGTCGCCCAGCCCGCCACGCGCGGCGATCGCATCATCACCGTCGCCGACGCCGCCGCGCTTCACGTTGGCCAGTGGATTCAGATCCACATGCGCGACAATGACGACGCCACCCTCGCCGAGCACCTCTATGCGGGCGACCCGGGATCGAGCGATGGCATGGGCATCCGCCGCGCCCGCCTCGTCGCCGAGATCGTCGCGATCGATGGCCAGCGCGTCACGCTCAACCGCCCGCTGCGCTTCGACATCCGCGACGAGTGGCAGCCGCGCGTCCTCGCCGTCGAGCCCACCGTCACCGACTCGGGCATCGAGCGCCTGCGCATCACCATGCCTGGCGTCCCGTATCGCGGCCACTTTAACGAAGACGGCTACAACGGCGTGCAGTTCATCAGCGTCGACCACTGCTGGCTGCGCGACGTGCACATCCACAACGCCGACAGCGGCGCGTTCATCAACGGCCGCTTCTGCACCATCGAAAACCTCACCCTCACCGCCGACCGCGAAGCCGACAACGGCAACCACACGGGCCACCACGGCCTCACCCTCCACAACGACGACAACCTCGTCATCGGCGCCGACATTCAGACGCGCTTCATCCACGACATCACCGTCTCCGGCGTCGCGGGCAACGTCATCTCCAAAAGCCGCGGCGTCGACCTCGCCCTCGACCACCACCGCTGGGCGCCGTACGAGAACGTCTTCACCGACATCCACGCCGGCCGCGGCTCGCGCGTCTGGCGCAGCGGCGGCACCGGCAACCGTGGCCGACACACCGCCGCCCGCGCCACCTTCTGGAACATCCGCGCCGATCGGCCCATCGGCCTGCCGCCCGACGGCTGGGGACCGGCCCCGATCAACCTCGTCGCCGTCGAAGGCCTCCGCCCCGACGACGCCGACAACGACCAGGCCTGGCACGTCGAGCCCATCGCCCCCGCCAACATCCAGCCCACCAACATCCACGAAGCGCAGCTCGAGCGCCGCCGGTAGGGTCCGCTGTGCGGACCACTGCACGCGCGTCGGCCGCCGGAAGGTCCGCACAGCGGACCCTACGAACCGCGCGACGTGCTTCGCGGATCACCGGGTTCTTCGCGGACCGCTCACCGCCGCGCCGACACCTTGCCGCGCACCGGCCCGCGGGCGCCGTTGTTCAGGAGCGCCGCGACCAACTCGTCGATGTCCAGCGTCGCGAACGTCGTCACGCGGTCGCTGATCGCATACGGGATCACCAGCGTCTTGCCGTGCGGCATCGCGCCGCACGAGTAGACCACGTTGGGCACGTACCCGTCGCGCTCCGTCTCGTCGGGCACGAGCAGCGGCTCATCGAGGTGCCCGATCACCTTCGACGGGTCATGGAGGTCCAGCAGCGACACGCCGATGCAGTACTGCCGCATCGGCCCCACGCCGTGGGTCAGCAGGATCCACCCCGCCTCCGTCTCGATCGGCGGACCGCAGTTGCCGATCTGCACGAGCTCCCACGGGTAGCGCGGCTGCTGGAGCATCTGCGCTTCGTTCCAGAAGTACACGTCGTCCGACCACATCAGGTACATATTCTCGCCGTCCAGCCGCGAGATCATGTAATAGCGCCCGTTGATCCGCCGCGGAAACAGCGCCATGCCCTTGTTCTGCACGTACCGCCCGTTGAGCGTGTGCACGGCGATATGCCGGAAGTCGTTCGTCTCGATCAACTGCGGCAGGATGCGATACCCGTTGTAGGCCGTGTACGTGCCGAAGTAGGTACACGAGCCGTCGTCGTCGATGAAGCGGGTCAGGCGCACGTCCTCGATGCCGCGCGACTCGTTGTCCGAACTCGGGAAGATCACCACTTCCGACGGGTCCGTCCCCGCCGGCATCTCCAGGTGATAGTTGCTGCGCGCAAGCCACAGCAGGTTCTCCGCCGTCTCGTTGAAGATGCTGGGCACGTCGTCGCGCATGCCGACTTCATGGATGCGGTCGTCGAGCTGACGGTAGGTGAAGTGATCGTCCAGCGCCCCCAGCACCTCACCGGCCGTGTCGTTGTACGCCCCCATTTCGATGAGCTTGAGGACGAACAGCCGCCTCTCGTACAGCCGGTCCTCCTGCGTGCGCAGGCGATGGGCGAACCGGCTCGGGGCGTCGAAGGCGATGTGCCCGTCGGCGTGAATCTTGCCCGTGCGGAACACGATCGAGGAGATGTGACCCTCGCCCGTGGCGCGCAGCGACATCAGCAGCCGCGCCTCGCCTGGGGCGGTGCCGTCCTGGTCCGGGTGAAGCACGAGCGACGGGTTGAACAGCGCCGCCGACTCCACCGAATACTCCATCGTGAAGTAGGCGCCGATGAGCAGGCGACGCGCCTCGCTGAGCTTTCCGCCCGACGGCGCGTAGCCCCGCACCGACTCATAGTGGAGGCGGAAGGCCGCCTCGATGTCACGGTGCCGCTTGCCGAAGTCCGCGCGCGTCCGCTCGACGAGGCGCTCGACCTCCGCCTCGTCGAGGTCCACGACCCGCTGGACGATCGCCCGCTGGTGGTCCTCGCCGCCCGTGGCAAAGAAGCGCGTAATCACCCGCCGGTCGTCCGAGACGAACCGCTCCGGTCGGCGCACGACCTTGACTTTGGTGGCCGTCTTCATGGTCGCCGTTGCGATGGCTCAATCTCCCTGTCAACCGCTTCCAGGCAGGCGATCCATGACAGTATCGGCCAACGCCGGAACCAGCAACGGGGAAGTGTCCGCATAACTTCAAAACACGGGCAAAAAACGCCCGCCGCCCGTCGGCGCCGCCCCCCTTCCCGCCGCGCCCTCACCGCTCCTCGCCAAACAGCGCCCGCCCCACCCGCACCACGTTCGCCCCCTCCTCGATCGCCACCTCGAAGTCGTCGCTCATCCCCATCGACAGGATGTTGAAGTCGCTGCCGCCCAGTCCCTCCGTGCACACTTCCTCGAAGATCTCCGCCGTCCGCGCGAAGCACCCGCGCGAATCCTCCGCCCGCCCCGTGTACGGCGCCATCGTCATCAGCCCGCGCGCCCGCACGTGCACCATCGTGTCGATCTGCTCGATCAGGTGCCCCACCGCCGGCGGCGAAATGCCGTGCTTGCCCACCTCCCCCGACGCGTTGACCTGCACCAGGATGTCCACCACCCGGTCCGTTTTCGCCGCGTAGTTGTGCAGCTCCTCCGCCAGCCGCAGGCTGTCCACGCCGTGGATCAGCTCCACCACCGGCACGACCTGCTTGACCTTGTTGCGCTGCAGGTGCCCGATCATGTGCCACCGCACGCGGTCGGGTACGGCCGCCGTCTCCCGCTCCACCGCGCCGCCAAGCGCCCGCCGACGGCTGAGATATTCATCAAGCTGCGCGACGCGCTGCGTAAGCTGCTGAACGCGGTTCTCCGCCAGATCCACCTGCCCCATCTCCACGAGCGCGCGGATCTGGTCGGGCGTGGCCGTCTTCGTGACCGCCACGAGCACGACATCGCGCGGCCGCCGTCCGGCGCGGCTCGCGGCGTCCGCGATACGCTCGTGCACCCGTGCGTAGGCGTCCCGCAAGTCGCTCGGCCCAACGATCGGTTCAGTCTCCATCACCCAAGATTAGACCGGAAAGCCCCCGCCCGCAACACGCAAAGCGCCGCCGAGGCCAACGTTTAGGACCGGGACAGCCAACCACCGAGGCACAGAGGCACAGAGGGGGAAACGGGGCGACGGCTCGGGCCGGAGCAGCACAGGAACACAGATCCGGGGTCCTGCTCAGATGTAGAAGTCATGCGCGTGCGGGGGCAGGTCGGCGTCGTGGGCGGTGTCGTCGGCCTCGCCCTTCTTGCGCCGGCGGGCTGGCGCGCTCACCTTCAGCTCCGGTTTCTTCATCGTCACCGTGTGACCGGCCGGCACGGACGACGTCAGGAACACCGCCCCGCCGATGACCGCCCCGCGTCCGATGACCGTCTCGCCGCCGAGGATGATCGCCCCGCCGTAGATCGTCACCTCGTCCTCGATCGTCGGGTGGCGCTTGCGGCCGCGCCACGCCTGTCCGCCCTTGGTCGACAGCGCGCCGAGGGTCACGCCCTGGTAGATCTTCACGCGGTCGCCGATCTTCGTCGTCTCGCCGATGACCACGCCCGTGCCGTGGTCGATGAAGAACGAGTCGCCGATCGTCGCGCCGGGGTGGATGTCGATCCCCGTGTCGCTGTGCGCGCACTCGCTCATGATGCGCGGCAGCAGGGGCACGTTCAGCCGCCACAGCTCGTGCGCGATACGGTGGACGATCACCGCATGGACGCCGGGATAGCAGAAGACCGTCTCATCGGTCGATACCGCGGCCGGGTCGCCGTCGAACGCCGCCTGGATGTCCAGCGCCAGCCGGCGCCGCAGCTCGACGAGCCGGTCGAGGAACGCGGCGACGATTCGCTTCGCCTGCGCGTCACCGTTGCGCGACGCGTCGTGGTCGTCGCCGTTGCCCGCGAGCGTCAGCTCGTAGCGCAGCGCCTGATGAACCTGGTCGTAGAGCAGGGCATGGGCCTGGGTGAGCAGCTCGCCCGTGTGGTAGCCGACGTTGCCGCTGGTGATGCGGTGCTCGTCGAAGAAGCCGGGCAACAGGAGCTGCCGCAACAGCCGCAGCAGCCGCACCGTGCGATCGCGATTGGGCAGAAACGTCGCGTCGAGATACTGCGTGCGATCGTCGGCGCGATAGCTGGCGATCAGCGCCTCGACCACCGGCTCGAGCGGAACCGACTCGTCAGGCTGTGAGGGGCGGGGCTCAGCCATAATCCATCATCGTACCCCAACACCCCGCAGGCGAAAATAAACGGCCACGCGCCCGCGCGACAACGCCTCGTGCCTCCCCGCTCGCGCCCGCGCATAAAAAAACGGCTCGCAGTCGCGAGCCGCTTGAAAGCGGGACCGCCGGCCTCGGACGGGGCGGGCGACGATTTGCTCGAACCCCTATAGCAGGTGGGTGCAACGCTGAATCAACCCGGCCTTCCACTCAGCGGAGGCTTGGCCATCGTGCCCAGTCGCTGCTCCCTGGGGTTCTGGCATCGGTTCGAGCAAATGCAGTCGCCGAATCGCGCCCGTCCTCAGCAGCGATCTTCACTTGTCATGGCCCGATTATATTCGATGCCCCGCCCGCGTCCAGCACAATTCCAACCCCCACACCAACCACCGGACCCGCTCCCCTTCCGTCCCTCCGGGCAACGCGGCGCGAGCGCCGGGGCCGACCGCAAATCGTCGCACGCGCGCCATCATGAACCCGTCGTCGCCCTACACTCACACGCGCCGAGGCAGGCCCGACTTCCGGGCCAACAGGACACGGGCCGCAGGTCATGGAGGACCTGTGGCCCGCCTTTTTTTAGCCTCATCCGGGACTTCCGGAGCCTGACGCCAACCCCGCGACACAATCGCAATCGCCGGCGCCCGACTTCAGCCCCGCAGGGGCTGCGGGTTGTCGCCACGGGTGCAGGCAGGGAACGAACTCATCATTTGAACCGCGAAGAAGCGAAGCAGGCGAAGGGCGCGAAGAAACAGGGTTACGCAAATCACAACCCCTTCGCGCCCTCCGCGTTCTTCGCTGCTTCGCGGTTATTGAATTTTCGGGGCCGGACGCCGACGCCGCGCCGCGATCGCAATCTCCCACACCAAACTTCAGCCCCGCAGGGGCTGCGGGTTGTAGCCACGGGTGGAGCGCAGCGGAACCCGTGGAACGCGGCGACAGGGAATCCTCCTGCCCCGGCAGGGGCAGCGGGAGTTGCCTCCGCCCCCACGGGTGAAGCTTGCCGCGGCTGGCCAACCGCTTCACCCGTGGCGACAGGCTGGTCGCCCCTTGCGGGAGTTACAGCATCAACTCCGCGATCTGCACCGCGTTCAGCGCCGCGCCCTTTCTGATCTGATCGCCGCACACGAACATCGCCAGCCCGCGCCCATCCTCGCTGCTGATGTCCTGCCGGATGCGTCCGACCAACACCGCGTCGCGGTCGCTCGCCTCCAGCGGCGTCGGAAACCGGTTGTGCTCACGGTCATCGACCACCTCGACCCCCGGCGCCGCCGCGAGCACCTGCCTCGCCTCCGCCTCGTCCATCGCCCGGCCAAGCTCCAGCGTGATGCTCTCGGCATGCGCCCGCATCACCGGCACGCGGATGCACGTCGCCGCGATCCGCGCCGCCGGGTCGCCCCAGATCTTGCGCGCCTCGTCGACCATCTTCATCTCTTCCTGGTTGTACCCGTTGGCCTGCATTGCCGAGTCGTGGCTGAACAGGTTCAGCGCGTACTGCTGCGAGAAGACCTCGCACGTCGGCGCCTCGCCCGCCAGCACCTGCCGCGTCTGCTGCTCCAGCTCGCGCATCGCCGCCGCCCCGGCCCCGCTCGCCGCCTGGTACGTGCTGACCACCACCCGCCGCAGCCCCGCCGCCACGCGCAGCGGATGCACCGCCACCAGCATGATGATCGTCGAGCAGTTGGGGTTGGCGATGACGCCCCCCTTCCCGATCGCGATCCCCGACGCCGACAATGCCTCCGCGTTGACCTCCGGCACGATCAACGGCACGCCCTGCGTCATCCGGAACGCCGACGAGTTGTCGACCACCACCGCGCCCGCGTCGACCGCCGCCGGCGCGAACCGCTTCGACGTCGACCCGCCCGCACTGAACAGCGCCAGGTCGACGCCCTTGAAGCTGTCGTCCGTCAGCTCTTCGATGGTGTGCTCGGCCCCCTTGAAGCTCACGCGCTTGCCCGCACTCCGCGCCGACGCCAGCAGCTTGAACTGCCCGATGGGAAAGTCGCGCTGCTCGAGCACGCGCAGGAACTCCTGCCCGACCGCGCCGGTGGCGCCGGCGATGGCGACGTTCACGGTGCTGGTGCGCAAGGCCGGGGCGCGGCGGTGCTGGCCGCTCGTTTGAGCCGAACTCATGGGGGATCTCCTGAAGGCGACGAACGGCGCATTCTAGCAGAAATGCCCCGAACAACGAAGGGCGGAAACGCACGCCGGCAAGCGCCAGCAGCCCCTACGTCCCGTCCGTCGCCAGTTCCTCAAGCTCCGGCGTCGCCTCCGCCCGCGCCGCCACCAATGCCCCCACCCGGTTCGCCACGTCCGCGATCCGCTGCGTCGGCCACTGCAGCACACGCCCCACCAGCACCGCCGCCGAGCACGCGTCGCCCGCCCCCACCGGCGTCGCCCCCTGCTCCGGCTCAAAGCGGGCCGCCGCTCCCTCGCACCGGCCCCCACCCCGCTCGTAGATCACCGTCCCCCGCTCGCCGCGCGTCAGCACCACCAGCTCGAACTTGAACATCCGCAGCAGCCCCGCCACAAGCTCATCGCACCCCGCGTCCTCGTCGCCGCCCGCGGCCGGCCTCTCGATCGCCAGCATCCGCGCCACCACCTCCAGCTCCTGGGTGTTGAGCTTGAGGATCGTCGCACGCTCGCACGAGCGGCGGATCGTCCGGTGGTCCGGCAGCGGCTCGCGCAGGTTCACGTCGAACAGCCGCTCCGCCTGCCGCGCCGTGTCCAGGAACCGGTAAATGCTGTTGCGCGCCTGCGCGTCGCGCTGCGCCAGCGTCCCGAACGCCACGGCCGCGCAGGTCATCGCCAGGTCCTCGCCGTCAAAGTCGTAGCTCAGCACGTCCCACGCCACGTTCGTCGCCACCTCGTAGCGCGGCTGGCCGTCGGCGCCGAACTCGATGAACACCCGCCCCGTCGGGCGGTCCGGGTCGGTCTGGATGTACTCCGTCACCACGCCTCGGCCGCGAAGCTCGTCGATCAGCCGCTGGCCCAGCCGATCCTGCCCCACGCGCGACACGACCACCCCGCGCCCGCCGTGCGGCCCGGCAAGCTGGTGCGCCATGACCGCCACGTTCAGCGGCGCCCCGCCCACGCGCTGGCCCCCGGGATAGACATCGAACAGGGCCTCCCCGATTCCGACGATGGTGAATTCATCGAACATGGTGCCGGTAAGCGTAGCAGGGTTGGCGTGCGGCCGTCCGCGACTCAAGCCCCCACACACCCGCGCACGATCGCCCAGGGGCCGTTTCCACCCCGCCGCGCCCGGCCCCGGCTCCGCCGGGGCCGATGGCGTTTGCAGAATTTCAGGCCCGGGATCGTGTGCCGCCGACTAAAATGAATCGTGATGTGGAGAAGGCCATTTACCTCCTGCCTCGCCGGCGTCGCGGCGGTACTGCTCGCGGCGGCCGCGGGACAGGCTCCCGCTGCCGTCTATCTCGCCGACTCGCCCGCCGCGCAGGACCTGCTCGACGAGGCCCGCGACCTGCGTGACGCCGACCGGCTCACCGACGCCGCGGCGCGCCTCCAGCGGCTGATCGAGCGCTACCCCGACCGCCTCATGCCGACGCACACCGGCGTGCACGAAGACGCCCTCCGCCGCGCCCGCCGCCTGCTCCTCGACGACGAGCCGCTGCTCGACGCCTACCGCCAGTTGCACGAGGTGCCCGCCCAGCGGCAGTTCCGCCGCGCCCTCGAGCCCCAGCCCGTCGGCGCCGCCCTCGAGCAGATCGTCGCCCGCTACAGCCTGACCCGCACCGGGCTCGAAGCGGGCCTCGCGCTGGCCGGCTACTACCTCGAACGCGCCGACGGCCGCTCCGCGGCGTCCGTCCTTGACGAGCTCGCCGACCACCCCGACCTGCCCGGCCGCGCGGCCGCCTACCACAACCTGCACGCCGTCGCCGGCCTGCTCGCGGGCGATACCAGCCGCGCCGCCGATCACCGCCGGGCGCTCGCGGCCTTGGACGGCGACGCCGAGCTCGCGTCGCTCGACCGTCTCGCCCGCCAGCTCGACCCGCCCTACGCCCCGGACCGCGGGGTGCTCCACCTCCCGGACGTCGGCGAGCTGCCCGAGTCGATGGAGCAGCCGCTCTGGCACGCCGATCTCGACGAGGTGGAGCGCGACAACATGGCCCTGCGCGTCCAGGTCGGCCAGTCGCCGGGCAAGCTGCCCGTCCTCCCCGTGGCCGACGGCCGATGGCTGTTCGTCAACGAGGGCGAGCGCATCCGCGCCCTCGACCGCAGCGCCGGCTGGACCGTCTGGACCTACCGCTTCAAGCCCGACCAGCCGGAGCAGGCCGGCGAGGCGGTCGCCGTCTTTCGCCGCGTCACGCCCGGCGTCCAGCAGCCGGCCACCGTCCTCGTCGGTCGCGACGCCGTCTACGCCGTCGTCGGCCAGGGCACCGCCCACCTCGGCCCCTGGCACGACGTGACCCCCGCCACCGCCATCGTCAGCCTCGATCGCGACACCGGACAGCCCCGCTGGACTCGCCAGCCCGGCGAGCTCGCCGCCACGCTCCGCCGCGGCGAGTTCGTCGGCCGCGTCATCGCCGGCAGCGAGCGCGTCTTCGCCCTCGTCCGACGCAGTCAGAACTCCGGCCTCACCGACACCTTCGTCGTCGCCATCGACGTCGGCGACGGCTCCCTGCTCTGGCAACGCCACATCGCCTCGACCGCCAGCGGCGTACGCCACGAGCCCGCCCCCCCGCCGCGCATGAGCCAGGCCAACGGCCGGCTGTATGTCTCCGACAACCTCGCCGTCGTCTCCGCCCTCGACCAGCGCCGGGGCACCGTCCTCTGGACGCGCGTCTTCGAGCGTGAGCTCGACGACCTGCGCCGCCGCCCGCGCGTCGCCAGCCCGCCGGCCGTGGACATGCCGCCGATCCTCGTCGACGCCGGGCTGCTCGTCCCGGGCCTCGGCGACACGGGTCAGGGGTCCGTCACGCTCCTCGACGCCGCCACCGGGCAGTCGCGGGTCATCGAGCCGTCGGACGCCTTCCGCGACGCCGAACGCGTCCTTCCCGCCGGCGACGACGTGCTGGTGATCGGCTCGACCGTCCGCCGCCTCGCGGGCGCGACGCTCGATCCGCGGTGGTCCGTCGAGCTGCCGCGCACCCGGCGCGACGTCGCCGGCGAGCCCGCCGTCAGTGCACGCCGCCTCGCCCTGCCGGTCGAGGACGCCATCCTCTTCCTCGACATGGACAGCGGACAGGTCACCGGACGCATCCGCCTCGACGAGCCGGCCAACGTGACCCTCCTCGACGGGCAGGCCGTGGCCGCCACGGCCCAGACGCTCCGCAGCTACCTGAGCTGGGACCGCGCCTACGCCGACCTGCGCCGCCAGATCGACGACGCCCGGCACGACACCCGGCCCGGGCTCGCCCTGGCGGAGCTCGCGCGGCGCGCCAGCCGCGGCGAGGCCGTCCTCGAAGGCGCCGACCACGCCCTGGCCGCCCTCGTGCGCCCCCCCGCCGCCGATCGCGACCCCGCCCGGCAGCGCCAGCTCTTCGATCACCTGCTCGAGCTCGCCCGCGACGGCACGGGCCTGGACACGCCCACGCGACAGGGCCTCTTCGACCGCATCGCCACCGTCACCGCCGGCCCCGGACAGGAGGTGGCCTACCACCTGGCGGTGTCGCGCTTCCTCGAACACGCGGGCCAGGCGGCGCGGGCGGTCGATCACCTCCAGGCGGTGCTGGGCGAGCCCACCCTCGCTCAGCAGCTCTACGAGCAGCCGCTCGTCGCCCGGCAGGCGGGGCTGGAGGCCCGCCGGCGGCTGGCGCGGCTGGTCGCCCGCCTCGGGCCCACCATCTATGACAAGTACGACCGCCTCGCCCGGCAGCGCTTCGATGAACTGACCACCCCCACCACTCCTGCCACTCCCGCCGGCGACCCCGGCGCGCAGGCGCTCATCCGCCTCGCCGACCGGTTCCCCGAGGCGATGGTCGCACCGCGCGCCCGTCTCGCGGCCGCCGGCGCCTTGGCCACGGAGCAGCAACCGGCCGAGGCGGCACGCCAGCTCAGGCTTGCCTACGACCAGGCCCGGCACCGTGGCGACCGCGCCGCCGCCGCTGGCCGTCTCGCCGAGCTGCACGAGCATCAGGGCCGGCTGGAGCTCGCCGCCGCTTGGCTGCGGCAGGTGCGCCAGGCCGAGCCCGAGCTCGAGCCCGAGCGCGACGGGCAGCCGGTGACCATCGACGCGTGGCTGACGGAGCTTTCCGGGCAGCGTGCGACGGCCGCGACCGGCCTGCCGCGCCTCGGCCTGCCGCTCGACGAAGTCCAGTCAATGGCCGGCCGCCCTGTCCCGGGTCACGAAGGGGCCGCCCTGCCGGCGGACCAGTTCCTGCTTGCCGGCGACGGCTGGCTCCGACTTCATGCCGGCCCGGACCGCGAACAGGCTTGGGAGGCGGAGTTGGACATGGCCGAGCCGCGCCTGCTCGCCGCCGGCGCGGGGCAGCTCCTGCTCTGGTCGCCGGCGGACCGCCGGCTGGCGGCATTCGACGCCGAGACCGGCGAATCCCCTTGGCCGACGATCGACGTCCGCCGGGCGATGGGGGGGGCCGACAGCCTCGAAGACCGCAAGGCCGCGCGGCGCGAGCAGCAGCGGCGCTTCCTGGAGCTGGTCGAAGCCAACAACGTGCTCGTGCGCGAGAGTCAGCGGCCTGGGCAGGCCGGCCCCCACGTGCATGCCGGCGCGGCCGCCATCGTCCTCGCCGACGCCGACGGGCAGGTCGTCGGCGTCGACCGCGCCACCGGGCAGGTCCTCTGGTCACGCCTCGCAGACCTCGATCAGGTCGTCGCCGTCGCCGCGGGTGGACAGGCTTTCGCCATCGCCGGCGTCACCGGGACGGACGACGCGGCGGCGGCGGTCGTGCTCCTGCTCGACGAATCGACCGGCGAGC
Organism: Phycisphaeraceae bacterium; assembly: GCA_040905445.1. GTDB lineage: Bacteria > Planctomycetota > Phycisphaerae > Phycisphaerales > Phycisphaeraceae > SKPT01. Next base: position 230,731 of record JBBDRN010000020.1, on the reverse strand, counting down.
CGCTCGCCGGGCCCCTCGAAGCCGCCGAACCCGCGCAGTGGATCGGCTTCGCCGGCCCGGGCCTCATCGTCACCGCCGCCGAACAGCAGATTACCGCCTATCGCGCGCAGAGCGGGCAGGTCGCGTGGCGGCTGGACGTCGCCGGTCCGGCGCTGACCGACGAGGCCTGGGCCGACGACAACCTGCTCATCATTCGCGACCTGGACGGCCGGGCCTTGGTCATCGAGGTCGAGACCGGCGACGTCGTCCAGCGCCTCACCGCCACGCAGGGCCGCCGGCCCGGCGACTTCCAGGTCACCGCTGCTCAGGGCCTCTGGCACATCCGCACCCACGAGCAGGTCCTCGCCCTCGACGCTCGCGGCAAGCAGGTCTGGCGGGACGCGATCGATCTGCCCGAGGCCGAGCGCTTCGTCCACCAGCTCGTGACGCGTGACCACGTGCTCGTGATCAGCGAGCAGGGCAGCGACGAGCAGCAGGTGCTCCTCGATCGCGGCGTGATCCGGCAGGAGGACATCGAGCGCCTCGATCGCCTCGATCGCCAGATTCTTGAAGGCCAGGTCGGCTTCGACGGCTCGGGCCACCACCGGATCTACGTCCTCCACCGCCGGGGCGGCGGGCTGCTCGCCGAGCATGAGCTGGACCCCCTGCCAGAGCCGCTGAGCGTCGAGCGGAGTCTCGCCGTCGACGGCGCGGTGGTGCTGAGCTACGGCGACCGCACCGCGGTCGTCGCGGCCGATCCGGCTCCGGAGGCGGACGATGAGCCGGTGGATGAGCCGGCGGACGAGCCGACGGAGGCCGCGGATGAGCCCCCCGCCGACCCTGCCCCACCACTTTCCGCCGCGGAAGGTGGCGGGGCCCCCCTCCCTCTGGCTCAGGAGGGGAGTATCCAACATAAATAATTTACTAAAAGATGGTTACGCAAAATTCCGCCCGTCTGGATCGGGCGGGCGCCTTTGCCCGTGGCGGGTCCGGCGGCTAGGATGCCTCCCTTGCCGCAAGGAGCAAGACGGAGTCACTCCCCCATGAGCACCGACACAGAGACGCAGATCCCCACCGCCGGGCCCGATCCGGCCATCACCGAGCTGGATCCCGAGGTCTGGCGCATGATCGGCGCTGAGCAACAGCGCCAGGAGTCGACGCTGGAGCTGATCGCCAGCGAGAACCACACCAGCCCCGCCGTCATGGCCGCCATGGGCACCGTGCTGACCAACAAGTACGCCGAGGGCTACCCGGGCGCCCGCTACTACGGCGGCTGCCGGTTCCACGACGAGATCGAGAAGATCGCCATCGACCGCGCCAAGCAGCTCTTCGGCTGCGCGTACGCCAACGTCCAGCCCCACTCGGGCGCCAACGCCAACATCGCCGCCTTCATGGCCCTGCTCAAGCCGGGCGAGACGGTCCTCAGCCTGCCCATCGCCTCGGGCGGCCACCTCTCCCACGGCCTGAAGGTCAACTTCTCCGGCCACTTCTACAACGTCGTGGACTACCGCCTCGACGAGAAGACCGAGACGATCGACTACGACCACGTCCGCGCCCAGGCCCAGAAGCACAAGCCCAAAGTCATCATCTGCGGCTACTCGGCCTACCCGCGGCAGATCGATTTCGCCAGGTTCCGCACCATCGCCGACGAGGTGGGCGCCTACCTACTCGCCGACGTGGCCCACATCGCGGGGCTGATCGTGGCGGGCGCGCACCCGTCGCCGTTCCCGCATGCCCATGTCGTGACGACGACGACGCACAAGACGCTGCGCGGGCCGCGCGGCGGGCTGATCCTTACCAACGACGCCGAGCTCGCCAAGTTCATCGACCGCCGCGTCTTCCCCGGCAGCCAGGGCGGCCCACTCATGCACGTGATCGCTGCCAAGGCGATCGCCTTCGGCGAGGCGCTCAAGCCCGATTTCAAGGACTACGCCCGCCAGGTCGTCGCCAACGCCGGGGCCCTGGCCGACGCGCTGACGGAGAAGGGCTATCGGCTGGTCAGCGGCGGCACGGACAACCACCTGATGCTGGTGGATCTGCGCCCGCGCGACGCGGAGCTGACCGGCGCCGACGCGGAGAAGTGGCTGGAGGCGGCGGGGATCATCGCCAACAAGAACGGCATCCCGAACGATCCGCGGCCGCCGAAGGTTACCTCGGGTCTGCGGCTGGGGACGCCGGCGCTGACCACGCGCGGGCTCAAGGAGGCGCAGCTTGCCCAGGTCGGCGAGTGGATCGACCGCGTGCTGGCGGCCGGCGGCGATGAGAAGATCACCGACGAGGTGCGCGGCGAGATCGTGGACTTCTGCAAGCAGTACCCGATGCCGCACTGAGCGCGGCGGTCGGGGAAGTTCTCGCAGAGGCCGCGAAGAGCGCAGAGGGCGCGGAGGCGCTACGTTTAGACGCCGCGCCCACGCGGCGCGGATCGGCGCGTTCGTGGCCTTCGCTCGCGGACTCGCTCCGACCAGGCCCGCGGCGCAACCCGCTCTGATCTTGCGTCCGCGTGCCATGGCAGAGCCTCACCACGAAACTGTTGGCATCCAAGCATCGGTAACTACAATCGGGGCAATGGATGCTTCCAAAGCACATCCCCGCATGACCTGCTCACGATGTGGTGGCCACGAGTTCACATCCTGGGATTGGCGGCATCCGCTGGTGCTCCACTGGCTGCTCAACCCGGGCTTGGTGGTGAATGAGCTGCTGCTAGGCCAGCGCCAGCCACGGGTTGTGCTCGTCTGTCGATCGTGCGATGCTCCGCTTGGTGACCGGACGTACGTCCCATGTCCGAACTGCAACACCCTGATTGACGGCCGGCGGTGGTCGAAGCGAGCCGGGTTCGGCCACTGGTTCGGGTTGGTCTGTCCTTTCTGTAACGGCATCATACGCAGCGCAGAAAAAACGCAGGCGGGGGGGCAAGCGTTCAAAGGGCTACGTTCTCACCGCGAAGGCGCGAAGGCTGCGAAGTTGCGAAGGTCAAACAAGCTTGGAGAAAGGGTTGCGATGCCGACCCCGTTTGCGTTTTCTTCGCTTCGCGCCCTTCGCCTGCTTCGCCCCTTCGCGGTGAATCAGCAGACGGCCTCGCTCAAGCCATCCGCCTGCGGATTTTTCGCCATGCGTATCATCCCATGCCTGTGGAATATCTGGTCGTTGCTGATCCTGGCGATCACCCTGCCCGTGTGGTATCTGCCGAGCCGGATCCTCCGACCGAGATGGCTCGCATTCGAACGGCGACGGCTCGCAGTGACGGCAGATAGGCCGTTGTTATCGGCAGCGCGGATTCCTTGGCTCCGGCTGGGCATGATCGGCTGGGGTGGGCTCATGTGGCTGCTGTTTTCTGCGATCGTGATGACACGTGCGGTTTCGGAGGGCGACTGGGTACTGCTTTGGCTGGTCCCATTGATGATCCCTCTGTGGGCTGCCGGCGGCGCTCTATGGGGCTTCCTCATGAGATTGTTGATGAACCGGCGGCCCCGTCGAACATAAGGCGCGGGGGCGCACGTTGCCTTTTCCTGACCGGGTGCCGTAGTCTGAGCGAGTCCGCGAGTGAAGCCCACGAACGTCGAGCCGCGCCGCGTGCCCGCGGCGGCGAAACGTGGGAGTCTGGGCACCTCCCGCTCGGGTGCGGTAGACTGGGTGGAGGCCATGTGAGGGTCACGTCGGCTTTGGGAGGGCTGTGACATGTCGAAGCCGGGTGCCCCACAGCATCGCGCAGCGTGCTGTATGCGAACGTCGCAGGGAGTTCGGCACACAGCAGCCTCCGGCGTGCTGTATGGCACCCCCGGGATTCGCCAGCGGCACCGATCGTTGTTTCGCACGACATTTGTGACCATTCGTGTTCATTCGTGGCTAGAATTAAGCTTGGCGTGGACGTGGCGGCCGCGGGCGCTCCTTGTGGGGCGTTCGAGGAAAGTCCGAACACGGCAGGACACGGTGGTGGGTAACGCCCACCCGCCCCGCCACCAAATCCGCACCGATCGACCGCGATGGCTCGACGGCGCACGATGCGGATTTGGTG
>JBBDRN010000020.1:78547-226730 GCA_040905445.1 Phycisphaeraceae bacterium | reverse complement strand
GGTGGCGGGGTGAGGGAAAGTGCCACAGAGAACAGACCGCCGATGGCCCCGCCACTAAATCCGCACGTGCGTTGCGTAGCATCTTGAACGGGACGTGCGGATTTAGTGGCGGGGCACAGGCAAGGGTGAAAAGGTGCGGTAAGAGCGCACCGCCGACCCTGGTGACAGGGCGGGCACGGCAAACCCCACCGCGTGCAAGACCAAGCAGCGGCGTCCCCAGCCACCGCCCGTGATGGGTCGTGGCGGGCTGGCTGGTCCGGCCAGTGCTCATCTGGTGGGCAGCGTCGCGGGTAGGTTGCTTGAGCCCGTCGGCAACGGCGGGCCCAGAGGAATGGCCGCCCCTTCCCACGGGAAGGAACAGAATTCGGCTTACGGTCCACGCCACCAATCAAAAGACCCCGGGCTGAGATGGCCCGGGGTCTTTTTTTAGGTTCATCCGCGATTTCCGAGGACGCCAGACACCGCCGCGCCGAGCCATCGCTGCAGCCCCCGCAGGGGGCGTTGGCGTTCTTCCCGCCCCGGCAGGGGCGGAGGACGTCACCTCTGCCCCTGCCGGGGCAGGAATCATCAGACGATTCTTACCACGGGTTCCGCTGCGCTCCACCCGTGGCTACAACCCGCAGCCCCTGCGGGGCCTGAAGTCGGGGGCCGGCGATTGCGATGCGACGCGGGGCCGGTGTCAGGCCTCGAAAATCCTGAATGAACCTTTTTTATGCCATCCGGGATTCCCCGCGCCTGACACCGACCGCTGCCCTGCGCCATTCACGCCCGCCACGTTCCAGCCCTGCGGGGGCTGCAACGACGACCGGGCGTGCAGGAACGCGCGCGGTTTTCAATTAGGAGCGGCGGGCGCAATGAGGTAAACTGGCGCGCATGATCGCTTGCCGGGTTCTGGCGCTGGTGTGCGCGACGTGCGTCGCGTGGGCTCTGGGCACGTCGACAGTGGTGGCCGGCGCCGGCGCTGATGTCGATCGCCTGCACCTGCGCGATGGGCGCACCTTCGAGGGCGAGATCCTCACCGAGGACACGCAGTACGTCCGCTTCAACGCCCATATCGACGGCGTCGAAGTCCGCCTGACCGTCAGCCACGACGACATCCGCAACCTCGAACGCACCCGCCCCGCCACCCTCACCACCCCCGCCACATCACCCACCACGCCGGCGATCGACGATCGCGATGCGGACGCCGACGCGCCGGCGACGTTCGACCTGACCCCCGGCGATGCCGTCGCGGGCGACATGACCGGCCCGGCCTACAGCGTGCTGCCCCTGCGCGGCGACATCGGGCTCGGCGTCCAGGCCCGGGGGTTTGCCGAGGCGCTCGCGATCGCCCGCGCCGCCCGCCCGCAGGTCGTGATCCTGCCCATCACCAGCGACGGCGGCATGGTCCGCGAGCTCGACGCGCTGCTCGCCCTGATCGCCCAGTGGCGCCGCGAGACCGGCATCCCGCTCGTCGCCCTCGTCGAGGAGCGTGCCTACTCCGCGGCCGCGATCCTCGCCGCTGCCTGCGACCACGTCTACATGACGCCCGGGTCGGTCATCGGGTCGGCGATGGCGATCGAGGCGGACGAGCAGAAGCAGCAGTGGCGTGCCGTCGATGAGAAATTCGCCTCCGCCTACCGCGCCCGCAGCCGCGCCGCCGCCGAGCAGGCCGGCCGCGACGGCCGACTCATCGAGGCGATGATCGATCCGGCCGTCGCCCTGACCTACTCCGCCGACGAGCAGGGACGCGTCGAGATTCACCGCGTCGACGGCGGGGCGGAACCCGGGGCAGAAGCACGCGGTCCCCAGGAGTTCCTCGTCGGCGCGGATCGGCTGCTGACCCTCACCGCCGACGAAGCCGTACGCGTCGGCCTGGCAGAGGCCGTGGTCGACGACCTCGCGGGCGTGCTGGCGCGGCACGAGCTGACCGCCGGGCACGACGCCAGCCCGCGGGCCCGCCAGGTGCTCGAAAGTCAGCATCAGGAGGTCGTCCGTTCCATGCAGCACTACGAGCGGCTGACCGCCGAGGTGGTCAACCAGGTCGAGCTGCTTGAGCGACAGGTCGCCGGCGAGCGGGCCGGGACATCGATGCGTGCCCAGTACCTGCGCGGCCTCAACCGCCTGCAGCGCAGCCTGGAGCAGGTCGACCGCCTCGCTCGGCGCTACCCCTGGATCGCCACGCGCGTCGAGCACGAGTACGAGGTGCCGCCCGCCGACATCGCGGAGCAGACGCAGCAGGCGATCGATCGGCTGCGGTGAGGCGCGGCGACGCGCCGATTGTCACGGGGCGGAGGGGCCGCCTGCGTGGAGACGCCGCCGCGCACGCACGTGGCGAGCCGGACACGGACGCGACGCAACAACCAGGATCGCGACCTGCCTCGCGCCGCGAGGGCGCATTTTCGTGCGCGGTCTCCTCGCGCCGGCGGCGGGGGATGTGGCGGGGGATGTGGCGGGGATGTGGCGGGATGGGTGGCGGGGGATGAACGGGTCGCGCAAAGGGGGTAGGATTCCGATAGGATTAAGCGGGCTTCCCGCCCGTTGCACCGCAGGAGAAATATCATGCTGATGACCACCCGGCCCATGTTCGAGCTTGCCTACGAGGGCGGATTCGGCGTGGGGGCGTTCAATGTCAACAATATGGAGATTACGCAGGGGATCATCGAGGCATGCGCCGAGGCCAGGAGCCCGGTCATCCTGCAGATCTCCAAGGGCGCCCGTCAGTACGCGAACATTCGCTTCCTCAAGAAGATCATTGACGCCTGCGTCGAGGAATACCCCGACGTGCCGGTGGCGATTCACTGCGACCACGGCGACACGATCGATCTGATCCGCGACTGCATCAACGACGGCTACACCTCGGTGATGATCGACGGCTCGCACCACGAGTTCGACGAGAACGCCCGCCTCACCGCCGAGGCGGTGAAGATCGCCCACGCCGCGGGCGTCGTCGTCGAGGCGGAGCTGGGGCAGCTCGGCGGGATCGAGGAGGATGTGGTGGGGCTCTCGGCCGAGGAATATGAGAAGAACATCGAGAAGTTCCTCACCGACCCCGAGCAGGCGAAGGCATTCTGGGATCGCACGCAGATCGACTCGCTGGCGGTGGCGATCGGCACGAGCCACGGCGCGTACAAGTTCGCCAAGGAGCCCAAGCTGGCGTTCGATCGCATCGAAAGCATCATGAAGACCTGCCCCGGGCTCGCCCTCGTGATGCACGGCAGCTCCTCCGTGCCGCAGGAGTACATCGACCTGGTCAACAAGTATGGCGGGAACATGCCCAACGCCCGCGGCGTGCCCGAGGACCAGATCGCCAACGCCGTGCGGACCTACGGCGTGTGCAAGGTGAATATCGACACCGACCTTCGCCTGGTCATGACCGCCAAGATCCGCGAGGTCTTCGCCAACGACGGCGCGGAGTTCGACCCGCGCAAGTACCTCGGCCCGGCGCGCGAGGAGATCCGCAAGATGGTGCTGCGCAAGCTCGATATGCTCAACAGCGCCGGCAAGGCCGACGAGGTGGTCGCGCATTGGCGCAAGCAGGGCGAGCCGCTGCCGGAGTTCTACAAGCAGGCCCAGACGGTGTGAGGCGGGGGTTGGGGATTCGGGATTGGGGGATGGGGATTGGGGGATTGGGATCAGAGGCCCCTTCGGACGTCCCTGTTTAGCCGCCGCGGCTCACCGGGAGGCGCGCTTGACCGATCGCCTCGCCGGGTCGATACTTGGCGGCTGTCGGGGCGGGCCAGGACGGGGCGAACGGTCCCCGGATGCTGTTTTGACACTCGTTGGAGTCTGTACGTATGACGCGAGCCGCTTTTCGGTGTTGCCTGGCTCTGGCCGCGCTGGCGCTGGTCGTGACGTTGACGGCCCCGGCCCAGGCCCAGGAAGGGCGCGTCGGGCTGCTGATCGAGCCGGACCACGCCCGGCAGATCGGCTACACCACCCACTGGGCCCAGAACCTGCGGCTGGCGCGGGGCACGCGCGTCCACCAGGCCGCCGTGGTCGATGGCATGGTCCTGCTCGTCGAGCCGCCCGGCAACGTCCTGACTGCCCTGTCCGTGACCGACGGCGAGCTCCTCTGGAAGCGTCGCCTCGGCAACTCGCGCGAGCCGCTGCACGCGCCCCAGCGTTCCGGCGACACCATCATCGTCAACAGCGAGCACCGATTGTTCGGCTTGAGCGCCGACACCGGCGAGCGCAGGTTCGTCATCGAGCTCGATGGGCCGGTCGCGTCCCCCGTGCAGTTGTACGGCCGCATGGCGATCGTTCCGGGCGCCGGGGGCGTGTTGTACGCCATCGACGCCGCGACGGGCATGACGCAGTGGGCCCAGCGCGTGCCCGGGCGCATCACCGCGCGCCCGGCGATGCTGGACGACTTCGTCTTCGTCGCGGACATGTCCGGCCGCTACGCCCTTTACACGCTCGGCGGTCGACTGCACTGGCAGGGACGCGGGTTCGGCCGCTTCGAAGCCGACCCGGTCATGATCGACGAGACCGTCTTCGTCCCCTCGCGCGACGCGACGCTCTACGCCATCGACACCGCCACGGGCAACGACCGCTGGCGCTACATCGCCGACCAGCCGCTGACTGTCGGGCCGCGGCACATCGACGGCACGGTGCTGCTGCCACTGCCGGGGCGGTCGCTCGTGGCGCTGGATGCCGCGACGGGCGCTGAGCGCTGGCGCCTGGCGGCGCCGATGCGCGTCGTGACGCGGCGCGACGACGGGCGGCTGGTCGTCGGCTCGCCGTCGCGGCTTGAGCTCATCGACTTTGACAACGGCCGATCGCGCGGCAGCGCCCCGGCCGGGTCGCCGCTGCACAACGTCCTCGAAGGCCCCGACGGCAGCCTGATCGCCGTCTCCGCCGGCGGGCGCGTGCTGCGGCTGAACCGGTTGCCGTAAAAATCGTCCACAAGAGGGTGCCACGGGTGGCTTGCCTACTCCAGTGCGTCCGCGCCGACGCGCCGCACGAGCCGCCGGTGCCATCCGATCTTCCGCGCGGACGTCGACCCGGTGCGCCGGTTTCTGCAATCAACCTTTGCTTGAGGGTCAGGTATGAGCGCGGTGGATACGTTGCCGGTGCGCACGGCACTGCTTTCGGTCAGTGACAAGACGGACCTGGTCGCCTTCGCCCGGCGACTTGGCGCCCACGGCGTCCGCCTCGTCTCCACCGGCGGCACCGCCCGGGCCCTCCGCGACGCGGGACTCGACGTCACCGGCGTCGAGGAGGTCACCGGCTTCCCCGAGATGATGGACGGCCGCGTCAAGACGCTCCACCCGCGTGTCCACGGCGGACTGCTCGCCCTGCGCGACAAGCCGGAGCACGTCCAGGCGATGGAGGCGCACGGCATCTCCCCGATCGACCTGGTGTGCGTCAACCTCTACCCCTTCGAGCAGACCGTCGCGAAGACCGACGTCACCGACGAGGACGCGATCGAGAACATCGACATTGGCGGCCCCGCGATGATCCGCAGCGCCGCCAAGAACCATCGCCACGTCGCCTGCGTCACGAGCGCGACGCAGTACGACCTCGTGAGCAACGACCTCGACCGCCACGAAGGCGCCACGACCTTTGCCCTGCGGCGGGAACTCGCCGCCGCCGCGTTCAAGCACACCGCCGCATACGACACCGCCATCGCGACCTGGATGGCCCAACGGTGGGGATAGTGCGGCCATCCGTTGAGCCATCCGCGCCCACGCGTCGCTCCCCGATCGCTTCAACAAGCAACGCCGCGCATCACGCGTGTATCTCCAGCAGCCGCCGCGGGTCCTCCGGCGCGGCAGTGCGGGCGCTGAGCAGGCAGGCCAGGCAACACGCCAGCGCGTGGGCATCATGCCTGTGCCCCGCTTGCGCCGTGGCCGACGCGCGGTGGCTGGCCTGCGGACCATCGCTGTCCGCCGCTGTCAGCAGGCCTCGCCACTGGTGGGCGACGAGCTCGGGAAAGGGCAGCCGCGTGTATGGGTTGCCACGGTCGAGCAACTGCCCGGCCGTGTGATGCAGCGTGTAGCCCGCGTCGGTGATGCGAAGCTCGCCATGGTCGCCCAGCGCGTGCAGGTGACGGTGCGGCGAGCCGGCGTGGTCGGCGACATCGATCAGAATCGCCCCGGCCTCGGGCAACCGGGCGTGGGCCGTCAGGCTCCCGGTCGCGTGGCGCAGCGACTCGGGCAGATGCGCGTGGCCGGTCGTCAGCGCCGCGTCGATCGTCAGCGGCATCGGCGCGAGCGTGAGCACGGTGCGCCAGGCGTCAAAGAGGCGGGCGAAGAGCGAGCCCTGCCCGCGCTGGCCGACGCTCTGGAGGCTGATCGTGCGGCGCGGGCCGAGCGATTCGTGCGGCTCCGCGGCCGCGAGATACCCAGGCGCGGCCGTGAAGGCGGGGACGTGAACGACGTGGTCGTACGCCGAGGCGGCGCCGGACGTGGCGGTGGCGGCGCTTTTGCGCGGGCGCGGCTGGGTGAGGGCGGCCAGGCCGGGCAGATCGTCCGCCACCGGCTCGAGCGTGATGACGCGCGTGTTCTGGTCCGCCGCGGTCGCAAGGTGGTCGACGCTGACGCCGGCCGCCGTGCCCAGCAGGAGAAATGCCGCCGGATACTGCACGAGCAGCGTGCGCAGGTCATCCTCGCGCGGGCGATCGAGTCGCTGGGCGAGATCGGTCACCGGCTGCGTGCGCGGGCCGGCGACCGCCAGCGGCTGGATGACCGGGCCAAGCGCTTCGAGGATGCCGGCCACGGTCGGGACGGCGGCTGCGTCGGTCCAGATCGTCAACTCGGGGGCGGGAACAGCGGCGGGGGCGGTGGCCATGACAGGCAAGATAACGCGCAGGCGGATCGATTTCTGATTTTCGCTCCCGGCGCGTCGTTCACTTCCATGGAGGGCCGCGTGTCGTGCGGCCTATCACCGCGCGCGGAAGCCCGGTCGCGGATGAAAGCACGCCGGCCGGGGACCCAGTCAAACAGCTAACATCGCGACGGCCCGGGCGGCGCGCGAACGCCTCGACGCATCCGATTCGGCGGGTGTCGCGGGCGCGACGGGATGTGGCGGGGTGTGGCGGGGTGTGGCGGTTGCGGTATCATCAATCGCAGCGTATCAGCAACCGCTGACCCGGCGCGAGCCGGCGCAAGCGGATGGATTGCCTTGGCCACGCAGCTGCATCGACGCGCCCGCGTGCTGACACAAAGGACAGACCCATGCATCATCGAAACACACTGGCGGCGCTGAGTACCATCGTCATGCTCGCGTGCGGGGGCGCCAGCGCCGCGGGAGAGGAAGGGCAGCCGCAGATGGCCAGCGAGGTCTCCCAGCACGGCATCACGTGGACGTTCGACGGTGAGTACGAGGTGGGCCAGTTCGTCACCGGCGACTGGTGGGTCGTCGGGCCCGTGACGGTGACGCAGGTATCGCCCGAGCCCGGGCCCGCGGAGGAAGGCGAGAGCATCGACACGCCCGAGAACGTGTGGGGCGACACGAGCCTGCGCAACAACCCGGCGATGCGCAACGGCTCGATGATCGTGCTCGAGGCCGGCGGCCGGCAGGGCTACGACTCGCGCAGCCAGACGTACAACGCGGACCTGAGCGTGTCCTTCCCGATGGAGGTCGAGGCCAACCGCTCGCTGATCTCGACGATCAGCAACGGCGAGCTGCCGGTGCCAAACTTCGTGCACCGGATCATGTGGCCGTCGGAGAAGCGCAGCCAGACCGTGCTCAACACGGCCGCGGTGCTGACGGTGCTGGACGAGGCGCCGCCCGCGGACGCGTTCCGTCCGCCTTACGCGGGGACCGACAAGCCGATCTACCGGGCGTCCGACCTGCGGTGGGACCTGCTGCTGGAGTTGGCCCCGCCCGATATGAGCGGGGCGGACTACGCCGCCGGCTACGACCTGCGCGTGCTCGAGGACTGGGATCAGATGGCGCGCTACTTTGAGCGCCCGTGGCTGGAGCACGTCTCCAACTGGCAGCAGCAACAACTCAACGCCAACGAAAATCAGCCCAACTACGGCCGAGAGCACAGCCGGCTGGTGTCGATCGCCAGCCTCATGCTGCACCTGGACGTCCCGCGCGAGCGCAAGGAGCGGCTGCTGATCGGGCTGGTGCAGTACGGGATCGACAACGCCGGCGCGGGCCGGGCCGGCGCAAGTTGGAACTGGGGCGGCGGGCACACGAGCGGGCGCAAGTGGCCGGTGCTGTTCGCGAGCCTGATGCTCGACGCGCCGGAGCTGCGCGATCTGCCCGAGAGCGTCATCTTTCACGAAGATGCGCAGACGTACTACGGCATGGGCTGGGCGGGGCAGACGGCGCTCTACTGGATGGTGCAGCACCACGGCCGGCGGGACCGCTACGAGCACAAGCCGCCGCAAGAGTGGGAGCGGTGGGACCGTTCCACCGAGAGCTACCGCCGCTGCTGCAACCTGCGGGCGTGGGTGGGCACGGCCCTGGCGGCGCGGCTGATGGGGCAGATCGAGCTCTGGGACCACGACGCCTACTTCGACAACGTCGACCGCTGGATGGCGCAGGACGATGCCTACGCGGAAAACCGCGGCTCGCACGAACGCCCCGGCGACGAGGGCAGCACCTTCGACCCGTTCGTCGACGCGATGTGGCACGCCTACCGCGACACGGCCCCGGACCAGCCCATGGCCGGCAACCCGCGTATGTTCGTGTGGACGGACAGCGGCGGCGCGTGGGTCGACAACCCCAAACCCACCGACGAAGAGGTCGCGGCGCACCTTGAGTCGCTGCGCGAGCGGGAGTAAAGGGCGCGGGCGCGAAGCCGCCAGCGGCTCGGCGGGGCGGGTATCAGGGTGTTGCGGTGCGCTGGCGCAGCTTGGCCGCAATCGTGTCTTCGCCCATCTTGATCGCCCATGCCAGCGGCTGGGCCCACGGCTCAGCGTCGGGTTCGACCGGCGGCGCGCCGCGGTCCAGCAGCAGCTCGGCGACGCCGGCGCGGCCCCAGCGGCAGGCCCAGCCCAGCGGCGTCGATTGCAGCAGCTCATCGCGCACGTCCACACGCGCGCCGGCGTCGAGCAACAGCGTGGCGAAAGCGACGCGATCCGCGTCGGTCGGTGGCGTGTCGGATCGGCCGTAGCGCCCGACGACGCGGTGCAGCATGGTCACATTGAACCGGCCGCGCACGTTGGGGTCGCAGCGATCGAGGATCAGCCGGAAGCAGACGAGGTAGGTGTCGCGATCGAAGCCGCGGTCCGGGTCGCCGGCGTGGTGGTTCCAGAAGCGCAGCGGCTGTTCGAGCATGGTGAACCAGCGCGCATCGTCGCGGGGCCAGTCGATGCGCTCCAGCGCCAGGCGCACGAGTTCCGGGTCGCCGCCGCAGGCTGCGCCCCAGAGGAGTTGCTCGGCGACGGTGGTGCCGGCGAAGTGGCCTTGGTCGAGCGCGTCCGGATCGGGTTGGTCGAGTATGGCGCGGCCGAGCTCGGTCTCGCGGTAGAGGCCGGCGGTGATGGCGTCGGGCTTGCCGCCATGGCGCGCCAGCAGGTCGATCATCGCTTGGTCGCGCGCGCCGTAAGCCTGAAAAACGGGCGAGCCGCTGGCGTAGACCTTCGCGTTGGGGTCGGCCCCTCGTGCCAGCAGCATCTCGGCCATGTCGTAGCGGCCGAGCTTGGCGCAGTGCCAGAGCGGCATGCCCCAGGAGTAGGTGACCTGCTCGAGGCCGGCGACCCGCATGCGCTCGTCGGGGTCGAAGCCGAGTTCGAGCAGCAGGGCGAGGATGTCGGGCCGATCGTGCTTGACGGCGAGCGTGAGCATGCCGCCAGGCGGATCGACGGGGTTGGTGAGCGCGCCCTCGGCGTGGCGCTGGCGCAGCCAGTCCGCCTCACCCAGCGCTACAGCCGAGAGCGGCGTCAGCTCCGCGCCGCGGGCACGCAGGCGGGCGGCGACGGCGGCGAACGCGTCGCGAGCTTTCACCTCGCCCCACCCCTGGCCGACGGCGGCATCGAGCGGCGTGCGGTCGCCTATGTCGCGCCACTTGACGTCGGCACGATGGTCGAGCAGCCAGGCGACGATCGGCTCGTTGAGCGCTTCGCACGCGACGTGCAGCGGCGTGCGCCCGTTGCGGTCGCAGGCCTTGATGAGCGATGCATCCCCCTCCAGCAGCGCGACCGCCCGCGCATTCGCTTCGTCGCCGTCCTTGCGGATCGCGGCATTGATCTCATCCTGCACCGGGCTCACCGTCGCATTGGGGCAGCTCATCGCCTCGCGCCGGTGCGCCTCCTCCTCGTCGATGATCGCAACGATCTCGTCGTAGCCGCGGTCGCGGGCGATCTGCAGCGCGCTGGTCGCGTCACGGTGCGGGTAGATCCCCTTGCGGGCGTCCGCCCCCGCCTCCATCAGCACGCGCACCATGTCCGGCTGCCGCGCCAGCACCGCGTGATGCAGCACCCGGTGCTCGTTGCTCTCGGCCATGTCCATATCGACAAGCTCCGGCCGCTGCCGCAGCATCGCCCGCACCTGCTCGAGGTCGCCACCGCGCGCCGCGTCCGCCAGCCGCGTGACCGTCACCCCGTCGACGTAGGCCTTGAGCTTCGGCCAACTGTCGAAGCCGTACGCCCGCGCGAGCACGCGCTGCGCGTCGTGCAGTGCGAACGTCGCCGCGTCGGCGTGACGCTCATGCTGCGCCACCTCCGCTACGGCGTCGGCGCCGCCAGCGCGGAACGCATCGAGCAGTTCCTTGGCCTGTCGCTTGAGCTGATCGAAATCGGGCCGGTCGCGCAGGGAGCGCGTGGGAAGGGGCGATGGCAGGGGTGGTGGTGGGGTCATGACGATCTCCTTATCAGGTGCTGCCCGGTGTCCGCGTGCTCGGGCGTAAGGAAGATCATCACGATCGAACGGGTTGTCGAGTCGAGCCAGGCGGACGCAGTCCTTTCCGCGGACACAGCGGCGCCCTGGTGCGCCATCCTGAAGATAGCGGCGCCGGTTGACGGCTGCAAGGGCCCCATGTTGTGCGTGGTACGCGCGCGAAGCGGCGAGCCGCGTCAATCCCGGCAGTGGCACGGCGTCGGCAGGCGATCCGCCAGCCGCGTCAGCTCCGCGTTGAGCACTTCAAGGTAGTGATTGCGCCGATGCTCCGCGTCATCCAGCGGGCCGCCGAAGCTGCGGTTGGGGTCGTTGTAGATCAGCCGGATCGGCACCTCCCGGACGCGCAGGCCGTGCGCGACCGCCTGGACCCAGAACTGCATCGGCGACGCGTAGCCCGGCTCGGTCAGGTTGATCGACGTCAGCGCGCTGACGCGGTACGCCTTGAACCCGCAGAACGCGTCCGTGATGTCGAGGCACAGCCGCTCGTTGAGGATCCGCGTGATCTCCCCGTTGATCGCACGCCGGTCCGCGGGCGGCGGGTCGCCGCACAGCTCCGGGCTCAGGTAGCGCGACCCCGACAGCACGTCCGCGTCGTCCTGCCCGATTGCCTCATAAAAGTCCGGCAGCGACGCTGGCTCGTGCTGCTCGTCGCAGTCCATCGTGATCAGCCACTCGTAGTCGTAGCACTGGGCATGCCGAAACGCGTCGCGGATCGATCGACCGTAGCCCCGGTTCGCCGCGTGACGGATGACGTCCACCGGTTGGTCGGCGAGCAGCGCCGGCGTGCGGTCCGTCGACCCGTCGTCGATGACGAGGATGTCCTCGGCGTACTTGCGGATCTCGCTGAGCACACGCGTGACGTACTGCTGCTCGTTGTAGACCGGGACGGCGATGAGGATGCGGGGCATGGCGGGGGCTCCTGGGGGCGACGCGACATCCGCCATTTTAGGGGATGGCCGGCCCGACGCGGCACGCCGGCGCGATCGGGGCGTGGAAGCCCCGCCTCCGGCTCGCCGACGCCGCCGCAACTGCCCTCGACCGTCCCATGAGAGACCCGTCACGGCGCGTTACAATGCGGGCATCATGAGCCTGAACGAGATGAGCAAGCTGGGGTGCGAGTTGGGCATGGACGACGTCGTCGCGGGCGAGCGGCGGCTCTCGGCCGACGACGCCATGCGGCTCTACCACGAGGCCCCCCTGCACGAGCTTGGCCGCTGGGCCTCCGCCGTCGCCGACCGCATCCACGGCCGCGAGGTGCGTTCTTACGTCATCGACCGCAACATCAACTACACCAACGTCTGCACCGCGCGCTGCACGTTCTGCGCGTTCAAGCGCCGAGGCCACGAGGCCGACGCCTACGTGCTCGAGACCGATCAGCTTCACGCCAAGATCCGCGAGCTCGTCGCGATCGGCGGGACGCAGATCCTCATGCAGGGCGGCATGAACCCGGAGCTGCCGATCGAGTTCTACGAGGACCTGCTGCGCGGGATCAAGCAGGCGTTCCCGCAGGTGCACGTCCACGCCTTCTCCCCGCCGGAGGTGACCGAGCTCGTCGCCGTGGCCGAGATCGACGGCTTCCCGACCACGCCGCCGCGGCAGAGCGGCCAGCTCGAGCCGGACGTGTGGCAGGCGAAGTGCCGCGTGATCCTCCAGCGGCTGATCGACGCCGGGCTCGACTCGCTGCCGGGCGGCGGGGGCGAGATCTTCTCCGAGCATGTCCGCCGCCGCACCGGCCAGGGCAAGGCCAGCGCCGAGCACTGGCTGACCGTCATGCGGATCTGCCACGAGCTTGGGCTCAACACCAGCGCGACGATGATGTTCGGCCACATCGAAGGCGTCGCCGACCGCGTCGAGCACATGCGGCTGATCCGCACGGCCCAGGACGAGGCGACGGCGCGAGCCCTACCCGGGCGGTACGTGTCGTTCATCGCCTGGCCGTTTCAGCGCGAGAACACGCCGCTCGGGCGCCTGCCGATGCACGACGACGCCGCCGGCGAGCGCTTCGCCGGCGACGTGCTCGCGGAGAGGGTCTACGCCGGTGAGCTCGACTCCGCGTCCAAGGCCGCCTGCGAGCAGGCCGTGCCGGGGGCGGGCAAGGTCGTCCGCCTCGCCGGCGCAACGGAATACCTGCGCATGCAGGCGCTCAGCCGGCTGTTCCTCGACAACATCCACTCGATCGGCGCGTCGTGGGTGACCATGGGCCCGAAGATCGGGCAGATCGGCCTGTTCTTCGGCGCGTCGGACATGGGCAGCGTGATGATGGAGGAGAACGTCGTCTCCGCCGCGGGCACGACCTACTGCCTCGACGAAGCGCTGCTGTGTCACCTCATCCGCGAGGCCGGCTACACGCCGGCGCAGCGCGACAACGCGTACAACTTCATCAAGGTGCACCACGGCGACGACTCGCCGGATCGGCAGGTCACGGACTGGTCGGCCCACCGGGCACGCAAGCTGCACGTCGAGGGCGCGCCGCAGCCCTCGGCGGCCGTCGAGAGCGTCACGCTCACCATCGGCAGCGACGACTAGAGCGCCTTCAATCCATTCGTGGCGGGTGGGGTGGCGGGGGGTGCCACTGACAAGCGGAGTCCGCGGAGCTTGTCAGTGCGAACGACGGCAAACCTGGACAAGACCGAAGACGCCCTTGTCAGTGCCACACGGCCCCCTCGCCACGACACCCCGCCATGACCAACCTCTCCGTCAACGTCAACAAGGTCGCCCTGCTGCGCAACTCGCGCGAAGGCGAAGTCCCCAGCCCCGTCGAGGCCGCACGCATCGCCCTCCAGGCCGGCGCCCACGGCATCACCGTCCACCCGCGCCCGGACGAGCGGCACATTCGGCGATACGACGTCGACCACCTCGCGGCCCTCCTGCGCGAGGACGCCTGGCGGGACCGCGAATACAACATCGAAGGCAACCCCTTCCTCGGCGACTACATGAGCATCGTCGCCCGCGTGCGGCCCGACCAGTGCACGCTCGTGCCCGACGACCCGGCGCAGAAGACGTCCGACCATGGCTGGGACCTCCAGCGCGAGGCGGCGCGCGTCAAGCCGGTGGTCGCCCGGCTACGCGAGCTCGGCTGCCGGGTGAGCCTGTTCATGGACCCCGATGCCGAGCAGATCGAGCTCGCCCCCGCGACCGGCGCCGATCGCATCGAGCTCTACACCGAAGGCTACGCCAGGGCGATCGCGGCAGGCGGCGCGGAAGCGGACCGCGTGCACGAACAATACGCCGTCGCGGCCAAGCGGGCGCAGGCGCTGGGGCTCGGCGTCAACGGCGGACACGACCTGAACCTCGTCAACCTGCCGCGCTTCGTCTCGATCGGCGGCATCCTCGAAGTGTCGATCGGCCATGCACTGACCGCCGACGCGCTGCTTCACCACGGCATGGCGGGGGCGGTGCGGGCCTACCTCGACGTGATCCGCGGCTAGAGCGCGTTCAATCCAACCATAGTGGGTGCCACTGACAAGGCCGTCCTCGGCCTTGTCAGTGTTGGCTGCAATTCGCACTGACAAGCTCCGCGGACTCCGCTTGTCAGTGGCACCCATCCGCTACGAACGGGTTGAAGGCGCTCTAAAGGCAGCCGGTCGCCCTGACAAGCTCCACGGGTTCCACGGGTAAGTGGGCCATGGTAAACTGACGTCGTCTCTTGTTTCGGCACGGTCGAAAGGAGGCTTCGCATGTCCTGGCCCGTCCAAGTTCTGATCGCCCTCGGGCCGCTGGTCGTCGTCGCGAGCGTCGTCCTGCTGCTGCGGCTCATCGGCGTGCGCGGCCACGCCCCGGGCTGGCAACTGCGCTGCACGCGATGCGACAGGACGCATGATGCCGCGGAGGCCGGGCTCGTCCGCATCGGCGCCGCCTCCGTGGGCAAGTTCACGCTGGGCTGGTGCAGCGGCTGCCGCCGCCTGCGCCGCGTTGCTATCGAGCGCAAGACGCACTCGACCTGAAGAAAGGGTAACTCTGTCTCTTCGCGCTCTTCGCTTGCTTCGCCTCTTCGCGGTCCCGCGGTCCAATGATGAGTTCGTTCCGCTGCGCTGCACCCGCGGCTGCCGGGCCGCCGTGGCTTGGTGTCCCGCCACCCCGCCACCCCGCCACAGGCGGGCCTACGCCATCGACGCCGCATCCAGTGCGATGCCTTCCGCCTCCGCCTCCAGCCCCATGCGCACGTACTGCTCCGACGGCGCGTCGCAGGTGTGCATGAGCTGCGCCATGCGCGTCTTCAACCGCTGCTCCGTCCGTGGATCATCCAGCGGCGTCTGCTGCCCGGCGTCGGCTTCGAGGTCAAAAAGCAGGTGCGTCAACTCCGCCGCTGGCTTGTCCGACTTCGCCTGGCCGAACTTCAGCACCGGCATGCCCTTCGTGAACGAGAACGGTCCCGCAAGCGTCGGTTCAGGCGTCTTCGGGTTAAGCTTGAAGCCCCGCATCGCCAGCGGCATGAGCGTGTAGTTGTAGCAAGGCACGTCCGGCCGCGCCTGCCGCATGTACACGTACCGCCCGTCCGTAATGTTCACCGCCTGGTTGTGGTACCCGAAGATCGCCGCGTCGCGCACCGCCGTGTCGTCCGCCATCACCGGCCCGAGATCACGCCCCGTCATGTCGACCGTCGGCTCCACGCCAAAAAAGCCCAGCAGCGTCGGTCCCACGTCAATCGCAGGCTGCACCAGCGCGCCGCGCCGCTCCCCCGCGGCCTCCGGGTGCCGCGGATCCCAGATGAAGAACGGCGTATGCGCCAGCTCCTCATACATCGGCATCCAGTTCTTCGCCCACGCGTTGTGCTCGCCGAGCATGAAGCCATGGTCCGTGCAGACGATGAGCATCGTGTCCTGCCACATGTCGTGGCGGTCCATCGTGTCGATCACGTCGCCCAGCCGCGCATCGCACATCGACAGTAGCGCCGCGTAATTCCGCCGACACTCTTCGACCTGCTCCGGCGTCTCCGTCACCTTCTGGTACCCCGGCCAGTCGAACAGCGGCCCATCGTAGTCGCTCGGGTACAGGTCCTTGAACCGCCGATGGCTGACGAACGGTTCGTGCGGGTCGAACGTCTCGAGTTGCAGAAACCAGTTGTCATCCTTGCGGTTGCGCTCGATGAACGCCAGCCCCGCGTCAAACGTCTGATTCTGCGGCAGGTCCTGCACACGCCGCTGGTGCTGACGGTTGACCCAGTCCTCGCGCCGACCCTTGGGGTTGACGTGCTCGGGAATTTCCGGGTCGGCGACCTGCCCGAAGAACGGGTCGCCCTCCTGCCCGCGGAATGCCTGCCACGTGTTGTAGCGGTTGTGATAATTCGCCCCGCCGTCTTCCCAGTAGTGGTAGTGATCGCTGACGAGGTGGGTATACACGCCCGCCTTCTGAAGCATCTGCGGCACGGAATCGTCGAACGGCTCCAGCGCCCCCCACCCGGTGTGCAGAAAGTTCGGCCGCCCCGTATGCATGTCCCGCCGCGCCGGCATGCACGGCATCGAGCAAACGTAGCTGCGGTCGAACGTCGCCGTCCGCTGCGCCAGCCGCGCGAAGTTGGGTGCATGCACCCACGTGCCCGGCGCGTAGGGCGGCAGCATGTGCCGGTTGAGCGAGTCGAACATGACCATGATGGTGCGCATGGCGACGATTCCTTGGCGAGGAGCGAATCCGCACAGCGTAGCCCGTCGCGCCGAGCGGTGCCACACCCGCCCCGTCTCTTCCGACTGGGAAGGAGGCCGGGGCGCCCGCTTCCACGGCCAGTTCAGTGCACCGACACCGACGGCTGGTCGAGGTCGCCGGCCGCCGTCAACACGTTGACGTGTCCGTCAAGCTTTCGCGCGACGATGTTCAGCTCCTCCGCGAGCTTGTCGTCGCCGGTGAAGTTGGCGGTCGGGTCGCCCGCGTCGCAGTTGGCGCGCAGCCGCATGTTGATCGGCACGGTGCCGAGGAACGGCACCGCCATGTCGGAAGCCATGTGCTCCGCGCCGCCTCGGCCGAAGATGTCATACTCCTTGCCATCGTCGCCGATGAAGTAGCTCATGTTCTCGACGACGCCCAGGACGTGGATGCCGAGTTGCTGGAACATGCGCACCGCCCGCCGCGCGTCGTCCTGCGCCACGCGCTGCGGTGTGCAGACGACAACCGCCCCGGTCAGCGGCAGAAGCTGGCTCATCGTCAGCGGCACGTCGCCCGTGCCCGGCGGCAGGTCGATGATCAGGTAGTCCAGCTCCCCCCACTGCGTCTGCGTCGCGAGTTGGCGAAACGCCCCGTGCGCCATCGGTCCGCGCCAGATGAGCGGCCGATCCGGCTCGACGAGCCGCCCGATGGTCACCGTCTTGATGCCGTGGACGTTGAAGGGGATCAGCGTCTGGCCCTGGGCACGCGGCGGCAGGTCGTGCAGGCCGAGCATCGTCGGCGTCGACGGGCCATAGATGTCCCCGTCCAGCAGGCCGACGCTCAGCCCCTGCCGCGCCAGCGACACGGCAAGGTTGACCGCCACCGTCGATTTGCCCACCCCGCCCTTGCCCGCTCCGACGGCAATGATGTGCTTCACGTCCGGCAGCGGGTTGTCCGGCCGCGCCGGTGCCTGCTGCTGCGGGCCAGCCGGTGCGGCGGCGGCGAATTCGACGCTGACCTGCTGGATCTCGTCGCCGAGCTGGCGCACTGCGGCGTCGATCTCGCTGCGCAGCCGGTCGCGCTGCGCGGGCTGGGCCGCCTCCGGGTCCAGCCGGATCGTCGCCAGGCCGTCGCAGTAGGCGACGTGAAGCACGCGGTCGAGCGTGACGATGTCGCGGTGCAGCTCGGGGTCCTTGACCGCCTTGAGCTGCTCGAAAATCTGGTCCTTCGTAATCACCATGGCGGGCTCCCGGGTACGGCGTGCGGAAACCCGATCATAGGGCGTCACCATCTTCGACGCCAAGACGCCAGCCCCCGCCACCAAATCCCCGCCATCCCCCTACCGCTTCGTCGCCCCAGCCCCCCGCAGCGCCGCGGCCACCACCTCCGGCACAAGCGCTTCCCAACCCGCCTCGCCTTCGCGGATCATCCGCCGCACGTCCTCCGGAAACACCGCCAGGTCCGATCGCGGGTCCGGCTCGAGCCCCTGCACCGCCCCCGTCGCCAGCAGGTAGCGATAAAGCTGCGCCGCATGGCCGGCGACCTCCACGCCCTGGACGTCGATCAACCGCCCGCTCCGGTCGCGATACGGGTAGACGTAGAAGCGCACGTTCCGCTTGAACAGCCGCCCGATCGCCTCCAGCACGCCGCCGGGCAGGTCTTCGTAGTAGCGCGGATCGAAGAGCGCCGGCAGCGTCGCCGCCCCCATCACCAGCCCGACGCGCCGCTTCGTGTACCGGCAGATGAGCTGCGTCAGCCGGAAGTGCTCCCGGAAATTCGAGATCAGCACGTTCCGCCCGAGCTGCTGCAGGATCTCCATCCGCTCGAGCAGCGCCGCCTGGTCCGTCGCCTTGTCGCGCTCCAGCTCCGGCAGGTTCATCTCGGTGACGACGACCGGCTCGCAGGGCCCGTCCGACTCATCGCGCACGTGCCGCTCCGCCTGCTCGAGCATGTGCACCACCGGCAGCGTGATCGGGTGAAACGCACCGCGCTGCACCAGCACCGGCTGATCGTAAAGCTGCTCCGCCGGCTGCACCGGCCGACCGCCGGCCGTGAACATCGTTGCATCCGTCAACCCGCGCGACACGAGGCGCAGGCTCATCACCCGGTTGTCGATCCGCTGGGCCACCGGGCCGTCGAAGTGGATCATGTCGACCTCGACCCGGCCCGGGCGCAGGTTGTCGACCAGTGCGTCGATCAGTGCTTCCGGGTCCTCGAACAACCCGTAGGCGCCGTGGATGAGATTGATCCCGAGCACGCCGAGCGCCTCCTGCTGGTGCAGGTTGTCCCAGTCATGGAACTGCGCGTGCAGGATGATCTGCGAGGCCTCGCCGCCCGGCGCGTGCTGGAACCGGACGCCGAGCCAGCCCCGGCCGGGATCGCCCGTCAGGTGGCTGCGTGTCGCGACCGTGTTGGCGAACGCGAAGAACCGCTTGCCGCCGCCGATCCCCGACAGTCGCTCGAGCAGCAGGCCGAACTCGTGGTCGAGCATCTGGATCAGCCGCTGCCGCGAGACGTAGCGTGTGCTGCGGCCATAGATCGCGTCGCTGAAGGTCATGTCGTAGGCCGACATGGTCTTCGCGACCGTTCCCGACGCCCGCCCCACGCGAAAGAACCACCGCCCCGTCTCCTGGCCCCCGCCGATCTCGGCAATGCTGCCGTACCAGTTGGTGTCCTCGTTAAGTTCGAGCACCTTCTGATTGATATCGCGCGCGCGGGAAGCCATCACCCCATGGTAACGCAACCTCCCGCGCCGGGTGGCTACCCCGCCGCGTCGCCCGCGCCCGCCTCGCCCTGGGCATCTTCGTCCTCCTCCTCTTCAACGACGCGGATGCGAACCGTGACCTCCGTGCCCTCTTCCGGGATGCGCTGCGTATTGGCCGCCAGCCGCTGCTCGTCCGTCACGTTCGTCTGCGTCGTCGGCCGCACGATCACGTCGTCGCCGAAGTTCACCAGCGAGATCGTCGTTCCATTGAGGTCCGCGAGGTAGAACCGCTGCTCCTCGTCAACCACCTCGATGCGCGAGCCGGTGAACAGGAACCGGTTGTCCGGCAGCGTCTGGCCCGTTTCCCGATCGATCACCCATTCATTCACCGGCACGAGCTGCTCGCCCGCCTCCCCGCGCATCACGATGAAGATCTCCACCTCCGGGCCGCGCGGCGGATGGATCGTCGGGTCGTCCCGGTCCTCCGGGTTTACCTCCCACGCCAGCGGGCGACCCGCCTCGAGCCCCAGCATCAGCAACGCGAGGTGAATGTGGCTCGGCCGCGCCTCCGACGTCAGGATCGTCTCATGCTCGCGCCCCCCGGGCGGGCAGACCAGCAGCTCCAGCCACTCCGCCTCGCGCGCCACCACCGTCGCCGGGATCTCCACCTCCCGCGCCTCGACGTCGATCCGCACGTGTGGCAACGGCCCCACATCCTCCGGCAGCTCCAGCACCGGCCGCTCGTCCCCGGCGTCCGCCGGTGGCGGAGGCGTCGGCGCCGCGATCGCCGGCGCAGCAAGCAACATTGCCATCAACATCCATCGGCCAGGATGATGAACGCGGCGCGAGGTGGGAGCGTGGGCGGGGTGGCGGGAGTGGCGGGGGGCGTAAAACATGATGGCACGATACGCCCAAACCCCCCCCCCCCCCCCCCCCCCAACCCCCCCACCCCCGCCACTGCCCCCGACGTCCTCCCGGGCGCGCAAAAAAGGCCCGGCAAGGACCGAAGCCCAAGCCGAGCCTTCCGGGGGCAAAGTAGGTAATTCACCGAAATCATAACACATGAAACTCGCAATGCAAGCCGAGCCATCCACTGACAACCCCCGCCTGGCGCACCAACGCCACAATTTCTGATCACAACCGCACTTGCACTGCCAAAGCGATCCGCAACCCCCGCCGAATGAGTCCCCCCTCCTGCCACCCCGCCCACCTGTCTCGAAACGCCACCCCCGCCCGACGCCGTCGTCGTCTACCCTGTACCTCTTCAACCACCCACACCACCCCATGACCCCCGAGGCGCTCAATCCATGACCGACCACGACCGCATTCGCATCGGCTTCATCGGCGCCGGCGGCATCGCCCGCCAGCGCCACCTGCCCAACCTCCGCGACATGCCCGGCGTCGAGTTCACCGCCGTCAGCAACCGCTCCGAAGCCTCCAGCCGCCAGGCCGCCGACGAATGGGCCATCCCGGCCATCGAGACCGACTGGCGCCGCCTGGTGGAGCGCGACGACGTCGACGCGGTCTTCATCGGGACCTGGCCCGCCACGCACCGGGCGATGTCGATCGCCGCGCTCGAGGCCGGCAAGCACGTGTTCTGCCAGGCCCGCCTCGCCTGCGACCTGGCCGAGGCCCAGGCCATGGCCGACGCGGCTGGCCGCCACCGCGACCTCGTCGCGATGACCTGCCCGCCGCCGCACCGCATGCCCTGGGAGCCCTGGATCCGCCGACAGCTCGAAGCCGGCATCCTCGGCGAGCTGCGCAACGTCCAGCTCCAGTCGATCAGCGGCGCGAACCTCGGCCCGATCACGTTCCGCGAGCGCGTGGAGCTTTCCGGCAAGCAGATCCTCCAGGTCGGCATCTGGGCCGAAACCCTCATCGCCTGGCTCGGGGAGTACGAAACCCTCGCCGCCGTCACCGCCACGCCCATCCGCACAAAGCGCGACGATGCCGGCCAGCCCTACACCATCGCCATCCCCCAGATCGTCCACGTCCACGGCCGCCTCGCCAACGGCGCCGCAATCACCGAGCTCCACACCGGGGTGAGCCTCCACGGCCACACCAACCACGTGCTGCTCGAAGGCTCCGAGGCCACCCTGCGCGTCGACGCGATGCAGCGCGTGCTCCTGGGCAAGCCGGGCGAGGAGCTCGCCGAAGTCGACGTCCCCACCGAGCTGCAGCGCGACTGGCAGGTCGAGCAGGATTTCATCGACGCGGTGCGCGCCGCCCGGCGCGGCGCGTCGTGGCAGGTCGACCCCGACTTTCATGAAGCGCTCAGGTACATGCGCAAGGTCGAGGCGATCCACCGCTCGGACGAGACCGGCCAGCGCGTGCGCCTGGCGCAGGTGATTTAGCCCGCCTTCAACCCATTTGTCGCGGGTAGGGTGCCACGGACAAGCGGAGTCTGCGGAGCTCGTCCGTGCGAATTGCAGCCGGCACGGACAAGACCGAGGACAGCCTTGTCCGTGGCACCCGCTACGGTTGGATTGAACGCGCTCTGGCCCGCACCCGACGAGGGGGGCCAGGCGAGGAAGCCCGCCCGATGCACGACGAAACCTTCGAGCCCCTGCACCCCGATCGTCTCACGTGGGCCGCGCTGCTGGCACAGTGGGTGGAGTTCGCCCGCGGCGCGATCGGGTTGCCGGACGACGAGGCGGGCCGTCGGCTGCGCGACGCGGTGCCCGACATCATCATGCTGCAGGCCGTCTGGTTCGCGCTGGAGCGCCTTGACGAGCTGGACGACGAGCAGCGGGCGCTCGGGATCGATCGCGCGGGCGTGCTCGTCGAGCGGCACGCCGCCGCACTGCATCGCCGCTGGGTCGACGACCCGATGCCGCCGCAGGTTGTGGAGTTGATCGAAGACGCCGAGCGCGCCCTCAACAAGGCCCGATTGGGCAACTGATTCACCCCGCCACGGTGACCGCGTTCTGCGCCTCGATCGCCCACCGCGCCGCCGCCAGCGCCACGCGGGCATCACCGTCGCGAAGCAGCGCCTTGCGCTCCCGCGCCTCCGGCGCGCGCTTCATCGCCGCCAGCGCTTCGACAGCGCACAGCCGCACGTACGGATGCTCATCGCCCAGCCGCGCCGCGGCATCCGCCTCCAGCACTGGCTCTTTCAGCGACGCCAGCGCGTCGAGCGCCGTCGCCCGCACGAAATGGTCCTCATCGCCGATGTGTCGGCGGACGATCCGCACCGCCCGGGGATCGCCCGGCTCGTGCAGCAGCGCCGCGGCCTTCAACTGCACGAACGCCGTGCGATCGCGCTTGAGCAGCGTCTCGACGGCCTCCACGTTCGCCGACGACCGCTTCAGCCGCAGCAGGCTCTGCGCCGCCGCCGCGCGCACGTACCGGCTCATGTGCGAGAGCTGGTCGACGATGAATCGGCGTGACGCGGCACCGGGGAAGTACGCCATGCACCCCGTGACGCGTCCCTGGATCGCGGCGTTTTCCTGCCGAAACCGGTCCATCAGCAGTTCGCGCGTCACCTTGTCCCGCAACGGCGCGTTCGTCGCCGTCGCCGGCAGCTCCAGGATTGCCTGCCCCAGGTGCACGTACGCCTCGAGCCGATCCTCGCCGAGCAGATCCGCGATGCGCTCCAGGCCGCTGTCGTCGTCGTTCCACAACAGCGCCAGCACCGCCGCCAGCCGGATCATGTCGTGGTTGTAGAAGCCGGGCATGTCGAAGACGCTCGGATCGCTCGCGCACGCCCGCAGCGCCCCCGCCGCCTTGCGCCCGCCAATGTACCCCAGCGCATAGACCGCGGTGATCTTCGAGTAATGATGGTCGTGCTCCAGCATCGCCGCGAGCGCATCGGCCGCGCGGGCGTCGCACAGCACGCCGAGCTGCCGCGCCGCGTCGGCGCGGACGAACGGCGTGCCATCGCGCGTGCCGTTGAGCAACCGCTTCCACAATGCCTCGTCAGCCCTGCTCATGCCGACACCTCCCTGTGCAATCGCGTCAGCAGCTTCGTCGCCGCGTCGAGCATTCGATCGTTCGCGCCCGGCTCGTACCAGCGCTTCGACTCGTAGCCCCCCTCCTCCAGCGCGTGATCCGGCGGGAAGTAGGAGTTGCCGGACCCCGTCTCCGTGTGCCGCAGCCCCAGCACGAACGTCGAGCGGAACGGCGATCGCGCCTTGAGCCCCTGGGCATACGCCACGAACATCTCCCGCGCCTCGCCCAGGAGCGCCACGTCGTTGATCGCCACCGCCCAGATCGGCTCCTCGATCTTCCCATCGACCGAGTTCCAGATCGACGGCGACACCTGCCCCGCGGTCAGCCGCCCCTGCGTGCTGAAGCGCATCTGCCCGACCACGCCCTCGATGCAGTCGACGACGCGCCGGCTCATCTGCCGCATGACCCTGCGATGCTGGCCCGCCGCCGCCTCCGGGTCCGGCAACTGCGGCTCGAGGTTCTCCCCCAGCGCCGCATCGCCGCCCGCGCCATGCGTGTGCAGCGCCGTCGCACCCGGGAAGCGCCGCTCCAGCCCCCGGCACACCGCCCCGGCCAGCTCCGACGTGAAGTACACGATCGGGTAGGCGTGCACGTGGCTGTTGTAGCTGACCAGCGCGCCGAGCGGCTCATCATCCAGGCCCCGCACCATCACCACGCCCACGTTCGGGTCATGCTCCCCGCGCCCCACGATGCGCGCCCCCGGCGGCGGCGACGGCCCATCCCCCCACCCTGTGATCACGAATCCGTCGTCCAGCTTCACCCGCCGGCTCGTGCCCACGTCCTCGACCGGCGCCTCGCCATGGCCCAGCTTGGCCGGCTTCGCGCCGTCGATCACCTGCTCCCCCAGCCGTCTGAGCTTCTCCATCAGCGTCAGCCGGTAACGGTTTGCAACCTTCCGCAGGTGCGGGTTGCTCCGCCCTTCCTCGCCCACGGCGGAGTGGCAATGGGTCGCCACGATCCATATCCGGTCGCGCGGGATCCCGCCGTACGCCGCGAGGTGCTCGATCACCGCCAGGTGATGCGGATGCGTCGTCCGCGGGTGCACCGTGTCGCAGACGATCAGCAGAAACTTCGAGTCCCCGCACGCCAGGTACATCGCCCGCGCGTGCAGGTCGTCGAGCACGCCGCGCGCCCCCGGCCACTGCCGCGGCATGCCGAACAGGTTCAGCCCCTGAGGCTCAGTCGGCGTGATATTGACCTTGGCAAAACCGGCGTGCAGGGGGTGGCGTTCGCTCATGACTCCATCGTCATAGCGAATTTCCGCCCGCGTGTATAGTCGCCCCTGCCGCTAGACTCGGGCCCTGCAATCGCCCACGGTCCCGCCGATCACGCAAATTCACCCGGGAGGCGTCATGCCAGGCTTCCGCGTCATGAGCTTCAACATCCGCTTCGCCGCCGCGCCGGACCACCCCAACGACTGGCCCAGCCGCGCCGAGCTCAACGTCCGCACCATCCGCCGCGCCGCACCCGAACTCATCGGCTTCCAGGAGCTCGAAGCCCCCCAGTGGGACCACTACCACCGCCACCTGCCCGGCTATGCCTTCCATCGCGGGCTGCCCTACAACAACGACCCGGCGCAACCCGGCTACGCCGCCTTTGCCTGGAACGCCGACCGCTTCGAGCTCGTCGACCACGGCGGATGCTGGCTCAGCCCCACGCCCGACCGCCACGGCCTCGGCTGGGACGCCCGCTGCGTCCGCTGCGCCAACTGGCTGCGCCTGCGCGAACGCCACACCGGCCGCACGCTCCTGCACGCCAACACCCACCTCGATCACGTCGGCGCCACCGCCCGGCTCGAGGGGGCGCGCATGATCGTCGCCGAGCTGCAACGCCGCGTCACCCCCGGCGAGCTCGTCTTGCTGACCGGCGACTTCAACGCCGCCCCCGGCTCACCGCCGCACCGCGCCCTGCTCGACGCCGGCTACATCGACACCTACCTCGCCGCCGGCGAGGTCGACGACCGCCGCGGCTGGACCTTCCACGACTTCACCGGCAAGGCAAGCGCCGAGCACGGCCGCATCGACTGGATTCTCGCACTGCCCAACCCCGCACCGCCGCACGCAACCAACGCCCACGTCATCCGCGACGCCGAGCCACCGCTCTACCCCAGCGACCATTGGCCCATCACCGTCGACCTCGACTGGCCGCTCACCGCCGTGGCCGACGCTTAGCGGCCTCAGGTACAAAGCCGGGACCGGTGGTCCCGGTGAAGCGGCGGAAGCGTCGCGACAGCCGTTGATGCTCATCGCCACCTGTGCCACCGGCGGCTCGCCACCAGTGCTCCCCACTACGCCGCAACAACCTCACCGCGCTGCTCGCGCACATACTGCCCCACGTTGCTCAACGTATCCACCCATACGCCCGCATCGCGCCCCCCCAGCTCACACACCCATGCCAGCGTCTCGGCCAGCACCGCCTGCCGCCGCGGCGACGCCGCCACGTCATGCCCGCCGAGCACCAGCCAGTGCCCCTGCTCGACCGCCGTCTCCACCCACGGCCGCAGCTCGTCGACCGTCAGGCGATCGAAGTCGACCCCGAAAAGCTGGGCAAAATCGCAGAATGCCGGGTCATTGGCACTCTCGTCGCGCCACGCCCGGGCGAACCCGAACCGCCGCGCAACCACCGGCACGTAGCTCTGCACCGACTCGCCGCGCCCGACGAAGCGCTGGCCGCACGGGTAGGCAAAGCTCGTGGGTGTCACGCCGACGCGCTCGGCGATGATGCGCTGCGCGTCATCGAGTTCGGCGCCCATCTGCTCGAGGGTGTAGCTCTCGAGCGCCTGCGGCCGCGCGAAGCCGTAGTTCCCGCTGCATGGATGCCGCACCGTGTGGTTGCCGATCTCATGCCCCGCCTCGGCGACGCCCCGCCACGCCGCCGCGCCCGCGCCGTCGAAGCAGCGCGGCAGGACATAGAACGTCGCCTTGATGCCATGCTCATCGAGAATGGGCAGCCCGAGCTCGAGCTGGCTCGCCCGCCCGTCGTCAAACGTCATGCTCACCGCCGCCCGCACACCGCTCGGCCAGGTGAACGCCTCTTCCGACGCTCCTTCGATCTCGGCCATGCCTGTTCCTTCCGAATGAATCCACTCACCGCCACGTCTCGTCCGCAGCCGGCTCGATCGTCCCGCGATACATCGCCCACATGTCGTCCACGAACGGGTCGAACTCCGTCGTCCCCTGACGGATGCCCGGCCGCGAGTTGATCTGCTCCTGCATCGCATCGAGAAACGGCCCGTCGTCCTCCGTCATCCAGCGATCGACATAGGCGAAAAACGCGGCATGGTCCCACACCCGCTCGGCCTCGAGCAGCCGCACCGCCAGCGCCTGGCCCACCCACGAGATCGACGTGCAGCAGCGCCGGTAGCTCTCCGACATCGTCCGGTTGTTGCCCGGCCAGTCGCGCGGCTCGAGGTGCTCATAAGGCCCGCGATCCGCGTATTGCTCCGGGTTGCCCGCGTACGCCTCCGGGTACTGCCCCGTGAACCGCACCTTGGCCCCGGTCCACGCCTCGCCCAGTTCCGTGTGCTGGTCCTCGCCGAACACCGCGTCCGGCGCATTGGCAGCGATCTGGCTCATCGCCTCGTCGTCGAACAGCACCGCGGCCAGCACGATCGGCGCCTTGCGCCCGTTGCCAAAGCCTCCCTGCGCCGGCCAGCCCCCGCCGCGCGTCGCCACCGCCCAGTTGTCGATCGCCACCTGCATCATCCCGTAGACCAGCGGCGCCTTCTGCTCATCGCTGAAGTCCCCGAGCATCATTAGGGCCCCGATCTGCACCGCACGCCCGACCTCGCGCCCGTAGCCCGGCATGTTCTCAATCGCGTGAATGTCCCGGCTCGTCCAGCCGCGCACGTGATCCACCCACGGCCGCTCGAACATCCGCACCACCTCCGCCATGTCCGGCGCACTGCCCGGGAGCTCCAGCCGCAGCAGCCTCTCCCACCGGATCTCGCTGGCCCGGTAGAGCCGATCCTTCTCCAGGTCCGCGTACCCCGGCCGGAACGTGTCCGACGGCACCGGCTCCTCCAGCACCGTCAGCACCGCCATCGCCCGCAGCGGCGAACGCGCCGGCGAGTCGCGGTGCGGGCCGTGCAGCACCTCGTTGTGCGTCCGCTGCTCCAGGCTGACCGACGACACCAGCGAGTCGCCCGGCTGCATCTCGAGCGGAAACCGCGCCACCCGCGCCAAGTGCTCGTCGGTGACGTTCGTGAACCGCCCGTCATACGCGCTGCTGCCATCCACCGGCGGATTCAGCATCGACCCGTTGCGGAAATCCTCCCCGCGGCCCGTCTGCGCCGGCGACACGGATGCCACCGTCACCGGCCCGACCACGTAGTAATCGCCCGTGACGAACCGCCCCACCGGCACCGCCTCGTCAAACGTCCACGTGATCCCGTACTGGCTGACGCTCTCGCGACGCTCCAGCTCATCCACCGCCGGCGCGTCCGGCGCATTCTCGCTCGTGTACACCATCACCTCGTCCGCCATCGCCGTCGCACCTGCCGCCATTGCAACGATCAGCGCCGCGCCGTGATTCGTCCATGTCCGCTTCATCATCGCCGATCTCCCGACCCCGGACGAAAGTGAACCTCTCCATGCGCGGCCATTGTACCCGCCGCTTGCGACTTCGCGGCGCGCCCCATACTCTCGCGATCGCCCGCAGGAGTTCATCATGCCGCGATCCGCCGATCCGTTGACCGCCGACCTGCTGCCCACGCCGCGCGAGTCTCACATTCTGAGCGATGCGTTCACGCTTGACGCCCGCGCCCGCATCCACCTTCCGCTCACCGCCACCGACGCCGACCGCCGCAGCGCCGACGCCCTCGCCACGCTGCTCAAGGCCCACGCGGGCCACCGCCCGCGTCAGGCGCCCACCACGCGCTACATCCACCACCACGTCATCCACGTCGGCCGCGAGCCCGCGTTCGACATCCCGCGCGACTGGGTCCCCACGCCAGCCGAGGGCTACGCGCTGCGCATCACGCGCGACGGCATCCTTCTCGCGGGCCGAGACGAGGCCGGCCTCCATTACGCCGTGCAGACCCTCGCCCAGGTCCTGCGTCTGCGCCGCCGCGCCGGCGCCCGCGTGCCCGGGTTCGACATCCGCGACTGGCCGGCGATGCGCTGGCGCGGCGTCATGGTCGACGTCGGCCGACAGGTCGAAAAGCCCGACCACCTCGCCGACATGATCCGCCAGCTCGCCAGCTTCAAAAAGAACATGTTCGTGCTCTACTTCGAGAACAAGTACCGCTGGAAGTCCCACCCCGAGCTCGCCCACCCGGTCGGCTACACGGCCGACGATTTCAAGATGCTCGCCGCGACCGCCGCCGAGCACCACGTTCAGTTCGTCCCGGCGTTCGCGTCGCTCGGCCACTGCGAAGGGCTGCTGCGCCACCCCGGCCTCGCCCACCTGCGCGAGGAAAACGCCGTCTACCAGCTCGCGCTGCGCCACAAGGGCACGCGCCGCCTGCTGCGCGACCTCTACACCGAGCTGCTCCCGCTGTACGACGGCCAGTTCTTTCACGTCAACTGCGACGAGTCCCCCCTGCTCGCCGGCCCCCCCGGCGCGGGCAAAGCCTGGTTCCGCGAAAGCCTCGCCCGTTTCCGCGATCACCTCATCTTCCTCCACGATCTCTGCGCCCGGCACGGCAAGCGCATCATGGCCTGGGGCGACATGCTCCTGCACCACCCCGAAATTCTTCACGGCCTCCCGCGCGACATCGTCGTCGTCGACTGGGACTATGGCCCGATGCTCGGCCGCCCCGCACGCAAGGCGACGCGCTGGTTCCGCGACCAGGGCTTCGACGTCATCGTCGCCCCCGCCGCCGGCCGCTCCGCCGAGGTCGGCGTCATGAAGCACATGCAGATCGCCGACAACGTCCCCGCGTTCATCCAACTCGGCCACGACGCCGGCGCCGTCGGCGAAATGACCACCATGTGGGAAATGTTCACCACCAATCCGCTCGTCCTCTGGCCAGGCCTCGTCGCCAGCGCCCAATGCGCCTGGGCCCCCGACACCTCCGCCGCACGCCTTCCCCGGCGCGTCGCCGCCCATCTCTACGGCCAGTCCGCCGCCGCCCCCGCCGTGCGCGCCTGGCGCAAGCTCAGCGGCGACGCCTTCGACCAGCGCTACTTCGGCGGGCGCCACAAGCCCGAGATCCCCGGCTACCGGACCTACCACATCGACGCCCACGAGCTCGTCCCCACCGACCCGATGCTCTACCTCACCTACAAACGCGACCCTTGGCCGAAACGCATCGTCGGCGACGCAAGCGCTGGGCTCGACCACCTCCGTGAAGCCATCGCCGCCACCCGCCAAGCCGCGGCTGGCGGTCCCGGTGCCCGCCGCCACGCGTCCCACGCCCCCATCACCGCCCACACGCTCGAGGCTTTCGAAACCGGCGGCCTGCTCGAGCTCTACCAGGGCATGCTCCGGCAGGCGGTCAACGACGCCGGCCTGCACATCGTCGATGCCGAACGCGACCGCCGCCGCAACCGCATCAAGTCGGCCGCGTCCCGCGTGCGCGCCGCCCACGACGCGCTGGCGCCGCTCGCCGATCTCACGGCGACGCTCCTGACGCGCGTGGTGGCCACCTGGAAGCGCACGCGCCATGCCCACGACCCGGCGCTGGAGGACACCTACCTCCGCCGGCTGCGCCTGTCGCGCACCACGCTGCGCCGCCACCTCGCGCGCCTCGGCCGCGCCGCCGACCATCTCGCCGCCGGCCGCGACGTCGAGCTCGCCCACATCGTCGGCGGCCAGACCGCCCTCTTTTACGACGCCCACAACCCGTCGCGCCACCTCGTCGACGTCTGGCAGCAGCGCATCGAAGCCAGCGACGACGGCCGAACCTGGCGCACCATCATGTCCAAGGGGTGGTTCATGCTCACCCGGCAGCACTACGCCATCGCCCAGGTCCTCGACCGCGGCCACCTGCCCCGCCTCATCCGCCTCACGACCAACCGCCTCCACATCGACCCTGAGCGCCACCCGCCCGGCGACCGGTTGTGCATCCGCGTCGCCCGCACGCTGACCCCCGCCGACATCCTCGCCCCCGCCCCTGCCACCCCCCCCGCCGCCGACTTCGAGACCCCCGACCTGCGCCTCATTTTCCGCGACGACATCACCTACGCCCCCATCGCCTTCGACCGGCGCGCCGTCGCCGTCACCTACGAACGCCACGACACCCCCTCCGCAACTTCGTAGCGTCGGGCTCCGGAAATTCCGCGGAAGCGAAAAAATCTGCCTGACGCGGCCACGTGATCTAAGCCGGCGCGGCGGTTTCGCCGATGGTCGTAATATGCGCCATTGGTAGGAGTTGCGTTCATGCAAACGGCAGAAATCGGTCGGGTGCTCGTGGAACGCGGGCTGATTGACACCACGCAGTTCAAGCAGTTGCAACAGACGCAGCAGCGGGTGCATCGCCCGGCCGACGAACTGGCGGCGGAGCTGTTCGACCTGCGGCAGTGGGACATCTGGCAGGCGTGCGCCGCGGCCGTGCTGTGCGAGTGCCCGTCGGCGAATCTCTGTCACGAGCCGGCCGACGCCCAGTGTTTGGCACTGGTCAGCGCGCAGGAGGCGTGGGAGGTGCTCGTCATGCCGCTGCGCATGGAGGCCGAGGAACTGGTCTGCGCGACGACGGAGGAGACGCTGGCGCAGGCGATGGCGCTGATGCACCACCGCGTCGACGTGCCGGTGCGGTTTGTGATCAGCGAGATCCGGCTGCTCGAGCAGTTCATCGCCGAGCGGTACGGCTACGAGGGCGTCGAGCTGGCGGGCTGACCAGGCCGACCCCCTTCCCACAACGAATGAGCGGCTGCGGGCAGGCCCGCGGCGCGGGCGCTACAGGCCCCACTCGGCGCGGACCTCGTCGCGCGGGCGCGGCTGCGCATCGGCGCGATGGCCGGTCGGGTTGTCGCCGCCCCAGCGCGGGTCGACGGGGTCGGCGGCGGGCTGGAAGCGCACGTCGCACGAGAGCCGGTAGCGGTCGGTCGTGTTGGTCGTCGAGGCGTGGACGGTGTGCATGCCGAAGACGATGACGTCGCCCATGGCCACGTCCGCGGTGTGCCACTGGCCGCCGAAGGTCTCCGTGATCTCGAGCGGGTCGTCGGTGAACCAGCCGGGGGTGTTGTCGCGGTCGACGTCGCTGCGGCCGTAGGTCTGGCGCAGGCGGGCGTAGCCGGGGGCGCGGTGTGAGCCGGGGACAATGGCGAGGGTGCCCTGCTCGACGGGAATGTCGCCGAGGGGGATCCAGGTGGTGTGCAGGCGCGGGGAGCCCTGGCCCATGTAGACAACATCCATGTGGGCACCGGTGAACTGCTCGCGCCCGACGGCGCGGAGCCACTTGTAGTCAAAGGTGAGGGCCGGCTCGCCAAAGTAGGCTTCCCAGAAGGCGACGAGCTCGGGGGCTTCAAGCGCGGCAAGCACGTCGGGATGGTGGGCGATGCCCTTGCGACCCATCATGGCGACGGCGCGGGCGCCGGCGGGCATGACGCCATCGAGGACCGGCGTGCCGGGGGCGAGGGCCTCGCGCTCCGCGACGTGCTCGAGGATGATCTCGCGGGCCCGGATGACGCGTTCGCGCCGGATCAGGCCTCGCAGCAGCAGGTAGCCGTCGTCGAGCAGCCGGTGGC
This sequence comes from Phycisphaeraceae bacterium, assembly GCA_040905445.1. GTDB lineage: Bacteria > Planctomycetota > Phycisphaerae > Phycisphaerales > Phycisphaeraceae > SKPT01. Next base: position 195,089 of record JBBDRN010000020.1, on the reverse strand, counting down.
AGAGGGCGGGCAGTGCAGAGAGGAGCGGGCTGGAGTCACGCAGGTCAGGAAGGGACGCAGCGGCGTCGAGCTCGCGGTGGCCGAAGTGGACCGACATGATGGTGCTCCGTGCGGTGCAGGCGATTGTACGGGTGATGCCGGGCCGGGGGTAGCCCACCGCGGCAGAGGAAACGACGGCGGCCCAGCGGGTGACGGGACGGCCCTAATCGCTGTACGTATGCCGAGGGCGCGCGGTCCATGGGGGCTTTGTCGGTTCGCATGGTGTGCGGGGGTCGAATATACTCGGGGCGGGCCCTAGAATCGGCCTTTTGGAAACCCCGGTGGGTGGCTGGGTGGAGTTGCTGACATGGGCGAGGATTCGCAGGAGCCGAGGCTGCACGTGGACTCGGACTGGAAGGCGCAGGCGCAGGCTGAGAAGCAGCGGCTGCGTGAGCAGGCGGAGCGCGCCCGGGCCGAGCAGGCGGCGTCCAGCGCGGGCGCGGCAGGGGCGGGCGCGGCGGGGGCGGCGACACGGCCCGCCGGTGGCGAGCCGGGGGCAGCCGGGGCCGGCGCGGAGGCGGCACCGGCGAGCTTCCCGACGCTGGTCTCGACGCTGGCGACGCAAGCCCTCTTCGCCATGGGCGCCTTCGCCGATCCGCGCACGGGGCAGCGCTACCAGAACTTCGACCTGGCCCGGCATCACATCGACATGCTGGGCGTGCTGGAAGAGAAGACGAAGGGGAACCTCACGGACGAGGAGGCAACGATGCTGGCCAGCACGCTCTACGAGCTGCGCATGCGGTATGTCCAACTCGGCGAGGCGTCGCGGCAGGCGAGCCAGTAGCCGGTCGCGCCTTGCACAGGGTGGGTTTCGCGGCGGAACCGCTGCCGATTGACCGTTGCGGGGCTTCGGCCGGCCGCGAGAGCCGCACCGCGGGCCCTACGGCCTGGAATCGAACGTTGAGAAAGTGAGTCGCCTGCGTGGCCGAAAGCCAAGTTTCCACCACCGCCGCCCCCGCCGCTTCCACAGCCCCCTCCTCCGCTGCCGCTGCGCCCACCCGGCCCGGGTTCATGGACCGTCACCATTTTCTGCTGCGGCGGCTGCACTCGCTGACGGGCATCGTACCGGTGGGGCTGTTCCTCATCTTCCACTTGTTCACCAACGCGCAGTTGCTGTTCGGAGAGTTTCAGCATGAGGTGGCGTGGATCCACAGCCTGCCGGCGCTGCTGGCGATGGAGATCGGGCTGTGGGCGGCGATCGCGTTCCACGCGGGTCTCGGCATCGCCTACACGTTCATCGGCGCCAAGCCCAACGTCAGGCGCTACCGCTACGGCGACAACTGGCGCTACTTCTTCCAGCGCGTCACGGGCATCATCGCGCTCGTGTTCATCTTCTTCCACATCGCCACGCTGCGATGGGGCTGGGACATCGGCGGCTGGCACACGCCCTTTGCCTTGCAGGGCGCCAGCTCCGACGAAGCACTGGCCCAGGCGTCGGTGGCGCTGGCGCTGCAGGCCCACTGGCTCGTTCCCTTCTTCTATGCACTCGGCGGACTGGCGGTGATCTACCACTGGTCCAACGGGCTGTGGACGGCTGCGATCACCTGGGGCCTGACGCTCTCCGTCCGCTCGATGCAGCGGTGGGGCTACGTCTGCGCGGCGATGGGCGTGGTGCTCACGCTCTTCTTCGGCGCGGCGCTGTATGGCGGACTGACGTACGAGGTGACCGACGAGCAGCGGCAGTGGCTGGAGCAGGTCATCGAGGGCGAGGCGGGCGCGGATGCGCCGGGCGCGGGGTCTGGCGCGGTGTTGCGGGGTGAGCCCGTTGCGGGCGAGATAATCGGGAGTTTTCGTGCATGATGAGTCGATTGATGATGACGTTGTCGCTGAGGCCGGTGTGCCTCGGGCTGCCCGTGCTGCTGCTGGGGCTGGCGCTGCCGCTGGCGGGGTTGGAGCGGTTCGAGGGTGACGCGGCGCCGCTGCTCGTGGCGTTCGCGGTGGTGGCGGTGGCGGTGGGCTGCTTCGTGTACGCGCATCGGCCGGAAGCCGTGGAGTCGTACGCGGCGGGCACGGCGATGGTGTTCGTGATCCTGCTGCTGATCGTGCTGGTGGGCGTGCTGTCGACGACGCCGGCGACGGCGATGGGGGCGGATATGCTGTTGCCGGGGATGTAGGGGGAGAGGCACGGAGGCGCGGAGGGGAGAGCGCCGCGTGGGCGGGGCGGCTAAACGGGCTGACAACCTTCGTACCGACGCCTTCCTGTCGTACCCTTTTCCCTGCCCTTCGTGCCTCCGTGCCTTGCCTTGGAATCACCCATGCCTGACCAACAAAGCCGGGTCATCGTCGTCGGGGGCGGGCTGGCGGGTCTCGCCGCCACCGTCCGCGTATCCGAGGCCGGCAGCGGCGTCGATCTCTTCTCGATGGTGCCGGTGCGGCGGTCGCACAGCGTCTGCGCGCAGGGGGGGATCAACGCGGCCAACGACGTGGCGCGGGAACAGGGGTATTCCGAATGGATGCACCTGGATGAGACGCTGTATGGCGGAGACTTTCTCAACCATCAGCCGCCCGTCTACTCGATGACGCACTGGGCGCCGCGGATCATCGACCTGCTGGACCGCATGGGCGTGCCGTTCAACCGCACGGACGAGGGGTTTCGCGACCTGCGGATGTTCGGCGGGAGCCTGTTCAAGCGCACGCACTTCGCGGGCGCGACGACGGGTCAGCAGCTTCTGTACGCGCTGGACGAGCAGACGCGGCGGCAGGAGGCGGAGGGGCACGTCACCAAGTACGAGTTCTGGGAGTTCCTCTGGCCGATCATCGACGAGGATGGCGCGTGCCGGGGCATCGTCGCGCAGGACATGCGGACGATGGCGATCCGCGCGTTCCGCGCCGACGCGGTGATCCTCGCGACCGGCGGGTGCGGACTGATCTACGGCACGAGCACGATGAGCGTCATCTGCACGGGCGGGGCGGCGGCCCGGTGCTACCGCGCCGGGGCGTGGCTGGGCAACCCGGAGATGATCCAGGTGCACCCGACGGCGATCCCGGGGCAGGACAAGTGCCGGCTGATGAGCGAGTCGGCGCGCGGCGAGGGCGGACGCGTCTGGGTGCCGCGCAAGAAGGGCGACGAGCGGTCGCCCGAGCAGGTCCCCGAAGCCGAGCGCTGGTATTTCCTGGAGGAGAAGTACCCGCGCTACGGCAACCTCGTGCCGCGCGACATCGCCACGCGCGAGATCTTCAGCCTCTGCCAGGAAGGGCACGGCATCGGCGGGTCGAACATGGTCTACCTGGACGTGACGCACCTGCCGGCCGAGACCAAAGAGAAGCTGGCGGGAATCCTGGAGATCTACGAGAAGTTCATCGGCGACGACCCGCGCGTCAAGCCGATGAAGATCTTCCCGGCGGTGCACTACTCGATGGGCGGGATCTACACGACGTACACGGCCGAGGACGACAGCCGGGGCATGGTGCTCGGGGCGCCGAACAACATGATGACCAACGTGCCGGGGCTATACGCGTTCGGCGAGGTCAACTACCAGTACCACGGCGCGACCCGCCTCGGCGCCAACGCGCTGCTGTCGTGCATTTTCGACGGGCTGTTCTGCGGCCTCAGCGCCCACAACTACGCGCGCGACATCGAGACGCCCGCAGCGGCGCTGCCCGAAACGCTGTTCGACAAGTACGTCCAGCAGGAGCAGGACAAGGCGCAGCGGCTGATCAACGGCGAGGGCAAGTACAACCCTTACGAGCTGCACCAGCGCATGGGCAAGGAGATGACCGCGGCGGCGACGGTCGTCAAGACCGAGCAGCGCCTGAACGAGGCGTACGGTGTGCTCGACGAGATCAAGGCGCAGTACGAAGACATTCGCCTCAGCGACACGGGCACGTGGACGAATCAGAACCTGAGCTTCGCGCGGGCACTGGGGGACATGATCCGCTACGCCGAGGCAATCCTCGCCGGGTCGCTGGCGCGCAAGGAGTCGCGGGGCAGCCATTACCGGGCGGACTACCCGGAGCGCGATGACGCGAATTTCCACAAGACGCTGCTGATGAAATACGACGCGGCGAGCGACCGGCCGGTGCTGGATTGGGAGGACGTGCCGACGCCGTTGATCCCGCCTCGGGTGCGGACGTACGGGCGTGTGGAGGCGGAGGCGGTGGAGGAAGCGCAGATGCCGGGCAGCGAGGACGTGAGCCAGCGCCCGAGCGACGCGTCGCCGGTGTACGGCAGCGAAGTCAACGGCAAGAACGCGTCGGCGAGTGAGCGGGATGTTTGAGCCAATGCACAATGGTCAATGCACCATGGACAAATGCGGCCATAAGGTATATCGACGGTTGATGCGAGCTTCGGAACAACCGCGAAGGGGCGAAGAAGGCGAAGAGCGCGAGGGAAGAACCTGGGAAAGCAATGCTTTTCATCGCGGCCCTTCGCTTCCTTCGCGTCTTCGCGGTTTCCCGTCGGCCCTCCGGGTTCTCAGGATTGTGAATTGTTCATTGTGAATTGAGAATTGAGCATGCCATGACTGCGAGTCCTGCCCCCCCCGCCACGCCTTCCCCTGATGCTGCCGAGAGCCGACCCACGCGCACGTTCCGTGTGCGGATGCTGCGGCAGGACGCGCCGGAGCAGGCGTCGTACTGGCATGAGTTCGAGCTGGCGCATCGGCCGAACCTGAACATCACGTCCGTGCTGCAGGAGCTCGCGGCGCATCCGGTGACAACGGACGGCGAGCAGGTGCGGCCGCCGGTGTGGGAAGCGAACTGCCTGGAGGAGGTGTGCGGGGCGTGCACGATGGTGGTCAACGGGCACGTGCGGCAGGGCTGCTCGACGCTCGTCGACGACCTGCTGGCGGATGTGGGCGACACGATCACGCTGCAGCCGATGACGAAGTTCCCGGTGATCCGCGACCTGGCGGTGGATCGTTCGCGGATCTTCGACACGCTCAAGCGCTTGAAGGCGTGGGTGCCCGTTGATGGGACGTATCCGCTCGGGCCCGGGCCACGCGAGTCGCCGGCCCAGCAGCACTTGCGTTACGCGCTGTCGCGGTGCATGACGTGCGGGTGCTGCCTGGAGGCGTGCCCGCAGTACACGCGGCACAACGACTTCATCGGGGCGGCGGCGTTCGGGCAGGCGCTGCTCTTTAACCTGCACGAGACGGGCAGCAAGCTCAAGGGCCATCGTCTGGAGGTGCTTTCGGGCCCGGGCGGGATCACGGACTGCGGCAACGCGCAGAACTGCGTGAAGGTCTGCCCCAAGGAAGTGCCGCTGACCGAGGCGATCGCCTACATCGGGCGGCAGACGACGGTGCACAACGTGAAGAAATTCTTTACGGGCGGTTAAGGGCGGCGCCGGGTTTTCCGGGATCGGGGTCCAGTTTGGCGATGGGTTAGCCCGGCGCGTCCGCGTAGGGTCCGCTGTGCGGACCTTTTCGACGCCGGGTCGCGCGGAAGGTCCGCACCGCGGACCCTACGGGCGGGGTTGTGGGGGCGGGGGAGCGGGAACTGGTGTCGACGCGGTGATCGACCGATAAAATAGAACGCCGGCCGTGAACGGAATCCGGCAACAAGGACGGGTGAATGCCAATGGCAGACGCCTTGCACATCCACAGCGTCAGGCCGCTGGTGCGCTACGTCGACGAGCAGCAGGCCATCATCGAAGCCCAGGTCACCCTCGGCTGGGATCCCGCGCGCGGCGGACCGGCGCCGACGCTGACCGCGGCATACCACATCCGATCAGCGGACGGGTTCGAGGACGAGGGCGAGGCGGGGCTGAGCTTCGAGCAGGGTGTGGCGAGCCTGCGGGTGGAGCTCGTGCAGCCGCAACGCTGGTGGCCGGCGGGCATGGGCGAGCAGGCGCTGTACGAGCTGACGATCGAGCTGCGGGCCGGGCGGCGACGGCTGTCGCGCCGGCGGGTGACGCTGGGGCTGACGTCGGTGCGGTCGCATGCGGCCGAGGGGAGCGCGGGGGCGGGGGCGGACGCGGACAACGAGTCGCGGCTGCTGGTCAACGGACAGGTGTGCGAGATCCGCTCCGTCGTGCTGGTCGATCGCGTGGACGAGGCGCAGCTCTTGCCGGCCTCGGGCGACGCGCTGCTGCTGGTGCGGGACCATTACGCGCCGGACGTGTTGTACGACGCGGCCGACCGGGCGGGCGTGCTGCTGGTGCAGGCGGTGCCGGTGCATCCGCAGGGGACGCCGGAGGTGGACGTCGAGGCGCAGGTCGATCGACTGGGGACGCATCCGAGCCTGGCAGGGTGGTTCGTGGGGCACCTCGGGCGGCTGAGCGGGCCGGTGGCGGCGCGGCTGCGGCAGCTCGATCCGGCGCGCAGCGTGTTCCATGACTTTCCGGCGGATCCGGCGGCGTGAGGGTCATCGCCACCCACAACTGACACACGATGCCGACGACGCACGTGCTGCGGCAACTGACGCAGGCCCACGTGCGCCCAGCCTTGCCAGGCATGCACCTGCTCGATCCGGATCAGCTCCTGACGCAATAGCCGCTGACCCTGTGGTGAACGCAGCCAAATGACGCATAAAGTTGGGGGGTCCCGGCTTTACGCCCGAGCTTTCATTCGTAGTTCGCCTTGATACCGATCGGCACGTGGCGGTCGTCGTGCCGGTGCGCCGTCAGCCCGAGCCCAATGCAGCGTGGCACGGCCACCTCGGGGCACCGCTCGTCGAACAGGATCGTCGTCACCGACGCCGGCGGCATGAAGAACCCGCTGTAGACCAGTGGCAGCGGCAGCGCCAGCAGGTGCGCCAGCCACGTCAGCCCGAAGCCGCCATGGCACACCACCGCCAGCGCGTCGCGGTTGGAGCGCTCGACGCGGTAGACGTGTCCGTCGCGCACGTAGCCGTGCTTCGCCAGCAGCGTGTCCGACTCGGCGATGATCTCGGGGTACTCGGCCCGCACCGCCTCGTGATCGAAGGGCGGATGCGCCTGCCAGTCGTCGTGGCCGGGGAGCTTCGCACCGCCGCGCACCCGATGGCCATGGACGTCCCAGATGCACATGCGTGTGCCATTGTCGTGCGGCTGATCGATAAGCCAGCCCCCGCGCTCGCGCGTCCAGTCGAGCGTCACGGGCGCGAGGGTCTTGGCCTCGGCGATGTAGCCCGCCGTCGCCTGCGCCCGCCCCAGCGGCGAGACGTAGAGGTGGTCGATGCGCACGCGGCGCAAGTGCGTCGCCAGCGTCCGCGCCTCGTCATGGCCACGCTCGGTGATCGTGTCGTTGGCGTAGTCCGGGTCGGCATGTCGGATGAGATATACACGCATGATCGGGCATCATACCGCGCGAAGCGTTCTCGCAGAGGGCGCGGAGAGCGCAGAGGACGCGGCGACGGGGGATGAGGTGGGCAAGCCAACAGTGGCAGGCGGCGCGTCGTGGTGGGTTACGATTCTTCATCCATCCTGTGGCGGCGGCCTCTGCGCTCTCTCTGCGTGCTCGGCGCGAACGACCTCACCCCAGCAGCCAGATCATCACCGGCAGCGGCACCGCAAGGAATAGCAGCGTATTGACCAGCCATAGCGAGCTCGCCTGCCGCGGGTCGAGGTGGAAGAGGTTGGCCGTGATGACGAGCTGGATCGCCGCGGGCATGAACGCCTCGACGAGGAAGACGTGCCTGAGCAGGACGTTGGGCGGCGCGGGCGAGAGCGCCGCCAGGCTTACCAGCGCGAGCGTCAGTAGGGGAATCGTGACGAAGCGCATGCCCGCAAGCATGGCGTGCAGCCGCAGGTGGCGCCACGTCTCGCCGAGGCGCAGGCGCAGGCCGATGCCGGCGTAGGCGGTGAACGCGCCGAGGTAGAAGAGCACGTCGATGACGCCGACGCGGTCGATCCACGCTGGCTGCGGCACGCCAAGGTAGGCGAGCGCCACGCCGAGGATGCCGGTGTAGATCATCATCGCCCGCAGGTCGACCAGGCTGCGGCGGATGAGCGTGGCCAGCGACTCGCCGGTGGTGTCGGTGTCGCCGAAGTGGCGCGCCAGCGGGTAGAGCACGACGACGCCCGTGGTGCTCATGATGGTCACCTGCGCGACGGCGTAGGCGAGGGCCGCGTCGGCGGCGGCGTTGGCGGCGTCGGCGTCGGCGAGGTCTGGCCGGGCGATCAGCTCCGGGTTGGCGAGCAGCGTATAGCACAGGTAGCCGCCGAGCGTGAAGCCGAGGTTGCCCAGCCCCGCCGCCAGCGCGAGCACCCCCGTCTGCTTGCGCGTGCAGCCGAAGTAGCGGGCGATCGGGATGATGCCGTACGCCGGCACCGCCACGAGCAGCGGCTCGATGACCAGCAGCCAGATGTTGTCGCGGCCGAGCGGCAGCTTCCACAGGCTCAGCAGGCTCACCGCGCTCCAGAGAAACACGACGGTCACGAAGTGCAGCGGCCGCGAGAAGTCCTCGGTCACCAGGTTGCGCCGCCTCGCGGCGTAGCCGGCGGCCAGCGACGCGACGCTGAAGACGCAGAAGATGAGGAATTGAACGGTGCGCGGGTCCATGGGCTGCCTGGTCGGTTCGGGCGGAGTGCTGTCGAGTCCGCCAGTTTAGCCAGCTTGCCCGGATGCACACGCGTGTGCCGTGACGTGCCGCAGGCGCGATGGGCCGGCTTGCCGCTCAACCAAAAATGGGGTTGCCCGTGGGCGCTGCGGGATGTACTCTTGAATCATTCGTAATTGTGCGGCGTCGGTGGCGGCGTCGCAGAGGCATTCTTTTGGAGGGACCACAGATGAATCACCGTCAGCGCTTCGGCGCGGTTGTTGTCGCGTCGACACTGTTTGCGTGTGCGTCGGCTCAGGCCGCGACGACGAGCACGTTTGACGACGATCTGGAGGGATGGACGACCAGTGGCGACGTGGTGTCGTTCACACATGAGACCAGCGGGGGCAACCCGGGCGGCTGGGGCCGCATCGTCGATGCCGCGTCGGGCGCCACGTTCTTCGCCCACGCGCCGACGGGGTTCCACGGCGACCGCAGCGCAGCCGACGGCACCGTCATGAGCTTCGATTTCATGCTCGTCAGCCGCAGCGGTTCCGACCTCGCGCCGTTCGGCACGGTCACGATCAGCAGCTCGAGCGACTCGGCGTCGTTGGACTTTGGCGATGTGCCCGCTACGGGGGTGTGGCAGACGTACAGCGCGCCGCTGACGGCCGCGGACTGGGGCAAGACGCAGACGGAGTGGGATGCGCTGCTCAGTGACGTGACGGACGTGCAACTGCGGCTCGAGGCGATCTTCGGCAACGAGACGGTGGGCCTGGACAACTTCGTCTTCGTGCCCGAGCCGGGCAGCGCAGCCCTGCTGGCGCTCGGCGGGGTGATGCTGTTGCGGCGACGGCGGGCGTGATCAGGAAAGAAGTCCACGAATTGAATCCGTGGACTTCGGGACGTCCGCACCACGGGCATGTCCGCACAGCGGACCCTACGGCGTGGCGGGCGCGGCCGAGGTGGCGGGGGTGTCATGGACGAACGCGTCGTAGATGGCGCGCACGGCGTGCTCGAAGTCGGCCGCCGCGACGCCGACGATGATGTTCAGCTCGCTCGAGCCCTGGTCGATCATGCGCACGTTGACGCCCGTGCTGCCGAGGGCCATGAACAGCCGCCCCGCCATGCCGGGCGTGTACGCCATGCCGCGGCCGACGGTCGCGATCAGCGCCATGTCGGGATAGACCTCGAGCGCGTCGGGCTGCACCTCGGCGCGCAGGGCGTGCATGAGGTCCTCGAGCTTGCCGTCGAGCTGGCCGTCCGAGACGACGACGCTGAGCGTGTCGATGCCCGAAGGCATGTGCTCGATGCTTACGTCATGGCGCTCGAGCACGCTGAGCACCCGCCGCGCGAAGCCAACCTCAGCGTTCATGAGCGCCTTCTCGATGGCGATGACGGTGAAGTCGCGCTGGCCGGCGATGCCGGTGATCGTGCGCGTGTGGGCCACGGGCGCCGCCTCGGGGACGATCATCGTGCCCGGGTCGTCGGGCTCGTTGGTATTGCGGATGTTGACGGGGATGCCGGCGTCGCGGACGGGGAAGATCGCCTCGTCGTGCAGCACCGTCGCGCCCATGTACGCCAGCTCGCGCAGCTCGCGGTAGGTGATGCGGTCGATGATGGAGGGGTGGTCGACGATGTTGGGGTCGGCCATGAGCAGGCCGGCAACGTCGGTCCAGTTTTCGTAGAGCGACGCGGAGACGCCGCGGGCGATGACCGCGCCGGTGACGTCGGAGCCGCCGCGGCTGAAAGTGCGGATTTCGCCATCGTGCCCCCGGCCGTAGAAGCCCGGGATCACCGCGCGCTCGACCCTGGCGAGCCGATCGGCGACGGTGCGGTAGGTCGTCTCCTGGTCGAGCCGGCCCCGGGCGTTGAAGCGGATCAGCTCCGCGGCGTCGATGAACGGGCAGTCGAGCACCTCGGCGAGGATGAGCCCGTTGAGATACTCGCCCCGGCTGGCGGCGAAATCGGGTCGGCCGCCGTAGTGGGCGTGGTGCTCGATGCCCGCCGCGGCCTCGTCGAGGTGGCGCTGCATGTCCAGCGCGAGCCCGAGCTCGGTGCAGATGTTGCGGTAACGCTCGGCCACAAGGGCGAACACCTCGCCAAAGGGCAGGCCCTGCCGGGCGTGCTCGTGGCAAAGGTAGAGCATGTCGGTGATCTTCTGATCGTCGACATGACGCTTGCCCGGCGCCGACGGCACAACGTAACGCCGCTGCGGGTCGTCGGCGACGATCTGCCGGACCCGGGCGATCTGCGAGGCGGCGGCAAGCGATGAGCCGCCGAACTTGGCCACTTTCAGCGTCATGCGGTGGGGTATCCTGGAGGGGAGCAGACGAGACAATTTAACGTCGCGCGGGATGTGTTGCCAGTGTTCCGAAGGCGGATGCTGTTTCACCGGGAACCGGGAGAGGCCGGGTCGGAGTGGGTATGGATTTCCGTTACTATCCCAGCAACCCGCGCTGCCGCAGATACTTCAGCACCACCGTATCGAACGGCACGCTCGTGTCGCTCATCAGGTACGCCACCCCGCGCTTCACACACGTCTCGCGCACGTGCTCGCAGTACGCCTGCAGCGTCGCCTTGTATCGCTTGACCAGCTCGCTGCTGATCGACACCTCCGCCACGTCGCCGTCCTCGACGTCGCGCAGCCGCAGGTCCCCCGTCAACTCGCCGCGCACGGGGTCGATCTCCTGCGGCGACAACAACTGCACCGCGTACGCGTCATAGCGATTGTGCGCCAGGTAACGCAGGGCCGCACCAAGCTCCCCCTTGTCGAAGAAGTCGCTGATCACGATCACCAGCCCCGGCTGCCGTTGCACCAGCGCGATGCGCTTGCAGACGTTGGCGAAGTCGCCGGCATGGTCCTCGCCCGCGGGCGCCGGCTCCTGGCGCTCGAGAAACTCCAGCATGCGCGGCACCGGGCGGCGGCCGCGCAGCGCCGGCAACTGGTCCGTGACCGTGTTCGTAAAGCTCATCAGGTTGACCCGGTTGTAGTTCACCAGCCCGATGTACCCCAGCGCCGCGGCGATGCGCTTGGCGTAGAGCAGCTTGTTCGGCTCGCCATAGTCCATGCTCGCCGTCACATCCACCGCCACCGTCACGCTCAGGTCCTCCTCCTCCATGAACAGCCGCAGAAACAGCTTGTCGAGCCGGGCGTACAGGTTCCAGTCGATGAATCGAAGGTCGTCGCCCATGACGTAGCTGCGATAGTCGGCAAACTCGACGCTCTGCCCCTTCTTCTTGCTCCGCCGCTCACCCTGGAGCTTGCCCGTGAGGATCTTGCGCGACAGCACATCCAGCCGCTCGAGCTGGTGCATGAACTCGGGCGAGAGCAGGGTGTCGTCACGTCGAGTTGTTAGCGTGTCAGCCATAGAAAGTCATCGACAGAGGCCATCTCCAGTAGCGGGTGCTAACACCAGTAATAAGGCCACCGGCCGAACACGAGTACCCAGCCAAACGCCAGGATCATGCTGCATGCGCCGGTGATGAACAATATCCTCGCGGCCAGCGAGTCTGTCACATCTGATGCGGCCAGCGGAATGACCGCGAAGCCTGCGATAACAAGGATTGCCGCCAGCACGCGGAAAATTGGCCGCACTTGAACAACCGGTTCCTCTGCTTCGTGTTCATCCCTCTTCACTGTGGCTACTCCTTTTCTTCACGCCCGCACCGGCCCCGCCTCCACGGGCAGATTATCCAGGATGTCGTTCAAGATCATGTCCGGCGTCATCCCCTCCGCCTGGCCCTCGAAATTCAGCAGCACGCGGTGCCGCATCGCCGGGCGGACCACCGCCTTCACATCCTCGATGCTCACGTTCGCCCGGCCATCGAGCAGCGCCCGCACCTTGCCCGACAGCACCAGCGCCTGCGCGGCGCGCGGCGACGCGCCGTAACGCAGGAACTGCTTGCTCAGACTCGTCGCGTGCTCGCCGTCCGGGTGCGTCGCCAGCACACACCGGATCGCGTAGTCCTGCACGTGCGGCGCGATCAGCACCTGCCGCACCAGCGTCTGGTAGCGCAGGATCTTCTCGCGGTCCAGCACCGGCTCGATCACCGGCGACTCGCTGCGCGTCGTGCGATTCAGAATCTCGTGCAGTTCCTCACGCGTGGAATACCCCACGTCGAGCTTCAGCAAGAATCGGTCGAGCTGCGCCTCGGGCAGCGGGTACGTCCCTTCCTGCTCGATCGGGTTCTGCGTCGCCATGACAAAAAAGGGCGGCTCCATGTGATGCGTCGTCCCGCCCACCGTGATGCTCTTTTCCTGCATCGCCTCGAGCATCGCCGACTGCGTCTTGGGCGTGGCGCGGTTCACCTCGTCCGCCAGCACGATCTGGGCGAACAGCGGTCCGCGCTGAAACTGAAACTGCCGCGAGATCGTCCCGTCCGCGTTCTGCTCCTCCACGACGATCGTCGTCCCCGTGATGTCCGCCGGCATGAGGTCCGGCGTGAACTGGATGCGCGTGAAGTGCAGCGACAGCGCATCGCTCAGGCACCGGATCAGCAGCGTCTTGCCCAAGCCTGGCACGCCCTCGAGCAGTGCGTGCCCGCCGACGAAGAGGCAGGTCAGCACGCCGTGGACGATCTCGTCGTGCCCGACGATCATCTTCCCGATCTCGCCGCGGATGGCCTTGTAGTCGTGCCGGAACTGCTGTGCCTGCTCGATGATCTGCTGTTCGTCAAGGTCGGTCATGGTCATGCTCTCGTGTGGAAGTTGAAGCCATCGCCGCACGTTGATGCAGGCCGATGGGCAATGATCGTCCCGTGTGCCACTGGTGGGCCGTCCACCAGTGCCTGCCGTGTGCCCTGGCGGCTCGTTCGGCAGTGCCGGCCGTGTGCCACTGGCGGCTTGTCCGCCAGTGCCTGCAGAGGCACACCCTCCTCTACGCCTGCCCCCCACCCGAGCGTTCGCGCGCCCGCCGCTTTGCCGCGAGCAGCCGACTCGTCGTCTGTTCCTCCTCCTGCGCCTCGGTCGCGCGCTCCGCATCCCCCGCTTCGCCACCCCCGTCACCCGCGCCGCTGGCGCCACCCAGCGCCTTGCCGATGTCGCCCGCGGGCGCACCGCCGGGTCGGGCGTCGAACTTGACCCGGCGCGACGGCCGGGCCGCGTCATCAGCCCGCGGCGCGCTCGGCGCCGTCGCGGCAGGGGGGGCCTCGATCCGCTGCGCCGCCGCCGAGGCGCGTCGCTGCCGCAGCGCCGCCAGTGTCGCCTCGGTACGCTCGCCCTTGCCCTGCATGAGCGCCCGCGCCGCCGCGGCCCGCCGCCGCGCCCACGCCCAGATCGCCGGCGCATCCCACGCCACCCGCCGCGACGCGGCGTCCAGGAAGAACAGCACCAGCAGCGCCGGCAGCAGCGTGCGCCACAGCGGGCGCAGCGACTGCGATTCGAACTCGTAAGTCCGCGTAAACAGCCCATGCTCCGGCGGCTCAGCCTGCGTCGGGTCAAAGACGCGCCCACCCGTGATCTCCGCCACCTGCCGCAGCAGCCGCTCGTTGGAGGCGAACTGCCGCAGCTCCGCCGCTGGCGGCCGACTCGCCGCCGCGAACGCCGTCCGCGGCTCGGCGCCCGGCCGCTGCACGAACAGGCTCACGAGGTAGCTCCCCTCGCGCGACGCCGGCGCTGCCGCGACGTACACCCCCGGCGCCGTCTGCTCCAGCTCGATGGTCGTCGTCCCACCGTCCGGCGTCAGCACCGTCCCGCGCACGCGCTGCACCCCCCCCGCCGGCCCCGCCCCGTCCGCGCCGCTGTCCAGCCGCACGCGCAGCTCCCGCCCGCGCACCTCCGCCACGAGGTCCAGCTCCCGCCCCTCCGCCGGCCGCGCCACCATCCGCATCGTCGTCGCCCAGAAATCGTCATACCCCGACCACTGCACCCAGTCCCGGCCCCACCGGCTCGTCGCGTCCGATGTGAACGCCGCCGCCCGCCCCAGCCCCACCTGCCAATGCGCGAACACCGGCTCACCCTCGGGCCCCAGGATCGGCGTGAAGACCCGGCTGTCACGCTTCTCCCCCGTCACCACCAGCCCATGCAGCGGTGGCACCGCGCCGAGCTGACGCATGATCGGCGAGCCCGTCGCCCGGAGCTGCGGCTCAAACGTCTGTTCACGCACCAGCGTCGTCCGCACCGTCTGCGCTTCCTTGATGAAGATCTGCGGCAGCTCGCCCGCGTCCGTCACGTGGTAGAAGTTCCCCCCCGCGCTCGCGGCGATCCACTGCAGCAGGTCGCTGTCGATCTGTCCCGCTTCGCCCACGCCCACGGTGGTCAGCGTCATCCCCGCCGCGGTGATGTCCTGGATGAGCCCCGGGTAGTTGCTGCGCAGTTGCGGATTGTCCATGCCATCCGTCAGCACGATGATGTGCCGCACCGACGCCTGCTCCGGGCCGAGCTCCGCCAGCGCCTCGTATGCCGACGCGATGCCCGGGTAGATGTGCGTTCCGCCACCCGGCTCGATCGAGCGGATCCGGCCGGCAATCGCCTGCGCGTCGTCGATCGATTGCATCTCGACGACCCAGCGCGCGCTCGTGTCGAACGCCACCACGCCGATCATGTCCTGCGGGTACAGCGACTGCAGCGCCAGCACCGCCGCCTCGTTGGCCAGCTCCTGCCGCACGTGCCCCGTCCCCGTCACGTGGCTGCCCATCGACCCCGACCGGTCGATCACGATCGCCAGCGCCCCGGCCGGCATCACCCGTCGGCTTGGCGCCTCCGACTCGACGGGCAGGACGCGGTCGACCGGGGTATGCGCCCACCCGCCGGCGCCGAAGCTCGCCGGTCCGCCGATCATCGCCAGCCCGCCGCCCAACTCGTTGACGTACCGCGCCAGCATCGCCTGCTGCGCGGGCGTGATTTCGTACGACCCCACGTTCTGCAGCACCACCGCGTCGTACCGTTGAAGCTGAGCGAGGTTGGCCGGCATCTGCGGCGCGGTCATCCGTTCGACGTTCATCCCCCGCTCCATGAGCGCACGCGGCAGGATCGCCCCCGCCTCGCCACCCACGCCGTCGAGCACCAGGATCCGCCCCGCGCCATGCACGAGCGTCACCGTCTCCGCGCGGTTGTTGGCGCTGATCCCGTCCTGCCCCGGCTCGGCCGGCTCGAACACCGCCTCGAACCGGTTCGCCCCCGCGACATCCAGCGGCACAGGCACTTCGCGCACCAGCACATACCGCTCTCCCCCCACCACATCCCCCGCCACATCCCCCGCCACATGCGCCACCCCGTCCGCCACGTCGGTTTCCGTCTCCGCCGTCCAGTCGCCGGGCTCGACGGGGATGCCCGCCGTCGCCGCCTCGCCGCGCCGGAAGCGCAGCGGCTCGCCGTCGTGCAGCAGGCGGATCGTCCCCCGCGCCCGGTGCGCCGCCCGCAGCGCGATGCGCACCGCCGCCGTCTGCCCCTCGTGCCCATGCGCGGGTGCGTAGACCCCGTCGACCATCACCTCGCGGGTCAGGTGGTACGGCAGCGGCAGCACGTCGATCGCGATGCCCGCGGCCGCGGCCTCCCGCGCCGCCGCCAGCACCGCCTGCTCACCCGCCACGTCCGCGCCCCGGCCGGGCGCAGCCGCGTCGTGTCCGTCGCTGACCAGCAGCAGCCGGGCCCCCGTGTCGGGGGGGAACATCGCCCGGGCCGTGCGAATCGCCGCGGCCGCGTCCGTCCCCTCGACGCGCTCGGGCACGGCGCCCGGCTCCAGGTCCACGCCCGGCCGGGGCAGCCGCCGCACCGTCGGCCGCCCGTCGTACGTCACGAGCCCCAGCCGATCGTCCGCCCGCCGGTCATGCGCCGCCGACGCCAGCCACCACCGCACCCATCGCTCGATGCTCTGCTCGCCCTCGTCCGTCGGCAGCGGGGTGGGCGGCCGGGCGAACCGCCGCACCGACTCCGACTCGTTGACCACCGCGATCACCGACAGGTCGTGATGCCGCTGCACCGCCTGCAGGCCCGCGATCATCGCCACAAGCACGACGAGCACCGCGAGGCGCAGCGCAATCGCCGTCCACCGCCGCACCGGGTCCAGCGTCGCCAGGCTGCGCAGCCCCAGCCAGACGATGGGCGCGGCCAACAGCAGCAGCCAGAGAAGCACGGGTTGATCAAAGCGGAGGGTGAGCACGAGTGGGGTTTGGGGTTTAGGGGTTGGGGATTGGGGGGGAGGCGCTGCGGTCAGGCGGCGGCTTGGCGCCTGGGCAGCAGCCACAGCAACAGCAGCGAGACGGCCATGCTGACGGCAACCGCAAGTCCCGCCTGTCCACCAATCCCGAAACCGATGTCAATCGCCAAGCCGGCCCCGATGCCGGTGATACAGCCGGCGGTGCCCATGACGATGCCTCGGGTTCGGTCGGTCACAATGCGACTCCTTGCACTTCAGGTCGACACGCTCCCGCGCAACACTTGCGTTCCCCAACCCCCAACCCCTAATGCTCCTCCACCGACGTCGGCAACTGCCGGAAGTACTCCCGGATCGACCCGTGATACCGTCGCGGTACGCGGTCGTCGGTCACCGCCTGCTCCGCCTCGCTGCGGGCCTCCGTCACGGCGTCGTCGAACTGCAGCCGCGCCTCGCCCGCGTCCACGGGCCCCGGCTCGCTCCACGACGCGATCACCCGCCCGGCACGCGCCTCGCCGGCCGCGTCCTCACCCCGCTGCTGGTACCCCTCGACCCGCCGCTCCTGCCCGATCGGGTCGTTGCCGACGCCTGCCCCGGCCCCGCGGCCACCCGCGTTCGGGTTCTGACGCAGGGTGTCGCCCGGCGACCCGCCGGCCGCCTGCTGCATCGCGTTGCCCCCCTGCCCGCCAGCCGCGGCCATCTTCTGCAGCCGCTCCTGCATCTGCGCCAGCCGCGCCAGCTCCTCCTGCCCCTGGCCCGCACCCTGCGCGAAACCCTCGCTCGCCTGCCCCTCCTCGCCGCCCTCGCCCGGTTGCCCCTCCTGGGCCTGCCCCTGCTCGTCCAGGCCCTGCGCCATGCCGCCCATGGACTCGCCGAGGCGCTCCGACATCTGCCCCGCCTCGCGCTGCTGTTGGGCTTGCCGCTGCTGCTCGCTCGTCTGCTTCGCAAGCTGCGACGCCTGCTCGCGGGCCTGCTGCTCGTCGAGGCCCTGCTCCCGCATCGCCTGCTCCAGCGCCTCGCGCAGAGCCTCTTCATCCGCGTCGCGGAGTTGCTCGATCTGCTCCGGCGTCAGCCCGGCGTCGGACAGCGCCTTCTCGGCCTGCTCCCGGCTCACCTCCGCGTCGGCGCGGGTCTGCTGGCCGATCGCCGCGAGCTGCTCCTGGAACTGCTCGAGCTGGGTCTGAAGCTGCCCGCGCTGCGCCTCCGTCAGCTCGCCATCCTCCATCTGCTGCGCCAGCGCCGCGAGCTGTTGCTCCGCCTCGTCGTAGTCCGCCCGGCGGAGCGCGTCGGCCAACTCACGCCCGGGCCCCGGCGCGTCGACGTCAAGCTGGCTGAGCATCGACCGCAGCGACTGCGCCTGGGCGTCCTCCTGCTCGTAAATCGCCTCCAGCCGATCGCGCAGCTCCGTCAGCTCGCGCTCGGCTTCGCGCCGCTCCGCGCCGCTGCCCAGCTCGCGGTTGCTCAGCGACGCGAGGCGATCCATCAGCTCGTCGGCGTCGGCGTTTTCGAGATCCGCATCCGCCAGCCGCCGCACCTCGGCCTCGTCATCCGCGGCCGCACGCTGCCGCTCGGCGTCGGCGTCCTCGTCGGCCGCCGCCGATTCGCCACGCAGGCCGCCCAGCAGTCCGACATCCGCGGGCACGAACGCGAACAACATCGCCAGCGCCACCGCCGCCGCCGGCACAGCCGCCCACGCCCGCCCGAGCGTCAGCGGCAGGGCGTCGCGCACGGCGACGCGCTCGGCCGTCTGCGCCGCGTCGGCGACGACCCGCCCGGCCATCGGCTCATCGCGCAGCCCCCGCGCGTACAGCCCGCTGCCCAGCCGATCCTTCAGCCCCAGGCGATCGTCCAGCAGTTCCGCCACGGCCTGCGGCCCGGGCAGCCGCACGTACGCCGTCGCCCCCGCCCCCGCCCCCCCCACCACCGCCGCGGCGAGCAGCCCATAGACCCCGACCGCGACCGGCAGTCCGAGCAGCCGCTCCGCCAGCAGCAGCACCGCGGCGGCGCCGACACCCGCGAGCGACCACCAGGCCAGGACGTGCAGCCACCGCGTCAGCAGCAGCCGACGGCGGGCGCGGGCGATGCAGCGGTCGAGCGTGTTCATAACCGGCTCCCGGATGCAGAGGAGGCAACGGATCCACCTTATCTTATCGGCGGCCTGGCGCGGGGCCTAGCGTCGATCCCCGATTCCCCCGCCCCCGCGAGCGCCCTTGCGAGGTCGCGCCAACCCGGGATAATGCGGTTGTACGTCCCCGTTTAGCCGCCGCGCCCACGCGGCGCTCCCGCCGCCGGGTCCGCTGTGCGGACCGCCCCCGCTCGGGGGTGGCGGGAATCAGATCAGGAGCGGGATCCCAATCCCGATGTGCCATGGCCACGCTACCGCAGACCGGTGACGCCCCTGCCACCACCACCGCGCCCGCGCTGTCACTGATCGACTGTGACGTGCACAACACGCCGCGCGACGCCGCCCAGGACATCCTGCCCCATCTGCCCGCCTACTACCGCCACTTCGGCCTGCGCCTGCCCGGCGGCCCCGGGACCACCAGCCCCATCGGCGTCGGCCGCGCCGACGCTACGCCTGCCCGCGGCGGCCCGCCCGGCTCCTGCCCGCAGACCATGCGTGAGCAGCTCATCGAGCCGTTCGGCATCGACTACGTCATCCTCACCGGCGGGGGCGTGCTCGCCATCGGCGTCCACGGCGACGCCGACTACGCCGCCGCCGTCGCCTCGGCCGCCAACGAGTGGATGCTGACGTGGATGGACGAGGACCCGCGCTTCTACGGCTCGATCTTCGTCGCGCCGCAGAACCCCGCCGCCGCGGCCGCGGAGATCCGCAAGCGCGGCAGCCATCCGCGCCTCGTGCAGGTCATGATGACCTCCGCGACGCGCACGCCCTACGGCGACCGCTTCTACTGGCCAATCTACGAGGCCGCGTGCGAGATGGGCCTGCCCGTCGCGGTCCACCCCGGCGCCGAGTGCTCGGGCATCTCCAACTGCTTCGCCCCGGGCTACCCCGCCAGCTACTTCGAGTGGCACAGCAACATCTCGCAGAACTACATGGGCCAGATCACCAGCCTCGTCTGTCGCGGCGTGTTCAACGAGTTTCCGCAGATGAAATTCGTCTGCGTCGAGGGCGGCATCGGCTGGCTGCCGCACCTCATGTGGCGGCTGGACAAGAACTGGAAGTCCCTGCGCGTCAGCGCGCCGTGGCTGGAGCGGCCGCCGAGCGAGTACATCGTCGAGCACGTGCGATTGAGCACGCAGCCGATCGAGGAGCCCGAGCGACCGGAGCATCTCCTGCAGATCTTCGAGATGGTCCACGCCGAGAAGACGGTAATGTTCGCCAGCGACTACCCACACTGGGACAACGACTCGCCGGTGCACGGCCTGCCGAAGCTCCCCGACGCCCTGGCCCGCCGCATCTACGTCGACAACGCCCGCGAGCTGTACAACCTGCCGGACGTCCCGGCGGTGAAGAAATAACCACTGAGACACAGAGGCACCGAGGGGGGAGGGGGGAATAGCCACAGATGGACACAGATGAACACAGATGGGAGGATGGGAATAGCCACGAATGAACAAAAATGAGCGAAAGTAGGGGCGGGTCATCGCAGGCCCCCCCAGTTTCCTGTTCCTTATCTGTGTTCATCTGTGGCTAAATCTCTGTTCCCTCCGTGTCTCTGTGCCTCTGTGGTTTTTTGAGCGACCCCATGCCGCAACGTCATGTCATCTGCTCCGTCGACGACCTGCCGCCCGGTGAGCGGCGCATCGTTGAGATCGGCGACCGCTCCATCGGCGTCTTCAACGTCGCCGGCACGTTCCACGCCCTGCGCAACGTCTGCCCGCATCAGCGCGCCCCGCTGTGCAAAGGCCGCGTCACCGGCACCAACCTCCCGTCGCGCCCCGGCGAGTTCCACTGGGCGAAGGAGGGCGAGATCATCCGCTGCCCCTGGCACAACTGGGAGTTCGACATCACCACCGGCCAGAGCGTCTTCAACCCCCACAAGATGCGCGTCAAGGCCTACCAGGTCGCCGTCGAGACCGGCGGCGGCGACGTGGACCCCCGGAACCCGAACCCCAGCGATGCGACCGTCGACGTCCCCGGCACGCCCGACCCGGCCGTCGAGACCTACGACGTCCGTCAGGAGCAGCGCATGGTCGTGCTCTACATCTGACCCCCGCGCCCCGGCGCCGCGCCTCCGATCCCCCGCCCCTCTCCGCGCCGCGCAATCCCCACACCCTGACCGGCGGATCTCACCCTTTGCCAAACATTGGATGTCATCGCCGCCGATCAGCCGATAACCCCTTCATGCTGCGGTCTGCTCATGTCCTGCAACTGGCCGTCGTCGCCCTGCTGGCGATCGGCGTGCTCATGGTCCACTCCGCCTCCCTCCGTGTCGGCACCCCCCCCGCCCCCCCCGCCACGACCGCGACTACCTCCGCCGCCGCGACCACGCCCGTCGATCCGCCGGCTGTGGACACCACGATGGCCGGTGTCCCATGGCCGAGCCTTCTGGCCACGCGCCACGCCATTTATGCCGCCCTCGCGGTCATCGTGCTGCTCATCGCCTCGCGGCTCGATCTGCGGCAGCTCTTTGAGTCACGCGGTGTCACCAACCCGGTGCTGCTCCTGCTCGCCGCCGCGCTCGGCCTCGTCGCGTTGACGCTCATCCCCGGCATCGGGCGCGTTGCCGGGGGGGCCAGCCGCTGGCTGCACCTCGGCCCTGCGTCGTGGGGCATGAGCTTTCAGCCCTCCGAGGTGCTCAAGTGGGTCCTCATCCTCGCCCTGGCCTGGTGGTGCGTCCGCCGGCGCGGCGTCATGCACCACTTCTGGCACGGCCTGGCGCCGCCGCTCGCCCTGCTCGGTCTGGCGTGCGGCCTGGTCATCGTCGAGGACTGGGGGACGGCCGCCCTCATGGCGGTCATCGGCGTCACGCTCCTTTTCGCGGCCGGCGCGCGCTGGTGGCACCTGGCGCTGATGGCGCCGCCCGCCATCGCCGTGGCCGTCGTCGCCATCCTCCACAGCCCGTACCGCCTGCGTCGGCTGACGACGTTCCTGGACCCCTGGGCCGACCCGGCCGGGGCGGGTTATCACCCGATCCAGTCGATGCTCGCCATCGCCCAGGGTGGCGTCGCCGGCCGCGGCCTGGGCAACGGGATCCAGAAGTTCGGCTACCTGCCGGAGGACACCACCGACTTCATCTTCGCCATCGTCTGCGAGGAGCTCGGCCTCGCCGGCGCTGCCCTGGTCGTCGGCCTGTACCTGACGATCCTCATCCTCGGTCTCGTCATCATCCGCGACTACCGCCACCCCTTCGGCCGCCTCGTCGGCCTGGGCGTGCTGCTGACGCTCGGCCTCCAGGCGGTCCTCAACATCGCCGTTGTCACCGTCGTCGTCCCGACCAAGGGCATCGCCCTGCCGCTCGTCTCCGCCGGCGGCACCGGCTGGGTGCTTACAGCGTTCGCCCTGGGCCTCATCGCGGCGCTGGACAACGCCGGCTACGAGCAGCGCGCCGCCGACGTCGACGACCCGGGGGCCGTGCCCGTCAGCGATGCCCCGCCACTGCGGCTGACGGGGACGGGATAGTCCGGTGATGCCTCGCCAGGTGGGCGCCGCGGCCGAATGTGCAAAAGAGTCCGGGATTTTCTGATCAAAGGCTATTGACGCTTCGGCCGATTTAGGCAAAGCTCTGATGGTTCGACCGGTGTCTTGGTGGTGGGCGCCCTTCCTCACGGCGCGCAAGCTCATGAGCGCACGACACGCCACGATCCTGTTCGCGGGTGGGGGCACCGGGGGGCACATCTTCCCCAACCTTGCGATCATCGAACGCCTCGTCGAGCGGGGCGTCGGTGTCGACCCCTACCTGCTCATCTCCCGCCGACCGCTCGACGCCCGCATGGTCGCCGAGACCGGCTGGCCCTACATGTCCCTCGCCGCGGAGCCGTTGGGCCTGCGCCCCCGGGCGCTGTGGTCCTTCGTGCGCGGTTACCGCCGCAGCGTCAGGCAGATGCGCGAGATGATCCGCCAGACGTCCGCCCGGGCGCTCGTCGCCACCGGCGGGTTCGTCTCGGCGCCGGCGATCACCGCGGCCCGGTCGATGGGACTGCCCACGGCGCTGGTCAACCTCGACGCCGTGCCCGGACGCGCCAACCGCGCGATGGCCGGCCGCGCCCGCGCCATCTTCAGCGTCTATCCGCACAGGAGCCTGCCCGGCGCCCACGCGATCGGCCTGCCGCTGCGCGAGGCGGCGCTGGGCGTCGTCCAGCCGGACGAAGCTCGCGTCCAGCTCGGGCTCCACCCCGATCGCCCGACGCTGCTGGTCACCGCCGGTTCGCAAGGCGCCGAGTCGATCAACGCCCTCATGGTCGCCCTCGGGCGCAACGAACGTGCCCGCGGCGTCATGCGCCAGTGGCAGGTCCTTCACCTCGCCGGCCAGCGCCAGCGCGACGAGCTGGAGCGCGCCTACGCCGCCGCCGGCATCCGCGCCCGCGTTTATGGATTCCTCGACCGGATCGGCCTGGCGTGGACGTCGGCGAGCCTGGCGATCAGCCGCGCGGGCGCCGGCTCGGTCGCCGAGGCCTGGGCCAACTGCGTGCCCACCCTCTTCCTGCCCTACCCGTACCACAAGGATGAGCACCAGCGGCACAACGCCCGGCCGATGGTTGCGACCGGCGGGGCGATGCTGCTGCCCGACTACGTCGACCCGGACGCCAACGTCGAGCAACTGCTCGACCCGCTGCTCGCCCTGATGGCCGACGAGCCGCGCCGCTACGCCATGCGTTGCGCGTTGGCCGCCGCCGACCCGGGCGACGGGGCGTCAGCGGTCGCGCAGTGGGTCGTCGAGGCGCTGGGCTGGCGCACCGGCCGCCCCGCCCCGCGCGACACGGCGGGCCCGCGCGTGCGCCGGCTGCCGGACGCCGACCGCCGCGCCTAGAGCGCGTTCATTTCATCACAGCTTTCGGCATTCGCCAGGTGGGTGCACGTTCAGCCTCTGCACGCGTGCCACGATCACGGTAAAGATTGCCGTCAGCGACGCCGCGAAAATCATCAGGGCGAGCAGCGGGTCGCCCCGGAAATCCAGCGTGGCGCCGGTCGGAACAGCCACGACATGATCACCACCGGCATGGCGCCCGCCACCATGAAGTGTTGCTCATCGCCGCTTGATGCCAATGCCCCCGGCAGGATTCGAACCTGCGGCCTGTGGTTTAGGAAACCACCGCTCTATCCACTGAGCTACGAGGGCAGACGTCGCCGGCCGTCGGCAAGAGCATTTTACCCGCTCGATCCATCGCTGCGGGTCGACGAATCACATCCCCCGCCACCCCCTCCCCGTCACACGTCACACGCCCCCGCCATGTCCACTACGACGCGGCGTATGGGAAGCGTTCGTGCCACGGCTTCTGCGTCAGCTCCACCAGCAGGGCGGCGAGGTTGTCCGCCGCGCTGTCGATCAGCGCCTGCCCCTTCGCGGCCGTGCTCTTGCGCGTCTCGCCGCCCGCTGACGCCGGGATGTAGACGTGCCAGGGGCGCACGAACTCCGCCGACGCGGTGGCCAGGTGCTCGACCGCCGGCTGGTTCCGCTCAAACGCGTCGAGCTTCTCCTCTCGCACGAGGTCCGGGCGCAGGTGCATCATCTGCGAGGTCTCGCTTTCGCCCGCGTGGTCCGAAAAATGCTCGATGGCGCGCTTGGCCTCGGCGCTGGGTAGCGCGTGGCCATGGACCAGGCAGACGAACGGGCTCTTGCCCGGGGGCTTGCGGTCAAGCTGCTCGCGCAGCACGGCCCGGAGCGTGTCCGGATTGCCGCCGTGCCCGTTGACCAGCACGATCTTGCGGATGCCGTCGGCCTCGAGCGCGTCGATGATGTCGAGCACGACGCGCATCAGTGTCCGCACGCCGATGCGGCAGGCGAACGGGAAGGCCTTGAAGTTGACGTTGTTGCCGATCGGCAGCGTGGGGTACATCAGCGCGCGGGCGCCCTGCTCGTTGCCGCGGGCGACGCCGCGGCGGCAGATCGCGTCGCACTGGAACATGTCCGTGCCGTAGGGCAGGTGCGGGCCGTGCGGCTCGGTGGACGCGATGCCGAGCACGACGACCTCCGGCTTAAAGGCCCTGACCTCGTCGATCGTCATGGTTTCGAGAATGCCGGGAATCGGGCCGGTGTCGGTCATGGTGCGGTCTCTTGATGATGGTGGGACCGGGACATCATGACACAAGAAGCCCACGGATTGCAATCCGCGGGCTTCCCGCCGCCTGTCGACGCCCCCGCTGTCACTCGCGATTGTCCATCCCCTGCGGGCCGTGCGTTTCCGCCGCCGTCGCCGCGTCCGGGGCCGCGATCGGCAGCTCGATCGTGAACGTCGTGCCCTCGCCCGGCGTGCTCTCGACGTGAATCCGCCCCGCGTGCTCATCCACGATCTTCTTCGTCACCACCAGCCCCAGCCCCGTCCCGCGCATCCCCTTTGTCGAGTGGAACGGCTCGAAGAGCTCGTCGAGCGTCTGCTGCGTCATGCCCTGCCCGTTGTCCGAAACGAGTATGCGCACCTGCTCCGCCTCGGCGTCATACTCGGCACGCAGGCTCACCACGCCCGCGTCGGGCTCGACCGCATCGAGCGCGTTGTTCAGCAGGTTCAGCACCGCCTGGTGGATGCCGCTCGGGTCGATCGGCACGGGCGGCAGGTCCGGGGCGACGTCGAGGATCAGCGCCACCTTCCGCGTCTCGAACTGCTGCTGCACCAGCTCGGCGACATCGTCGAGCACCCGGTGCAGGTTACTCATCTCCAGTTCGGGCTGGCGCTGCTTGGAGAACGCCAGCATGTTCATCGTCAGTTCGTAGATGCGGTCGAGGTTGCGCGAGACGATCTCCCAACCGCTGCGCAGGAGCTTGACGTTGCCCTTCTTGAGCCCGAGCTCGACGACGTCCGCTCCGCCGCGCAGCCCCTGGAGGATGTTCTTGATCGAGTGCGACAGGCTCGCGACGGTCTGGCCGACGGCGGCGAGGCGTTCGCTCTTGAGCCTCGCTTCATACAGCCGGTTGTTCGCCAGCGCCAGGCCCGTCTGCACGCCGATCGCCGTCAGCAGCGTGAGTTGGTCCTCGGTGTAGGTGTAATTGGCGATCTGGCTGTCGAGGTGGATGACGCCGTGGATGCGGTCCTTGAACCGGATCGGCACGCACATCGCCGAGCGGATGCGGAAGTTCTGCACGCTGTCGCCCGTGGCGAAGCGCTCGTCGTTCATGGCGTTGGACGACAGCACGCCCACCTGCTTGCGCAGGACATAATGCACGATCGTCTTGCTGACCTCGATCGGCTTCTGGCCTTGGCCGGCCTCCGGATTGGCGCGGTGCCGGGCGACGACCGCGCGCGGCTCGTCACCCGGCTCGTCGGACAGCAGGATGAAGCCGCGGTCGGCCTGGAAATACTCGAAGATGAGGTCCATGACGCGTTCGAGAAGCTTCTGCTGATCCGTCACCGACCCGATCAGCGCAGTGAGCTCGTAGATGACCTTGAGCTGCAGCGTGGCCGCCTGGTTCGGCTCGGGCACGGCCATGATCATCGAGTCGTCGTTCGACGCGACCGTGTGCTCGACGTTGACGCCCACCTCATCCTTCGACGCCAGCCGCACGGCCGAAAGCGAATCAATGCCCGTCCGCGCCTCCTGGCCGTAGAGAAACAGCGTCATGCCGGTGCGCACCTGGTCGCCGGGGCGCAGCAGCCGCCGGTCGTGGACGCGCACGCCGTTGACGAACGTGCCGTTGGAGGAGTTGAGGTCACGGATGTACCATCGCCCGTCGTCGGGAGTCAGCTCCGCGTGCCGGCGCGAGATCGTCTGGTCCGCCAGCGGCAGCGACTCGCTCGAGCGGCCGATCATCTGCGGCTCGTTCGCGGGCAACTCAAAGCGGCGGCCCTTGTCCGGGCCCTGGAGGATGGTCAAGACGAGCACGGAGCGTCTCCGAAAAACACAAAACGGCCGGACGGGAGTGTGCAGCCTCCTGCGACCTCTATTTTAGGCCCACGACGCGGGGGATGTCACGCGGATCGCGCAGCCGTCATCCCGCGCGATGCTGAAATCCAGAGCCGCTCATCCGCCAGCTTCGTGGGTGCCCCGTGCATGCCGCCCGCGTCGGCCCGGAGTGACGGGTCAGCGCTCCAACCCCTCCGGGCTGGCGCCGGCCGTATAAATCCGATCCCGTACGTGGTCGCGCACCCGGTACCCAGCCGGAAGCGTCAGTTCGAATACAGCCGCATCGAATGCCGGGTCATTCACCGCAACCCGTTCGGCCTGATAACGGTGCCGTCGTTCACCAGGTGAAGTGATGGTACCTTCAACAGGGTACCAGAGCCCGGGTGCCGCCTCAGCAAGCGCCTCGACCTCCATCGCCCTTCGAACAACCTCCTTCCCGTTTTCCGGATCCCGCTGCGTGTAGCGATAGGCCACCAGTGCGTATCCGCGATCGGGCGCCAGCGACCACGTCTCCTTCCGCCCGCCGGGCCCATGGAGCACAACATCGACGCGGGCGCCAGCTTCATCGTCGCCGTCGGCCACCTCAAACGCCGCACCCTGATCGGCGGCATGCCGCAGAACCTCCGACAGCGTGCGATGCCCATCACTGCCGTAGAAGTAGATGCTGAATTCGGCGCCACCGAGCATGCTGACTTGCGGGCCCGTCAGTGTGCGCGGTCGCTCCCGGAAAACCTCAGCTCGCCGGGCTTTCGCCGCATGCCCGATCGGGCCTTCCGCATGATAAACCACACGCCCGGCCTGACCGTCGTACGCGGCAGCAAACTCACGCTCAAAATGCGGCGCCGCGCCGTTGATCCACTGAAGCACCTGCCGGGCATCGACGCGCATATTTCCCGCGTCAGCCGCGAGCCTCCACACGGTCCCCTTTATCTGCATGGCCGACCGCTCCCAGTGCCCATCCTTCCATCGCTCTTCCCAGACCTCCGATTCGACAACGACGTTCGCCAGCCGCCCCTCAGCCTCCGCCAGTCGATCAAGAACCTCCTTGAAGGCCGGCCCCTCCCCCGCCGCCACAGCCGCGGCATGCGTCCCCAGGACCAACCACGCCGCGGCGATCGCCAGAACGCCGCAGCCAGACATCCACATCGGCGAGAACTGCATCGCTGGGCCCTTCAACTGATAACAAGCGTGAGGGCAGCGCGGCGGTGAAGGGCTGCCCCCCTTACGGGTTAGACGACACCGAGCGGGCGGTGTTTCAGCGGCGTGCTGAGGATGCCAACCGGGGCCCGCAATTTTGGGGTGGGTGCCACGGCTTGATCTCGCAGCGGGCGGCAAGCCGTCCGATCGCGCCGAGATAGCACGGCTTCGGAACAAGCCGTCACAACTGCCCTCGTCAGCCCCCCCGCCAGCGGCTCAACCCCCCGCCGCATCCACGCGCTGCCGCCACGCGGCGAGCTGCTGCTCGAACGCCGCCACCCCGCCGCCGCCCGCCGATGCGTAGCGCCGCACCACGTTCGTCGGCCCCAGCCAGTCATACACATCCGCCCCGCACGCCTCGCCCGCCGACCCCGCCTCCCGGCACGCCTCGTTGAACGCATCGACCGGCAGCGCCGCCAGCTTGCCCAGCCCCTCGGCCTCGCATCGCTGCACCAGCCGCCCGACCACCTGGTGGGCCGTACGAAACGCCACGCCCTTCGTCACCAGATATTCCGCCAGCGACGTGGCGTCGAGGTAGCCGCGATCCAGCGACGCCGTGATGCGGTCCTCGTTGAGCTTCGCCGTCGCCACGATGCCCGCGGCCACGTCCATGCAGTCGCACACGCTGTCGAACGCATCGAACAGGTGCCGCTTGTCGTCCTGCAGATCGCGGTTGTAGCCGATCGTCAGCCCCTTGCACATCGTCAGGAGTGCCACGAGCTGGCCGTAGACGCCGCCCGCCCGGCCGCGGATGATCTCCAGCATGTCCGGGTTCTGCTTCTGCGGCATCATCGACGAGCCGGTCGTGTACCGCCCGTCGAGCGTCAGGAAGCTGAACTCCGTCGAGCAGTAGAGGATCCACTGCTCCGCCCAGCGTGACAGCGTCATCGCCGTCATCGACAGCGCGTAGGCCAGATCGATGGCGACGTCGCGGTTGGCGGTGGCGTCGAGGCTGTTGTCGCTCGGCGGGCCGACATCGAGCGCCGCGGCCGTGTGCTGGCGATCCAGCGGCAGGCTCGTGCCCGCGATCGCCCCCGAGCCGAGCGGGTTGCGCTGGTTGATGCTCAAGAGCGCCGCCGCCCGCCGCCGGGCGCGGTCGAGCGCGGTGACCCAGGCGAGCAGCTCCGCCCCCGCGACGATCGGCTGCGCCCGCTGCAGGTGCGTGTACGCGGGCATGACGACGCGCCCGTCGCGCTCCGCCAGATCGAGAAACGCGCTGATCAGTCGGGCGAACCGGCCCTCGAGCCCCGCGACCGCCTCCGTGCACCAGAGCAGCAGGTCCAGCGCGACCTGGTCGTTGCGGCTGCGGCCGGTGTGCAGCTTGCGCCCCGGCTCGCCGATCTTCTCGATGAGCGCCGCCTCGACGCACATGTGCACGTCCTCCAGCTCCGTCTTCCAGCCGGCCCATGCGTCGCCGTCCGCCTCGATCTCGCGCTCGATCTCGCCGAGGCCCCGCTCGATCGCGGCCAGGTCGTCGCCCGTGATGAGCTCGACCGCGTGCAGCATGCGCGCCTGCGCTCGCGAGCCGGCGATGTCGTGCCGGTACAACCGCGTGTCGAAGCCCAGCGAGCAGACGAAGCGCGTCGCCAGCGGATCGCTGCCCGAGCCAGCGCCGGCCTTGGCATGCTCCCACGGCTTGGCGGATGGAACGCTCTCACTCATACCCGCCAGTGTACCCCCTCAACCGACCCTCGCGTGCTCCGCCCCGCTCACCCCCCTGCGCCATCCGCGCTCTCTGCGTTCCCTGCGAGAACGCCTCCGAACCCCGCCCCCTTCCGCTACCCTGCCCCCATGCCCGCCCAACCCGACATCGTCCTCTTCGCCACCGACGACCACGGCCCATGGTCCATCGCCTGCTACGGCAACAGCGAGACGCACACGCCCAACCTTGACCGCCTCGCCACCCGCGGCACGCGCTTCGCCAACGCCTTCACCCCCTGCCCGGTCTGCTCGCCCGCCCGCGCCTGCCTCATCACCGGCCGCACCCCCTCGCAGGTCGGCATCCACGACTGGCTCGAGGAGCAGCACGAGCCGATCGGCCAGCGCGACTGGCTCGCCCATGAACGAACGCTGCCGGAGCTGCTCAGTGACGCCGGCTACCATGCCGTGCGCGTCGGCAAGTGGCACCTCGGCCAGTCGCACCGTCGGCCGCCCGGCTTCGACCGCTTCTTCGCCGGCGCCATCCACACCGGACCGCACTTTGGCGACATCGCCTACATCGGCGACGACGGCGAGCAGACGATCGCCGGCGCCAAGACCACCGTCTACACCGACGCCGCCGAGCGCTTCATCGCCGACGCCCCGCGCGACAAGCCGCTGTTTCTCTACGTCGGCTACTCCGCGACGCACTCGCCCTACCAGGCCGAGGCCCACGACCCCGCTGCGACGGCGCCCTACGCGACCGCCCGTTTCAACGACATTCCCCCGTACCGCCCGCATCCCTGGCACAAGAACGAAGGCCTCGCCGGCGGCGACCCGCCCAGCGAAGCGGACATGCGCACCCGCTACCGGGGCTACTACGCCGCCGTGAGTGAGATCGACGCCGGCGTCGGCCGCGTGCTCACCGCCCTCGACCGCCGTGGCGGGGGTGGCGGGGCCCTCGTCGTCTACACCGCTGACCACGGCTGTGCCCTGGGCCACCAGGGCTACTGGGGCAAGGGCAACTCGACGCGCCCGCTGAACATGCACGAGGCGTCGATCCGCGTGCCGCTGATCGTCGCCGGCCCGGGCGTCGCCGCCGACCGCATCGAGCCGCACGGCGTCGACCACTACGACACCTTCGCCGCCCTCGCCGAAGCGGGCCACGCCGAGCTCGACGCCGCACGCCACTACCCCGGCCGAAGCTGGCGACCGCTCGCCGCGGGCGATACCGACCCCGACTGGGACGACGCGCGCTACGGCGAATACGGCGACCTGCGCATGATCCGCACGCCCACGCGCAAGTTCGTCAAGCGCTACCCGCACGGCCCGTACGACCTCTTCGACCTCGAACGCGACCCGGACGAAACCCTCAACCGCGCCGGCTGGGAGCAATACCTCAGCGAGCAGCGCGACCTCGACGCCCGCCTCGAAGCCTGGTACGCCCGCCACGAAGACGCTGCACGCACGGGCCTGCGCGTCAAGGCCCTGCCCATGCACAACCGCGCCAACGAAGCCTGGCGCGACGGCCGCCGCGAACAGCGCGGCCTGCAGGTGTACTGACGCCCCTCATAGATCACCGCCCCCATAAAGCCGGGACCGGTGGTCCCGGGACGGCGGCCACAGTCTTCAAAAACCCGGTTGCCCCCTCGTCACACACCTCGAACGCACGAAACGCACCCCCCCGCGACGACCAGCATCGCGCCTCGTTCCAAAGCCCATCCCCGCTGCTCCGGGGGGCCCCCCAACATTGTGCGCCGTTTGCGCAAGCACTTGCGCCACGCGCCCGGCTTTATGGGGATGCGCGTTGGTGCGGCGAGACTTGCCTAGCGCTCCCAATCAGGCGCCCAGGGTGGCGGGGCGACGCGCAGCTCCTGGTCCAGCGCGGCGATCTGGTGCATCTCCTCGGCACTCAGTTCAAAATCGAAAATCTCGAAGTTGCTGCGCCGATGCGCCGGCGTCGCCGCCTTGGGAATCGCACAAACGTGATCCTGCTGCACGAGCCAGCGCAGCGCCACCTGCACGACGGTCTTGGCGTGCGCGTCGGCGACGGCCTTGAGCGTCGGGTCATCGAGCAGGTGGCCGCGGGCGACCGGGCTGTAGGCGGCGATCATGTGGTTGGTCTCGCGGGCCAGCGCCAGCAGCGCGTCCTGCGAGAGGTAAGGGTGGTACTCGACCTGGTTGCAGAAGATGGTCGCGTGCTGCTGGGCGCGGCGGACCTGGGACGGAGGGTAGTTGCTCAGGCCGATGTGCCGGACCTTGCCTTGGTCCTGGACGAGGCGCATGGCGTCGAGCGTCTCCTCCAGCGGGACGTCCGCGCTGGGCCAGTGCAGCAGCAGCAGGTCGATGTAGTCGGTGCCGAGCTTCCCGAGGCTGTCGTCGACGGAGGGCGGCAGCTTATCGCGGGTGAAGCGGTCGCGCCAGACCTTCGTCGTGAGGAAGACGGCGTCGCGCTCGACGTCTCCGCCGCGCATGCCGCGCCCGACCTCGACCTCGTTGTCATAGCCCTGGGCGGTGTCGATGTGGCGGTAGCCGATGGCGAGCGCGTCGGCGACGGCATTGACGCAGGCCTGGCCGGTGAGCTGCCACGTCCCGAAGCCGAGGGCGGGCACCTGCTCCTGCTGGACGTTGACGTAGATCATGGGGGCGGTGGAGGTCATGGCCAGGGTTTTACCGCGACGGCTGGGCGCGGGCAAGCCACGCCGCCGGGCGCTACGATTGCATGGGTCCCGCATCGGGAGGCGCATCATGAGCATCGACAGCTACCGCGATCGCGAGCATGCGGGCGAGGTGCTCGGCGAGGCGCTGCGGGAGCGCGGCTACGCCGGCCGCAACGATGTGCTGGTGCTCGCCCTGCCGCGCGGCGGCGTGCCGGTTGCCCGCGAAGTCGCCCGGACGCTTCACGCCCCGCTCGACGTCATGCTCGTGCGCAAGCTCGGCGTGCCGGGCCACGAGGAGCTCGCCATGGGTGCGATCGCCAGCGGCGGGGCGCGGGTGCTCAACGAGCAGGTCGTCGAGCAGTTCGGCATCACCGACGAGACGGTGGCGGTCGTCGCGGCGCGCGAGGGGCGCGAGCTGGCGCGGCGCGAGCAGGCCTACCGCGGCGGACGGGCCGACCCCGCGGCCGTGGGGCGGTGCGTGGTCCTGGTCGACGACGGGCTGGCCACCGGGTCGACGATGGAGGCCGCCGTCGTGGCGGTCCGGCAGCGCGGGCCGCGCGAGCTTGTCGTGGCGGTGCCCGTGGCGCCGGCGGAGACGTGCCGCCGGCTCGAGCAGCGCGTCGATGCGGTCGTCTGCCCGCTGACGCCCGCCGACTTTGCCGGTGTGGGGCAGTGGTACGAGCGATTTGACCAGACGACGGACGAGCAGGTGCGGGGCATCCTTGCCGAGGCGTGGGGCGAGCCGCGGCACGAGGCCGAGCGGCGGTGGGCGTGAGCGGCGCGGGGAGGCTTCAACGAACGCGGGACGGATGCGAGGTGATCGTTCATGATTCAGCAGGCCGACGAGGTCCAGGTCAGCACGCATGACGCCGGGCTGCCCGGTTCGCTGGTGGTGCCGCCGAATGCGGCGGGCCTCGTCGCGTTCGCGCATGGCAGCGGCAGCAGCCGATTCAGCGTCCGCAACCGGTACGTCGCCGAGGTATTGCAACAGGCGAACCTGGCGACGCTGCTGTTCGACCTGCTCACCGCCGACGAGCACGCCGTCGACGCGCGGACGGGGCACCTGCGTTTCGACATCGAGCTGCTGACCGACCGGCTGGGCGGCGCGGTGGCGTGGGCTGGTCGGCAACGGGCTGTCGCGTCGCTGCCGCTCGGGCTCTTCGGCGCCAGCACCGGCGCTGCGGCCGCACTCCGCTGCGCGGCGGCGATGCGCGACCGGGTGGCGGCCGTCGTGTCGCGCGGCGGCAGGCCGGACCTCGCCGGCGACGCGCTGGCGCAGGTGGCCGCACCGGTGCTGCTGATCGTCGGCGGGGCGGATGAGCCGGTCATCAAGCTCAACCGCCGGGCGGCGGATCGGCTGCGCGGGCCGCACGAGCTGCACATCGTGGAAGGTGCGACGCACCTTTTCGAGGAGCCGGGCGCGCTCGAGCAGGTCGCGGAACGCGCCCGCGACTGGTTTCTTGAACATCTCGCTGGTCAGGGCGGGTCGGGCCGGCAACGATAGGGCGTGGTGCCCCAGGGCTGGGCGAAAGGAGACACGTCCATGGCGCTGACCCAACGTCCGCCGCACGCGATGGTCCATGCGCTGCTGAGCCGGCACGGGCGCACGTTTGCGGAGGATCTACACCTGGACCTTGGCGAGGATGACGCGTCGCCGCCGTTTCGGCTGCTCTGCTTCGCCCTGCTGGTGAGCATGAAGCTGCACCATCACATCGCGCTCGACGCGGCCGAGGCGATGCGCCAGGCCGGCTGGACCACGCCGCAGCGCATGGCCGACGCGGGCTGGCGGCGGCGGGTGCGGCTGCTGAACCGCGCCGGCTGCGCCCGGTGCGACGAGCGGGCCGCGACGGCGCTGGGAGACCTGGCCCACGCGCTTGTCGCCGACTACACGGGCGACCTGCGAGGGCTGCGCGACGCGGCGGACCGCGACCCGGCGCGGGAGCGCAGGCTGCTCGAGGCGCTGCCGGGTGTGATGGGGCCGGCCGTCGATGTCTTCTTCCGAGAGGTGCAGATCGTGTGGGACGAGCTTTATCCGTACGCGGATCGCCTGGCGCTGCGCGGCGCGGACTGGTTGGGCCTGCCGGCGGATGCGAGCCGGCTTGCCACACTGATGGACGACCGGAGGCAGATGGTGCGCTTCGTGGCGGCGCTGGTGCGGATGGAGCTGGAGTACGACCTGGAGGAGGTCCGCCGGGCGGCGCGATAGGGGTGCGAGGGCGGGCGCGGGCGGTCCCACAGGATAAGGGCGAAGCGGCAAGCCGCGGGCCGCGCCTACTCCGCGGCGCCGACGGCGGGGGGGGCGTCCGCGGTGCCTTGCGCCGGGGCGAGTGTGGGGGCGTCGGCGGCGATGCGGTCGCGCAGGCGGCGGTTGCGCTCGACGGAGTCGTGTGAGAGTTCGAGGCCGAGCTCTTTAATCATCTCGGCGATGGGCGTAGCCGGGTCGTTGGACCAGAACACGCCGCCGTCCTCGCGCGGGCTGTAATGGTAGCCGGCGCGGTCACCGTAGGTGTTGTCGAAGAGCGCGCCGTTGTTCAGCCGCGCCTGCCAGCCGAGGATCTCGTAGTCGAGGTCGATCTGCGTAACCAGCGTGGCGTGGGCCGACTCCAGCGATGCGTCCGACTCGATCTGCGCCGCGACCTGGCCGGTGGGGTAGAAGACGGTCGCGTTGTTGCGCGGCGTCGAGCTGACGATGTAGTACCCCCCCTCGCGGGCGCGAACGGTCGGACGGATCGTCTGCGGCGAAGCGCTGGGCCAGGCGACGATCTCGGCGCCGTGCTCCGCCAGCGCGTGCCAGCCCTCGTCGTAGGCCATGTCCCAGCAGATCTGGATGCCCAGGCGGCCGAAGTCGGTGTCGAACACGGCGTGCTCGGTCCCCGGCGTCAGGCCGCCTTCGAGCACCGTCTGGCTCGGCGCAGCGACGGGGTGGACCTTGCGATAGATGCCCGCCAGCTCGCCCTGGCGGTCGACGAGCACCGCGGCGTTGGTGTAGATGCCCTGCCCGCGGTCCTCCTCCAGGATCATCGGGATGATGATGTACGTCTCATGCTCGCGGGCCTTTTCGGCGAAGTAGTCGAGTACGGGGCCGTGCAGCGGGAGCGCGACTTCCGCCGCGTCGCCCGGGCGCCCGGCGGTCACGGCGTACTCGGTGAGCACCGCGAGGTCGAGGCCCGTGTCGTACTGGTCGCGGGCGGTGGCGGCCATCTCGTCGATCATCGCGCCCAGTTCGGCGAGGCGGGCGTCAAGCCCCGGCCAGCCCTGCCAGATGCTGTAGATCGTCGTGCCGACGACGACCTTGCGCGGGCCGGGGTCACGCTGGGGGCTGTCGGCGCGGGCGGGCGGGGCGGCGAACGTCACGAGAAGTGCGATGGCGGCGACGATGCCCGTTGAGTGAATCCACCACATGGGAAGCTCCTGGAGAGGGTTAGCCACAGATGGGAGGGAAGTCAGGGAAGTCAGAAGTCGAGGAGGTCAGGAGTCGGGGGAGTCGGAAGTTGGGGAGTCAGGGGAGCGCGGCGTGGGCACGGCGGCTAAACGGGGGTGGTCGCGAGGGGGCTGGTGCGCACAACGGACCCTGCACCTGCGTGATGACCGCTACCTGGCGGGCGCGGTGGCGCCGATGGCTGCGGTGATCTTCCTGGCCGCGTCGGTCAGGTCGCGGCCGACCTGCATGGTCGGGATGTCATCTTGGGCGGCGGCGAGAATGTCGCGAGCGGGCTCGACGTTCGTGCCCTCGAGGCGGACGACGAGCGGGACGCTGAAGCCGACCTGCTTGGCGGCGTTGACGATGGCCTGGGCGATGACATCGCAGCGCATGATGCCGCCGAAGATGTTGACGAGCACGCCCTGGACCTTGTCGTCATCGAGGATGATGCGGAAGGCCTCGGTGACGGCCTCCTCGGTCGCCCCGCCGCCGACGTCGAGGAAGTTGGCGGGTTCGCCGCCATGGAGCTTGATGATGTCCATGGTCGACATGGCCAGGCCCGCACCGTTGACGAGGCAGCCGATGTTGCCGTCGAGCTTGATGTAGCTGAGCCCATGCTCGCGGGCCTGGATCTCGGTCGGCTCCTCCTCGGCCGGGTCGTGCAGGGCGAGGATGTCCTCGTGGCGGAAGAGGGCGTTGTCGTCGAAGTTGATCTTCGCGTCGATGGCCAGCACCTGGCCGTCGGAGTGCTCGTCGCTGGCCGGGGTGACGACGAGGGGGTTGATCTCGGCGAGGCTGGCGTCGGTCTGCAGGAAGAGCTTGACGAGCTGCTGCATGATGCGGCCGGCCTGCTTGATCTGCTGGCCCTTGAAGCCCAGGGCGTAGGCCAGCTTCCGCACCTGGTAAGGCTGCAGGCCCTGGACGGGGTCGACCGGCTCGCGCAGGATCGCCTCCGGGTTCGTTGCCGCGACCTCCTCGATGTCCATGCCCCCCTCGGCGGAGGCGATCATCATCGGCAGGCCGCGGGCTCGGTCGATCGCGATGGCGAGATAGTACTCCTTGTCGATGTCGACGCCGGCGGCGACCATCACGCGGCCGACCGGCACGCCCGCGGGGCCGGTCTGCGGGGTCACCAGCGGAGCGGAGAGCATCGCCTCAGCGGCGCTGACCGCCTCCTTGGCCGACTTGACGAGCTTGACGCCGCCGCCCTTGCCCCGGCCGCCGGCGTGCACCTGGGCCTTGACGACCGCGAGCGAGCCGCCCCGCTTGGCGAGCTCCTCGTAAGCGATGCCCGCGGCCTCGGCGGAGTCGGCGACGATCGCCACGGGCACCGCGATGCCGAACTTGCTCAAGAGCTCGCGTGACTGGTATTCGTGGATTTTCATGCGTTCGGGGGGCCTGTTCGGGGCTTTCAAGACCATCGCGGCACGGGGTCGCGCCGTCGCGCGATGATACTGGCCCGCGGGGTCACGGCCAAATAACGGGCCGCACGAGGGGCAGGCGGCCGGCGGCCTTGGCGGGCCTTCGGAGCGTTCGGTTCAGTAGCCGACGAGTTGGCAGCCCGGCGCGGTGTCAGGCCCCGGAGGCGGGTCGTCGGGGGCGGGTGAAGCGGAAGGCTTGGCCTTGCGCTTGCGCCGTCGGCGGCGGGGCTGGGCCGGTTGGCGAGCCGCGAGCCGCCGCGCGATCTTCTGCGCCGCCTCGGCGACGTTGGCCTGGATCATCTCGCTGCGGGGTTTGACGAAGTGGCCCAGAGGCATGGCGGCCCGCAGCGCGGCGACCACGGTGTCGCCTTCCCAGACCGGGTAGGTGAGGATCGTCAACTGCTCCTGGTAGGTGTCGACGTCGAAGCCCCGGCGGCGGACGTCGGCCAGCGCCTGGTCGAGCGTGCGGCGTGATCGGATGCCGTTCCAGTCCGCGCGCGGGTAGCCGTGCCTGGCGACGAACGCGTCGACCTCCGAGACCGGGGCGTAGGCGAGCAGGACGCGGCCGGTGCTCGTCGCGTAAAGGTCGTCGAAGTAGGGCCGGGCCATGCGGATCTCGAATGTTCGGCTGCCGTTGGCGCGGAGCAGGGCGTAACGCCGGCCGCGGTGGAGCGTCGACAGCACCACCGACTCCTCGATCGTGCGGGCGCACTCGGCGACGATGGGCTCGGCGATCTCGAGCAGGTCGGGGCGATAGATGCTGCGACGGGTCAGTTGGTGGGACATGGGCCCGAGGCGGTAGCCGCGGCGCGTGGGGACCTTCTCGACGAAGCCGAACGCCCCGAGGTCATCGAGCAGCCGGGCGCAGGTCGGGCGGGCGATGCCGGTGGCCGCGGCGAGTTCGTCGAGGGAGAGGGGGTGGTCGGGCTGGTCCGCCAGGGCGATCAGGGCCGACAGTGCCTTGTGGACGACCTTGGCGATGGGACACCTCCCGTGTCTCACGATGTGATGCGCTGTATCTCGCTGACGGGACGATCGATCACGCTAAAGCGCGCCGCGGCGGGTGTCAATCTGTAGAGGCGAGAGTATCACGTGCAAAGACAGAATGATCTTCTGAAGTATTATAACGTGAGACTCACGGCTGTTCCCGGGCGGCTTGGCGGCGAGGCCCTTGACATGGCCGGCATCCGCCCGAAACTGGCGGGGCCTCGACCTCCCACGGAGCATTCGCTTGATGATGTACCCCCCCGCCACCGCCACTACCCCCGCCACTACCCCCGTCAACATCCCCGTCAACATCCCCGTTACCCGCCGCGCGCCCGCCCCCGCCGGCGCGCGAGCAATGGTTGCTGCCATGCTTTTCGCGATGATGCCTGCCATGTCGTTTGCCGACGTGCCAGAACCGCTGGTGCCGATCGAGAGCGTCGAGATCGGCGCCAACCGGGAGTTGATCGTCAACGGCGAGCCGTTTTTGCCGATCATGTCGTGGGCGCAGAAGCCAAGCCGGTTCTCGGAAATCCGCGCGCTGGGCTTCAACACGTTCACGGGACAGCAGCGCAACGTGAACCCGCTCGAGCAGGCGGAGGCGGCGCAGGCGGCGGGCGGGTATGCGGTGGCGGGGTTCGGCGGCAGCGGTGAGGAGGCGGTGGGGCACGCGTACCTGCTGGCGTGGATCCAAGGCGATGAGCCGGACATGCCCCAACGCGCCGGGCAGGCCGGCACGCCGGACGACATCGAGGGTGGCGAGCCGCGGCGGCGCTTCGAGCCCAAGCGCACGCCGGCGCAGACGCTTGAGCAGTACCAGGCGATCCAGGCGGCGGACGGTTCGCGGCCGGTGTTCGTCACGTTCACGGGACACTTCAGCCGAACGATTCGATCGCACTACAGCGCGGCGGAGCAGGCGGAGCTTTACCCGGCGTACGCGCGGGCGGCGGACGTGCTGGGGTTCGACATCTACCCGATCTACGGGCACGGCAGGCCGGGGTGGCTCAACCGCCCGGCCGAGGCGGTCGAGCAGCTCGTCGAGATGGGTGACGGCGAGAAGCCGGTCTACGCGTGGATCGAGACGAGCAAGGGCAGCCGATGGATGACGTATGAACGGCAGCCGGACGTGCTGCCGGTGCACACGCGGTTCCAGGTGTGGGGGGCGATCATCCGCGGGGCGACGGCGATCGGGTACTTCACCCACGCGTGGGCGCCGAGCTTCAGCGAGTTTGCCGCCACCGACGCAATGCGCGAGGAGCTTGCGCGCATCAACGGGCAGCTGACGCGTTTGGCGCCGGCCATCCTCGCGCCGCCGAGCGAGCGGCAGATCGAGCTGCGGCTCAGCGGTGGCCTGGCGGGACACTTCAAGGCCACGGAGCACGACGACGAGCTCTACATCTTCGCGCAGAACATCGACCTTGGCGAGAACGCCGACCAGCTCGGGCAGTTCGAGCCGATCAGTCCGCGAGCGGCGACGGGCACGCTCATCGTCGAGGGGCTGGAGGCGGGCACGACGATCGAGGTGGTGGACGAGGGACGGACGATCACGACGGAGCAGGGCGAGTTCCGCGACGATTTCGACGCGCTGGCGGAGCACATCTACCGCATCCCGCTGCGGTGAGGGCGCGGTGCGTCGGATGCGGGTAACCTCCCGGCATCATGCTGCGGCTATTCGCCTCGCTCGATCGCAAGCTGCTCCGCGACCTGTGGCACATCAAGACCCAGGTGCTGGCGATCAGTCTGGTGATGGCGAGCGGGGTGGCGACGTTCGTCATGTCGCGGACGACGCTGCGGTCGCTCGAGGCGATGCAGAGCGGATATTACGAGCGGTATCGGTTTGCCGACCTGTTCGCGCCGCTGGTGCGGGCGCCGGATCTCGTGGCGGAGCGGATCGAGGCGATTGCGGGCGTGCAGACGGTCGAGACGCGGACGGTGGCGGACGTGACGCTGGACGTGGCGACGATGCCCGAGCCGGGCGTGGCGCGGCTGATCTCGCTGCCCGACGCCGGGCAGCCGATGCTCAACCGGTTGCACCTTCGCCGGGGGCGATGGCTGGACCCGCTGGGGCGCGACGAGGTGCTCGCCAACGAGGTGTTCGCCGACGCGCACGGGTTCGACCCCGGCGCGACGTTTGACGTCGTGATCAACGGCCGGCTGCGGACGCTGACGATTGTCGGCATCGCGATGTCGCCGGAGTACGTGATGCAGTTGCGCAGCGGCGATCTGCTGCCGGACGAGGAGCGCTTCGGCGTCTTCTGGATGCGCGAGCGCGAGCTCAACGCCGCGATGGACATGACCGGGGCGTTCAACAACGTGGCGATCACGCTCGCGCCGCGCGCCAGTCTGCCGCGGGTCGTGGGAGAGGTCGACCGCATCCTGGAGCGGTACGGCGGCACGGGGGCGTACGACCGCAGCGACCACCTGCCGCACCGCTATCTTTCGGACGAGATCCAGGGGCTCCGGGCGATCGGGCTGGTCGCGCCGTCGATCTTCCTGGCGGTGGCGGCGTTTCTGCTCAACGTCGTGCTGTCGCGGATCGTGCGCACGCAGCGCGAGCAGATCGCCGCGCTGCGCGCCTTCGGCTACAGCCAGATCGCCCTGGCGTGGCACTACCTCAAGCTCGTGCTCGTGATCGTGGCGATCGGACTGACGGTCGGCACGGCGCTGGGCGCGTGGATGGGCCGGGGGCTGACGTCGATGTACGTCGGGTTCTATCGATTCCCCCAGCTCGAGTATGCGCTGGCGCTGGACGTGGTGCTGCTGGCGGGCGCGGTGGCGGCGGGCGCGGCGATGGCGGGGACGGTGGCGAGCGTGCTGGCGGCGATGCGTTTGCCGCCGGCCGAGGCGATGCGGCCCGAGCCGCCGGCGAGCTTTCGCGCGACATTCGTCGAACGTCTGGGCATGCAGCGGCTGCTGTCGCCCGTGGCGCGGATGGTGCTGCGGCAGCTCGAGCGCCGGCCGGTGCGTGCCGGGCTGTCGGTGCTGGGGATCGCGATGGCGGTGGGCGTGCTGGTGCTCGGGCGGTTCACGTTCGACGCGGTCGACTATCTCATGTACGCGCAGTTTCAGCTCGCCCAGCGGCAGGACGTGACGGTGGCGTTCACGGACCCCGTGCCGGGGCGGGCGCTGTACGAGTTGGCGAACCTGCCGGGCGTGACCGACGTCGAGGGGCAGCGCAGCGTCGCGGCGCGGCTCCGGTCGGGCCATCGCGAGCACCTGGGCGGCATCCTCGGCATCGATGGGCGGCCGCGGCTTCAGCGCGTGCTCGATGCGCGCGAGCAGGAGGTCGCCGTGCCGGGCGAGGGGCTGATGCTCTCGGAGACGCTGGCGGCGAAGCTGGCGGTCGCGCCGGGCGACGTGGTGACCGTCGAGGTGCTTGAAGATCGCCGGCCCGTGCGGCGCGTCGAGCTGCGCAGCGTCGTGCACGATTACGCGGGGACAAACGCGTACATGGCCCGCGACGCGCTCAACCGGCTGATGCGCGAGGATCGCGTCGTGTCGTCGGCGCATCTGCGCGTTGACGAGGCGCACTTGGACGCGGTCTACGCGCGGCTGGGCCGCACGCCGGGTGTGGCGGGCGTGCAGGTGCGCGCCGCGACGCTGCAGGCGTTCCGCGACACGATCGTCGAGAGCCAGGCGACGTTTCGGCAGTTCAACCTGGCGTTTGCGGTGCTGATCGCGTTTGGCGTGGTGTACAACACGGCGCGCGTGTCGCTGTCGGAGCGCAGCCGGGAACTGGCGACGCTGCGCGTGCTTGGCTTCACGCGTGGAGAGATCTCGCGCATCCTGCTCGGCGAACTCGCGGTGCTCACGGGGCTGGCGCTGCCGCTGGGGATGGTGATCGGGTACGGCTTCGCGTGGGTGGCGGCGATCGCGTTCGAGACGGAGATGTTCCGCATCCCGCTCGTCGTCCGTCGCGAGACGTACGCGATCGCCGGCCTCGTCGTGCTGCTGGCGGCGACGGCGTCGGGGCTGGTCGTGCGGCGACGGCTGGATCGGTTGGATCTTGTGGGTGTGCTCAAGGCCAGGGAGTAGATCATCGCCTTCTCGTTGGCGGCCGCCCAAGGGCGATCGCCAACCCGGGGCAGTGGCTTGGCAGTGGAGATGGCCGTACCATCTGCCACCCATGCCCGGCTGGCTGCGAAAAACATTGACCGTCGTCGTGCTGCTCGCGCTGGCCGGGCTGATCGTCTGGGCGTTCGTGCCCACGCCGGAGCCGGTCGAGGTGGCGCGGGTGGCGCGCGGGGCGTTGCGCGTGGCGGTCGAGGACGAGGGGCAGACGCGCGTGCGCGACCGCTACACGGTGGCGGCGCCGATCGCGGGGCGGATGCAGCGCATCGAGCTCGACCCGGGCGACGTGGTGGAGGCGGGTGAGCGGCTGGCGGTGATCGCCCCGCCGGCGGCGGCGGCGCTGGACGTCCGGGCGCGTGACGAGGCGGCGGCGCGCGTCGAGGCGGCGCGGGCGAACGTCGCGCGGACGGGTGCGGAGGTCGCGCGGGTCGAGGTCGAGTTGGCCTACGCCCAGCGCGAGCGTGACCGGATCGACCGACTGGTCGCCGCCGACGCCGCGCCGGAGCGGCAGCTCGACGAGGCGCGCGTGCTCGAGCAGTCGCGGCAGCAGATGCTGGAGGCGGCGCAGTGGACGCGACAGATCGCCGAGCACGAACTGACGCAGGCCCGGGCGGCGCTGCAGACATATCCCGATGGGCCATCGGGCGGCGGTGATAGGCCGTTGTTCGAGGTCGTCGCGCCGGCGCGGGCGAGCGTGCTGCGCGTCCACGAGCGGAGCGAGCGCTACGTGATGCCGGGCGCGGTGCTGCTGGAACTGGGCGACGTGAGCGGGCTGGAGATCGTGCTCGACGTGCTGTCGGACGACGCCTCGCGCATCGCGGCGGGGCAGGCGGCGCAGGTCATCCGGTACGCGGACCAGCGCGCGTGGCCGGCGCGGGTGCGTCTCGTTGAGCCGGCGGCGTTCACGGAGGTGTCGGCCCTGGGGGTCGACGAGCAGCGGGTGAACGTGATCCTCGACTTTGCCGACGACGCGCAGGGTTGGGGCGAGCTGGGCGACGCGTATCGCGTGGACGTGCGCGTGATCACGTGGGAGGCGGAGGACGTGCTGCTGATGCCGACAAGCGCACTGTTTCGCGAGGGCGAGGACCGGGCGGTGTTTCGCGTGATCGACGGGCGGGCGAGGCGGCAGCTCGTTGAAGTGGGGCGACAGAGCGGGCAGCAGACGCAGGTGATCGCGGGCCTTGACGAGGGCGACGCGGTCGTGCTCTACCCGACGGATCGGATTGAAGATGGCACGCGCGTCGAGCCGCGGCAGTAAGACGTCATCGCGATCGAAGCACAATCACGTCTATTTCCTCTTTCACTTCCCGGTGTCGTTTGCCCGGGCGGCGGCGCGACGCTACAAGGCCGGGATGGCGCTGCGGCTGATTGAAATCGTGTTGCCCCGGGAGCGTGGGCTGGAGGTGCGCAACATGCTCCAGCGCGAGCCGGACGACAACCTCTGGCAGGAGACGCTCGACTCGGGGCAGATCCTGCTGCGGTTCGTGGTCGACGCGCGGGAGACGGGGCCGATCATCGACCGGTTTCACAACCGGTTCGGCGATGATGAGCGGTTTCAACTGCTCGTGGTGCCGGTCGCGGCGGCCCTGCCGCGACGGGAGGCGAAGGCGGAGGATGACGAGGCGGGGGAGATCGACAAGTCGACGCCGAAGCCGCGCGGACGGGGGCTCAGCCGCGAGGAGCTGCACCACGAAGTGAGCGACATGACGCAGTTCTCGGGCGTCTTCATTGCCGCGGTGCTGTTGTCGAGCGTGGTCGCGACGGTGGGGATGATGCGCGACAACGTGGCGGCGATCATTGGCGCGATGGTCATCGCGCCGCTGCTGGGGCCCAACGTGGCGCTGGCGTTCGCGACGACGATCGGCGACACGCGCCTGCTGCGCCGGGCGCTGGCGACGAACCTTGCCGGCATTGCGGCGGCGCTGGCGCTGGCCGCGGCGTGCGGGGTTGCGCTGACGGTCGACCCGACAAGCCCGGAGCTGGCGTCGCGCACCAGCGTGGCGCTGGGGGACGTGGCGCTGGCGCTGGCCTCGGGCACCGCGGGGGCGCTGGCGCTGACGACGGGCGTGCCGGCCGCGCTGGTTGGCGTGATGGTGGCCGTGGCGCTGCTGCCGCCGACGATCGCGCTGGGGCTGATGATCGGCAGCGGGTACTGGCCGGAGGCGGTGGGCGCGGGCCTGCTGCTGGCGACGAACGTGATATGCGTCAACCTCGCCGGCGTGGGCACGTTCCTGGTGCAGGGGATCCGGCCGCGCACCTGGTGGGAGGCCGAGCGCGCCCGTCGCGGGGCGAGGCTGGCGCTGATGGTCTGGTGCGCGGTGCTGCTGGCGCTGGTGGGGCTGATCCTGCTGATCAACCGGCAGCAGTGAGGCGGTCATCGCGCATGGCCCGGACTGTGCGCGACGCGCCGCGCGACGACGTGCCAGGCGAGGCCGGCGGCGATGAGGGCGAGGCCCGCGCCCCAGTAGAGCGGTTCGACGAAGAAGGCGAGGCCGATGCAGCCGACAAGCCCGAGCCAGGCGAAGGCGCGCGGGTAGAGGCGGTGCTGCGAGGGGAGGCGCAGGGCGGCGAGGTTGGTCAGGCCGTAGTAGACGAGCACGGTGAAGGCGCTGAAGCTCCACGCGGCCTTGACGGAGCCGAGCATCGTGAGCAGGGCGATGATGACGGCGACGAGGATGATGGCGACGAGGGGTGTGCCGGCGGTGGTGAGGCCGCCGACCGAGCCGGGCAGGTC
Source organism: Phycisphaeraceae bacterium (assembly GCA_040905445.1). GTDB lineage: Bacteria > Planctomycetota > Phycisphaerae > Phycisphaerales > Phycisphaeraceae > SKPT01. The sequence goes on along the minus strand of JBBDRN010000020.1, from coordinate 150,467 downwards.
GCGGCGTCGGCCCATGGCGAGCGCGACGCGCGACAAGCCGAGGATGAGGTTCAGCAGCACGCCGAGCATGGCGGTCAGCGCGCCGATCGAGACGATGGCGACGACGAGCGTCACCGTGCCGCCTTCGCCAAAGGTGCGGGCGATGACCTCAAGCGGGGCGGCCTGCTGCTCGGTGGCGTCGAAGAACGCGGCCGCGCCGACGGCGGCGAGGGCGACGAGGGCGACGGCCACGTAGACGATGGCCGAGACGATGAGTGTGACGATGATCGCGCGGGGGATGTTGCGCGCCGGGTCGCGGATCTCCTCGCCCATCGTGGCGATGCGGCCGTAGCCGGTGTACGCGACGAACATGAGGGCGGTGGCGTGGAGGAGGGCGGAAGCACCGGGTTTCCACCCGGCGCGGTCGGCTTGGGCGTCGCTCGCTTCCCACGCTGGGAGGTGAAGGTCGGCCATCACGAGGCCGGCGACGACGAAGCCGGCGAGGGCGGCGAGGGTGATGGTGACGACGAGGATGTTGACGGTGCTGGTGCGCTTGATGCCGGTGAGGACGAGGACGGTGAGGGCGGCGACGACGACGAGGGCAACAGGGACGAGGCCGCCCGGGGCGTCGACGGCCAGGGCGTTGAGCAGGTAGCCGGCGAAGCCGAGGGCGGCGGTCGCGGCGGAGGCGCTCTTGGCGGCGAGGAACATCCAGCCGGCGGTAAAGCCGAGGGCGGGGGTAAGGTAGATGTAGCCGTACTCGTACGTGCCCCCGGCGACGGGGTGGGCGGCGGCGAGCTGGGCGCTGGACAGGCCGTTGCACGCGGCAAGCCCGCCGGCGAGGAGGATGGCGAAGACGACCCCGCTGCCGGCGATGCCGGCGCCGAGGCCGAGGCTGACGAAGACGCCGGTGCCCATGATGGACCCGAGGCCGAGCATGACGGCCGCACCGACGCCGATGCGCCGTTCAAGCGGGGCGGGAGTGGGTGCATTGCTCATGCCGGGAAGGATACCGGGAGGCGGACTGCGTCGTGTCTGCATGCGGGCCGTGGGCAGCAATTGGCGGGCGAGCAACCCGTGGCACCCCATTTCAATGATCTCAAGCCGTAGGCTGTCACAAAGGGGCAGAAGGGCCGAAAGGAAAGCGGGTGACGGGAATCGAACCCGCATCACTGGCTTGGGAAGCCAGCGCTCTACCATTGAGCTACACCCGCGGATCAACTGCACAGGTTACCCACCGCCGATGGGCCTGACAAGCACCGATCCGGCTGTTCGCTTGCGGACTCGTCCGGGCCCGGCGCGCGCGGCGGCTTGTGGGGGCGCCGCGCAGGTTCATCATGCCCGGGGTATCCTTCTCGAACGCAGCGGGCATCGATGCAGGCAGCCGGATTGGCGCCGCGATGCCCGCGGCGTGCTGCCGTCGCTCCACCATTTTCGCACGTTGAGTTTTGACCGGCCCGACCATGCCCAGCAACGACCTTACCGCCGACACGCTCAGCCGCATCGAGGTCATCACCGGCGACATCACGAAGCTGCGCGTCGACGCCATCGTCAACGCTGCGAACGAGTCGCTGCTCGGCGGCGGGGGCGTTGACGGGGCGATCCACCGCGCCGCCGGGCCGCAGCTCAAGGCGCACAATGCAACGCTGGACGGCTGCCCAACGGGCCTGGCGAAGATCACGCCAAGCTTCGATCTCGAAGCGCAGGGCATTCGGCACATCATCCACACCGTCGGCCCCGTCTGGCATGGCGACGAGGCCGCCAAACTTGGCGACACGCGGGAAGACGTGCTGCTCGCGTCGTGCTACACGCGCAGCCTGGAACTCGCCGCGAAACACGACTGCCGCACGGTCGCCTTTCCCGCCATCTCGACGGGCGTCTACCACTTTCCCAAGCCGCGCGCCGCGAAGATCGCGTTCTCTCACGTGGCCTATCACCTGCATCGCAACGTGTGGCCGGAGCGCGTCATCTTCTGCTGTTTCAGCGACGTCGACGCGGGGATCTATCGCGAGACGATCGAGACGCGCGGGCAGTGGATGTACACGCGCAAGCGCGTGTGAGCCGCAACGACGGCGAACGGCCGCGGAGGTGGTGAGTCTTGCATCGCTTCGGCCCGACGTCGGCTACGCCCGCTGCGGCGCGGTCGCGAGCCGCTCGAACTGGTCGAAGAAGATCGCCCGCTGCTCCGGGGCCGCGATCGTCTCGCCGGCGCGCTGGGCCTGGGCGTGTTGCTCGGCGTGCAGGGCGGTGTCGGCGAGCGCGGCCGCGGCGCCGGCGACCGCGGCGTGGGCGAAGGCGAGGTCCCAATCCTCGCATCCATACTGCTGGCAGTGCGTCAGGTAACGACGGGCCCAGCGCATCGCCTCGTCACCCCGCCCGCACTGTGCGTGGGCGGCGGCAAGCAGCCCCGCGGCGCGGGCGTCGTTGATCGGCTCCCCGACGTTCGACCAGTGCAGCGCCGCGGCGTGCGCCGATGCCAGCATCTCGTCATCCTCGGCCGGCGTGCGCCACGCCTGGTTGACGAGGTCCCACCCGCGGTTGTTGCACTCGACGGCGAACCAGCGATGCCAGCGATCGATCGACGCCTGATCCGGCTGTGACATGGCGATGCTCCACAGGATGCGTGCGACGGAACCAATATACGGCTCAAGCGGGCGTGGGGCACGCACTTGCCTGAGGGTGCCTGCCCTGCCTCGTCCGAGGCCGCCGGTCCCGGCGTCGTGCCGGCAGGCTCATCGCGCGTCGGTGTGCGCGTGGGGCTCTTTCGCCGCCTCGTTCGCGCGCACGGGGCGCACCAGCAACTTGCGCAGCACGGCCAGCAGCGTCTCGATCGGCTCGAGGTAGCCCTCGGGCGGGCGGTAGTAGATGGTGGTCTCGTCGAGCAGGCTGACGCGGCCCGGGGCGGCGGCGAAGACGTCGCTGAGCTTCGCCGCGGCATGCGTCTTGAAAATGAGGTCGCGGCCTTCGAGCTTGATCATCTCGATGCCCAGCCGGCTCGCGGCGATGCGTAGCTCGGTGAGGTCCAGCAGCAGCCGCGCCGTCGGCGGCGGCTCGCCGTATGCCTCGTGCATGTCCTCGACGACCGCCTCGTAGACCTCCAGCGTGTCGGCCCGGCTCAATCGGCGGTAAGCCTCCATGCGATGCTTGTCGGAACGGATGTAGGCCTTGGGCAGCGAGCCGGTCGCGGGCAACTCGAGGTGCGTCTTGGCGGGCTCGACGATCGGCTCGCGCCGCAGCTTCTTCGTCTCCTGGTCCAGCAGCAGACAGTACATCTCGTAGCCGACGGCGGCGATGTGCCCGGACTGCTCGGCGCCGAGCAGGTTGCCGGCCCCGCGGATCTCGAGGTCGCGCATGGCGATCTTGAAGCCGGCGCCGAGCATCGCGTACTGCTCGATGGCCTTCAATCGCTTGGCGGCGACTTCGTTGATGGTACGGTCGCGGGGCAGCAGCAGGTAGCAGTAGGCGCGATGCTTGTAGCGGCCGACGCGGCCGCGGAGCTGGTGCAGCTCCGCGAGGCCGAAATGGTCGGCGTTGTTGATGAGCATGGTGTTGGCGGTGCGGATGTCGAGGCCCGACTCGATGATCGTCGTCGACACGAGGATGTCGATCTCGCGGCGGACGAAGCGGAGCATGACCGCCTCGAGGGCGCGCGTGGACATCTGCCCGTGCCCGATGCCGATGCGCGCGTCGGGCACGAGGCGTTTGATGTCGTCCGCCATGGACTGGATGTTGTGCACCCGGTTGTGCACGAAGAAGACCTGCCCCTCGCGGTTGAGCTCGCGCACGAGCGCCTGCTTGATGCGCTGCTCGTCGTAGGGCACGACCTCGGTGACGATCGCCCGGCGGTCGACGGGCGGGGTGCTCAGCGAGCTGATGTCGCGCAGGCCGACCATCGCCATGTGCAGCGTGCGCGGGATGGGCGTCGCGGTGAGCGTCAGCACGTCGGCAGTGAGGCGGAACTGCAGCAGCTTGTGCTTGTGCTCCACCCCGAAGCGCTGCTCCTCGTCGATGATGACCATGCCGAGGTCGGCGAAGCGCACGTCCTTGGAGAGCAGGCGATGCGTGCCGATGATGACGTCGACTTCGCCGAGGGCGAGCTTGTTGATGATCTGCTTCTGCTCGCCGCCGGTCTTGAAGCGCGAGATCGATTCGACGCGGAAGGGGTAATCGGCCATGCGCTGACGGAAGGTGCGCTCGTGCTGCTCGGCGAGGACGGTCGTGGGCACGAGCACGGCGACCTGCCGACCGGCCTCGATGGCCTTGAACGCGGCGCGGATCGCGACCTCGGTCTTCCCGAAGCCCACGTCGCCGCAGACCAGCCGATCCATCGGCTGATCCTCGCCCATGTCCTGCTTGATCGCGGCGATGGCGGCGAGCTGGTCCTCTGTCTCGTCATAGGGAAACTCGGCCTCGAACTCGCGCTGCCAGGGCGTGTCGACAGGGTAGCGGATGCCCGGCTGCGTCTCGCGCGCCGCCTGGACGCGCAGCAGCTCGGCGGCGAGGTCCTTGACCGCCTCGCGCACCTGCTGCTTCTGCTTCGCCCACCGCTTGCCGCCCAGCGTCGACAACGGTGGCCGGCCTTCAAATCCGCCGATGTACTTCTGGATGAGGTCGATCTGCGTCGCGGGGACGTGCAGCTTGGCCTTGTCGGCGAACTCGAGGGTCAGGTACTCCTGCGCGACGCCCTCGCGCCGCATCGTGCGCAGGCCGACGAAGCGCGCGATGCCGTGGTCGACGTGCACGACGTGGTCGCCGACGTCGAGATCGAGGAACGCGTCCGACGCCGCATCGCCGCGCACCACCCGCCGAATCCGGCGCGGCGTGTCGTAGCGGTGGAACAGCTCGTGGTGGGGGATGAGGTACAAGGCCGCGGAGGAATCATGGGCGTCACGGGTGGCTTGCCCGCCCGTGCCCCGGCCCCAGGAAAATCCGCGGTGCAGGTACCCCAGCTCCAGCTCGACGGCGCTTTGCGGCGCGTGCTCGGTCAGCAGGTCGCGCAGTCGATCGCGCTCCGCCGGCTTCTGGCACAGGACGACGACGCGCCGGGCGGCGTCGCGCGTCAACTCGCCCAGTTCCTTCACAGCCACGGCTGCGTCATGGTCGAACGGGGGCAACTGCTCGACGGGCAGCGTCACGTCGGCGTCGCCGGTGCGCGACGAATACTGGTTGACCTCGACGTGCGGCAGCAACTGGATCTTCTGAAACACCGTGTTGGGGGCGTAGATGCCGCGCGGGTTGGTCAGCCGCTCGTAGTAGCCGCGTGCCTGCTCAGCGAGCTCCATCGACTCGTGCATGACCGCCACGGTGCGGGGCGGCAGCAGGTCGAGCAGGCTCATCGACTGTTCGTCCTTCTGGATCTGTTCGGCGCTGGCGCCGATGAGCTGGACGGCATCGAGGGGGGCGTCGGAGCCGAGCGTTTCGGGGTCGATGCGATGGATGGTGTCGATCTCGTCGCCGAAGAAGTCGAGGCGGATCGGTCCCGCCGGCTCGCGCTGGCTGTCGCTGGCGATGTTGCTGCCCGCGGGCGGGTGGATATCGACGATGCCGCCGCGCACCGCGAACTCGCCGGGCTGCTCGATGGCGTCGACGCGTTCGTAGCCGGCGCCGGCGAGCCACTGCATGAGATCGTGGGGCGGAAGGGTCTGGCCCCGCTCGAGCGTGCGCACGAACCGGCGCGCGGCCTCGGGGTTAGGGATGGCCTGCATCAGCGCCTGCACCGGCGCGACGAGCACGTCGACGCGCTCGCCGGCGTCGAGCTTGCGCATCACCGCCAAGCGCTCGCCGAGCAGCTCGAGGCTCACGTTGGTCTCGCCCGGCAGCACCTCCAGGGCACCGAAGCGCTCGACGGCCAGCGCATGCCCGGCCTCGGCAAGCAGGCCGAGGTCGTCGACGGCGTCGTCGGCTTCGTCCAGATGGGCGACGACCAGCAGCACCGGACGGGCGGTTCGCACGGCCAGCGCCCCGGCCACCAACGCGGCGCTCGAGCCGCGGCTGCCGGCCGCAACTGTGCGCACCGTCTCCCCCACGCGCCGGCTCAAGGCCCCCAGCGGCGCGCTCTCAATCAGCCCCCGGAGCCAGTCATGCCGGCTGTCGGGCATCCCATCAGTTTAGGCCGTGGGCGGGAGGATGGTCTCAGCGGCCTCACTCCTGTCCGGGCGACACCGGGCTTGCCGCTCGCGTCAACCCTTGGCACGCGCTCACTTGCCGCGCGCCATCTGCTGCAGATGCTTCGCCAGCGTGCGCTTGCCGGCCCACAGGGCGATGGTGAGCGTCATCTTGCGGAGCATCGGCACGCGGCCGCACACGAGGCCCGCCGCGAGCGCCAGGCTCGAGAAGAGATAGGGATGATCGCGCACAAAGGTGGGCTCGAATGTGTCGGACGCCGTCTCGCCAAGCTCGAGCAGCCTCGCCTTGGCGGCTGCGATCTCGTCGACCCCGGCCAGTGGGGGCGGGGGCGCCGGCTTGGGGGGATCGGCGGCGTGCCTCGGCTCGCTCATCGCACCCCCGCCTTCTTATCGCGAAGCCAGGTCGCGCCAACGAGCAGGATGAACGCCGCGAGCAGCATCACCGCCCCGAGCACCGCCAGCGCCCCGGCGGCACCGAGCACGTGGCTGAGCAGGACGTAGAGCGCCCCGCCGAACAATCCCGCGGCCGCGAGCACGAACGCGCCGGCGATCAGCAGCAGCAGGATTGCCGCGACCAGCCGAAACGTCGCACGCTTGGCGGCACGCCCCTCGGCCTCGAGCAGGTCGAGCGTCCGGACGATGAACTGGCTCAGGCTCTTCAAGCGGAACAGGCCCCCTTCTATCAGGCGAGGCAGCGGTGCGAACAGGCCGGATCGGCGCAGTCGCTCGGGTTCATGTGTCGCGGCACCACGGGTCAGCGTCGGCCGAAGAGCATGCCGAACACCATGCCGACGACGAAGGAACCGGCGACGACGGCGAGCGGGCGCTGCTCGACGTAGGTCTGCATCTGTTCGAGGCTGGACTCCATCTGCGTGCGGGCGCGGTCCTGCATCTGCTGGGCGGAAGTCCGGCCCTTGTCCATGAGCGTCTGGCCCAGGCCGCGCAGATCCTCCTGGATCTTGTGCATGTTAGCCTTGAGCGCGTCCATCTCGTCGTGCAGTTCATCGTTGGTGCGATTATTTTCTGCCACGGTCGTCCTCCGTCAGGAATTGGAATCCCCCGGGGTCGCGCCCCATCCCCCGTTCATTTGTAGGCGCGGGCGGGGATTGGTTCAATCAGCAGCTTCATCTTCCTCCGACCGCGCGGCCTGGGGGGCGGCCGAGGCGGCGCGGGCGGCGGCGACGACGCGCGGACGCTCGAAACCCGTCACCCCCTGCGGCGCTTCGCGGACGAACCGGGCGAACTCCATGCACAGCGGGTCGTCGGTCAGCTCGCGCTCGATGAGCTCGACGGCCCGGGCCCGATTGTGGCCCTTGCGATAAAGCAGGTCGAACGCGTGCTTGAGCGGGCGGATGTGGGCACGCAGCCCGGCGCGGCGCAGGCCCACGAGGTTGAGCCCACCGACGCGGCGTGTCGTGTAGCAGACGCAGAATGGCGGCACGTCGCGCGACATGCCGCGGTTGCCCGAGATCATCACCAGCCGGCCAACACGGCAGAACTGGTGAATCGAGGCGTTGGCGGAGAGGATCACGCCGTCGTGCAACTCGACGTGGCCGGCGAGGGCGGCGCCATTGACGAGGGTGCAGTCGTCGCCGACGCGCGAGTCGTGGCCGACGTGGGCCTGGACCATGAGATAGTTGCGGTCGCCCAGACGGGTCGGGTGTTCGCCGGTGGCGCGGTGGACCGTGGAGCCTTCGCGGAAGACGTTGTGGTCGCCGATGACCACGCCCGCGCCGGCGACGCGGGGGTCGAACTTGCGGTCCTGGGCGGCGAAGCCGAGGCAGGCACCGGGGTAGAGCACGTTGCCACCGCCGAGGGTGAGCGGGCCTTCGAGGAAGACGTGGCCGATCAGCCGCGTGCCGGCGCCGATATGGATGGGCCCGCGCAGCAGACAGCCGGGGCCGACCTCGACGTCCGGGGCGAGCTCGACCTCCTCCTCGACGATGGCCGTGGCGTGAATCCTGGCCAAGGGGCGTCTCCTTCCGGACGGTGCCCGCGCCAAGCGGGCGCACGTCTGGCGTATGATAAGTGATCGCCCGGCCCGCCGCCGCGGGTTCGGCCGGGCCCGCGGAAGCGCCCATGACCGTGTCGACACCCCCCAAGCTTGATGTCGAGGACCTCGGCCGCATGGCCTACGCCCCGGCGCTGGCGTACCAGCGCGAGACGAACGCGGCGGTGATCGACGGCCGTCGCCCGCCGACGCTGCTGCTCGTCGAGCATGAGCCGGTCATCACCATCACCCGCCGCCCCGCCGCGGCCGGCCACCTGCTCGCCTCGCGCGAAGAGCTCGACCGCCTCGGCATCGAGGTGCAGGAAACCGACCGCGGCGGCGACATCACGTACCACGGCCCGGGGCAGCTCGTGGCCTACCCGATTCTCCGCCTCGCGCCGCTGGGGCTGAACCTGTCGAGCTACATGCGTCTGCTCGAGCAGGTCGTCATCGACACGCTCGCACAGGAGGATGTGGCCGCGTTTCGCGTCGAGCGCTGCACGGGGGTGTGGGCGCCCGCGGTGGCCGCCGCGCCGGTCGGCGCCGCGTGCGATGCCGGGCCGACGACGCGCGCCAAGATCTGCGCCATGGGCGTGCGCATCCGCAGGAACACGACGATGCACGGCCTGGCGCTGAACGTCGCACCCAACCTCGATCACTTCAACACCATCGTTCCTTGCGGCATCGCCGGCCACGGGGTCACGAGCATCGCGCAGCAGCGTCCCGCCCGACCGCCGAGGATGCACGACGTCAAGGCGCGACTCGTTGAAACGATGCGCCGCTCGCTGCACCAGCTCGAACGGGGGAGGTCGGTCGCGTGAGCGAAGCCGACGGATTGCAATCGTGAGCTTCCGGGGTGGCGCTGGCGCCGGTCACCTCCCGCCGGTTTCACTACTTTGCAGAAACGCTCCTACGGCCGATGTGGCGACGGCGGCGGAGTTGAAGTCGAACCGCTGGCTGAGGGCGTCGTCCGGCAGCGGGTGCTTGAGAAACGGGGCGAAGGCGCTGCGCTCCGACGGCACATCCAGGGCGTCGGCGACGATCGCGCGCATCAACTGCAGCCCGCCGCCCCCGCCACCCTCGCCACCCTCGCCATACCCGCCGGCCCCACTATCGGCGGCACGCTCCTCGTCGGCGCAATCGTCGTGACCGGAACCCTGCGGCGGTGCGACCGGGACGGGCTGGAAGCCGAAGTGGGTGGTGTAGAGATCCTGCCACTGGACGGGCACGGTGCAGAGCATGTCGGTGGCGCCGGAGGCCAGACAGTGGAAGAAGGCGTGGCGCAGCAGTTCGAACAGGGCGGAGCTCCGCCGCGTCGACTGCTGGCGTCGGTCGGCGAACAGGTCGACCGCGACCAGGCGCCGGCCCTCGTCGCGCCATGCGTTGAGCTGGGTGGGAAACGCGCAGTCCAGCGGCAGACCTCGCTCGCTGTCGCCGATCGCTGTCAGCGTCGTGGCGGTGAGGCCGTTGATTCGGCCCATGAACACGGCCGACTCGGGGCCCACCGCCTCCGGACGAGTGAACAGCTCGACATTATTGGGCGTGATGCGGCCGGCCGCGAGGTACGTGCGATAGACCAGCCGCCAGGCGTCGACCACCTCGTCGATCGTCCGCGCCGTCATCAGCGCCAGCCCGCTGCGCGGCACGTCGAAACCCGGCATCACAGCGTTCGGATCGTCGAGGGCCTTGATATCCTGCGCACCTGGACTCATGCGGCCCCTCCTCGAGCACAACGTGCTCGGAGGAACATCGGCTGAATCATCCTGAGCCTTGATCCCCCCCTGCCGAGCAGGACATCGGGTAAACCATTATCCTCGCCAGACCATGCCGGCATCCGATCCCGCTCGCCCGACCAACACCCATGCACCGAACCCCGGAGCGGGCGCCGCGGGCAGGGTTGCATGGGGCCGGGTGATCCCGTTGATCGTGGCGCCGGTGCTTGCGCTCATCGTCTACTTCATGCTGCCCGAGGCGATGGGCGAGCTGCCGCGTCGCGCGGTGGCGATCTTCATCGTTGCGGCCATCTGGTGGGCGACGGAGGCGATCCCGCTCTACGCGACGTCGCTGTGCCTGATCGGGCTCGAGGTGTTGCTGCTGGCGCGGCATGGCGGCTTCGCGCCGGAGGGGGATCTGCGCTTCGACCAGTTCTTCGATCCGTTCGCCTCGCCGGTCATCATCCTCTTCATGGGCGGGTTCCTGCTCGCCAGCGCGGTGACAAAGCACGGGCTGGACCGGGCAATCGCGTCGCGCGTCCTCTCGCGGTTCACCCGCGGGCCGCTGCTGCTGATCTACGGCATCATGGGCATCACCGCATTCTTCTCCATGTGGATGTCCAACACGGCGACGACGGCGATGATGATCGCCATCGTCGCACCGCTGATTAAGGGCATCACGGATGAGGAAGGCGGCCACCGGTTCGCGACGGCCATCGTCCTCGCCGTGCCGCTCGGCGCCAACATCGGCGGGATCGGCACGCCGATCGGCTCACCGCCCAACGCGGTCGCCCTCGCCGCCTTGCGCAGCGCTGGCATCGAGCTGACCTTCCTTCAGTGGATGATGGTCGCCGTGCCGCTGCTGGTGTTGCTGCTGGCGGTGGCGGGGCTGCTGCTCTACTGGCTGATGCCGCCCGGCAAGGGACTGGTGCTGCCCGAGCTGCGCGACCGCGAGGCGATGCCGCGCCGCGGCAAGGCCACGCTCGGCATCCTCGTGCTGACGATCGGCCTCTGGCTCAGCGGCGGGTGGACCGGCATCCCCGACGCCGTCGTCGCCATCATCGCCGCCGCGCTGCTGACGGCGCTCGGCATGCTCCACCGCAGCGACGTCGACTCCATCGACTGGAACATCCTCATCCTCATGTGGGGCGGCCTGTCGCTAGGCAACGCCATGCAACTCACGGGGCTGGTGAACGTGATCACCGAGTTGCCGCTGGCGGATCTGCAAGGCTTCCTGCTCAGTGCCGCAGTCGTCGCGCTGGCCGTGGGGTTGTCGACGTTCATGAGCAACACTGCGGCAGCGAACCTGATCATCCCCATCGCGATGGCGATCGGGGCGACACAGGCGCTGGAGCTGGCGCTGCTGACGGCCTTGGCGTGCTCGTTCGCGATGGCGCTGCCGATCTCGACGCCGCCGAACGCGATCGCATTCGCCACCGGCCGCCTGCCCGCGGCGACGCTGCTGCGCGTCGGCGGACTGATCTCGATCATCTGCATCGGCGTGCTGCTGGCGGGCTACCAGATCGTCCTGCCACTCGTGCTCGGACGGTGAATCGGGGTGACTGGATTCGAACCAGCGACCTCGCGCCCCCCAGACGCGCGCTCTAACCAAGCTGAGCTACACCCCGTTGCGTCGCCTAGTCTAGCTGCTGGCGCCGGACTGGACAAGGCCACCACTCATCGCTGCCCACCGCCGCGATCACCCGCGGCAACCGCCCACGCGTGGCGGCCCACCCGCGTCGGCCGGCTTACTCCCGTCGCGGCCGTCCCGGGTCGAGCAGCCGGGAGTATTCCGGCCGGTCCAGCGCGTCGCGCATCGCCTCCGACGCCTGCTGCAGGTGCTGCTGCAGGATCGGGTAGTACATCTCCGAGATGAAGAAGTACTCCGCCACCGACGAGTCGAGCACGAACACGGCATCGTCCTCGATCTCCGGCATCAGCAGGTTCCGCCCGACGGTGAAGTTCCGCAGCGTCATCTGCCGATCCGCCATCGTGTTCAGTTCGACGATCTGCTTGAGCATCACCGCCTGGGCGATGCGTTCGAGGTCGCGCTGCGACTGGATCAGGATCGTGTGCCGCTGCCGACCATCCTCGCCCGGCTGGTTCAGCTCCCAGAGCGTCCGGCTCCAGTCGGCGCGGGTGGGCACATGCACGCGGTAAAGCTCCGGCACCGGCTGCTCCATCACCTCGCCGGCGTGCTCGACGTCCTCGCGCTCGGTAAACGTGATGGCCAGCGCCTCGTCGCCCAGGGCGTCGAGCGGCTGGTTGCGCGGGTAGCGGCGGATGTCGTGGCCCCGGGCCTCCCACGCCTCGATCGTCGCCTGCTCGAAGTAACGGTCGAAGAACGTCACGCCGAAGCCCGCCTCCACCGCCTCGTCGGGACGGAAGAGGATCACCTGGTCCTGCCCGATGCGCTGGTCCAGCCCGAGGCGCGACCCGACGTTGTACATCTGCCGATAGACCAGCACGTGCTCGCCGGGGATGCGCCCGTCGGCAAAGTCGCGGAACGGGTAGCGATAGCGAAGCTGCGGCTGGGCCTCGACAAGGCGATCGGCCACGCGCTGCATCCGCCGGACGCCGCGGTTCTGGGTCAGGAAGTTCAGGTCAAAGACGTCGCGCGAGCGGATGCGGTACGCGTCGCGGTAGAGATGGTTGCCGACGCTGTCGAACAGGTCATCGTCCTTGGGAATGTTGCGCCCCACGATCTGCTCCTCCGGCAGCACGTAAGGGGTGATGACGATGATCACCTCGCGCTTGATCGACTCGGCCCGGTCGCTGCGGAACAGTCGCCCGAGCACCGGAATGTCGCCCAGTAGCGGTACGCGGTCGCTCAGCAGCGTCGCGTCGCGGCTGATGAGCCCGCCGATGATGAACGGCGTGTTGTTGGCGATCAGGGCATACGTCTGCACCCGCCGCTCGCTGATGCGCGGCGCGGTGGCGACGACCTGCCCGTCGGCGTCGCGCAGGATCAACTCCTGATCCGGCACCTCCGCCGACACGGTGCCCACGATCTGCATCGCGACCTTGTCGGCGTTGGCGGAGACGCGCGGGCGTACGTTCAGGAAGATGCCCACCTCCTCGTAATCGACCTCGAACTGCACGCGGTCGGCACGCAGGTGGTCGATGGAACTGGCCCGCGGGATCCGCTCGCCGACATTGATCGACGCCTGGCGGTTGTCCAGCGTCAGGACGCTCGGCCGCGAGAGGATCTCCGCCTCGCCGCGGCGCACCAGTGCCTCCAGTTGCGTGCGGAAGTGCCCCAGCACGCGCCCGATCTCGACCTCGACGGTCGGGCCCTCGCCCGTGCGGAAGTCGGCGCCGCGGCCGAGGCTCAGCTCGGTGATGTTGTCCACGTTCGTGCCGGAGAAGAACTGGCTCAGCTCCCACTCGACGCCGAGCGCGTCGAGCCCGGTCTCGGAGATCTCCAGAACCATCGCCTCGATGAGGATCTGTCGCGCGGGGCGGTCGATGTTGTTGACGATCTGCCGACGAACCTCGGCGAGCTGCTCGGGCTTGGCGGGGTGATAGAGGATCATCAACTCCATCATCGGCCCCGCGCCGGTGTGCGGCAGCGCGCGCGGGTTGCCGCTGTTGTCCATCGCGCCCGGGACGATGTCAGTGTGGTCGGAGCCCGGCAGGGCCATGATGATCGGCAGGTTGGACGTGTCGGCCGCGTTCGACGGGTTGATCACCCTCGCCCCGCCCACGCTCTCGCCCCCGGCCGAATACTCGATCGTCGCATACCCGAGGCTCTTGAGCACGCCCAGAGCGCGGTCGGCCTCGACGTAGCTGAGCGTCACGAGCTCCGTCTCCAGCTCCGCCACGCGCAGGTCGGCGTCGGCCTCGTGAATCGCCTCCACCCCTTGGCCGAGCAGCGCCAGCAGCTCGTCGACGTCGTCGTTGGCGCGCAACGGTGCCTCACCGTCGCCCAGATGGCCATAGACCCAGACGTGCGGCGGCTGGCTCTGAAACGGCCGATACCCCAACTGCAGCATCCGCTCGCCGCGGTAAAGCTGCGTCAGCCCCATCAGTCGGCTCGGCGGCTCAGGCAGCACCGGCGCGGTGCGCGGCACCATTCGGTAGCCGAGCTGCGCCTGCGCCTTGGCGGTGAGGATCTCGACCAGCTCGCCGGCTTGCACCGCGCTGAGCCCGGGCTGGCGCAGAAAGTGTCCGAACCGCTCGCGCGCCGCCTCGTCGTCGACCGCCGGCGGCGGCGAAGCGTCTGCATCGCCGGGCTCATCCACGGCGTGATCTGCGGCGTCACCCGCGGCTTCCTGCTCCGGCTCGGCGGCCGGCGCATCGGCCATCGCCGCGCCGGGCGCCGCCAGCATCATCGCCGCGCCGAGCAGGGCCGCGAGCGCCAGGGCGACGCTCGAGCGCCAGATCCCGGACGAACCTTTGCTGCGACGCCGCGGGGGCTCGACGACCTCCGGCTTCTCCCGCCGCGCCGCCGGGTCGATCGGCTCGCCACGGAATGCCTGCTGCGCCGCCGCCTCGCTGACAGTCCGCCCGTCCGGCATCTGCACGATCACGTCCGCATGCTTGAGCAACTCCGGCCGGTGGGTGATCATCAACGTCGTCTTGCCTCGCATGAAGTCCAGCACGGCCGGCACGATCTGCCGCTCGCGCGCCGCGTCGATCGACGACGTCGCCTCGTCGAGAATCAGGATCTGCGGGTTCTTCAGCAGCGCCCGCGTCAGCGCGATCTGCTGCTTCTGGCCCCGCGACAGGGTCACGCCCGTTTCGCCCAGCATCGTGTCGTAGCCCTGCGGCAGGTTCATCACCATCTCGTGCGCCCCGGTGCGCTGCGCCACGTCGATGATCTGCTCGCGCGGGGCCTCCGGCGCGGCATAGCGCAGGTTTTCCAGCACGGAGCTGTTGAACAGGAAGCACTCCTGGAACGCCACCCCGATCGCACGCCGCAGGTGCGCGAGCACATAGTCGCTCGCGTCGATCCCGTCGATGAGCACCTGCCCGGCGTCCGGCTCATTGAAGCGCGGGACCATGCTCACCAGCGTGCTCTTGCCCGAGCCGGACGGCCCGGTGATGGCGACCACCTGCCCCGGCTGGGCCGCGAACGTCACGTCGTCGAGCACAGGCGGCCCGTCGTCGTAACGAAAGCACACGCCGCGGAACGCCACGGCGCCTTCGATCTCGCGCGTCATCTTGCCCATGGCGCCGTCCTCCGCCGCGGGCGTCTCGAGCACCTCGAAGACGCGGTCGAGGCTGGCCGACGCCTTGGACAGCCGCGCGAAGCCGGACATCAGCTCGATGACCGTCGGATAGAGCATGCCCACGTACATCCAGAACGCGACGAAGCTGCCCGTCTCCAGCCGGCCCGCGACCACTTGGTACGCCCCGAAGCCCAGCAGGAAGATCGTGCCCAGCCCGATGAGCAGGTCGGCGGCCACCTTCTGCATGACGTGGTAGCGCTGGCTGCGAAGCTGGCTCTGGCGCGACAGGTCGGTCGCCTGCTGAAACGCCGCGCTCTCGCGCTTCTCCCCGGAGAAACCCTTGACCACCTCGATGCCGAGGAACTTTTCGATCAGGTTGCCATGCGCATCGCCCAGGTGTTCCTGGGCGGCACGGCTGGCGCGTTTGATCGGCTTGCGGAAGTAGAAGTAGGTCAACAGGTGCAGCGGCAGCACCACCGTGCACGCCAGCGCGAGCTGCCAGTTCGTCGCGTAGATCACCGCCACGACGCCGAGGAACAGCAGCGCCGAGGTCATCAGCTTGGGCACCTCGCTCTGGATGAAGTCCTGGATGACAAAGCTGTCGTTCATCACCCGGCTGGAGAGCGAGCCGGGCCTGGTACGGCGGTAGAAGTGCAGGTTCATCTGCTGCAGCCGGTCGAAGAGCTGGTTGCGGACCTGGAAGCAGACGTCCTCGCCGACGCGGATGGCGGTGTATTTGCTGTGGAAGTAGAGCGCGTTCTTGACGATGTACAGCAGCGTCAGCCCGCCGAGGATCCAGCCCAGCAGGCGAAAGTTGCTGTCGCCGAAGACGTGGTCGAAGACGGCGCCGATGAGCTGCGGCACGGCGATGGAGGTGCCTGTGAGCCCGACGAGCATGGCCAGGGCCGCAATCAGCGACCACTTGTACGGCCGCAACAGCCCCGCCAGGCGCACCAAGGCCGGCTGATCGCGCGCCCCCCGACGGGTGGCCGTAGCTTCCGAACCCATCGCTTCCTGTCCCTCGGCGTTCCGCCCGTCGGGTGCTCCACACCCGGCCGTCGTCCGGCCGCTCACCATCAAGCTCGGCCACCGGCGGCGCGGACCTGCAAAAAACACAACACCGGCACGCGTGCCCGATCAACCCCCGTTTCATGCGAATTGTATCTTGTAAACCAAGCGATTGCGCAACCGTGCCGCACCTCACCGACCAGCCTGCTCCCCCGCGCCGCCCGGCCGCAGGCTCTCCCACGCCGCCTCGGTGCGGCCTTCCCAGAGGTCCCACTCGCGCTCGACCAGCCGCAGCGTCCGCGTCCAGGCGTTCTCAACCACCCCCTCGTCCCCACCCCCGCCACCGTCCCCGCCACCACGCCCCCCACCCCCTCGCGTTCGCCGGCGCCCTCCGGGCGACGCGCTCGCCACCCCCGCAGCGGACTCCGTCAGCCCCGCGTACACCGCCTCGAGCCGATCCGTGCACCGCTCCAGCGACAGCTCGTCCGCCGTCGCCCTCGCCCCCGCCGCGAGCTCGCGCAGCGCGGCCCCGCCGCTCGCCCGTGCGAGCTCCGCCACCTTGCCCAGCGCGTCGGCGAAGCCCGTCTCCGACTCGGCCGCCAGCAGCCGCCCGTTGCACCCGTCGCGCACGATCTCGCGCACGCCCGGCGCGTCCACGGCCACGACCGGCACGCCCGCGGTCATCGCCTCGGCCACCACCATCCCCTGCGTCTCGGACTGGGAGGCAAACGCGAAGACATCCATCGCGTGGTAGGCATCCGCCAGCGCCTGGCCCGCCAGCGACCCGGTCAGGTGCAGCCGGTCGCCGAGCCCCTGGCCGTCAAAGGCGTCGCGAACGTCCGCTTCGGACGGCCCGTCACCGACGATGAGCACATGCGCGTCGTCGCGGCCGCGCACGAAGCGGGCGGCCGCCCGCGCCAGGAACGCCAGGTTCTTTTCCGGGGCAAGCCGCCCCACATGGCCGACGACAAACGCCGTTGGCGGGATGCCGTAGCGCTGCCGCGCCGCCGGGCCATCCCCCGCGGCGAAGCGGGCGGGGTCGATGCCGGTAGGCACGGCGGTGATGGTCGGCTGCACGCCACGCTCGCGCAGTATCGCGCGGATGCTCTCGCTCGGTGCGATGACGCGGTCGCACAGGTTCGCGAAGTCGGTCGCCAGCCGAATGACGAATTGGCGCATCTGCGGCGAGTTGCCCGGGACATAGTGCGTGTAGCGTTCGTACATCGTGTGATGTGTGAACACCAGCGGCAGGCCGTGCCACGCGGCGATGCGCATCGCGGTGTCGCCCATGAGAAACGGGTGGTGTGTGTGCAGGACGTCGGGGGCGAAGCGTTCCATCTCGCCCCAGAGCGGGCCGGGCACCGGCAGACGCACGGAGAAGTCCGAGCCGTTGAAGCGCTGGATCGCCGGCACGCGGATGACCTCCGGCTCATGCCCTGGCGTGCCGGGAAAGGTCGGCGCGACGACCAGCACCCGGTGCCCGCGCCGGCGCAGCGCCCCGGCAAAGGAGTCGACCGACCGGGCGACGCCCCCGACGTGGGGCAGGTAGGTGTTGGTGAGCATGACGATGTTCAAGAACAGCGCCTCCTGTAGCCCATACGGTCCGCAGGGCGGATCCGTTTCCCGTAGGGTCCGCTGTGCGGACCTGCCTTCCCGCCGCGAACACGCCAAGGTCCGCACAGCGGACCCTACACCTGCCGGCCCGCCCCGGCGCCGCGCCGCACCCGCCGCAGCGTCGCGCGCCCCGCCTGTCCATCCACCTCGCCCCGCTCGCACCCCGCCAGCCGCAGCGCCACCCGCGGCGGCCGCCCGCGCCACGCCGCCTCCCACGTCACCTCGACCCCCTCCGGCCCCGGCGCAACTGTCACTGTCACCGCCCCATACCGCGTCGGCGTCGGACCCAATCGCATCGGCCTCGCCACACGCGCCACACCCGCCTCCGCCTCCAGCCACGCCGCGGGCAGCCCCTGCCCGAGCACCAGCGCGTCGCCCTGCTCGCGCACGAACCAGCTTCGCATCATCAGCACCCACTCCGCCGCCGCCCAGATGTGCTGCCCGTCGCCCATGCACCCGCCCAGCGTGTGCGGGTGGATCGCCTCCGGCCACTGGCCCGTCGGCGACGCCAGCTCTGCCACCGCCTCGACCAGCTCCACCTGTCGCGGGTCGCCCACGCGCAAGAGCACCTGCGCCATGTGCAGCGTCAGGTACGCGTTGATGCCCGAGTGGATCATGTCCTGGAAGAACCCGCCGCGCACCCGGCAGTTGTCCATGAGGAACTCGATCGTCGCCAGCAGCCGCGAATCCTCCGGCTCCCAGACGCCCAGCGGGTACCCCGCCGCGAGCGACCCGATCGCCCCGGCATCCATGCGCCGGTAGGGCGACGCGGGAATTCCCGGATGCCGGCGAATCTCCGCCGATCGCTCCAGCGACCGATCGACGGCCGTCATGAGGCGATCGGCGACGGCCTCGAACCGCTGCGCGTGCGCCGCGTCGCCGCCATGCGATCGCAGCAGCGCCGCCGCGCTGCGCAGCCCCGCGACGGACCAGAAGTCGTCCCAATAGTAGAAGTCGTTGGGCCCGAGGTGCTCGGCGCTGAAGCCCGCGGGCATGAGCCCGGCGTGGGGCGCATCAAGCGTGTCTGCCAGCCGCTTGTTCTCGATCCACCGCGCGCCCTTGTCCACCGCGCGCACGAGCGCGTCGCTGAGCAGCCGGCCCGTCAGCTCGCAGTAGCGGTGCATGATCCAGAGGGCCGCGCCGTTGGAGTCCCACTCGCCCTCCTGCGAGCGGAAGTAACCGCGCGGCCCCTGCCGCTCGGGGAACAGCTCCAGGCAACGGTGCACGCGTTCGGGCAGACCCGCCGCCAGCATCGCCTCCAGGATGAACGCCGCGTCGCGGAACCAGAACCGGCGATAGGTGTAAGGCCCCGGGTAGACCTCCCCCGGCGCGTGCAGGACGAGGCTGCGCACCGCCGCGTCGTAGTGAAACTGCATCCGCTCATCCGGCACCGCCAGCTCGCAGGTGCCCGCCAGCGCGTCGCTCCACGCCGTGCGCCGGCCGGTGACCAGCGTCCCCGGCCGCGTGGCCTCCGGCTCGGTGTGCGCCGACTCCGCCAGCGGCACGCCCAGCGTCACCTCGCGGTCCTCGCCCGGCTCCACGCGGAACAGCACGGCCGCCGTCGCCAGCCCCACGTCGCACTTGACGCGCTGCCCCTCCGGGCCGTCCGGCAGCAGTAGCCGCACGTCGCCCGCCCGGTAGTGCGACATCAGCACGCGGTCGGGCGGGACATCGAGGTGCACGCTCTCGTCGTTGTTGACCCGCAACACGTGGTCGCGCTCGTCGTACGCAATGTCATGGATGAACGCCACGCCTTCCGGGTTGGCCGGGCGCAGCGAGATCGCGAGGTAGCCCCCCTGCTGAGCCCACCCGCGCACCTGCACGCGGCAGACGGGCGCGTCGCCGCTGCCTTCGGGCCCGACGACCTGCACCAACGCGTCGAGCGTGCGCGCCGCGTCACCCGTGCGCGTGCGCACGTGCACGGCCGGCTCCAGCTCCAGCCGCTGGTCGATCTGCTTCTCCTTGGACGGGAACAGCGGCTCGCCGCCGTCCGGCAGCAGCCAGGCGTCGATCGACCACCGGTCCAGGATCGGCGTCACCAGCCCGGCAGGGTCGACGATCGGCAGCCAGTCCCAGTCCGGCTGGCCCACGGCCGTCCAGTTGCGGTGCGTCAGGTTCACGTGCGTGATCGAGAACGCCCGCGGCACGAACGCCACGTCGCGCGGGTCGAACTGCCGCTCGACCCAGTGCGGCCAGATCCAGTCCAGGTTGTGCTGGATCGCCCGCGAATTGATCAACCCGCGGGCGTGGAAGATGACTCCCGCACGGACGAGCTCCACCGGCTCGGCCACCTCCGACGGCTGCGAGAAGCTGCGCAGCCGCCCCAGCAGGTGGATCGGGTCGATGAACCCGCGCGAGCGGGCGAACCAGGAGACGACGAACCGCCAGGGCATCCAGCGCAGCCACATAAGTGATTTCCGATGACCGTTTTCCGATTGTCAATTCTCACCCGCCCCAAGCCCCGCGGCAACCACCGATCCCATAAAGCCTCCGGGGGAGGGTTCGCGCAGAGGCCGCGGAGAGCGCGGGGGCCGCAGAGGGTTGGCGGGGGCAGGAGGCGGGATACCGCCTGACGGGCGGTGCGGCGGGCCTCGCTTCGCTCCATCCCCCTGCTTCCGCGGCCTCTGCGCTCTCGGCGACCTCTGCGAGACCGCCCGGCCCCGGCTTTCATCCCCGCCCCGCTTGGACTATTCTTACCACTCCCTCACGGAGCAAGCGATGACCCAACCGCTCGATGAGTTCAAGCCCGGCCAGCGCGTGCTCGTCACGCAGCAGATCCCCCAGCGCGACGAGGTCTGGACCACCCAGGTGGCCGGCACCGTCGTCGCCTACGAGCAGAGGAAGACCGGCTCCTGGTACGCCCACGCCCGCGACGACAAGCTGTGGCTCGACCGCCTCACCCTCCGCAAAGACGATGGCGAGATCGTCATGATCAACCTCGACAACTACACCCGCGTCGACCCCGCCACCACCACACCCGCCACCACCATCCCCGCCACCGCCGCCACGCCCGCGACCTGAGTTAGCCACAGATGGACACAGATGGAAGTCAGGGAAGTCGAGGAAGTTGAGAAGCCACGGTCCCTCGCCCCTGCTGACTTCCTCGACATCCGTTCTTTTGAGGATCGCCCCATGGCCTGTTCCGACCGCCTGCCCCTCGGCGTCACGGCCGTCATGCTCCCCGAACTCGACCTCGACCAGCAGATCGACCTCTGCCGCTCGCTGGGCGTCACCCATTACGTCTACCGCCCGCGCCACATCCCGGACGGCCGGCGGCACGAGCCCTACAGCAACTGGGGCAACCACCGCTTCGACCTGACGCCCGAGCGGCTGGCCGCGGAGGGCGCCGACCTCGCCCGGCAGCTTCGCGACGCCGGGCTCGTGCCCTGGTGCACCGTGCCGCGCCTGACCGCCGACGTCGAGGACGAGGAACTGGAACTGCACCTGGCCGGGGCGGCGGCGGGCGGGTGCCAGCGCGTCCGCATCATGCCCACGCCTTACCCCGGCGAGCGGGTGTTCGACTTCGGCGAGTACCTCGACCAGGCCCGCAAGGACCTCGCCGGCGTGGTGGAACGCGCCCGGGCGCATCAGCTCAAAGCGGTGATCGAGATGCACGTGGGCACGGCCGCTTGCTCGCCGGGGCTGACGCGCCTGCTCGTGCAGGACTTCGACCCGGCCCACGTGGGTGTGATCCTCGATCTGCCCAACTTCGCCCGCGAGGGGGCCATCCGCCCCAACCTCGCCATCTCGGTGCTCAGCGACTGGGTCGACCACTGCCACGTCGGCGGGTCGCGCCGCGTTCAGGGCGACTACGACGAGCACGGGTTCCGCAAGGCTGGGCAGCTCATGTGCCCGCTGACCGAGTCGGACATGCACACGCCGACGTGGGTGGAGCTCGTCGCCAGCCTCGGTCGGGAGGTCCCGCTGATCATCGAGGACTACACGCCGGGCGTCAGCGGGGCGATGCGGCTGGAAGCGACCGCGCGGGCCCTGCACCGCCTCGTGGGCCTGCCCGAGCCGGCGGGGGCGTAGGCCCTGTCCGAAGGCGTCGTATGGCGGGTGCCGCTGGCGGGCCCAACCCCCACCGCCTACCCCCCCACTTCCGATGAGCGCACGGCCATCGGCATGCCGGTGATCACGCCCTCAAACACCAGTTGCCCGTCGACCAGCCCCTGGGCCTTGCAGACGCAGCGGCGCCTGCGGAACTCGGTCTGGTCGCAGAGCACGTAGAGCCGATCGCCCGGCACGACCTGGCCCCGGAACTTGACCTGGTCGACGCCGGCGAAGCCCATGAACGATTCGCCCGGCATCCGCCGCAGGCACGAGAAGCTCGCGAGCTGGGCGGCGGCCTCGATCATCAGCACGCCCGGGAACACGGGCCGGCCGGGGATGTGGCCAGGCACCCAGAACTCGTCGGCCCGGACGTCGCGGTACGCCACGAGCCGAACGTGGTCGTCCGACAGGTAGCTGATCGCGTCGAGCAGCCGCATGCCCCCGCGATGCGGGTTGACCTGCTCGATCGCCTCGGCATCGAACATCACGCCATCGATGTCGATCCCACTGATGTCGAAAAGCAGCTCAGGTGCCATCGTTGTTCTCGGTTTCTGATCTGATCCGCCCGGGGACGAGCCCACGGATTGCAATCCGGGGCTTCCCGCAATCCCGCCACGTCCAAGCCCGCGTCACCCCCCCCCAGCACCGGGCGGCGCGCACGCGGGGCGCGGGTTGGCCGGCCGGGTCACGCGAGGCGGTGCGGGCCGCCTAGTCCTGGCCGCCCTCGTCGCGATGCTCGAGGACCTTCACCCGCAGGTTCTGAGCGACGTTCTTGACCTCCTGGAGGTTCTTGCGCACGCGGGTGCCCGCCGCCTTGTTCCCGCCGGCCGCCTTGCGGACGTCGTCTTCGAGTGAGCCGACCAGTTGCTTGAGTTGTTCATAGGCTTCGAGCATGGGTTTCTCCTCGCCACGGAACCGGGCCTGACCGGGCCCCGCGGCCGATGGTTACGGGATTCGGAACGTCACGACCGAACGCCCCCGACCGCCACGAACGCCGCCCCGGCGGCCGCACAGCCGGCCGGATCGGCGACAATAGCCTAATAAGCCCCCCCCCCGGCGGCAACAAGCCCCTCGGGGTGGGGGTGGGTGGCGGGTGGCGGGCGACCGCCAACGGGGCGGACTCTGCATCCGCGGGCTCTGCTGCTATGATCGCGTCCATGCCTGCCAATCTCAGGGCCAGTCGCGTCCGTTATCGCGACTACAAGCAGTACGCCCGCCGCCGGCGACGCGACCCGGAGGCGGACCTCCCGGACGATATGCCCAAGGACATTCCGGTCGGCCGCCAGCGACGCGAGCCGCATCAGCGCACGCGCACGTTCGGCGAGCTGTTGCGGGCGTTCGTCGGGCTGCTGGCGGGGCACCGGACGATGCTGGCGCTCGCGATGGGAGCGTTGACGCTGACGACGCTGGTGGGCCTGATGCCGACGTACGGGACGAAGCTGGTTTTCGACAACGTGCTAGACGACAAGCCCCTGCCGCCCTGGATGCCGGGGTGGCTGTCCTGGCCGGACGATCCAAAGGTGCTGCTGGTGGCCATCGTCGGCACGATGGTCACCATGACGATGGTGGGAGCGGGTCTGAGCCTGTGGAGCGGCTGGCAGGTCGCCCGGGTCGGGCGGCGGGTGAGTGTGTCGATCCGCCGGCGGGTGTTCGAGCACGCCATCCGGTTGCCCCTGCCGCGGGTTTACGCCCTCAAGACGGGCGGCATCACGTCGATCCTGCGCCAGGACGCCGGGGCGTCGGCGGAGCTCATCCGCTCGATGCTCGTGACCCCGTGGCGGGCGATCGTCCAGCTTCTGGGCACGGCGGGGATCGTGGCGCTGATCGAGCCCCGGCTACTGCTGGGGCTGCTGGTGTTCATGCCGGTGGTGTGGATCACGCACAAGTTCTGGATCAAGCGCATCCGCCCCATGTGGCGCGACGTACGGGCGACGCGGCAGACGATCGACAGCCGATCGACCGAGGCCTTTGCCGGCACACGGGTGGTGCGCACCTTCACGCGCGAGCGTACGGAGGCGGCGAGCTTCACCGCCAACGACCATTTCATGGCCCGGCAGGAGCTGTACGTCTGGTGGTGGACGCGGGCGGTGGACCTCGTCTGGCAGCTCATCATCCCCCTGAGCTTGGCGATGCTGCTGCTCTACGGCGGGTGGACGATGCTCAGCGGAGGCGACATGACGCGCGGCACACTGGTGATGTTCCTCATGTACCTCGGCCAGCTCCTGGGCCCGATCGCGCTGCTGGCGAACACGGCCACGCAGTTTCAGAACAGCCTCGCCGGGCTGGACCGCGTGCTGGACCTGCTCGAGGAGCCGGTGGAGGTCGACCAGGGCCCGGACGCCGTGCAGCTTCACCCGGCGGACGTGCGGGGGCATCTGAAGCTCACGAACGTGACGTTCACCTACCCGGAGGCCCCCGAGCCGGCGGTGCAGGACATCAGCTTCGAAGCCCTGCCGGGGCGGACGGTGGCATTCGTGGGCCCCAGCGGCGCGGGCAAGTCCACGCTCTGCAACCTCATCGCCCGCTTCTACGACCCGGACGAGGGGTCCGTGACGCTCGACGGCCGGAACGTGCGCGACATCCACGTCGACAGCTACCGCGGCTTGCTGGGCATCGTCGACCAGGACATCTTCCTCTTCGACGGCACGGTGGCGGACAACATCGCCTATGCCCGGCGCAACGCGACCGACGCGCAGATCATCGACGCGGCGCGGCTGGCCAATGCCCACCAGTTCATCGAGGAGCTGCCCGAGGGCTACGAGTCGTTCATCGGCGAACGCGGTGTGCGGCTCTCCGGCGGGCAGCGCCAGCGCATCGCCATCGCCCGCGCCATTCTCGCCGACCCGAGCATCCTCATCCTCGACGAGGCGACGTCCAACCTCGACACCGAGTCGGAGCGGCTGATCCAGGCGAGCCTCGGCGAGCTGATGGCCAATCGCACGAGCTTCGTCATCGCCCACCGGCTGTCGACGATCACCCACGCGGACCTCATCCTCGTGCTCGAGAGCGGGCAGATCGTGGAGCGCGGCCGCCACGACGAGCTCATCCAGCACAGCGGGCGGTACCGGGAGATGATCCAACTGCAGTTCGACAACGCCCCGCTGGCCACGCCGTCGCGATGACGGTCGTTGGCCGCCGCGTGCGCCAGTGGCACGCCCTTTTTCGGACGGAACCCGCCCCTGCGCCGGTTCGACGCGCCCCGCAGAGGGCCTTACAATCCCCGTTT
Organism: Phycisphaeraceae bacterium; assembly: GCA_040905445.1. Taxonomy (GTDB): domain Bacteria; phylum Planctomycetota; class Phycisphaerae; order Phycisphaerales; family Phycisphaeraceae; genus SKPT01. Next base: position 125,586 of record JBBDRN010000020.1, on the reverse strand, counting down.
CCATCCCCGCCACCCCGATCCCGCGGAACCGACACGCCATGGCGAAGATCACCATCGACGGCCAGGAATGCGAATTCGAGGGCAAGTCCTCGATCCTCCAGGTCGCGCTCGACAACGGCTTTGAGATCCCCCACTACTGCTATCACCCGGGCCTGAGCGTGGTGGCGAGCTGCCGCATCTGCCTCGCGGAGATCGCCCAGCCCAACCCGCGCAACGACAACAAGGTCGAGCTCGTGCCCAAGCTCGTGCCCACCTGCCAGACGCCCGCGGCCGACGGCATGGAGGTCTACGTCAAGAGCCCCAAGTCGCTGGCCAACCAGAAGGCGGTGATGGAGTACCTGCTCATCCACCATCCACTGGACTGCCCCGTGTGCGACCAGGCCGGCGAGTGCTATCTGCAGGATTACAGCTACAAGTACGGCCGGGGCATGTCGCGCTTCACCGAGGCGAAGATCAAGCAGCCCAAGAAGGACGTCGGGCCCTACGTTATGCTCTACGCCGACCGGTGCATCATGTGCACCCGCTGCGTCCGCTTCACGCGCGAGGTCACGGGCACGGGTGAGCTGGCGGTGTTCGGCCGGGGCAACCAGGAGCAAATCGACGTCTTCCCCGGCAAGGCGCTGGACAACGAGATGTCCGGCAACGTCATCGACATCTGCCCCGTCGGCGCGCTGCTGGACAAGGACTTTCTCATGTCCATGCGCGTCTGGAACCTCGACAAGGCCGCCAGCATCGACGGCGTGACCGCCTCGGGCGACAACATTTCCATCGAGTACAACGAGAGCGAGGGCAAGGTCTACCGCGTCAAGCCGCGCACCAACATGGACGTCAACAAATGGTGGATCTCCGACGAGATCCGCTACGGCTGGAAGTTCATCCACCACCAGGACCGCCTGCGCAGCCCGACGACCCGCGTCCACGGCACGCACGAGGAGTGCGACTGGAACCAGGCCTACAGCCAGGCCACCCGCCGCCTCAAGCAGAGCGTGGCCGAGCAGGGCGCTGGCTCGCTGGCGGTGATGGTCAGCCCCATGCTGGCGAGCGAAGAGGCCTACCTGCTCGGGAAGCTCGCGCGGGCGATCGACGACAAGGCCGTGCTGGCCGTCGGCCCCGTGCCCGTCGCGGGCGAGGACAAGACGTTCCCCGGCGGCTACACCGTCTACGCCGAGAAGGCGCCCAACGCGCGCGGCGTGCGGCGGGCGCTCGAGCTTGTCGCCCCCGATGTCATCGACGCCGACGCGCTGCTCAAGCAGTTGCAGGGCGGCCGCGTCAAGGCGGTTCTCGCCACGGGCAACTACCCGAGCGTCTGGGCGACGCCGGAGTTTGCCCAGGCGCTGGGCGACGCGTACACGGTGCTGATCGACACGCTGCCGGGCGAGGTGATCGAGCAGGTCGAGCTGGTGCTGCCCGGGGCGACGTGGGCGGAGAAGGCGGGCACGTTTGAGAACGTGCACGGCCGGCTGCAGAGCTTCAACCAGGTGATCCCCGTCACGGAGCTGGCGAAGACGGAGGGGCAGATCGCCCTGGACCTGCTCGCCTGGCTGGGCGTGCGCGACAACGAGCGCTACGACGCGAAGCGGATCCGCAGCGAGATGGGCGGCGTGTTCGTCGCGGACGTGCACCACCCGCCCATCTCGCTCAAGCAGGTCAGCGACATGCAGTACGTGGAGCTCTGACTTCTCTCCTAATCCTACTCCTAATCCTGATTCCTAATCAAAACCCCCCGTCCTGAGCGACGCCGGGTGGCGGGGCGAAGGTCGGGGATCGTCGACGAGCCATCGCGACTCCGGATCAGAAACCAGGATTAGGATTAGGGTGAAAGCGTGCCCGAAGACCACAAGGGTGCCACTGACAAGGCCGTCTTCGGCCTTGTCAGTGGATGAGGCCCTCGGGGCTCGCTCGAAGCATCGGCACTGACAAGTTCCGCGAACTCCGCTTGTCAGTGGCACCCACTGTCGGACGAAGCCTGGGAGCAGGAGCGGGCGGGCCGGGGAAATCGCATGGCCATGACCCTCACCCAACTCGCCGAGCGCCTCGGCGCCGAGCTTCGCGGCGACGCCGGCGCCGAGGTCACCGCCTGCGCCACGCTGGATGACGCGGGCCCGGGCGACGTGAGCTTCATTGCCAACCCGCGCTACGCCGCCCGCCTGCGCGAGACGCAAGCCGGCGCGATCGTCGTCGGCCGCGACCACATTCGCCACGCCCGCGACGACCACAACCTGCTCATCGCGGACGACCCCTACTTCGCCTTCCGCGAGGCAATGGTGGTGTTGATGGGCTTCGGCGACGCGCCCGCGCCGGGCATCAGCGCGCAGGCGCACGTCGCCGACTCCGCGCGCGTCGGCCAGGGGTGCTACATCGGCCCGTTCGCCGTCATCGCCGACGGCGCGCGGCTGGGCGAGCGCTGCCGCGTCTATCCGCACGTGTACGTCGGCGAGCACGCCCGCGTCGGCGACGACGTGACCCTCCACCCGCAGGTGACCATCTACAGCCGCTGCGTCGTGGGCGATCGCGTGACGCTCCACGCCGGCTGCTCGATCGGGCAGGATGGCTTCGGCTACGCCACGCACGGCGGCGTGCATCACAAGATCCCGCCCACCGGCAACGCGGTCATCGAGGACGACGTCGAGATGGGCGCCCACTGCTCCGTCGACCGCGCCACGATGGGCTCGACCGTCGTCGGCGGTGGCTCCAAGTTCTCCAACGCCGTGACGATCGGGCACGGCTCGCGGCTGGGGCGCGGCAACCTCATCGTCGCACAGGTCGGCGTCGCGGGCTCCACGACCACCGGCGACTACGTCGTGATGGGCGGCCAGGCGGGCGTCGCCGGGCACCTGCACATCGGCGACGGCGCGCAGCTCGCCGCCAAGAGCGGCGTCGTCAGCGATCTGCCCGGCGGTGCGCAGTACGGCGGCGCGCCGGCCCAGCCGCTGACCGACGCCAAGCGGCAGGTCTTCGCCGCGGCCAAGCTGCCCAGCCTGTTCGCGACCGTGCGCCGACTGGAGAAGCGCATCGCGGCGATGGAGGCGCGCGTCGCCGACCGCACGTAGGGTCCGCTGGGCGGACGCTACGGCGTCCGCGCGGGTTGGCGATCGCGCAGCATTTCATTTTCGTGGCCGCACTCGGGGCATGTCGGCGACGCGCTGCCGCGCATGTCGTAGCCGCAGCCGAAGCACCGGACGCGTGCCGCCAGCGTTTGTCGATAGCGCCTGGCGACGTGTTCGCTCAAGCGGTATCCGAGCGGCGCGAGCGCGGCTGACAGGAGCAGCAGGCACAAGCCCAGCAGCGAATGCTCTGTCCACCACTGCCATCTGCCGAACCGCATGTACTCGAACGGCGGGAGCAACACCAAGACTGTAAAGCCGTAGATCGCCGGCATGATCGCGGGGCCCCAGGGCAAAAAGGAGATGTGGCGCGCGTGCGTGCGCGGCTCGTCGGGCACAGGGGCCGACATGTCGCGCGACGCGAGAATCGGCATGATCCAGAATACCCAGATGCCGACCCCGGCCATCAGCGAGCCATAGCTCCATACGAGCACCGACATCATGACGCCAGGCCATGACGGTAATGGACCGCCGCTGAACGATTGAAGCGATCGCTGGACCAGGAACATCGTGAACGATAGCCCGCCGACGACCATCACCGTGGCCGTCTGATAGACCAGCACGGGCAGCCAGTAGTACCACCGCCTGAACGCCCGCAGATGACGGAACATGGCACCTCCGCTCGCACGTCGGCTGGATCTGCGCGTAGGGTCCGCTGTGCGGACCTTGGCACGTCGCGAACCGCGCGAAACGCGTGATCCGCCGGAAGGTCCGCACAGCGGACCCTACGCGTACGGGCCCAGCGCGTTGTAGACCAGCCGCGCCTTCCCCGGGCTCTTGCCGTGCTCTTCGAAGAGCATCAGCTCATTCGGCGCGTCGGTCTTCAGCCACGGCTCGGGCAGGTAGTAGTCACTCTGCGGTGGCACGGCCTTGCCGTCGGCGGTCGCGACCAAGTAGCGCCCCACGTTGTGGCCGTTGAGATAGATCTGCCCCTTCGTCAGGCCGCGTGGCTGAAACCACAGCGGCACGCTCGCGTCCCTGACGTCGAATCGGCAGCGATACCACGTCGGCACGCTGTCGCCGTCGCCGGCTTCTCCCGCGCTGATCGGTTCGAACGCATCACCGCCGGGCACGTCCCATTTGCGGAACGCCCACTGGCCGCGCCCCGTCACCGCTTCCGTCGCCTCGTAGAGCTTAACATGCTTCGCCCAGTCGACCTTCTCGGCAAGCGGGGCGAAGAGGGCGAGCTTGAGCTCGTTCTTGCCTCGCTTGACCGGGTCGACGCCCGGCTCGAGCAGCCGGCGCACCAGCCGCCCCGACGCGTGCGGGTGGTAGTACTCGAGCGGCGCGTCGTTGACCATGAAGACGCCCGCGACGGGCAGGTCGCGCACGTCGAGGATCATCGGCCTCTGGCCCCGGGGCTTGAGCTCCCACGTGACCGCCTCGGCCTGGGGGCGCTCGCCCTGGCGGGCGAGGTGGATGTAGCCGCCGAGCTCGAACGGGTCGGGGGCGCGTTCGGCGTCGACGCGCGGGCGCCCCAGCGCGACGGGCTGGACCTTGTAGAGGTGGCTCATCAGCCCCTTGCGCTCGCCGACGTGGCTGCCGACGTTGAAGCGCCCGAGGTTGTCCGCGAGGACGACGACGTCGCCGCTCAAGCGCAGGCTGGTCGGCTCATCGATCGCGCCGGGCCCGAGGCCGAGCACGCCCTGCGGCTTGCCTTGGCTGAACAGGTGCAACCGGTCGCCCGCGAGCGGGGCGAACATGCGGCCGGACTTCGCCTGCCCGACGCCGATGCGATACCACCCGTAGCCGAAGCGCTGGCCGAGCGCGTCGAGCGACGCGGGGCCGTCGATCTTCTCAAAGCCTTCGTCCGAGCCGTCGAGCACGCGTTCGAGGCTCGCCCGCTCCCACTTGCCGAGGCGCGGGGCGGCGGGCTTGCGCGAGCGGGCGGTGGCGACGCGCTGCATGTCGCCGGCGGGGTTGATGCGGTATTGATGCGCCCAGCCGGGGCGTGCGGTGGGCTGGCCCGCGTCGTCAAGGCCCGCGGCGCCAACGGCGAGGCCGCCTTCGTAGAGGTAGGCCGCGTCGACCTGCTCGTGGTTGAGAATGACCAGCGTCACGCCCTCGTGGCGATCGACGACCGGCTCGCGACCGGTGGGGACCTGCACGTCGAGGCGGCCGCCGTCGAGGCTGACGACGCCCTCGGAGCCAGCGGGGCCGAAGAGGACCAGCATCTGGCGATCGACGAACGCCCAGGGGCGCAGGTTGGTGAAGTCGAGCTGGGCCTCGCCGCCGAGGTTGACGTTGAGCAGGAACCAGGCGACGGCGTCGCTGCCGAGCGTCACGGACATCGTCAGGCCGTCGGGCAGGAGGACGCTGACGTCGGCGGGCCGGGTCTTCGTGACGTCGGGGCGGAGCAGGTAGACGACATCGCCCTGCGAGCCGGGCAGGTGGATGACGCTGACGTCGGCCCCGGGCTCGTCGGGGGTGACCGCGGCGTTGGGGCGGTTGGGCTCGACGTGGGCGAGCACGTGGCTGAACTGGCTGGCGAAGGTGGAGACGCGCTTGCACAGGTCGTACTTCGCGCCGCGGCCGCCGGCCTCCATGAGCGGGGCGCCATAGTCGTAGCTGGTGGTCATGAAGCAGTCGCGGCGGGCGTTGCTGCGGCCGCCATAGAATCCGAAGTTGGTCCCGCCGTGGAACATGTAGAGGTTGTACTGCCCGGCGGCGGCGAGGATCTCGACGAGGCGGTGCTCGACGAGCGCGGGCGGGTCATGGTCGGCATGGGGCCCGCCCCAGTAGTCGAACCAGCCGGGCCAGAACTCGGTGACGAGGCGCGGCGCGTCGGGCTGGACGACGGTGAGTTGGCGCAGGTGCTGGGCGAGGTGGCGCTTGGCGTTCCAGGTGTCGATGGTGCCTTCGACGCGCTGCCAGAGGTTGTTGCAGTTGTTGACGGGCACCTGGCAGCCGTTCTCGCGCAGGTAGCGCACCAGCTCGCGCAGGTACTTCTGCGCCTGCTCGTCGTTGTGGGCGAACCACTCGTTCTCGACCTGGACCATGAGGATCGGCCCGCCCGCGCCGCCGAGGTAGCCGCCCGCGGCGGCGCCGGGCGTGTTGTGGGGCCCGGCGACGACGGGGCCATGCGACGGCACCGTGATCTGCAGGTCGCGCACCTGCTCCATGACGGCCCCGAGGAAGCGGGCGCAGGCCTCGAGGTAGGCGGGGTTGGCCTCGCGGAGCTTGACGTCGTCGCGGGCGGTGAGCCAGGCGGGGAAGCCGCCGGCGTCCCACTCGGCACAGACGTAGGGCCCCGGACGCAGGAGACAGTACATGCCCTCCTCGGCGACGATCTCGACGAAGCGGCGCAGGTCCAGGTCACCGGTGAAGTTGAACTGCCCCGGCTCCGGCTCGTGGGCGTTCCAGAAGACGTACGTCTCGATGCAGTTGAGCCCGGCCTCGCGGGCGGCGCGGATGCGGCGGCGCCAGAGCTGGTGGGGCGTGCGCGGATAGTGGATCGCCCCGCTGACAAGCCAGACGCGCCGCCCATCCACGATGAAGCTCTGACCGTCGTACGTGATGCTCGCCATGGGCCCCTCGTTGCGTGGATCGGTGCGGGAGGCCCAAACCATAGACCCTGCCGGGCGGGCCTGCAATGGCGTGACAAGCGTCAGGCGGTTTGCTGCGAAAGGCAACGCGCGGCTGCAATCCGCCATACGGTCCGCGGTGCGGACCTTCCGCCGTTCGATGGCGCGAATGTTTGCGAGCGCGGGTGTGACGCGCGGGGACGGTGGGTTCCGCTCCCCTTCATCCACCCTGCTTCTACATCTGGATCCGCCCGGGGAGACGGGTGCCGCGCCAGCGGAGCCACGTCGGGCCGGTGCGGCTGCCCTCGGCGAGGAGGACGCGGCGGTAGCGGACGCGGACACGGTGGTAGCGCCACCATCGGCTGACGGCGGTGAGCACGCCGACGCCGCCTGCCGTGGCGAGAACCGTCGCCGCCGCCGTGACGGGCCCCGGCCAGGGTCCGGGTTCAACCAACGGCATCGCGGCCAGGGCGGCGAGGGTGAAGCTCCTCGGGTCGCCGGCCGCGGGATCCTTCCGCATCTTTCACGCCTCCTTGCGTTGCCCTCAGCCGGAGCGCGTGCAACGGCGGTGCCAGGCGCGATGGGCGGACGCCGAAAAGCCGCGAAGAAGCGAAGCGAGGCGAAGAACGCGAAAGATTCAGTCAACTTAACCTGCTGTAGCTTCACCCCTTCGCCGGCCTTCGCGCCTTGGGCGGTTTTTTTGGTTCATCCGGGATTTTCGGGGCCTGACACCGACCCCGGACGCATCGCAATCGCCGGCGCCCGACGCAGCCCCGCAGGGGCAGCGGGAGTTGCCGCCGCCCCTGCCGGGGCGGGACGAACACCGACGTGTCCCACGGGTTGCGCGGCTTGCCGCGGCCAGCCAGCCGCTTCACCCGTGGCTACATGCCCGTCGCCCCTGCGGGGGCTGCAACGCGACTGTGTGGGTCGCCCCTGGAAATTGCGGATGAACCTCTTTTTGATGAATCAGCAAAATAGACGCGATGGGTCTGGGCGCACGTGCGGCCCGTGCGGACGGTTTGTGGACGCCGGGGGCGCGCGGTAGGCTATGGGATTCGCCACATGGTGCCGTGGAGTCGCTGCCGTGCAGGAAGCCATCGCCAAAGCCGGGGCCCTTGTCGAGGCCCATCAATACATCCGCCGCTTCCGCGACCGGCTGGTCGTGGTGAAGATCGGCGGGTCGATCATGGATGAGCCGGCGACGCTCGACAGCCTGCTGCAGGACCTGTGCTTCATGGCCGCGGTGGGCATGCGCCCGGTGCTGGTGCACGGCGGGGGCAAGGGGATCACGGCCGCGATGCAGCAGGCGGGGCTCGAGGCCCAGTTCGTGCAGGGTCGGCGGTACACCGACGAGCGGACGCTGGCGATCGCCGAGCACGTGCTCGTCAATGACATCAACGCGGCGATCGTGACGCGCATCCGCGAGCTGGGGCACAAGGCGATGGGGCTGCACAGCCTCGGGAGCTGCGCGGTGTTCGCCAAACGCCTGTTCCTCGATGGTGAGGGCGGCCGGCGCGTCGACGTCGGGTACGTTGGCGAGGTCAAGGGCGTCAACGCGGAGCTGATCCAGGCGCTGGCGGAGGCGGGCTGCGTGCCGGTGATCGCGCCGATCAGCCGCGACGCCGCGGGCGGCAAGCTCAACGTCAACGCCGACAGCGTCGCCGGGCACGTGGCCGCGACGACGGGCGCGGAGAAGCTGGTGCTGGTGTCCGACACGCACGGCATCCGGCGGTCGGAGCACGTGGACGACCTCGCCAGCCACCTGACCAAGGCGCAGATCGAGGAGCTGGTCGAGTCGGGGATCATCATGGCGGGGATGCTGCCCAAGGTGGAGGCGAGCTTCACGGCCCTGGAGGGCGGCGTGCACAAGGTGCACATCATCGACGGCCGCATCCCCCACTCGCTGCTGCTCGAGGTGTATACGGAGGAGGGGATCGGGACCGAGATCGTGCTGTAGTTCGCGAATCACCGCGATCCCGCGCCGCCTTCGCCTCCTTCGCTCCTACGCGGTTCAACCGACGACGCAAATCAACCATCACCATGAAGCACCTGCTGGACATTCCCGACCTGACGCGCGACGAGCTCGACGCGATTCTCGATTCAGCCATCGCCCTGCGCGAGCAGCGCGAGCGGGGCGAGGCGAACGAGCCGGTGCTTGCCGGCCGCACGCTGGCGATGCTTTTCGAGAAGCCGTCGCTGCGCACGCGGGTGAGCTTCGAGCAGGCGATGAACGAGCTGGGCGGGCGGGCGCTCGTGCTCGGCCAGCATGAGGTGGGCCTGGGCGAGCGAGAGAGCGTCGCCGACGTCACGCGGGTGCTGGCGGGGATGGTGCAGGGCATCGCGGCGCGGGTCTTTGACCATGACGCGCTGACGCAGATGCGCAGCGCCAGCGGCGTGCCGGTCATCAACATGCTCAGCGACGAGGCGCACCCGTGCCAGGCACTGGCGGACGTCATGACGATGATGGACGAGTTCGGGCGCGACCTGTCGGGGCGCACGCTCACGTTCGTGGGAGACGCGAACAACGTCGCCCGGTCGCTGCTGCACGCCGCGGGGTTGCTGGGGATGAACATGGTCGTCGCCAGCCCGGCGGGATTTGGCTTCGACTCGGCGCTGATGGCGTCGATGAGCAAGCGGTACCCGGGCTCGCGGCTGCGGCAGATCGACAACCCGACGGACGCGGTCGTCGGGGCCGACGCCGTCTATGCCGACACGTTCGTGTCGATGGGCCAGGAGGCGGAGAAGGAGCGTCGGCTGGCGGCGTTCGCGGACTACCAACTCAACACGTCGCTGCTGGAGGGGGCGCCGGAGCACGCGATCGTGCTGCACTGCCTGCCGGCGTACCGGGGCGTCGAGATCACCGACGAGGTGATGGACGGGGCGCGCAGCCGGGTTTTCCCGCAGGCACACAACCGGCTGCACGCGCAGAAAGGCTTGCTGGTTCGCCTCTTGGGCGCACAATCGGCGGCGGCGAGCCCCCGCGCGGATGCACATCCATGACTGCCTCGGCTACCATTGGCCTGAGCCTAGTCGGGGCCCGGACCATGACCAATCCCATGCAGGTGACGATGATCGAGCCCGGCGACCGGGAACAGGCCCGTGCGACCATCGGGCAGGCGGTCGACGCCCTGGCCCGCGGTGGGCTCGTGGCCTTCCCCACCGAGACGGTCTACGGCGTCGCGGCGTCGGCGGCCAGCGACCAGGGCGTCCAGCGCCTGCGCGAGCTCAAGAGCGGCGGCGAACCCCGCCCGTTCACCGTCCACCTCGCCGACCCCGCGGCGGCGGAACGCTACGTCGACCTGACCAGCCCGCCGCTGCGCCGCCTCGTGCACAAGCTCATGCCCGGGCCGGTGACCCTCGTCGTCGAGGTCCCCGGCGACCAGATCGATCGCAAGCTCAAGGATCTGGGCCTGCCGGGCAAGCGCGACCGGCTGTACCGCGGCAACACGATCTCGCTGCGCTGCCCGGCCCATGCGCTGACGCAGGAATTGCTCGCCGCGGTCGACGCGCCCGTGATCGCCGGGGCGGCGCAGCGGCCGGGCGAGGAGCCGGCCTACGACGCGCAGGAAGCAGCCGAGGCGCTGGCGGGTCAGGCCGAGCTCATCATCGACGGCGGGCGCTGCCGCTACGCCCAGCCCTCGACCGTGGTGCGCCTGCGCCCCGGCGGCCACCAGTTGGACCTGCACGTCGAGCGCGAGGGCGTCTACGACGAGCGGTACATCCGCAAGCTGATGCGCTGGACGATGCTGCTGGTGTGCAGCGGCAACACCTGCCGCTCGCCCATGGCCGAGGGCATCGCGCGACAACTGCTCGCCGAGCAGCGGGGGCTCAAGCCCGACGCGCTCGACTCGGCGGGGCTGCGCGTGATGTCGGCCGGGGTCGCCGCGATGGACGGCGTGCCGGCGAGCCCCGAGGCGGTCGAGGCGATGCGCCGGCAAGGCATCGACCTGACCCGCCATCGCTCGCGCGGGCTGACGGCGGCGATGATCCACGAGGCGGACGTGATCTATACGATGACCGAGACGCACCGGCAAGCGGTGCTGGCCGTGGCGCCGTCGGCAGCAGAGAAGACATTCACCCTCGATCCGACCGGCGAGGTGCAGGACCCGATGGGCAGCGACGCCAGCACGTATCAGCGCACGGCCGAGGTCATTCGCCGACGGCTGGATCAGCGACTCAAGGAGCAACAGCCATGATCATTGCCGTCGGCGCCGACCATCGAGGAACCGTCGTGCTCAAGACGATCGCCGCGGCGATCGAGCAGCAGGGCTTTGAGATCCGGTACATGGGCCGACGCGAGCGCGCGGAGGCGTGCGACTACCCCGATGTCGCCTACCCGGTCGCCCGGGCCGTCGCCAACGGCGACGCCGACCGCGGCATCCTCGTGTGCGGATCGGGCATCGGCATGTGCATTGCCGCCAACAAGGTCAAGGGCGTGCGGGCGGCGCTGGTTCACGACGAGATCGGCGCCGAGATGTCCCGCCGGCACAACAACGCGAACATCCTCTGCCTCGCGGGTGACCTGCTGGGCATCCGCATCCTCGAGCGCATCGTCAACGTCTGGCTGTGCACCGGGTTCGACGGCGGACGGCACGCCCGGCGGGTCGCCAAGATCAGCGCCATCGAGGCGGGTCAGGAGCCGGATCACGAGGCGGACGCCACCCCCGCCACCACCCCCGCCGCGCCGGCGGCCGGCGCCGACAGCGCGGGCGTTGCGGACTAGGTCCTGTCCACGTCCATATTTCGGCGATTGAGCCGATCGTCCGGGGACGAGCGAGCACGAAGCATCGCGTGTGCTGCGCGCCGGCTGTGGTTGGTTGATGCTGCTGGCAAGCGCCCGCCTCGCCCCCGCCGCCGCCCGCGCCGCCCGCCATGCGCGTCGGGGCCGGGGTGGCCGGGGGGCGTTCGCGGAACGCTGGCCCCCGTGCCCGCGCCGCGTTAAGTTGAGGGTGCGAAACTGGCCTCACCACGGAGCACGAAGCCATGGGCATGACATCCGCACGCGTCCCGGTCTGGGCGGCGACGATCGACGACAGGCCGGGGGGCTTGGCCGAGAAGCTCGACGCCCTCTCCGCCGCGGGCGCGAACCTGGAGTTCATCATCTCGCGCCGGGACGCGGACAACCCGGGCAAGGGCGTCCTGTTCGTCACGCCGATCGAGGGCGACGCCGTCGAGCACGCCGCCAAGGCCGCCGGCTTCGCCCCGACCACGAGCCTGCATTCGGTGCGGGTCATGGGCGGCGACCGCCCGGGCCTCGGCGCCCAGATCACCTGGCTGCTCGCCGACGCCGGGCTCAACCTCCGCGGGCTGTCGGCCGCGGCCATCGGCGACCAGAGCGTCGTCTACCTCGCCTTCGACTCGACCGCCGACGCCAGCCAGGCCATCAAGCTGCTCGCGAAAATCTGATCACGGCGCTCGACATCGCCCGACGCCGCCGTAGGGTCCGCTGTGCGGACCTTTCGGAATGGCGATGGCATGCGGCGTTGCGTTGCGATCGCTCGATCGGGGAAAGGTCCGCACAGCGGACCCTACTCACGTCCGCGTCATCCCCTTCGCGTCTTCGTGGCGCAAGGGTTGCTAGCCCACAAGCTCGCCGAGGTCCGCGACGTACACGCGGCGCGTGCCGTCCGCGAAGCCGTTGAACGCCACCCGGCGCCAGTCGCGATCCCACGCCGGGTGCGGGTCGACGCGCATCGCGCGCTGCGGCAGCTCGCCGGGCTCGATCATGATGCGCACGATGTGGCGGTCCTCACCGGTCTGCCGATCCACCAGCCGCAGCGGCACGCTTCCATCGCCATACGCGACCGGCTCGCGCGCATAGGCGTCGGTGAGGATATGCCGGCCGTCGCGATGAATCGTCGGATGCCCGGAGCCGGGGACGCTGCGCATGATCGGCTTGAGGTCCGACCCATCGACGCCGCACGCGACGAAGAACATGCCCTTCTCGCGGCCGTCGATGCCGAGGTTCATCGACAGCCTCTCGCCGTCGGGGAACCAGTTGATGTGGTGCCCGCCGTTTCGCCAATGCTCGGCGGGCACGGCGTTGCGCACCTCCGAGCCGTCGGGTCGGAGCGTCAGGACGTTGAACTCCAGTCCGCCGCGGGGCCCCTGGGCGCCGATGAGGTCGAAGGGTCGCGGCGCTTCGCCTGGGAAGGCACGGACGGTGAAGATAAGCCGATCGCCCTGCGGGTTGAACTTGCTGTGAAAGCCGTAGACCTGCCAGTTGTCCAGGTCATCCTCGGGAATGCTCGGCGTGAACCTGACGGCGTCGCGAAGCGAGAGGATCAGCTCGCGCCGGCCGGTCGTCAGGTCGGTGAGCCACAGGCCGTCGTCGTCCGGCGCGCCGATGTTGCGCGGCGTATGCTCGTCGGCGAGCGTCACGCCGTAGCCCGACTGCGTCCGCCGGGCGCGATCCAGCGACGACGAGACGGCCCGCAGCCCGTCGGGGCTGACGTGGTAGACCGTGCCCTCGAGGCGATGCGCTTCGCCCGTCGTCCAGTCCAGGCGCACGCCGTGCGGCCGATGCGTGGCGAGATCAACGTCGTTGAAGATGAGCGTGTGGTCGTCGGCGCCCCACTGCACGTTCGCGCCGAGTTGGGGCTCCCATCCATGCGTCGTCGCGACGACGCGCTCCGAGCCCTCCTCCAGGTCCACGACCACCACCTCGCCCGCCTCCTCCGGCCGGGGCATGCGCGTCTCAACCGGCAAACGAAACAGCCCCATGTAGCGCCCCGATGGGCTGAACGGCGAGCTGTCAAAGAAGCGGTGGATGCAGCCGTTGAGCGTCGGCGTCACACACCACACCGGCACCGCCGGGTCGTGCTCGGTGTACGCGGGGAAGTTCGTGGCAAGCTGAGTCATGGTAACGCTCTCCGCTCTTCTCTGTACCTCTGTGCCTCTGTGGTTCTCTTCTCGTCCACCGCGCCGCCTCAGTGCAACCCCCCGAACAGGAAATACTCCATCAGCTCATGCCCGTGCGCCACGTGCAGGTCCGAGCCGTTCGCGTTGCGCTCGCTCAGCGGCGGATGCAGCACTGCGTGCACGCGCGTGCCCGCCATCAGGAACGGCACCGGCGTCGGGTCGTGCTTGCGCGTGTCCACCAGCGTGTAATGGTCCGGCATCACCAACACACGCCAACCCTCCTCATGCCCGCGCGCCAGCGCCTCGCACACCGGCCCGACCACGTGCGTATCGATCGCCTCGATCGCCGCCACCTTCGTCGCCGCGTCGGCGGCGTGCGACGCTTCGTCGGGCGACTCGACGTGCACACACACGAGGTCGTACGCCTTGATCGCCTCGACGGCATACCGCCCCGTCGCGGCGTAATCGTTGTCGTGATAGCTGCTCTGGCCCGGCACGTCGAGGCGATCCCACCCGATGAAGCTGGCGATGCCGGCGAGCAGGTCCACGGCCGTGATCATCGCCCCGCGCACGCCGAAGCGCTCGGCGAACGCGGGCATCACCGGGCGGCGGCCCTGCCCCCAGGGCCAGAGGTGCGTCGCCGGGAGCTCGCCCATCTCGCGGCGGGTCTGGTTGATCTCGTGCTCGGCGAAGTAGCGCTCGCTCTCGGCGACGATCTGCTGCAGCACCGCCGCATGCTCCCCGCCGACGGGCAGGTGCTTGCGGATCGGCTCGCCGGGGATGTCGTGCGGCGCGGTGGTTTCGAGCTCCGACCAGTCGCGTCCGCGTCCGACGCCCGCCGCCCCGCCAACGACCCGCGCCGCCTGCGCCGCCACGTCGCCCGCCGCGTCCTCCGTCTGCCCCCGGCTCGAGACGTCGACCATGATGTTCCGGTAGCTCACGCCCGGGTAGAGCACGAAATCGGGCAGCTCCGCGTGGGCCGCGAAGTCCGACAGCAGCTTGCGCCCCTCGCTCGATGAGATGTGCCCGGCGGAGTGATCCTGCATCTTGCCGTCGATGACGGTCACCAGGTTGACGCGGAAGATCCAGTCCGCCTCGTTAAGCTCGATGCCGAGCGCGGCCGCCTCGAGCGGCGCCCGGCCGCGGTGATAGCGCTGCGGGTCGTAGCCGAGCAGGCTCATCGTGCACACGTCGCTGCCGCACGGCATGCCCGCGGGCGTCGTCGCCGCCGTCCCCTGCCTCCCCTGCTCCGCCAGCGCATCGAGGTGCGGCGTGTCGGCTGCCTCCAGGGGCGTGCGCCCATCCAACTCGTCCAGCGGACGATCGGCCGCACCGTCGGGAATGATGATCGCGTATTTCATGACAAGCTCGGTGGGGGGCGGCTAATACGGCTACCTTAGAAAAACCGCAACGGCATCCCCTCCGCCTCCCACTTCTGAATCAGCAGCCGCAGGTCGTCGACCGCTGCCTGCATCCGCACCGCCGAGTCATTGAGATTCTCATACAGTTGCGGGTCCTGCATCAGCCGCGCCAATGTCCCCTCGCCGACGCGCGCGTCGTCCGTCAACTGTCGCACCGAGGCGATCGCGCCGCCCAGGTCGTCGGCCAGCGCGACGTACCGCTCGCGCAGTTCCGCGACGCTCGCCTCCATCGCATCACCCAGTGCGTCGACGCGCCCCGCGACCTGGTCGCTGACCTGGCGCGCGTTCGCGACCGTGCCCACGACGTTCTCGTAAAGCTCGTCGTCGTTGACGTACCGATCGATGCCCGCGATCACCCGCTCCATCTCCACCAGCCGCCGCTCCGCCTGGGCCAGCAGGCGCGGCAGGTTCCCCGTCAGCGCGTCGCCCGCTTCCGCGTCGGCGTCGTCGGCCTCGCCCGGCGCGCCCAGCATCCGGTTCACGTTCGAGCCCACCCGCGTCCACTCCTGCGACAACGCGCTGAACTCCGCCGTGATCGTCCGCAGTTGCTCCAGCGGCTCCTCCATCGCGCTGTGCAGTTCCGCCGTCACCGCCGTCGCGATCGTCGGCACGTCGCCGGAGATCACCGCCGACCCGTCGTCCGGCAGGTACCTGAGATGTTCGTGCGGCACGTCGCGCACTTGCAGCGACAGCCTGGACGTGCCTGCGAACAGCTCGGTATGCACGCTCGCCTGCACCTGCTCGGGAATGCGCACGTCGCCGCGGATCCGGCACTCCAGCACGACACCCGTGCCCGCCGGCTGCTGGAAGTAGACGTTCTCGACATGCCCGACGCGGATGCCCGACAGCAGCACTTCGCTGCCGTTGGTCAGCCCCGCCGCCTCGGGCACGGTGATCGTCAGCGGATAGCCGCGCTGGATCCACTGCTGCACGTTTCCGAACAACAGGATCATCAACATCAGCCCCACCACGCCGATCAGCGCCGTCAGCCCCACCGCCAGGTTACGGGTTGCCTCTCGCATCACATCGCTCCGGTAAGGTTCGCGGAAGCCCCCGGCCTGCCATCCGTGGGCTTCCGCCCGCCAGCACCGCCGTCTAAGGCGCCAGGCGCTCGAACCCCTGGCGAATGGCCTCGAGATCCTCGCGGTCGGCCTGGCCCTGCATGAACCGCTGGACAAGCTCGTTTTCCGTCTGCGCGAACGTCTCGCGATCGCCGTCACAGATGATCCTGCCATCGTAAAGCAGCACCAGCCGGTCGGCAATCTTGTTCGCGCTCGCGATGTCGTGCGTCACCACGATGCTCGTGATCCCCAGCTTCTGGTTCAGCGCCAGGATCAGCTCGTTGATCACGTCCGCGCGAATTGGGTCCAGCCCCGTCGTCGGCTCATCATAAAGCACGAGGCTCGGGTGCAGCACCACCGCCCGCGCCAGCGCCACGCGCTTACGCTGCCCGCCCGACAGCTCCGCGGGCATCTTCGCCTGGATCCCCGGCAGGCCGACCATCTCCAGCACGCGCTCCACCCGCTCGCGCCGCTCCGCCAGCCCGTCGTCCGTGTGCTCGCGCAGCGGGAACGCGACGTTGTCGCCCACGGTCATCGAGTCGAACAGCGCCCCCATCTGGAAGAGAAACCCCATGTCCCGCCGAATCTCCACCAGCTCCGCCGCGCCCATCGTGTCCACCCGCCGGCCGCGGAAGTACACCTCGCCCTCGTCAGGCTTAAGCAGCCCGACGACGTGCTTGAGCAGCACGCTCTTGCCCGTGCCGGACGGGCCGAGCACGACCGTCACCTCCCCCGGCTTGATGTCCAGGTCGAGGCCGCGCAACACGTGCAGCGAGCCGAACGACTTGCTCACGTTCACCAGCCGCACCAGCGGCTCGTCGGGGGCGGGGGCGGGGTGGTCGTCGGGTTGTTGCGGGGCGTTGGACAAGTTCAAAATTCACAATGCACGATGGTCAATGCACAAACCGGAAGCCGGTGCGGCGCGACGCCCGGCCTGCCCATTGTGCATTGTCCATTGTCAATTGCGAATTCGCTCCCCCTCACTCGGCCGCGAAGAAATCCCGCACCGCCGCGATCACCTCATCCTGCTGCTGCTCGGTCATCTCCGGGTACATCGGCAGGCTCAGCACCTCGCCCGCGGCACGCTCCGCGGTCGGCAGCATCCCGCGCTTGTAGTTCAACTCGGTGAAGCATGGCTGCAGATGCAGCGGCAGCGGGTAGTACACCCGGTTGCCGATCCCGCACGCGTCCAGATGATGCCGCAGCGCCTCGCGCTGGCCCCCGCGCAGGCGCACCGTGTACTGGTTGAACGCGTGGAACCGCGCGTCGGGCTCGAACGGCGTCGACAGCGGCACGTCCTCGAAATTGTGGTGATACCGGTTCGCCAACCGACGCCGGCTGCGGATCCAACTGTCGAGGTGCGGCATCTTCACCGACAGCAGCGCCGCCTGCACCGCGTCGAGCCGGAAGTTGCCACCGATCATCGGGAAGTGGTACCCCCGGTCCGAGCCGTGTACGCGCAGCATGCGCAGCCGGTCCGCCAGTTCCGCGTTGTTCGTCACGCACGCCCCCGCGTCGCCCATCGCCGACAGACCCTTCGTCGGGTAGAAGCTGAAGCAGCCGATGTCGCCGATCGAGCCGACCGCCCGCCCGTCATGCCGCGCGCCCAGCGACTGCGCCGCGTCCTCGATCACCCACAGCTTGTGCGCCCGGGCGATCTTCATGATCGCCGCCATGTCCGCCGGCAGCCCGAACAGGTGCACCGGCACGATCGCTTTGGTCGCGCGGGTGATCGCCCCCTCGAGCATGCGCGCGTCGAGGTTGTGCGTCCGCGCGCTGACGTCTACGAACACCGGCCGGGCGCCCAGCCGACTGACCGCCCCCGCCGTCGCGAAGAACGTGAACGTCGGCACGATCACCTCGTCGCCCGGCCCGATCCCCAGCGCCATCATCGCCGCCAGCAGCGCATCGGTGCCCGACGAGACCCCCACGACGTGCTCCACCCCGCAGAACGCCGCGAGCTGGCTCTCGAAGCGCTCGACGTAGGGCCCGAGGATGAACTGCCCGGACTCGAGCACCTCGGCAAACGCCCCCTCCATCTGCTCGCGCAAGGCCGCGTGCTGGGGCGCCAGGTCGATCAACGGAACGGTTACGGATCGGTTACGGATGGTCCTCGTCACGGCAGGCGCGACCTCCATGCGCGGCGGAAACATTCAAGAATAGGGGGCCCAGACCGCCCCGCCAAGCCCGCCCCCTTTTTTTACCCGGGAATCGCTCCACCACCGCCCCCGCGTCAAGCCCCAGAACCGCCCGCCCCGAATCAGGCGCGCGGCCCGCCCCGGACGCTCCCCGGCAACTACCCCCTTTCGTCGGGCCCGCGGGGCCTCCAGCTTGACATTTGCCCCCGCCCCGGCGACGCTGGTGGATCGGAAACGCTGTACTCCAACCGAGGTAATCGCAGATGGCCCAAGCGTCGCAAGGGCGAATCAGTTGCCCCCATTGTGGCAAGCACTACCGCTGGAAGGCAGAGCTCGCAGGCAAGAAGGTCACCTGCAAGTGCGGGCAGAAAATGCGCCTGCCCAGCGAGTCCGGCGGCGAAGCCGAGGCCCTCGGCCCACCCCCGGCGCCCGCCGACCCGGGCGAGAGCACCTACGGCCTGGACATGACCGAGGACGATCCGGCCGCCAACAAGCCCCGCATCGGCGCCGCCGCCATCATCGCCAACCAGGGCCGCTGCCCCAACTGCAACAACCCCGCCCGGCCCGACACGGTCATCTGCATCAACTGCGGCTACAACATCCAGGCTGGCCACACCATCGAGACCCACGTCGGCGAGGACATCACCGACGACGCCGAGCTCGCCCACCCCGCCCAGCGCGACCTGAACACCATCAAGAACCGCCCTGGCGCCGCGGAAGTCATCCGCAACCTTGAAAAGGAAGAGGCCAAGCACAAGGCCTCCTCCAGTACCGGCAAGGTCGTCGCCGTCGTCGTCCTGCTGCTGCTCGCCGGCGGCTCGATCACCTTCTCATTGCTGTTTTTTCTGTGACGCCCCAGCCCCGCCGGCGGTAGCGATCGTCATCGCGAAATCAACAAACCGCAGAAACGTCGATACTCCCCCGCTCACCCGATCGCCGCCGCGGGTCGCCGCAGCGCGCGGCCGAGTTGCCGCAGCGCCTGCCGAATCCTGTGCTCATTCTCCACCAGCGCGAGGCGCACCCACCCTTCGCCGCGCGGGCCGAACGCCGCGCCGGGCGTCATCGCCACCTCCGCCTCGTCGACCATGGCCAGGCAAAGCTCGTCCGTCGAGCCCTGGTAGCGCGCCAGGTGCTCGTCGCTGACCTTCGCCCAGACGAACATCGTCGCGTGAGGGCTCTCGACCGCCCAGCCCAGCCGCCGCAGCCCGCGCACGAGCACGTCGCGCCGCTCGGCGTAGACCTGCGCCTGCCGCTCGACGTGGGCGTCACCCTCGCGCATGGCGATGATCGCGGCGATCTGCACCGCCTGAAAGATGCCGTAGTCGTAGTAGCCCTTGATCGTGCCCAGCGCCGCGATCAGGTCGGGGTGGCCGCAGCAGAAGCCGATGCGCCAGCCCGCCATGTTGTAGGGTTTGCTGAGCGTCGAGAACTCGACGCCGTACTCCTTGGCGCCCGGTGCGGCCAGGTAGCTCGGCGCCTTGTATCCGTCGAAGCAGGTCTCGCCATAGGCGAAGTCGTGCAGGATCGCCACCTCGTGCCTCGCCGCCAACTCCACGACCTGCTCGAAGAAGGCCGGCTCGACCGTCATCGTCGTCGGGTTGTGCGGGTAGTTGAGGACGATCGCCTTGGGCTTGGGCGTCAGGTGGGCGACGACGTCCTCGATGCGCTTGAGGAAGGCCGTGTCGTTGCCCAGCCGCACGCTCACGGTGCTCGCCCCGGCGAGGACGACGGCGTAGGTGTGGATCTGGAACGCCGGGTCCGCCACCACCGCGATGTCACCGGCGCCCAGGAGTGCCAGGCACATGTGGCTGAAGCCTTCCTTGGAGCCGATCGTGGCGATCACCTCGGTTTCGGGATCCAGCTCGACGCCCCAGCGGCGCTCGTACTTCATCGCCATGTCCCGGCGGAGGTTGTAGACCCCCTTGGACACGGAGTAGCGGCTGTTGCGCGGGTCGAGCACCGCCTCGCGGATCTTGTCCACCACCGCCTCGGGCGGGGCGTCGGACGGGTTGCCCATGTTCAGGTCGATCACGTCCGCGCCGGCCTGGCGACGGTCATAGATAAGCTGCTTGAGCCGGCCCAGGACATAGGGCGGCAGACGCTCGATCCGACTGGCAGGCTGAATCCTCATCCGTGACACCTCGTAAGCGCTTCCCCGCATACCCTTGGATCGACCAATTTTACAGCATTCGTCCCTATTTTTCCCGGCCCCCCCGCCACACACCCCCGCCACGCCCCCGCACCGCACCCCGCCCCGCGCTACAATGCGGTTGCAGCTTCCACAGGAGGGATCGACGTGCCCCAGCGGCTCTACATGGACAACGCGGCCACCAGCTTCCCCAAGCCCCGCGCCGTCCTCGACGCCATGACCCACTATGCGGCCGCCCTCGGCGCCAGCGCCGGGCGCGGCGCCTACGCCGAAGCCCGCGAGGTCGGCCGGCTGATTTACGAGTGCCGCGAGCGGCTCTGCCGGCTCCTGGGCGGCGAAGACCCCGACCACGTCGTCTTCACCCACAACACCACCGACGCCCTCAACCTCGCCATCAAGGGCGTCGTCGGGGCTCACCCGGCCGACCGTCCGCACGTCATCACGACCGCCTTCGACCATAACTCCGTCCTGCGCCCGCTCAACCACCTCGCCGACGTCCGCGCCATCGACCAGACGCGCGTCCCCTGCGACCCTGGCACGGGCCTCGTCGACCCCGCCGACATCCGGGCCGCCATCCGCCCCGACACCGCCTTGATCGCCGTCGTCCACGGTTCCAACGTGACCGGCACGCTCCAACCCGTCGCCGACATCGGCCGCATCGCCCGCGACCACGACATCCCCCTGCTCGTCGACGCCGCCCAGACGCTCGGCCACGTCCCGCTCGACGTGGCGCGCGACTGCATCGACCTGCTCGCGTTTCCCGGGCACAAGGGCCTGCTCGGGCCCCTCGGCACCGGCGGGCTCTACATCCGCCCCGGCCTCGACCAGCGCATGACCACCCTCCGCGAGGGCGGCACCGGCTCCGTCTCCGAGCACGACCGCCAGCCCGAGCTCATGCCCGACCGCTTCGAGCCCGGCAGCCACAACGCCATCGGCATCCTCGGCCTGTCCGCCGCCGTCGCCTGGATCCTCGACCAGGGCATCGACAACCTCTGGCAGCACCATCGCACACTCATCGCCGCCATGCTCCAGGGCCTCGAAGGCGATATTCCCGGCCTGACGCTCTACGGCCCGCCGGGCGTGCGCGACCGCGCCGCCGTCTTCAGCCTCCGCCTCGCCGGCTTCGACCCGCCCCAGGCTCTTTCCGACCTGCTGGAGAGCGACTACGGCATCCTTACCCGCTCGGGCATCCACTGCGCCCCGCTCGCCCACCAGACGCTCGGCACCGCGGCGCTGGCCGGCACGACGCGCTTCAGCCTCGGCCCCTTTAACACCACCCAGGATGTGACCTACGCTTGTGACGCCCTCGCCCAGATCGCCCAGGCCCGCGCGGTGCCGGCGACGGCCCCGCACTGACGCCTGAGCTGGGCTGCGTACGACAGGGTGTGCCACCGATGGCTCGCCCACCCGCGCCGGGGCGGCCACAAGGAGCCATCGATGTTCGGCCCACGATTTCGCATCGCCACGCTGTTCGGCCTGCCGATCTACATCGACCTGAGCTGGTTCCTCATCGCGCTGCTGATCACCTGGTCGCTGGCGGAGGGCCTGTTCGTTCACCAGTTGCCGGTCTACCTCGAAGCGTTCCGCGCTGCCGAGTCGACGCAGCAGGCCGCCGAGGCGCTGCGGGAGCAGGCGGGCCTCCGCTGGATCATGGGTGTCGTCGGCGCCCTGGGCCTCTTCGGCTCGGTGCTGCTGCACGAGCTGGGCCACGCCCGCGCCGCCGACCTCTTCGGCGTGCCCATGAAGAGCATCACGCTCTTCATCTTCGGCGGCGTCGCCGAGATGAACGAGGAGCCGCCCTCCGCCAAGGCCGAATTCTGGGTCGCCGTCGCCGGCCCGCTCGTCACCGTCGTGCTCTTCATCGTCGGCACCATGGCGTGGACGGCCGGCCTGGCCGTGGGCCTCGCGCTGCCCGCCACCACCCTCATCGCCTACCTGACCATCGTCAACGGGATGCTGCTGGCGTTCAACATGCTCCCCGCCTTCCCGCTCGACGGCGGCCGCGTCCTCCGCGCCGCCATCTGGGCCTACTCCGGCAAGCTCACCAAGGCCACCCGCATCACCAGCCGCATCGGCGGCGGCTTCGGACTCGCGCTCATCGGCTTCGGGCTGCTCAACCTCCTGCTCGGCGCGATCGTCCCCGCCATCTGGTGGACCCTGATCGGGCTCTTTCTCCGCTCCGCCGCCCAGATGTCCTACCAACGCGTCCTCGCCCGCACGGCCCTCGAGGGCGAAGCGCTTGAACGCTTCATGAACCGCAACCCCATCACCATCACGCCGGACCTCCCCCTCGACCAGCTCGTCGACGACTTCATCTACCGCTACCACTACAAGATGTTTCCCATCGTCAACGGCGACGGCCAGCTCCAGGGATGCCTGACCATCGACCAGATCAAGGACGTGCCCCGCGACGACTGGCCCGCCACACGCGTCAGCCAGCTCATGGAACGCTGCGGCCCCGACAACACCATCCGCCTCGACCAGGATCCCCTCGACGCCCTCACCGCCATGCACGCCAACAACAAGTCGCGCCTCATGGTCCTCGACGATCGGGGCCAGCTCGTCGGCGTCGTCTCCCTCAAGGACCTCATGGAGTTCCTCTCGCTCAAGCTCGAGCTCGGCGACGAGGGGTAGGTGACCTCCAGGAGCATCGGCGACACTTCGGACGTAGCCCGCGCCGCTCACGGCACGACCGCGCGACCGATCGTGTGCGTATCCGTGCCGAACCAGATCGCGTTCGTCGGCTCGTGAAACACCATGTTCCGGATCGACCCGCCGCCCGACGGCACCTCGTCGGCGGAGATGAACGCCTCCGTCCTCGTGTCGAAGCCGATGAAGCGGTTGGGGTTCGGCCCCGACTCGACGTACCAGAGCCGATCCTCCGCGTCGACCGCCGCGGCATACAGCGACGCGCCGCGTCCGCCCGGGCTCTGCCACTGTCGCATGGTCCGCTCGCGCGGGTCGTAGACGCCGACGTAGCCCGCAGCCGCGTCGACCCACCATACTCGGCCGTCGGACGTCAGCGCCAACCGCCTGATCCGGCTCGCCTCGTCGGGTGTCTCGATGATCTCGAGCTGCATCGTCTCCGGATCGACGGTGCCGATGGCGTTGTCGCCCATGAAGGCGATCCACGGCCGGTCATCCTCGTCGACAACCAGGCCGTACGGCCGCATGCGTCGCCCGGGCACCTCGATCGCCTCGACCTCGCCGGTCTCGGGCGTGAAGCGTCCGATCCACCCGGCCGGTCCGGAGCGCTGGGCGGTAAACCAGATGCGGCCGTCGGACGTCCAGCCCATCGTGTGCGGGTCGTCGACGCCCTCGGGCATCTCGTAGCGCGTGACGTCGCCGGTGGTCGGGTCGAGCCGGCCGATGTGCCGGTCGCGGTTGCCGGCGTACCAAGGGTAGCCTTCATCGTCGACGATGACGGTATGGGGCCCGGCGCCATCGGGCAGGTCGAAGCGGCGCATCTCGCCGGTCTCAGGGTCGAGGTGTCCGAGGTAATCCCCCTGCTGCCCGACGAACCAGACCGTGCCGTCCGGTGCGACGTAGGGGTCGCGCGGCCGGGTACGCTCCCACTCGACCGGCCACTCATGGAACTCGATCGCCGGGTCGGCCGCCATAAGGTCGCGGCTGTTGGGGGCAGTGTTGTCGGCACTGGCGGTGGCGGTGACGGCGAGGAGCACGAGGCAGGTGAGAGCGAAGGGAGTTCGTGTCACGGCACTCTCCTGGATGGGCCACCGCGGTTACGAAGTCGAACGGTCACCCACGGGGAACGAACGATACGTTGCGGCGATTTTACCGGGCGGTGAGGGGTTGATCCAGCGACGCTTCGTCAACCTGGTCGCGTCACGCGCACCTTTCCACCGCGCACCGTCACCACCGCGCCGGCTTCGAGGTCTTGGGCGCGGCTTGCGAGCAGGATGGCCATCATGGCGATGCGACGGTCGGCCGGCACGTCCGGGAGCCTTACAATCCCGCAGTGCGGCTGGCCATCGCGGAAGGCGAGGGACCCGAAGTCCGTGTCAATGGTCACGACGATTCGTTTCTGATCGAGTGCGATCTGCAGGAGCGCCTCGTCGCCCGGATCCGGTCCGAGCGATCGCGATTCGATCACGTCATGCCCCTCGCTCGTCAACCATTCGGCCAGTCGCCGGCCGGCGCAACGGTCAACGAGGAATCGCATCAGCCCTGCACCTGGATGTTGTCCAGCGAATCGTGCGCGATCACCGCGTGAGCGTAAGCCAGCGCCGCACGAATGTCGTCTCGCTCCAAATCGGGGTAGTCGTCAACCAACTCCTCCCACGTCACACCCTGGGCCAGCAGGCTCAGGATCAACTCCACCGAAATCCGCATGCCGCGAATCGTCGGTTTGCCGTTGAAGATCGCCGGGTCGGCAGTGATCCGCTTGAGCAGTTCCTTGTCCATAACGCACCTCGACCCGAACCGGGCCGCTCGCCCTAGGTTGTGTCCGAAAAAGTCGTGCTGCGGGTGCCATTGGCGGCTTGTCCGCCAGTGTGCGCGCGGGAGGCCGAGGCACTGGTGGACCTTTTCGGACGGAGCCTAGTCCAGGCTCATCGTCATCAGGAACTCGGCGTTGGACTTGACCTTCTGCAGCCGCGACTTGATCAGCTCCATCGCCTCGACGACGTTCATGTCCGCGAGCACCTTGCGCAGGCGGTAGACCAGCTCCAGCTCCTTGGGATCCAGCAGCAGCTCCTCGCGCCGCGTGCCGGAGGCGGCGATGTCGATGGCCGGCCAGATGCGCTTCTCGACGAGTCGGCGGTCCAGGTGCAGCTCGCTGTTGCCGGTGCCCTTGAACTCTTCGAAGATGATGTCGTCCATCTTGGAGCCGGTGTCGACGAGGGCGGTGGCGATGATGGTCAGCGAGCCGCCGCCTTCGATCGCGCGGGCCGAGCCGAAGAACTTCTTGGGCCGCTGCAGGGCGTTCGAGTCCAGGCCGCCGGTGAGGATCTTGCCCGAGTGGGGCATCTCGGTGTTGTAGGCCCGGGCCATGCGCGTGATCGAGTCCATGAGGATGACCGCGTGCTGGCCGTACTCGACCTTGCGGCGGGCCTTTTCCATCACCATCTCGCACACCTGCACGTGCCGCGCCGACTGCTCGTCAAACGTCGACGCGACGACCTCCACGTCGTCCGGCGTGTTGTTGCGAAAGTCGGTGACCTCCTCCGGCCTCTCGTCGATCAGCAGCACCAGCACGTTCACGTCCGGGAAGTTGGTGATGATCGAGTTGGCCATCTTCTGCAGAAGCACCGTCTTGCCCGTGCGCGGCGGGGCGACGATCAGCCCGCGCTGGCCCCGGCCCAGCGGCGCGACCAGGTCCACGATCCGCATCTCGATGTTCTCGGGCGTCGTCTCCAGCACGAACCGCTCGTGCGGGTGCAGCGGCGTCAGGTCCTCGAAGGGCGTGATGTCGTTGAGCGCGTCCGGCGCCTCGTCGTTGATCGCGTCGACGCGCAAGAGCGCGAAGTAGCGCTCGCTTTCCTTGGGCGGGCGGATCGTCCCCTGCACCACGTGACCGACCTTCAGCCCGAAACGGCGAATCTGGCTGGGGCTGACGTAGATGTCGTCCGGGCAGGCGAGGTAGGAATACTCGGGGCTGCGCAGGAAGCCGAACCCGTCGGGCAGGATCTCGAGCACGCCCTCGCCGTACATGAGCCCCTGCTTGGTCGCGTGCTTCTGGAGGATCTCGAAGACGAGGTCCTGCTTCTTGAGCCCGGTGTAGTTCTCCAGGCCGACCTCCTTGGCCAGCCCGTGCAGGTCCTCGACCGTCATCTTCTGAAGGTCGCGCACCGAAAGCTCGTTGCGCTTGGCGATCTCGTAACGCTCCTGCGTCTCGGCGTCGAGCTGCTCGTCGGTCTGCGGGGAACGCGACGCCGTCGCGGTCGCCGACTGCTCGGCATCCGGCGACGACTCGCTCGCGGCGGCGCTCTTACGCTTGGTCTTGGGGCTCTTCGTGGCCATCAACGTCTCCTTGGACGGATCAATGGGGGGGATGGGGGCGCCCGGCCTAGATACCGGGCGCGGCGGGAAACCGCTTCTCATGCTCACACGTCAGGGAATCGAATCGCAAAAGGTGCAGGCTCAAGTCCGTTTGAGCGCCTCTTTGTGGGGGGAGGGAGCGACCGTCGCCACGGTCGGGCGGACACGGCAACTCCCGGGAAACGGCATCACCGCGTATGGGCACGGCGACTCCGGGACCGGTCGGTCCCGGGGCATCAACTCACGTCTGGTCTCGTTCGTGGAGAATCTGCCAGAGCACGCGGCGAACCTGGGCCTGGGCCCCTGCCTCGTCCGCGCTGTTGTCGATTACATAGTCGGCTCGTGAACGCTTCATGTCAAGTGAAGCCTGATTTTTCTCTCGCCGATCCAGGTCCGCCTCACTCCAGCCCCGCGACGCCCCCACCCGCGCCGCACGCACCGCTCGCGGGGCGTCGACGTACACGAGCACGTCGCAATCCGCGTCCAGCCCCTTCTCGATCAGCAGCGGCGAATCCTCGACGATCGCCCGCACGCCCGCGTCCGCCGCGTACGCCGCCCGCAGCTCCGCCCGCCGCGCCCCCACCCGCGGATGCACCAGCCCCTCCAGCCGCGCCAGCGCCTCGCCGTCGCCGAACACCCGCGCCCCGACCCGCCTGCGATCCACCCGCCCCGCCTCGCCAACCACGTCCGGCCCCAGCCAGTCCCGCAGCGCCCGCTTGACCGGCTCCTCGTCGAGCACCGCGTGGGCGATCGCGTCGGCATCGATCACCGCGCACCCGAGCGACGCGAACTGCCGCGCCACCAGGCTCTTACCCGAGCCCGGGGCCCCCAGCAGCCCGATCACCGGCTTGCCGATCTGTGCGCCACCGTCAGCCATGAGGGCCACAGTCTACTGCTCCGTCCGAAAACGCGTGTCGGCCCGCAGCACCGTTCCAGGTGATGCGGCGGGTGTGGCGGGTGTGGCGGTCGCGGCCCGCCGGTGGGCGTTGGTCCCGATCTGGCAGCCTCGCTACAATCCGGCCTGCTCGGATCGATTCTCACGTGAAGGAAACGCGTCCACATGTCAACGCTCGTCCCCATCGTCATCGAGAAGTCCGGCCGCGGCGAACGGGCCTACGACATCTACTCACGCCTGCTGCGTGACCGCATCGTGTTCCTGGGCGGGCCCGTCACCGATGAGACCGCCAACCTCGTGATCGCCCAGCTCCTGTTCCTCTCCAACGAGGACCCGGAGGCCGACATCCACTTCTACATCAACAGCCCCGGCGGTTCCGTATCCGCCGGCCTCGGCGTCTACGACACGATGCAGTTCGTCAGGCCCGACGTCGCGACCTACTGCATCGGCGTGGCCGCCTCGATGGGCTCCGTGCTCCTCATGGCGGGCACGGCCGGCAAGCGATTCATGCTGCCCAACGGCCGCGTCCTGCTCCACCAGCCGCTCATCTCCGGCGTGATGGAGGGGCCGGCCACCGACCTCTCCATCCAGGCCAAGGAGATGCTCCGCACCCGCGACCGCCTCTACCAGATCATGCACCAGCACACCGGCCAGAGCATCGAAAAGCTCACCGACGACTGCGAGCGCGACAAGTGGCTCGACGCCGAGGAGTCGGTCGCGTATGGCCTGGCGGATACCGTCCTCAAGCACATCCCCGACACCCTCGTGCACCGCGGCGACGACGACGAGTCCGCCGACGACGAGAAGTAAACCCCACCTTCCCCGGAGCAGACGGCCATGCCCCACCTGGTTGGCCCCGGCGCCCATGCCGGGCATCGTGGCGCGGGCGGCGCACTGGCGGCCTGGACGCCAACGCCCCCCCCTGCCGCGCCCGGACGGACAACCCGCGCCGCCAAAGCGTTCGCGCCGCCGCGGACCGTCGCGCTCGCCGCCCTCGTGGCCGTGCTCGTCGCAGGCGCGGTGCTGCCCGGCTGCCGCGTCGGCGGCGGCCGGTCGGTCGCGAGCGAGAACACGCGGCTGCGCCAGGTGAACCTCGACTACCAGCGGCAGGTCGATCGCCTCGAGAGCCGACTCGTCCTCAAGGAGGGGCAGATCGCAACCTTGACCCAGCAGCTCGAGCAGGCCGCGCCGCCGATGGACGGCGCCGAGGTGCCCGTGCTGTCGCGCATCGAGCTCGGGCGGTTCACCGCCGGGTACGACACCACCGGCGACGGCCGCGACGACACGCTGCGCGTCTACGTCCGCACGCTGGATCAGCATGGCCGCATGCTTCCGGTCGCGGGGCGGGCACGGGTGCGGGCGGTGGTGGTCCCGGCCGAGGGCGAGCCGCGCGTCCTCGCCGAGCGGGTGTATGAGCCGCGCGAGTGGGACGCGGCCTACCGCGCCGGATTCACCGGCACGCACTACACGCTGGAGTTGAGCCTGCCGAACGACATAAGGGCCGGCGCGGGTGACACGGGGACCGGGGTGGACGGGGTGGTGGCCGGCGTGGCGGGGGTGGGCGTGGCGGGGGTGGCGGGGGTGCATGTGCACTTCCACGACGCTGCCACAGGGGCGCGGCTGCGCGCCGAACGCACCGTGGAGCTGACCGTCCCGTAGGGTCCGCTGTGCGGACCTTTGGGGCCCGGACCGGTGTCCGCCTCGGACGAACTCCGCGCCGGGTTGCCGCGGCGGCGGGGTGGCGGGTCGCGGGCGGCCGCTCGCTTTGCAGGTGGGCGGATGGCGCGTGATAATGGCGGGCGTCGGATTTCTCGTCAGCTCGCTTCTTTGGTCAGGGGCCACGTCATGAATCGCATCATCACCGCCAGCCGGATCGCCGGACCTGTTCTTGTTGTGGCCGCCGCACTGCTGAGCGCCGGCGATGCGACCGCGGAGGCGCCCAACCCGCTCGACGACGAGGCCCGCGCCATGCTCGCCGTCCCCGCCGAGATCGTGGCGCTTGGGAACGAGGCGCCGCTGATCCACTACAGCCGCCGCCTCTCGGGCGGGGCGCACACGCATGGCGGCTGGCACGGCGGCTGGCAGATCACCCACGCGCTCGCCGTGCACACCGGCGACACCGCCGCCGATTCGCGCATGCTCGAGCAGGTCCGCCACAGCCTCGAAGGTGAAAGGGTCATCAGCGCCAACGGCGGCTACCCGGCCCAGCATGAGCGCCACATGACCGGCGCCTACACGATCCTCCGCCACACCCCGCGATTCTGGAACGACCAGCTCACCGAGGACGAACGGCACAAGATCGACCTCGTCATGAAGGCGTCGCTGATCGCCTCGGCCTACACCACCGCCGACGCCACCTACGCCGGCGACGTGCGCCACACCGCGCTCGACGGCGACCGCAACCTCAACCGCGGCTGGAACCCCAACTTCCGCGAAGGCATGATCGGCGGCCTGCTCGTCGCCACCGTCTACTTCGGCGGCGTCGACGCCGTCTACGACATCCTCAACAGCTACGACCACGACGCCTTCGTCGACGAGCTCGACGCCGCCGGGCTCACCAACATCCACGAGACGTTCACCTGGGCGCACAACAACCCCGACTCCGACGCGCCCACTGCCGCACGCATCGAGCACCACGTGCGCGAGTACCGCTACCACGGCGAGCGCCTCATGGAGCCGATGGACCTTTACCACCATCTCACGACCCACACCTACGGCGCCGAGGTCGCCTGCGGGCTCAACGACGGGCAGGGCATCATGCAGGGCGACGTGCCCACCGGCGTCGTCGCCTCCGGCTGCGAGGGCCTGCCCAACAAGGGCCACATCGGCATGCTCCACGAGTTCGCCTCCAACGACGCGAGTGGCCGCCGCAGCTCCATGAGCTACGCCTACGACGGCTTCCGCCCCAACCTCACCAACCACCTCGTCCTGCTCGTCGGCGGGTACTGGCAGCCCGGCCCCAAGGCCGACGAGGTGCTCGACCGCCTCGACGTCGGCATCACCGACGTCGTCTACAAGCTCGAGCACGGCTACCGCAACTACTCGCACGGCCGCGGCAGCACCGGCGTGTTCGACATCAACCGCGAACACTGGAACGTCTCCTTCCGCACCACGATCCCCCTCTGGACGCAAATCCTCCAACCCTTCCACGAGCAATGGAACGGCGGGCAATAGCGCGTCGGCCCATTCGCCGTTAGCCACAATCCCCAATCCCCAACCCATGCCTGACACCCTCCCCCTCTGCATGATCGGCGCCGGCGGTCACTCGTCGCGGAATATGTACCCCTACTTCTGGCTGCTCAAGCGCGGGCGCGTCGTCGCCAACGCCGACCTCGACCTCGGCCGCGCCCAGCGCGTGGCGGCACAGTTCGGCATCGAGCGCTCCTACAGCGACCACCGCGCGATGCTCGAGCGCGAGAAGCCCGCGGGCGTGCTCGTGTGCGTCAATTCCACGTTCCACGCCGAGGTGGCCGTCGAGCTGCTCAACGCCGGCTACCACGTCTACCTTGAGAAGCCGAGCTGCAACACGCTCGCCGAGGCCCGCGCGATGCTCGAAGCCGCCCGCGCCAACGACCGTGTCTGCATGACGGCCTACAAGAAGCGCTTCGGGCCGGCCTACATGAAAACCAAGGCGATCATCGAGGGCGAAGACTTCGGCGACCCGGTGCTGCTGACGCTGCTGCGCACGCGCGGCCCGTTCACGCCCACCGACGACCCGAACGACGCTTACCTCCTGCAATGGGGCTGCCATGTCGTCGACCTCGTCACGTACCTCTTCGGCGACATCGCGAGCGTGTCGGCCATGAAGACCGGCCCCTCGCCCTATGCCTACGCCGTGACCTTCCGCTTCACCAACGGGGCGGTCGGCACCTTTGCCGTGTCCGATCGCATCAAGGGACGCAACTGGGAGGACGTGGCGATCGTCGGTACGGGCGGGGTGAGCATTCGCCTGCAAAACGCGACGGAGATGCTCGCCGCACGCGACAACGTGCCCTTCGCCCACCACAAGCCGGACTGGGTCTCCGGCTCGTCGCTGGGGCCCATCGAGCAGGGCTACTCCGGCGAGATCCAGGCCTTCATCGACGCGATCGCCGACGGCCGCCAGCCCGAGGCCAACATCGAGCAGAGCGCGCACACGATGGCGATCTACGAAGCGATCCAGCAGTCCGCCGAGCGCGCCGGCGAACTGACCGAGATCGCAAGCATCGAGCCGGCGGGCGCTCGATAACCACAAAGGCACAGACGAGAAAGCGGGGAGCAAGGCAGATAAGCAAGGCAGGAAGGAAGGAGGACAGGAAAGGGAGAGAGAAGCGATCATTGGAGGACGACGTGGGGGCACATCGCCACATCGGGTTCTCTGGTTCGCCGGGTGGCACGGCTTGACCGCGAAGCGGCGAACCGTGCACGAGACACCCCTGCGCTTGCCGCCTCGCCGGCAAGGCGACAAACGCCCACCCACACCCACCCTGCACCCCCTCCCACTTTCTTCCCTCCTATATTCCTGCTTTCCTTATCTGTCCGTCTTCTTCTCTGTGTCTCTGTGCCTCTGTGGTTCGACCCCCTTCCCGAGCGAACGCATGAAACTCGCCTTTTCCGCTCCAACCCGTGACGACAAACAGACGCGCGAGCTGATGACGGGCTTCGTCGACGCCGGCTACGCCGGTCTCCAGCTCAAGACCACGCAGTTTCGCACCCACCTCGACGACCCCTCCCCGCTGTTCGACGCCTGGCCCGCGCTGCGCGGGCGCATCTCCGGGCTGATCATCGGCGGCCGCCTCGACCAGGCGGGCTGCGACGTGCTGCGCCAGGTGTTCCGCTTCGCCGGCGAGGCCCGCGCCGAGCTCGTCATCTTCTGCCATGGTGAGCCGCGCGACGGGCTGACCCACGCCGACCTCGCTCAGTTCGCCGACGTGCTCGATCTGCTCGGCCGCGAGGCGCGCGACGCGGGGACGAAGCTGTCGCTCCACCAGCACTTCAACAACCCGTGCATGCACCGGGCCGACCTGGACGTCTTCTTCGGTCGCGCCCGCAGCTACGGGCTGACCGTCGACACCGCGCATCTGGCCAAGAGCGGCGTGGCCGACATTCCCGAGGTGATCCGCAGCTTCGCCGGCGTGATCGACAACTTCCATATCAAGGACCTGGCGGGCGACGCGTTCACGATGCTGGGCACCGGGGACCTGCACTTCGAGCCGATCTTCGAGGCCATCGGGGCGATCGAGTATGACGGTTGGCTCGCCGCCGACGAGGAGTCCGGCGCCGACGTGAGCCTCGCGATGCGCCACTGCCACGAGTTCATTACCGCCGGCCTGCGCGACGCCACGCCGGCGTGAGGCGAACCACCGCAGCGCAAGAGCGCCGCCCCCTCTCCCACCAAGGACCTGCCATGTCCCTCGCCAGCACGCAGGAGTACGAACTGACGCTCATCGACGCCGAGATGCCCGTGCGCGCGACGCAGGGGGCATGGAGCATGGCCGTGGGCGACGTCGACGGCGACGGACGCGACGAGGCGATCGTCGGCGGCTGGGGCGCGCTCATGTGGTACCGCCCCACCACCGCGGAGAAGGGCGTGGCCCACACCGGCTGCTACCACGTCGGGTCCGTGCTCGAGGACGTCGACGGCGACGACCGGCCGGAGATCGTGCTCGGCTACACGCCCAGCGACAGCGCGTTCGCCCCGGAGGTGCCCTGGAAGATGGTCTGGCTCGAACCCGCCGACCGCATCGACCAGCCATGGACGATGCACGTCATCGACGACAACATCGGCGGCGGGCCGCACGACGTCATCTTCGCCGACGTCGACGGCGACGGCCGCCGTGAACTCGTCGCCAACTTCCTCGCCGGCCGCAACTCCGGACTGCTCATCTACAAGCCCCGCGACGACCCGACCCGGCCGTGGAAAAAGCACCTCGTCCAGCAGGGGCGGCTGGAAGAGGGCCTCGCCGCGTCCGACTTCAATGCCGACGGCCGCATCGAGATCGCTTCCGGCGTCTCCCTCTACACCGCGCCCGCGGGCGGCGCGTTCGCCGGGCCCTGGCATCGCTCCATCGTCGCTCCGAGCCACCGCGAGATGAACCGCGTCGCGGCGGTCGACGTCACGGGCAACGGCCGCGACGACCTCGTCATCGTCGACTCGGAATACTTTGAAGGCCAGCTCTCCTGGTTTGAAAACCGCACGCTCGAAGACCCGGACAACCCCTGGGTCGAGCACCCGATCGAACGCGGCATCTACTACGGCCACAGCCTCCACGCCCAGCGCGCCGGCGACGAGGTCCGCATCGTCCTCGGCGAGATGGCGGGCGGCGGCTGGGCCGCGCCCTACAACTACGACGCCCGCATCATCGAGTACACCTCCGCCGACCGCGGCCTGGCCTGGCAGCGACGCATCCTCGCCCAGGGTGCCGGCACTCACGAGGCCACCGTCGCCGACATCGACCACGACGGCGAGATGGAGATCGTCGGCAAGGAATGGCGCGTGCCCAAGGTCCACGTCTTCAAGAAGCCCCGGCAGCGCTCGCCGCTCGCCGGGTTCCGACACCGCTTCATCGACCGCGACAAGCCCGAGCTCGCCACCGACATCCTCCCCATCGACCTCACCGGCGACGCACGCGACGACGTCGTCTGCGGCCGATGGTGGTACCACAACCCCACCTGGCAGCGCTACGAGATCCCCGGCATCGCCCAGGTCATCAACGCCCACGACATCGATGGTGATGGCAAGCCCGAGCTGATCGCCATCAAGCGCAACGACGACAAGCCCGGCTACGCCGGCTTGACCAGCGAGCTCGTCTGGCTCAAGGCCGTCGACCCCTTCGCCGGCAAATGGCAGGAGCATCGCATCGGCACGGGCGTCGGCGACTGGCCCCACGGCTCGCTCGTGGCGCCGATCCTTCCCGACGCCGGGCTCGCCCTCGTCACCGCCTACCACAGCGCGCACGCGAAGAAGACCGGCGACAACACCGACTACCCCGACCTCTGGGAGATCCCCGCCGACCCGACCACGTCGCCCTGGCCCCGTCGCACGCTCGCGCCGATCCTCCATGGCGAGGAGCTTGCCGCCGTGGATGTCGACGGCGACGGCAGGCTCGACATCGTCGCCGGGGCGCGGTGGCTGCGCAACGAGGGCGATGGCACGTTCACGTCCCACACGATCGCGCCCGACTTCTACGCCGCGCGCCTCGCGGTGGCGGACATCGCCGGCAAGGGCCAGGCCGACGTCGTCCTCGGCGAGGAGGTGTTCGACTTCGCGAACAAGGTCGTGCCCTTCTCACGCCTCATGTGGGCCAGCCACAACGGCGACCCGACCCGCCCCTGGCGCAGCCACGTGATCGACACCGTCCGCTGCGCCCACTCCGTCGCCGCGGTCGATCTGGACGGCGATGGCGAGACGGAGGTGATCTGCGGCGAGCACGACCCGTTCTACCCCTACCGCAACCGCTGCCGCCTGTTCGTCTACAAGAAGGCCGACCCCGCCGGGCGCACCTGGAAGCGCTACACCCTCGACGACCGCTTCGAGCACCACGACGGCACGAAGATCATCCGCCTCGGTGACGGCCGCAAGGGAATCGTCAGCCACGGCTGGACCGACAACATCTACGTCCACCTCTGGGAACCGACGTAACCACCCATGATCGCCCCCCCTCACGCCATTACCCGCCGCATCGCGCCAGCCGCGCGAGCCCTGTGCATCGCCACGTGCTGCTGCTCGCCGCCTGCTCGGACGAGGTGCGCGACAGCAACTATCGGTACTCCGTCAGCATCCTCCGCAACGATCGCGACCACGCTGAGCCCGAGCACGTCGAGCTTATCGATGACGCCATCGCGCTGCTGGAAGCCCGCCAGCTTCCCGAAGACCCGGTGCTGTATGCCGCATATGCCGCGCAGGTCAACGACGACCGAATGCTCATCGTGCGCTATGTCACCCCGGAGAACCGCGGAGGCCGCATCTTCGTCCGCACCGAAGGGGCCGACCAACTCGTCATCAACGACCCGGTCGAGCCGATCCGCCGCGGCCTGTTGTTCACGCAGGATCGGATCATCGACGAGTCGACCATCCGCGTCACCCTCGGCCGGCAGGTGCGCGACGTGATCGGCGACGAGCTCTGGCTGGATATCGCCGAGCAGCGAAGCAACGTCATCACCATTGAGCCGCACCCCAACGCCTGGCCAGCCGACGAGCTACCGACCCCGGATGAGTAGCTGCGCCGCCGCGCCAGACAGCATCAGGCCAGTTCCATGCCCCTGACCATCACCATCAACGCCGGCCGGTACGCGCGCCTCGACGCCGTCGCCGAGCTCACCGTCCCCGAGCCTGTCGTCGGCCTCACCGAACTGGATGAGAACGACCAACCGCTCGCCTCGCCCGTCGCCTGCCAGTGTGAGCCCGACCCTGACGATGCGTCACGCCACCGGCTCAGCTTTCTCGTGGCCGGCCACACGCCTGCGGGCGCGACGCGCCGATACCGCGCCGTCGATCAGCCATCGGTGATCGGTGATCGGCCGACGCCGCTGGTCACGCTCGACGACGACGTCCCCCATGCCGGGCACGCTTCCATTCGCATCACCACGCCCGGCGCCACCTGGCTCTACCACAAGGCAGGCGGCGGCTTCGCGAGCCTGTTCGACGCCGAAGGCCGCGACTGGATCAGCTACCACCCCGGCAACGGGCCGGCGGGCGAGTACCGCGGCATCCCCAACCTCGTGCACCCCGAAGGCTACTTTCATCCCGGCGGCACGGCGTGCGCGACGACGCTGCTCGCCCCCGGCCCGCTGCGCGCCACCTTCGCCTCCCAGTCCAGCGATGGTCAGTGGGCGTGTCGCTGGGACGTCTACCCGGCGCACGCCCGGCTGACGGTGGTCAAGGCGCCGAGGCCGTGGTGGTTTCTGTACGAAGGCACGCCCGCGGGTGAGCTTGATGAGCAGCGCCAGCGCGTCACGCGCAGCACCGGGGAGCAGACGCCGGCGAGCGAGCGATGGACCACCGCCCTGCCGCACCCTGCGTGGGTGGCGTTCAGCGATCCAACCGCCCACCACAGCCTCTACGCCGCGCGCCACCCCCACCAACCGCGCCCCACCGCCCGCGACGTCATGCCGGACCAAGTCACCGATTCCTACTGGCCGATGCAAAGCGCGATGACGGTGTTCGGCTTCGGCCGCGACCGTCTGGACAAGTTCCACACCCATACGCCGGCAACGTTCAGCGTCGGCCTGCTCGACGCCACGGACGCGCCGCGCATCGCCGCCGCCGCGCTCGCCTGCATCGACCCCGTCGACGTCCGCATCACGTGATCGTAGGGTCCGCTGTGCGGACCTCCCCCGCCGCGCACCGCGTCACACGTACCGCCGCACGTCGACGCGTCCGCTGCCGCGCTCCAGGTTCAACACCATGTACCGCAGCGCGTCGCACGCGTGGTCCGGACCATCCTTGATCGGCTCGTCGCGCTCCGGCCGCCGGGCATCGAAGTGGTACGCCTGCAACGCCTCGATCAGCCGCACGCAGCGCGGGTGCACCGTCAGCAGGCCGCGGTCAAGCCGGCAGCGCACGCGTTCGATCCCCTCGCGAATGCTCGACCTCTGCGTCCGCACGCGGTAGCCATGCTCGCGCAGCACCGCCACGTCGCTGCGTCCGCTCTGGCTGTTGCGCTGGCGCCCCGCCGGGTCCACGCCGACCCACGCCAGGCCGTTGTGCCCGCGCGTCGACGCCTGGCGCTCGATGCGCGTCAGGTGCTCGGCGAGCGTCAGCCCCGCCTCGACGTACTCGTCGGCCACGTGCAGGACATCATCCACGAGCTGCGCCCAGAGCATGACGAGCGGGCTGCGCAGGCCAAAGTCCATCCCCCCGATCCACAACCCGTCGCGCGTGTCGCCCGCCGGCGCGGTGACGTGCGTCGTCGGATCAAAGCCCGGATACACGTTGTCGCTGCGCCGCGGCCGATCGCACACCATCTCCGCCGCCCACGTCTGCCGGGAGGTGCGATGCCACTGCGCAACCAGGTCATCCACGCTCACAAACCCGCTGGCCTCTTTAGCGCGCCCCTGGCAGTCGGCATGCAGCACGCACGAGCCGCAGTCGCGCTGCGGCGGGCAGCGCTCGATGACGTCCAGGTAGTTCCAGCGATACACCCTCGCCGACCCACCGCCGCGCCCCTGCTCACTTGTGCATTGTGCATTGTGACTTGTCCATTGATCGCCCACCAGCCGCGCCATCAACCCCGCCGGCCGATGCATCGTGCTCAGCGCCTCGACCCGGCCGCGGACGTAGACGTCGCCGCACCAGCCGCTGCGCGTCACGAGCTGCGCCGCCTCCCACACGTCGGGGTCGAACTCGTCGACCTCGTCGCAGCGCAGCTTGTGCACCCGCACGCCGCGCACCGACCGCTGCGACTGCGCGAGGATCTCCGCCCGGCTGCCATTGATCAGCTCGACGCGCGTGCGCGTCGGTTCGCCAGCGAGCACGGGGCGCAGCAGCGGCCGGCCGGCGAGCGCCACGAGGTGCTCATACATGCGCGAGCTCTGCGCCAGCGACCCGCCGAGGATGCGCACCTGCACGCCGGGCTTGAAGATGAGATCCAGCATCGTCGCCGCCGCGCCGAGCAGCGTCTTGCCGCTGCCTCGCGCCGCCCAGACGACGATGTCCCCCGGCCCCGCCTCGCCCTGCGCTGGCGTCGATCGCGCCTCGCCTTCGAAAAACGCGTCGACCAGGTACGCGAACGGCGCCGTGCCGTCCGCGCGCATCGCCACGCGCGGCACATCGAGGCCCAGCACGACGCGCACGAAGCGGTGCAGCTCATCCGCCGTGCCCGGCCGCAGCGCCGCCAGCGTCGCCAGCCGCCGCATCCCCACCTCCCGATCATTCATCCTCGTCGCCCCCGGCCGCGCCGCTTGAGTCCCCGCCCCCGTCGCCCGGTCCATACACCATCGCCCGCAGCGCATCGGCCTCGGCCGCCGCGCCGCAACCATCGCCCGCGTCACCGTCCGGCGACGCGTCGGCGCGCTTGAGATCGAGCTTGAGCAGGTCGACGCACGCCTTGCGCGCCACGTCGCCGCCCCCGCCCTCCTGCTCGCCCGTGGCCAGGTTGATCAGGCGCGACGCCGCGAGCAGGCGGTATCGGCTCAACAGCAGTTGCGTCTGCATGTCCGCCAGCACGCACAGCCCCGTGAGGCAGCGCTGCGTCTGCGCCTCGCCCGCCCACGTCGCCAGCTCATCCGGCGACAGCTCGTGCGCCGCCGCCAGCGCCACGACGTCGTGCTCCGCGTTGAAGATGTCGCGGATGAGAGCCGCCCGCTGCTTGATCGTCATTCGTTTGCCCATGCCACCTCCCCGCCGCTCGCGGCTTCGCACAACATTCGCACCACCTCGCCGCCCCGCTCACGCACCCGCCAGCTTCATCAGCGCCTCCTCGCGCGTGCCGCCGACCTCGCGCAGCCGCGCCTCCAGTTGACGACGCGGCCCGGGTAGAAGGAAAAAGTGCACCGCCTCGGGCATCGCCTCCAGCGGCTGCGGCGGCCGCGGCGGCCCCACCGTGGGCGTCATCTCGCGCAGCCGCTTCAGTCGCTTGTCGTTGTCAGGTAACCCCCGCGACAGCGCCGCCGCCTCGACCCGCCCGCCCAGCTCGCGCAGCAGCGCCGCTCGCTTGCGCGCATCATCCTGGCCCTGCAGCCGGTTCAGCGTCGCCATCAGCCACAGCGCCTCGTCGTCGTCCGCCTCCCACACGATGCACCGCGCCCGCGGCCGCTTCAGCCGGCGCAGCGCCTCGACGCGGTGATGCCCGTCGAGGATCTCGTACGCCTGACCGCCCTCGCCGGCGATCGGCCGCACGATGATCGGCGGATACCGCCCGCTGCGCTCGATGTGGCCCGTGAGCTTCCTGAGCAGTCGCTCACCCATGACGTTGCTGTTGTGCGGGTTCGCCCGCAGCCGATCCAGCTCCACGTCCACGATCTCGTTCATCGCACCCCTCTCGTCAATCACGTCCTGTCCTGCTCACCTCGGCGACCAACGGTGGCTTGCCCACCCGTGCCCGCAGGTAGTAGATCGGCTGGCACACCAGCCGATCGCGCGCCGCCTCGATCGCCGCGCCGACGTCCCCGCCACCCTGGCACCGCCCCGCGCCGGAGCGCCACCAGCGCAGCAGTTCGCGCTCAAACCAGCGTTGCTCACCCGTCGCCAGCGCCGCCAGCCGCGCCTCGACACGTGCCCGCGACGCCAGGTCGACGACCTCCACGCCGACACGGTGCATCGCCGCGATGAGGCGCGCGTCGGTCTCGTGGGTGGGGCGCGGGTAGGCCGTCATCCCGGCGCGCTCGAAGAAGGGATTGACCCGCCCCATCGCCGCCAGCGCCTCGGTGACCGGCGTCTGGGCGGTGTTGAGCGCCCATTGAACCAGCCGCACCGCCAGCCCCAGCCCGCGCCAGCGCGGCTCGATGACCACCCGGCTGATGCATCGCACCTCCGCGGCCAGCAGCTTCGCCCGCTCACCCCCACTCAGCCAGCTCCCGTACCGATCGCCCATCGCCCACTCGCGCATCGCGCAGCGAAGCGCCGGCATCGACTCGACCAGCACCCCCGCCACACCCGCCACACCCGCCACACCCGTCCCACCCGCCACCGCAACTCGCTCGACACGTCGCTGGACATAGCGCCCGACGACGCTCGGCCGGGGATCGCGCAGCGCCAGCACGCGCGTCACCGTGCCCGGCCGCCGGGCGCG
The DNA here is from genome assembly GCA_040905445.1 of Phycisphaeraceae bacterium. GTDB lineage: Bacteria > Planctomycetota > Phycisphaerae > Phycisphaerales > Phycisphaeraceae > SKPT01. Next base: position 85,723 of record JBBDRN010000020.1, on the reverse strand, counting down.
GTAGTGGTGGGCGGCCAGCGCCGCGTAGTCCGCCATCGACCCGCGCACCGGGACCAGCGCCGCCGCCTCCAGCAGCGCCGCGCCGCGCTCCATCGCCGCGAACCTCGACAACAGATCACCTGTCATACATCCGCTCCGCGCACCACTCACGACCCATCCCGCCTCGCCACCCGCACCGCCTCGCCCAGCGGCTTCTCCACCAGCACGTCCGGCTCAAGCGCCTCCAGCAGATCGTCATGCGACGTCGCCACCGCCCCCGCCACCCCCGCCATGCCCATACCACCCCCCGCCGACATGCGGGTCATCCATCGTCGCAGGTTCCGCCCCACCACTTTGGCCGTGAGTCGATCGAGCGTGGCCGCGAACTCGTCCGCGACAACAACCACGCGCAACGGCTCTTTTTCATTGTGCATCGGACATTGCCCGTGGTGCATCGCGCTCTCCACCTTCGCCATCGCCTGCGCGAGCTTGAGCCGGTAGCGCTGCCCCTCCGACAGCTCGCTCGGCCGGCGGAGCATGACGAAGGCGTCGCCGAGACCCGCGAGGCTCAGCCAGCGCATCACGTCGTCCACCGGCCGCTCCGGCGCGAGCGCCTCGATGACCGGGCCGTCGGCCAAGGGCTTGAGCGCGTCGAAGTCGATGAGCGCGACATCGCGTTGGGCCAGTGTTTCACGGATCAGGCGAAGCAGCGTGGACTTGCCGCCGCCGCTGGGCCCGGTGATGAAGACGAGCTCGCCGGGATGCAGGTCCAGGCGGGTTGGTGGAATGACCTCGAGCATACGTGACGCATCGACGCCGAGGCCGAACATCGCCGCGACCTCGAGCACGCGCGGCCCGGGGTCGACGACATCCGTCCGCACCTGTCTGCTGAGTTCAAGTCGCATCGTTTGCTCCCGAGCGCCTCCTCTGTGCCTCTGCGGTCCTCCCCATTCACATCACCTGCGCGAGCGTGCGCAGCGTGCGGACCTGTTCGCGGACCGCGTGCAGGGATCGACCTCGCGCGCGCGCGGCGTCGCGCAGGCTGCGGCCTTCGATCACCACCAGCCGGGCGGTCGGCTGCACGTCGCGCGGCAGCAGGTCCGATCGACCGACGACGAACCGGAACAGCGGATCGCGCAGCCGCCGCAGGAGCTGCGCAACGCGCCGCTGCAGCCGCCGTGGCCGGGCGCCCATCAGGTGGGCGACCTCGGCGACGGACAGCCCGTTGCGATAGACCTGTTCGAGGAGAAGCCGATCCTGCGCCGGCAGGTGCTCGGCGAGCGTCAGCAGCCGCTCGGCCGCCCGCCGCCGCTGCTGGATCGCCTGCCGCTGCCCCGCGTGCGCCAACTCCACGCCGCGTCCCCGGGATCCCACCATGCTCGCCATGCCGCTTGCCCTGTTGTTAGGTTTCCGTTAAGCTTGTGCCGGGCATTACACCACCGCCCACGGGCGGCGTCAAGGGCTTGTTCAATGATTATTGAACACCACTGTCAGGGGGCTGTCATGCAGACCGTCGGCCAGATCGTCCGTCACCGCCGCGAAGCGCTCGGCCTGACGCTCACCCGCCTCGCCCAACGCGCCGGCACCACCAAGAGCTACCTCTCCATGATCGAGAACCGCCGCGTCGCCAACCCCCCCGCCCCCGCGACGCTCGACGCGCTGGAGCGCGCCTTGGAGCTGGAGCCCGGCGAGCTGCGCGCGGCCGCGGACTTCGAGACCGCCGGCCCCGAGGTCCGCCGCCAGCTCGCCCAGCTCGCCGACGACGCCCAGCGCGGCCGCGAACTCGCGCGCTGGCTCAAGCACAACACCTCGCGACACGCCGGCGGCGGCAAAAACCTCGACAAACTGCATCGCTCCGGACAGCTTCGCAAACGCATCGAAAAGACGCTCGGCAACGTCGAGCTCGCCGCCGGCGTCGCCTCGGCGCTTGCCGGACGCGTCCCGCTCGTCAACAAGGTCGCCGCCGGCTACCCGAGCGGCTTCACCGACCTCGACTACCCGGCGCGCATCGCCGACGAGTCCGTGCCCGCGCCGCCGCAGCTCGGCGACGCCGACGCCTTCGCCGCCACCGTCGTCGGGCAGTCGATGCTGCCCGACTACCGCCAGGGCGACATCGTCGTCTTCTCCCCTGCCGCCGACGTGGTCAGCGGCTGCGACTGCTTCGTTCGCCTGCTGCCCGATCACGAGACCACCTTCAAGCGTGTCTTCCTCGACGAGCAGGCGGGCACGATCCGCCTGCAGCCGCTCAACCCCGCATTCGCGCCCAGCGTCCACGACCGCGAGCAGGTCGCGGGCATGTACCGGGCCGTGTGGCGAATGAGCGCGCTGTGAGAGGGAGCCGCGAGTCCTGCCTTTGCCCTCTGGAATTTCTGAATAACCGCGAAGCAGCGAGGAGCGCGGAAGGCGCGAAGGGACTATTGTGGTTTGCGTCACTTCTGTGTCTTCGCGCCCTTCGCTTGCTTCGCCCCTTCGCGGTTCAACGATGAGTTCGTCGGGTTCCAAGGTGATTCAGAATCCCCTCTCAAATCTCCCCCCTTCCTGCCTTTCTTCGTCCCCCTTCGCGCCTTCGTGGCACCGCCTCCCTTGAAGCCATGCGTCGCGCTTGTGCGCATGAACGCGCCGCGGGGCAGGCGGGGGCGGCGCTGAAATCCTTTGGCACACGGGGCCTGCGCGAGTCGCGACGACCTCGCGGATCGGCGTCGGCCGTGCCTGCTTTGTGCGCACAACCGTGCAGCCCGCCCGCGCCACCATGGAACGCGGGTTTTCCCCAATCCGCGGCGCAGGTGAATCATCGTCCCCCGCTGGTCGCAGCGGCTCGGCAACGCCCCGTTCACCCGCTATCCTCTACGCCCATGGAGAAGGTCACCCTCGGCAAGACCAGTCTGGACGTGACGCGCCTCGGCTTCGGCGCGGCCAACGTCGGCTACCTCGGCGTGGAACGCGACAAGGTCGAGCGAATCGTCAACACCCTGCTCGACGCCGGCGTCAACCTCATCGACACCGCCGAGTGCTACCCCGGCTCCGAGGAGCTGCTCGGCCACAGCGTCGCCCACCGCCGCGACGAGTTCGTCCTCATGACCAAGGCCGGCCACCGCACCGACGAGCTCGTCGGCGATGCCTGGTCGCCCGAGCTCATCACCCAGAGCGTCGACCAGTCCCTGCGCCGCCTCCGCACCAACTCGCTCGACATCGTCCTGCTCCACTCCTGCTCCCTGCAGGTCCTCGAGCAGGGCGACGCGCTCGGCGCGCTCGTCAAGGCGCGCGACGCCGGCAAGGCGCGGTTCATCGGCTACTCGGGCGACAACGAAGCCGCCGCCTACGCCGCGGGGCTGGACGACGTGGACGTGATCGAGATGAGCGTCAACATCGTCGACCAGCACAACATCGACACGGTGCTGCCCCTGTGCCAGCAGCGCGAGCTGGGCGTGGTGGCCAAGCGTCCGCTGGCCAACGCGTGCTGGAAGGAGCTGAGCCTGCAGCCGGGCATGTACAGCCAGTACGCCGAGGTGTACACGCAGCGGCTGGCGGCCATGGGGCTCAAGCCGGAGGACCTCGGCTTCCAGGGCCACGCCGAGATCGAATGGCCCGAGATCGCCCTGCGCTTCACCGTGTCGCACGCCGGCATCCACAGCGCGATCGTGGGCACCACGAGCCTGACCAACGCCCGGGCCAACCTCGCGGCGCTGGCGAAGGGCCCGCTGGCCGACGACGTGGTCCAGCAGATTCGCGCCGCCTTCGCGTCGGCACAGCAGGAAGTCGGCCAGGCTTGGCCGGGCCAGACGTGAGGAATTGGGGGTTGGGGATTGGGGGTTGGGGATGCGGGGCGGGGGCGGGGGTTTCGTCGTGTCCGTTCGGGTTCGACATCATGCGTTCCGGGGTTTCCGGGGGTTCCGGGGGTTCCGCAGCGCCCATACGTGAAGTGGCTGTCTCCTGGAGGGGACATGAGCTTTGCACATCTGGTCGGCGATCGCGGCAGCATGCCACGCCGACGCGTGAGGGAGTAACATGGAGCAGGCCGACGCACCGCCGTCCGGGATCCGCGACCAACGCCCCGATGATGACCTGCGCGATCGACACGTGATCGTCGCCGGCTTCGGGCCCATCGGGCGCACCGCCGTCCAGAAGCTCGAGGACGCCGGGGTGCAGGTGACCGTCATCGAGCTCAACGAGCAAACGATCGAGCACCTGCTCGAGCGCCAGCGCCAGGTCGTGCAGGGCGACGTGACGCGCCCCGACACGCTCCGCGCCGCCCGGATCGAGCAGGCGCAGGCGCTGATCCTCACCATCCCCGACGAGGAGGCCGCCGTCGCCGCCTGCCGCGTCGCCCGGGAGCTGAACCCGGGCATCTTCATCGCGGCGCGGACGAACTTCCTGAGCAAGGGCCTGCTCGCGACGCAGGCCGGCGCCGACGAAGTCGTCGTCGAGGAAGTGGTTACGGCCGAGGCGATGCAGCGTGCCGTGATGGGCTACCTCGTGCCGCGGCCGACGCGCGCGGCCGTGCCCGAGTCAGGGCGGTAATCCAACCCCGTGCCGTCGCCACGAAATAGGGGAGGCGCGTGCATCTGATGGCGCTCACTTCGCTCCGAGCATCCGACCCGAAGGCCACCGACGCCGAGCTGCTCGCCCGCGCGGCGGAGGTGTTCGTCCGCGGCTTCGCGTTCACCCGCAGCAGGACGCATCCCTATCTCGCCGAGCGCGTGGGCCAGGTCTGGGCGCTGCGCGACGCGCCGCGACGCGACCGGCGCTATCGTCGCGAGGAGTGGATCGCCTGCGGCGTGTCGCCGGCGGAACTGGATCGGCTGGCGCGGGCGCAGACGCGCGGGCGGTTCGCGATCTGCCCGATCCACCCGGTCGATCAACCCGACGACGAACTGCGCGGCAGGTTCAAGGCGCTGGGCTATCGCCTGGGCACGACCGAGCCGCTCATGGTCCACGATCTCAAGCGCGTGCCGCGGGCGTCGTCGCCGGCGCGCGTCGAGCGCGTGCGGACCGCGGCGCTGGCGGCGCGGCTGGCGCAGGCGATGCGCAGCCGCCCCATGCCCGCCGAGCACCTGGCCCGCGACGCGCCGCTGCGGCAGTACGTGGCGCTGGTGGACGATGAGCCGGCCGGTTGGGTGCGTAGCGTCGTCGTCGGCGACGCGACGTCGTGCTCGGACATGTACGTGCGCCCGCGGTACCGTCGGCGCGGGATCGCGCGCACGCTGATGGGGCGGATGCTGCGCGACGACCGCCGCGCGGGCGCGACGCTGGCGGTGCTGACGGCGTCGCACACGGGGGCGAAGCTGTACACGGGCATGGGGTACACGCAGGTCGGCACGGTGTACGTGTACACGCCACCGCGGCGGCGGGCGGGGCCTTCCGCGTAGGGTCCGCTGTGCGGACCACGATCACGCGATGATGCCCCGCAACGGAGCGGCCCCCGCCACGGCGCGGCCAGAAAGAGGGCCCGCGCCGCGGTCGGAAAGAGGCCCGCGCCACCCGGAAAAGTCCGCACAGCGGACCCTACGGCGAGCGGCGCTCGGCGAGACTTGCCGCAATCGCCGGATTCACTGCTCCTCCGTCATGTGGTCCTGCGGCGGCCGCCCCGTCCGCTCGTTCTGTGCTTCCCGCTCCGCCGCCTCGACCCGCTCTCGCCGCAACGCGCGCGCCTCGCGCAGGTGGTCCCTGCGCAGCAGGCGCAACATGTCCAACGTCTGTTTTATCTGTTCATGGGCGGCGGGGGTCGCCCGGACCACGAGCACGTAACGGTAGATGCCGATGTTGCCACGGTCACCGAGGCTCGGAGCGAGCACCGAGGTGATCTCCTGCATCGTGGCCGGACGTGCCGCCGCCGGCTCAAGCTCCAGCAGATCGCTCACGTCATACGGCTTCAGCGTGATGGTCGGCTCCGGCTCGCTCGCGGCGGTGATGACCAACACATCGTCCACCACATGGTACGTCAGCCGTTCATCGGCCTCCATCAACAGCGACAGCACAGTGACGACATCGGCCTCGGCGGCTCGCATCGTGACCGGTTGTGCAAGGCCGCGGTCGCCCAACGTGGCGAGCAGCACGGGCTGGTTGATGAAAAAGTCGCCCTCCACCGATTCCGCCACGCTGCGCAGCGCTTCGTGCAGCGGGGTGTTGTCAAATGTGACCGTCATCGAGGCCTCGCGCAGCCAATCCGGCAGCGATGATTCGTCCACGGCGACATCACGCGTCTCAACCACGGGCCCCGCGTCCGCCTGCGCCCGCGGCTGATCGGGCACGCCGGGACGGTGCTCCGGCAGCATGAAGGTGAACGCCAGCGCGAGGGCCGCCGCGGCCGCGAGGGTGCCGATGCTCGTCTGCATGATCCGTCTCCTTCTGCGTGTGGTACGGGCGACACGGGTGAACTCGTCGGCGAGGCCCGCGGCGTCGCCGAACTCCTCCAGCGCCGCGGCGATCGCGTCGTCGCGGGCGTAACCCTTCTCCATCAGGTCCTCGAGGCGCTCTTCGAGGTGGGCGCGCAGCTCCTGCTCGATCGCCTGCCGCTGCCGCGGGCTGAGCTTGAGCAATCGGGTGAGCAGGCCGAGGTAGATCTCGAATTCGCGTTCGGACATGGCGATGCTCCGTAACGGGGTGGCGGTGGCGGGTGGCGGTGGCTCGTCAGGAGGAAGTGGACGGGCGGCCCGGCAGGGCGGCTTCGAGCAACTGGCGGATGGTCGCGGCGTGCTGCTCCCACTGGCTCGCCTGGTCGCGCAGGCGTCGCCGGCCCGCGGCGGTCAGCTCGTACCACTTGCGCGCCCGCCCGCCGGCGCGGTCCCAGCGGCAGCGGACAGCGCCGTCGGCTTCGAGGCGGTGCAGCAGCGGGTAGAGCGTGCCCGCCTGGACGCGGACGGCGCCGCCGCTGACGGCGGCGATGCGTTTCTGGATGCCGTAGCCGTAGGTCGAGCCCTCGGCGAGGACGGAGAGGACCATGAGGTCGAGGCTGCCGCGGAGCAGGTCTTTCTGGAGGCGGTCGTCGGGCATGGGTCGCATCCGGTGTCGCGTTCACATATGTAGCTCATCTATGTATATCGCCGCCCGCGAGGCGCGTCAAGGGTTTTTTTCGTTTCATCCGAGTTCTCGAGACATGACGCCGACCCCGCGATTCCCCCCGGAATGGTCCGCTCAGCGGACCCTACCGCAACCGATGTCGGCCACGCCCTCGCTCAGGGCGTCCACGTCGGGTCCGCT